>JAJEAR010000003.1 GCA_022822665.1 Alphaproteobacteria bacterium | reverse complement strand
AAAATGGCGCGATGACGAAGCCCTGCTGGAATGGCTGAAATCCCTGTGAAAATGATGTGCCCCAGGACGCGTGGCCCGCCAACGGAATCAACGTCTTGAGATGCCAAGGGCACATCACGGGGAACGGCACATCAGTATGATGATGTTCCCGGGAACATCATCATACAGTGCGGTACGGGGAACTCCCATGAATGCGTGGAAGGCGGCGACATGGCCGTGCAGGAAGCTGCTCATCTGCGCGTCGAGATAAAAGCGCAGGAACATCTGGCGTGAATGGCTCAGCGTCATCACGAAGGCCATCAGCCGGCGCTTCCCCTGGCCAATGGTCACCCGTCCGAACTCGGCCCAGTCAACCTGCGCCTGCTCGCCCGGGAGGAACCGCAGACGCAGGAAGGCTTCGCTCGGCCGGCGCGGGCGCAACAGCGCAACCTGGTGGCGGAAGTGATCCTGACCGCCCGGATAGCCGCGTTCACGGACCATCTGGTACAGCCGGCTGGCGCACAGATCGGGCCAGCGGGCCAGCGTCTGCGTCACGAAGGGCAGGTAGGGATCGATCATCTTCGGGCGCGGCGGGCGGTCCTGCCCAGCCGTCGGATCCGTCTGCAGCGCCCGCGTCACCGTGCTGTGGTGCAGGCCGAGCTGGCGCGCAATCGTCCCCACCGGCCAGCCCTCGACCCGGAACAGGCGCAGGATCTCCGCCCGGGTTGCCTCATCAATCGCCATATTCCTGCCTCCGTGACCGTCCCCAGCGCAGCGGTCTCTCGGCGGCGGCTATCCGATGGCAAATCCGCTGACAGACACAGCAGCGCAGCGACTGTGTGAGCTCCGAACGGCACCGCGACCGCCTGATCGCCGCCCTCGGGACAGCCTGACCCGAACCAAGCCGCGCGTGGCAGGAGTGATGCGTCACTTTCTTGTGCGCCGCCATTCCAGCCCGTCGGCGGGCGCGGTAGCGCTGCTGGCGCGCTGCGTGCTTGAGCCGGCCCCGCCGGCTCTCCTGATAGCGCTGGCCGGCCGCACGTTGTGACGCACGCCGCCCGGCCCTGCGGCAGGACGCCGTGCAGTACAGATTGCCGTGATCGCAGGACGAGCACACCACCGCCTGCTGCGTGCAGAACTTGCAGGTGAAGATCCGACCGATAACCGCCATCGCAGGAATGTGCGGAGCGGGGTCGACCTGACAGACAGAAGGCCCGATACTGCAGCCTGTGCCGCGTCACCATGAGTGGCACGTCAGGTGCGGCGCCGGAAGGATTCCCACAACCCTTTGGCCGGCGCCGCATCGCTCTGCGACACCCGATCCTGACCCTCGATACAGGCGCGCACCAGTCATCCGGCCGACCGGCCGAGACCACGTGCCACTGCCGATCAGGCGAGCCTCGGCATCGCTCCCACGTCACCGGCTGGGCGATAGGGAACCGCACTCATCCAGATGCCGGACATCTGTCACCCCAATAGGGACCTGCACAATGGGGAAGGAAGGACGCCGGGACCGCAGCACCGTGCGGAACCGCGCCTTACCGCCGGACTGACGCGGTTCTATCTCGCCGCCGACACATACACTGTCTTCATCAATTCATTTTTTGTCCACGTATGTCCGCTACACTCTTCTCTGCTGTCAGACCGTGTCGTCCGAAGACCCGATCCGAATTCCAAGGCCCGGCGCGGGCCAGGGTTATCCAGACCCGCCATTCAGGCGTTCGAAAACTCGAAAGGGCAAGCACATGATCGATGCACGCAGATATTCCTGGGCGGTCATGGCTGTCGCAGGCCTTTTCTGGCTCGCAATGGCCGGTGCCGCAACCGCTGACGACCAGGGCACGGGCAATGACAACGCCGATCCGCCGCCCACCACGACTCAGGACCCGCCGAATGTCAGCATCGACATGGAGCTGTGCGTCGGCGAGCCGGCGTCCTGCCACGACCTGCCTGCGGCGAACAGGATCCCTGCGGGCAGCGCCACGCTCACAGTCGAGTGCGTGAACAACGACGACGACGACGATTGCGCCGACACGCCGTTCGACAAGGCGTCCGTCAACGGCACGGAGAAGGACCTCGTCAACGACGCCGCGAGCTTCGACCTGACTGCCCTCACCGCAGGCGAAACGCGGGCGATGGAGGTGAAGATCCGGAGCTCGACCCACGAGTACCAGTACTCGGCCGGCATTAAGTTCAACATTGTGGTGCAGAGGTAGCGCCGGGCCATGGGTCCGGGGTGAAATCTCCGTGCCGGTCGCTGGCCCTGCGGGGAACGTACATGGAGGAGTGCGTGAACGTTGTTTTCGAGAACCGTCGGACTCTTGATGGCCGTGGTGGTTCGGAACGGGACCCCGTTGCGATGCGGATACACGTCCGGAAACTCCGCGGCCTTGTGTCGATCGTCGAACACGACAGTGATACGCACCGCATGCTGGTCGCGGAGTGCGGATGCTTCGAGCCATGAGCCGTCGACCAAACGCTTTCCCGCCGACCGTTGCGGACGAGTACGCCGATTTGAACGCTGCAGGCCGGAGCTCGCTGACCATTCGGTTCTGGGCGCACTTTCCCGAGCTAGTTGACCGCGAGCAGTTGGTCGGGGTCCGCGGTTGGCGCGCTTGGTCTCCGATTGCGGCGTCGGTAGCAGGCAACACGAGTGATGGTCGGATGGGAACGTGTGGGCGAGCAGCAGTGTGGTGCGCCGCGGCGGCGGTCACAGTTATTGTAGCTGTAGGTCTTTTAACGCCGGTCGCTCTGTCCGCCAACAAACCGAATTATAAAGACGAGTTTTTCGACTGGGTGTGGATGCCGTGCATGTACCATCTTGCCGAAAAAAGCGGGGCGGACATGCTGGACTTGCATGATGTTGCCGTGCGGCTGCACAGCAGGCTTCTTCGCACGGTCGACTACGACGAACTTTCCTGGGAAACGGAAAAAGTGGTAACCGGGTTGTCGGTAGAAGATCGGGCCGAGACCTATAGGTACCTGCGCAACGAGTGCGCGGGTGGGCATGTCGACAGCGTGCATCTGCCCGAGTGGCGACTTGGTGAATCGAGCTCGGACCTTTTCGAGGGCTGTGGCAAGGACAACGACTGTCTTTCACCGGATTGACGGTTTCGGAGTCCCCGCCCGCCGATTTCGACTCCAACGTATCGATTCGCCCGGACTCGACGTCGCGAACGCGGTCCGCGAATGACGTCGATCATATGTCGTTGCAGCGACGACGATTTATCCGAGGTTGTCCGGGGTCGACGGGGTGGGGTCGACGACTCCAGTGCCAGCGATTCTCAACACACGTTGTCACGCCCGGTCCGGCTCGGGCATGCGGTATCCCATGCCGCGCTCGGCAAGGATGTATCGCGGGTTCATGGCATCGTCGCCGAGCTTGCGGCGCAGCTTGGTGACGGTGCTCCTGACCGTCTGCGCATCGCCCTTGCCGGGCCCTCAGACCCGGCGCTGAAGTACCTCGTAGGAGCGTCCCGCCAACGTCGACACCGATACGCCATCCGCGTTCAGAACTGGTATTTTTCTGTATGTGATCAATATCTTGTGCCATGGGTCTGACCAGCAATGCGATGACGGGAACTGGACGGCGCAAGCATATCGTAAGCGGATTTGTTCCAACCGAGGGCGGCGCCTGCTGGCCCAGGACGCTATTGTTCGGTCACGGCGTGATGAAGGTCTGTAGCCGTTCAATCGAGCCGTGAATGGCGATCCGCTTGGCGTCCTCCGCGGGTGCTTACACTAACCCGAGCGAGGATACTATCGATTGAGGATGCGCTGCCAATTCCGTCGGAGGGGCCGGAGCCAGACGTCCCTGCAGGGCGAGCGCATGCACAGTAGATGATGGTGCGATGATCACGGTATGTGATGGGTATTGGTCACTGATCGGGGGCGCCGGTCAGGGCTTTGCGGGAACGTCGGCGTGTCAAGCCGCTGCTCGGCTACTCTCCCGGCGTGCGCGCCTTGAGGTCCGCGCTCAGCCCCCGAGGACGGGTCGGCGTACGCGATAGGACAGAAACGGCTGTTGTCTGGCAGAGCACCGAATCGCCGTCGGCCGTGTCACCGTGACGCGGGTTTCCCCCGACTTCTTTCGAGAGAACGGGCCAGCGGAGACTATCCCGAATGGCCGCGCCTTCGCCCGGACTCCGAGGCCAGGACATGATCGGCGATCAGCCTGACCAACTCCGGTATGACGGATTCTGGAAGATCGTGCCCGAGCTTGTCGATCAGCTCCAACCGCGCCTTGGGAACGTTGTTCGCGATGTCTTCTCCGTCGGTGATCCTGTACAGCGGGTTCTCCGTGCCATGGATCACCAACACGTCAGTGCGCAACTTCCGGAGTTCTTGCCGCCGATCGGTGGCAGCCACCACGGCCGCATACTGCCGTAGCGTCCCTTCGCGCCGATACGCGCGGTGATGGGCCGCCTCCGCGAACCGGGCCAGACCTTCGGCTTCCGACCTGTAGTGCGATCCGCCCAGAACGTTGTAGCAATTGACTGTCCTGCGGATGATTTCGTCGCGATCGGTCGTCAGGAATATGTCTTCGATCGCTTCGACCGCTTGCACTTCCGGAATGCCGGCCTCGTCGTTGCCCGACGTGCTCGATATGACCGTCAGGGAGCCGCACCGTTGCGGATGCTCGATCGCGAAGTACTGCCCGATCGATCCCCCCATGGCGAAGCCCACGATGTGCGCGGCGGGCCGATCCAGATGATCGAGCAGCCGGAGCGCGTCCCCGGCCATGTCCGATAGCGTGTAGTGCGCGGCAACCGGTGTCCTGGACATGGTCGCGCTGACCAGTTCCGCGAGTGTTGCCGGCTCTCCTTCCGCCTCGAACGAGAGCCCCGAATCACGGTTGTCGAAGACGATGGCGTGAAGGCCGGCGGCGACGATTCCGTCGATCAGCGATTGCGGCCAATGGATGACCTGGGCAAAGGCATCATGGATCAGAAGCACGGACGGGTGCGCGCGGTTGCCGTACTCCTCGAAATGGATGGCGGCATTCGACGACTGCAAATAGGTCATGCTGGTCCCTTGCGGCAGACATAGGAAGTTGCAGGTTCCGATCGGGTACTGCAGCAGGGCTAACTTGCCAAGCCAGTCTGGTGCACTGTCGCGTGCTCAACAACGCCATCATCCGAGTACGGAAGGAGTACACGCGCCTCGCCCCCACCGCGGCGGAGCGCAGCACTGCCTCCATCCAGCGCACGGTGCTGCCGACGCGGTGCTTCACACTCGGTACGCACCCTCCAGCCGGCCGCGTGCGGTATCTCCACCGCGCATGTTTCGCTGGGTGGCCTGCTCACGGGCACGACTGCGACCGCGCCCGTGGATGGTCGGGCTCGCGCCCGCATGCGGGGTCCAATGGAGTTGGAGCAGTGACCCGATGTGAACTTGTAACAGACTGATATAAAACACATTACTTCACCTTCGCTCGAACGGTTCCCCACGAACTTACCAACCCGGGTTGACTGGCGAATCGGAGTTGGCTCCCGGATTGCTCCGTCAATTGCGGTAGGGACGCCGGTTGCAGCCGAGCAGCGAAAGCGCCCGCGAGTTAGAACGCGGCGTTCACGCCGATCATGACTACATCAGAGCGGGCGGAAGCATCGCTATGGGTTCGGTCGGGCACGACCTCGCCTCGATCGTCCCTGACACTTCCGCCGGTCAGGAAGTTCAAGGGCGCAAAGCCCTCGACACGAACGTACTCGGCGAACAGCTTCGCATTGGGCCAGGCGAACCATGCGGCACCCAGGACGAACTGGTCCTGCCGTTCCCATGGCGCGCCGTCCGGGCCGGCCAACAAACGGCTGAACTCCGCGGACAAGTCCACCGGGCCCGCGCCCGTGCCGTGCCTGTATCTGGCGCCGATGTCGAAGCTCGTCACCTTGCTGGCCGCAAACTGCGGTATGCCGGGGTTGAAGGTGCCCGGCCACACCTCCGTGGTCTGGGCGAATTCCCCCTTGAGCGTCAGATCGTCGTAGACGAGCCTGCCGTAGAGGTCGAACGCAGGGTTGTTGTCCTCGCAAGCTCCGAAGTGGACGATGGGGAAGCCTTGGCAATAGGCGGTGCCATGTTGGTAGGAGCCGCCGAGGAGAAGCGTGGCTGCCGGGCCCAGGCCGAAGCTGTAGTTCGCGTCGGCGGTGAAGTTGTTCAGCCTGCCCGGGACGGCGGTTCCCTCCACGGGAGTATTGGCGGCGCGATACTGCGCCCCTCCCTGGATGCCCATGAGGGACAGGTTGAGACCGTCGTTCGCGTAGCCCACGATCACGCCGTTGGCCAGCCCCCCAAAGACATGCCACACCGTCGAGGCGCTGAACGGATTGACGGTGTCGGTCAGACCGAACGGCACCGCCATCTTGCCGAGGCTGGCATAGAAGGGGGACCTGTCCAGATTGCCGAACAGCACGTAGGCCCGCCGCATCTGAAGCTGGTTGCGATCGATGTCGGTATTCGTACCGTCGCCGAAGCTCTGCTCCGGATCGAACAGCATCACCGCGTGGCCGGTGAGCCAGTCGCCGATCGTTCCGGTGAACCCGAGCTGCGCCGAATGGACGGTTGCTTCCGACACCGTGTCCCCGATCTGGTTCTTGGCGGTGGGGTGGCGCATCAGGTACCCGAACTTGTCGTTCCGGTTGCTGCTTTGGTAGTTGGCAATCGCCGTCACCGCCCCGTGCACGTGCAAGCTGTCCGGCGCGAGGGTCCCGTCATTCCGGCGTTGGAGAATCAGGCGCTGCTTGCGGTTGATCCCGGTGGTGGGGTCGAGGATGTCGTAGCCGAATTGCGAGTCTGTACGCACGAATTGAGCGGCGGCCGGGTCCGCGGCGGCACCGGCCCATGAAGACGGCGCCCGGACCGGCCTGGTCTGTTTCGCCTTGAGCGCCGCAATTTCCATGCGCAACTGAGCGTTTTCCGCATCTAGCCCGTCGAGCCGTTCGAGAACCGAGTGGGACGTCGGGGCGCGGGCGACGAAGCACTGCGCTCCGAGAGCGGCGACCGCGGCACATGTAGCGGCGGCTTCGCCGCGTCGGTAGAAGGCATCGGCGAGCACTACCCGGAACAGCCCGTCGTCCTTCGAATCGTCGATGACCAGCGCGCGGGCCCGGGGCAGGGCCGCGAGCGTCTGCACCAGCGTCGTCCTCGCCTTCTCCGCTCGGCTTCGCTGCTGAAACGTCCCGAGCTGCACCCGCCAGCCGGGCCGGCGGGCGCGCGCCCGTGCGGGGCCTTTCGAGGCGTCGACGAGCACCGACGCCGGCTTGCGCCCGGCACCACCCTCATGCCCGATGAGGGTGTCGCTGTGGTCCAGTTCACCATCCATCCGGGGCGGACCCGCTGTCCCGGCTATGTCCTCGGCCGCCCCCGGGTCCGCGTGCGCCGGGGGCATGCCGACGCCGACTGCGAGGAGAACCAGGCACGCAACAAACGCGCGCCGGGGTCCGAAGCGGGGTATGCGGGTTCGACGGAAAAGGCGGACGTGGTTCCTGGAAACCGCCCATGCGGGCGGTGAGTAGTCAGGTCGGCGGTCGGCTGAGCAGGCGCTGCAGGGCGGAGTGATGGCGTTCTGTCGCTTACCGGACAGCAAGGCCGAAACCGTCCACCGCGCGGGCTTCACTGACTGCATCTCCCATTACACTCGGTCCTCCGGGCGCAATGATCCCCGAACCTGCCAGCTGCAGGGGCGATTTAGGATGCCGCTGAATCGTGCACAGTCCATAGAGAACAGCAAGATCGGCCCGCAAGGAACGTCGATATCGTCAATCGTAAGCGGTGCTTCGACCTCTTAATGTGTACTAAATGTGTTACTGTGCAGCGTAGTATCTCGCTATCGTGTCTTCGGCTGGGCTGAGCCCGCGCTTTCGGCCGAATTCCGGAGAGAGCGGGATTGCGCGGGATGGCGGGCCCCCGCATGAGGGCGAATCGGGTGGTGGCGAGTCCGGAGACGCCCTTATGAGCTTCTCAATGTCAAGCCAGGATTCGTGGCGTTGCGTCCTCCCCCATTGTGTTGTCCTCTCCTGGTGTGAAAGCTGTCCTCGATCAGGAGCGGTGCTGTCCACGCAAGGCAGAGGTCTTTTTTCCAAGTAGCCTTACCGCCGGGAAGACGCAGCCGAGTGCCCTGTGCAGGCACGATGTCCGTGCAGGACTTGTTACGGAGGGACCTTGACGTCAGATGGTTCGCTGGCATTCGGCGAACGCGGGCACGAGTTCGGCACCGTGACCGGCAGAGGCAGGCGCTGCGGCTGGTTCGACGCCGTCATGGTCCGCCAGGCCATCAAGACCGCGGGCATCAAAGGGATCGCGCTCACCAAGCTCGACGTGCTCGACGGGTTCGAGAAGATTCGCATCTGCACCGCATACGTGCTGGACGGGCGCACGCTGGATCACTTTCCGAGCGGATCCGCAGCCCAGGCGGCGATCAGGCCGGTCTACACACCTGTCGATGGCTGGTCCGACAGTACCCGGGGGCGCGAGATCATGGGCCGACCTTCCGGCCAACGTGGTGCAGTACATCCGTCTGGTCGAGGAACTGAACGAAGCCCCGGTCGCGCTGCTTTCCACCAGCCCCGAACGCGGCGACACCACCCTGGTCACCGATCCGTTCCACGAGTAGTCGTGCGGCTCGAACGGCGAGTCCGGACTCGTCGGCCCGAAATCGCGATGGCCTCCTGTCCACCTCCTCGGTGCGCACTGTCTCTGCGTTGAGGAGATCGCTCAGCCTGACCTCGCGCCCGTCGCCCCGCCGGCAGATCACCGCGTCGCGCAGCCCGGCAGGCGAGGTCTCCGTAACCGCAGCCCAGCCAGGATGCGTCGCGCCTCCTGGTTGAACGAGAGCGGTGCGCCGCTCGCCGCGCCGATTCTTCGTGTTCGCTCAAGCCCTTGTCCTCTCTCCGTTCGGTCGACGCGATGAAATCGCACCAGGTCATTTATCATATTGAAAACACAATTCCACAAAGCAGACATATAAGACATATAAATGGATCCCGAACTGGCGATAAAATGCCCGTTTCCAACCTTGTAGAAATCCCTTTTGGGCATCTTCTTGCACTCATCTATCTTTTGCTCATAATCAGTCCTGTCCTGTGAACCGCCCGCCCGCGCGACCTCTTCGGGGCTTTGTTTATGGCGCTCCGTTCCGGGAACCAAGGTGTGCCGCCAGGGAGGAACTGAACCCATGAATGCAGGAATACGAGCCGCGGCAGTGGTCACCGCAATGATGGTGTTTGCAAGCAACGCGGTGGATGCACGCACAACCGCGAAAGAAGTGACGGACCGCGAGAGCCTCAAGGGTTTCGTGGAGACTGCGAAAGCGCACCTTGAAGGGATCTCGGACCTGAACGAGATCGCGAGGCTGCGCGTGACGTTGCGCACCGAAGGTGAATGGAAGTCAGGCGACATGTTCCTGATGATCACCTTCACCAACGGAGATGTCTTCATTCACGGTGATGATCCGTCGGCAGAGAGCAGGAGCCTGATCGATGTCGAAGATGACAATGGCGTGAAGGTGGTCAAGAGGTTGCTCGCAGGCGCCGGCGAGGGAGGCACGTTCGTCGATTACGACGACAATGGTCCGAAGACTGCCTACGCCGTCGAGTACACCTCGGGACTGACGGGAAGGACGCTTGTTGTCGTGGGAGGATATTCCCAGGACGTTTCCGACGCACCGATCACGGTCGCGGAACTGCCCCGGCCTGCGGTCACGGCATCGGAAGTGGTCGATCGGGACACGCTGACCACATTCGTCGAGGAAGCGGCAAAGGCGTACCAGAGCGCAGTGAAGTCGGACAATTACTCTGACCTTGTCAGCGTGAAGAACGCGCTTCGGGAAGAAGGTGGCTACTGGAAGGACGGATCCATTTACCTCTGGATCGTGAGCGGTGATGGCATCGTCATTTTCCACGGAGGGCAGCGTCACCGTGAAGGCAAGCCGGCGCCGGTTCACCTGGTGGACGTGAACGGGATCCCGTTCATGCAGGAACTCATCGACATGGGTCGACGGGGAGGCGGTTTTCTCCAGTACCACTTCGACAACCCCGCTATCGAAGGAGACGAGGAAACGGGATCACCCAAGATCGGCTACACGACAGGGTTCCCCATACTGGACTCGGGCCAGATGGCTGTAGCGGGGTCCGGCATATACATCAACAGGGAGTAGCGAGAGCTGAATATAATATGACTGACAAACCGGAGGTTCGGGTGAAGTGGAGCCGCTACCAGCCGAGTGCGGTTGAACCGGACAAACCCGTGACGATCCGCAGAACAGGCGGGACCGTGTCGACGCCAGAGGAACTGGCGCGCACCCCGATGTGGCCAATGCGTTTCCTCACCGATCCTGATGCGCGGGGAGCACACCGATGATGACTTACAGAATCCACTACAGGAGTGATCAGGCCGGAATTGATGATGTCCGCGCCGATCATGTGATGGAGGCAGGATCTGGTGGAAAAACCTACTACCTCTACCAGGATGACGATGTAGTTGCCGTGGTACCGAAAGAAGCTGTATCTTCAATACATGGTAAGAATGTTGCAGAAGGATGATGTGGCGCAGCGCTATCAAGTACGGCGTCATGCTGTTTCTCGGAGTGGCCGTCGTCTACCTTCTGATGATGTACAAGGGAATTTGACAAGATGAATTGGGTCAAAAAGCGCGGCACTTGCACCCTGCTGTCGGCATTCAGGGCGCTGCATGAGCGTGTAAAGGTCGACGTCACGAGGTTCCAAGCACTCGACGCCGAAGATTGGAATTTGAAGTGCTGTCTGATCGAAGAGAGTTCGAGAAGCTTTTGTGTGAACAGATTCGGTCAGTACGGATCGTCACTTGGTTCAGTGACAGTTTACCGAACAAGAGACGGAATTGCAGTACGATCAGACCCGGATGATGGCAGGTCCTTTGTGGTCACAGTTGACTGGAATGAAGGGACTGGTGCCTGTGAACTGAAGATTGGCGATGATGCCTTCAAACTATGGCAAATCAGCAAGCGGGCTCTCATGCCTCTGATGTTCGATTAGCTGCAATTGGAACTTTCGCATATAATCCCCAAATGTATACCGGCGGCAACGGTGGCTGTTACGATCCCTATTGGTCGTTGTCGGGCCCGCCTATCCCTAAACTTTTTTCAATCGATCTTCGATTTTTTGGATATCGTTTAATTTTGACTCCAGCAAGTTGTCCACAGCTAATAATAACGTGACCGGGTCATCGTTTTCGTTGCCAAGAATAAGTCCGAAATCTTATAGCCGGTCCAACATTGATTCATTATTTTCAATGCCAAGGCGTTCAACAATCATATCAATTTTTTTTGAAACTTCATCAAACCGTTTGGAATTAAATTCCAGGATGTTGGCTTCCAATTTGTCAAGATGGTCAACAATTACGTTACCAATTTGTTCGGACCTAACACCCATTAAGTTATCAACGTCCAATGCTATCTTTGCCGCTTCTATGCTAGCTTGAGTGCCTGTGTCATGGTATCGTTTTAGATAATTCCGTATGATTGGATTGCTGATTTGTCCGAGATACCATTCAAACGTTATTGCCATGACCACTCTCCCTAACCACCAAATAGAGCGGAGGATAGGTGAAGAGCATGGGAACCTATCCTCCGCACCAAACCCATGGCAGGAGAACAAGGCACATGGATTTGTATCCGGCGTGCGCACCGGACCCGTGTACTATCTCACCGCAATTAACCCTTGTCAATCTTCGGATGCCTTGTCATCAACCTCCCCATCGTAAATGCCCAATGTCTTTTCAAACCGGCGAAACCATGTGTCAATTTTACACTCTTGTTTGCCAATGCGTCGGTGTTTTCTTTTGGCATCCACGCGCAAATGTCGCACGACCTTGTTGTCACTTGTTGTCTCTAGAACATGAGTCATAATTCTACTACACCACACATTTAACCTAACAGTTGGCCTGATTGTCGCAAGGGTATTCGGCTGCAAGTTAGTCGGTTTTCTTTGCTATAGTCAGTCACCAAAATGCAAATTTGATCTTCGGCATGTGTGCAGATTGTTTCGTGTATTTCCCTGCGGTAGCTCCGGAGTCCGTCAGCGAGCTCGGCCATCCCGGTAGCGCTGCTCGATATCAGGGTCGGCCGAATTCCCGAACGCGTCGGTCGGTCGAGGCAGGCGTCACAGAACCGGCCCGGCTTGAGTGATGGTTGTGCTGCCGGCGGAAGGCGGGGCACCGTTTCCCGATGTGATCGTTGCCGAGGAAAGCAGGGCTCTCCGGTCGTCCCTGGCAGTCAGCATCATGCTCCTCCGCATGAAGGCCGGCTTCTTGTGCGGGTTGCTCTCGACGATTGGAGCCTTCCCCACCGGGCCCGAGGGGCAAGGCAGCTCTCGCTTGTCGGACCTACGCCAGCTCGTGATTCCGTGCATCCTGTTCGAAAGGGGAGTGCCAATACCCCACCTCCACAATCGATTGGAGGTAACGGGGGAGAAACGCGGCGATCGATCCAGCCTGTTCGTACTGGAACACGTGGCGACACTCGTGCGACAGCAGGCGGCGGCACAGGTGACCGTGACAGATCAGTATCGAGTGCCCCAGGGTCAGACCGGTCATCGTCGGTCCCAACAGCCCGGCGTGCAGGGCCGCCTCGCGCAGCTCGTAATCCGGAGGAAGCGGAAGGCGGTCGACCATCAGGACGCGGATGTCCTCGGCCTTCCGAACGCCCACGGCCATGGCATCCGACAATCCGGAAGCATCCAGCGCATGTCCCTCAGAGGCGACCTCTGCTGCGAGCGCTTCGGCCCATGCGATGGCTCGGGGCATGAGGCGAGGGAGAAGAAGACGCAAATCCATTGACACGGTTTCCGTGATGCGGACGGGAAGGGCGGCAAGATTACCTGCACAGGGATGCGAGGCTGGAGTCAATGTCAGCGGATGGCGCCGGCCGCTGTCGATCGCAAGGTCGATCGAGGTATTGACGGAGGTCGGCTTTTTCGGTCGTTGCCGACGGACCCCGGTACCCGGTTGTTGGAGATCATGGCGTTGTGCGGCGCTGCCCAGGCCGGGGTTTGCGTCCTGGCGACGCCCGCCGCGTGAATCGCGCGGACCGTCGCCGCCACCGGAGTTTCCTCGGTCGGCGCTTCCTCGCGGTTCCGGCGCGCGAGCGAATCGAAGATCGAGTCCGGAGCATGCCGCTGGGTTCGGCGCTGGGCTCAGGCTTCGACGATCATGTTGGGCTTGGCGTACCTCTACCGGTGTGCAGGGCGTAGCGGGCCGGTTCGACAACGCGACTGTCCTAGGGGCAGACTTCACCGGCTGTCGGGCTCCGGCATGCGGTATCCCATACCGCGTTCGCCGAGGATGTACCGCGGGTTCCTGGCGTCGTCGCCGAGCTTGCGGCGGAGCTTGGTCACCGCGCTCCTGACCGCCTGCGCATCGCCCTTGCCCGGGCCCCACACCCGGCGCTGAAGGACCTCGTAGGAGCTCGCCCCGCCGGCATCCAGCGAGAGCGCGTTCAGCAGCCGGTACTCGGTCGCGGTGAGCCGCACCGGCCGACCGGCCATGGTCACCCGGCGCTTGTCGCGGTCGATCTCCAGCTCGCCGATGCGGAACGTGCCGGGCGCGGTGCGGCGGCGCAGCGCCAGGCCGACCCGCGCGGCGAGCTCGGCCGGCGAGTAGGGCTTGACGATATAGTCCGCCGCACCCGCCTCCAGCGCGCGGGCGATGGTGTCGCCGCCGGCATAGGCCGAGACGAAGATCACCGGCAGGTCGGCGAGCGCCGGCAGGGTGCGCATCAGCTCGATGCCGTCCACCCCCGGCAATACCAGGTCGAGCACGACGAGGGCGGGCCGCCCCGTCTCGACCAGGCGCGGTATCTCGCCCGGCTCGGCGGTCGCCGTCGGGGCGTAGCCGGCCGCCGCCAGCGCGTCGCGCGCCTGGCGCAGCGCGTGCGGGTCGTCGTCCACCACCAGCACCGGCGTGCGCTCCGCCGCGTCACGCGGCGGAACGGCCGGAACGGAGGCGCTCGCCTCTTCCGCCGCCGGCAGGGTGAACAGGATCCGCATGCCCTGGCCCGGTCCGCCGCTCTCGGCCCGGATGCGGCCGCCATGCGCCTCCACCAGCCCCCGGCAGATCACCAGCCCGAGGCCCGTGCCCTCCGCGCGCTCCCCGGCCGCCTCGCCCGCGCCGACGCCGGCGTGGCGGCGGAACAGGTGCGGCAGCCGCGCCGCCGGGATGCCCGCGCCCCGGTCGATCACCGAGACCTCGATTTCCGCGCCGTCGTGCCGTGCCTCCACCCGGATCGGCACGCTCTCCGGCGAATGCCGTGCCGCGTTGGCGAAGAGGTTCCCCAGCACCTGCGCGATGCGGCGCGCATCCGCCATGACGCGGGGCAGGTCGTCCGGCAGGTCGATGGTCACGGCATGGCTGCCGCCGCCGGCCGCGAATGCCGCCCGCGCCCGCTCGACCAGTCCGGCGAGGTCCTGCGGCGCCGGGTCCACCGACAGCATGCCCGCGCCGATCAGCCCGGCGTCGAGCAGGTCGCCGATCAGCCCCGCCATGCGGTCGGCCTGCTCCTCGACGATGCGCAGATACTGGCGCAGCTCCGCCCGGCCCGGGTCGCGCGGGTCGCCCAGCGCCGTCGAGGCCGAGCCCTTGATCGCCGCCAGCGGCACGCGCAGCTCGTGGCTCACGAGCCCGAGGAACTCCGCCCGCGCGCGTGCCAGCGCCTCGAACGGCGCCAGGTCCTGTAGGGTCACCACAACCCGTTCCACCACGCCGCCCGCTCCCGAGCGGATCGGCGTGGCGTCGATCAGCGCGCGCACGCTCTTGCCGCCGGGCGCGGAGATCTCCACCTCCTCGGCACGCACCGTTTCTGCGTTGACGAGATCGCCGAGCCTGACCTCGCGCCCGTCGCCGCGCCGGCAGACCAGGGCGTCGCGTAGCCCTGCAGGCGAGGTCCCCGTCACCTCCAGACCGGCCAGGACGCGCCGCGCCTCCCGGTTGAGCGAGAGCGGCGCGCCGGTGCCGACGTCCAGCACCACCACGCCCACCGGGCAGGTCTCGACCAGCGCCTCCAGGTCGGCCCGCGCCCGCCGCTCGTCCCGGTGCGCACGGGCATTGGCGAGCGCGGCGGCGGCCTGCTGCGCGAACAGCACCAGCATCTTTTCGTCGGCGTCCGTGAACCCGCCCTCCTTGCCGCCGAGGAAGAAGCCGCCCGCCGCCGTGCCCCGGTGGGTCATCGGGGTCGCCTGGAACGAGCCGGAGGGCACCGGGAAGGGCGCGCAGCCGAGCGCGCGCACCCAGGCGTCGAGATCGGGCAGGCGGAGCGGCGCGCCCAGGGCGTGCAGATGGGCGAACAGCCGGTGTCCGTCCTGCCAGGACTCCATCGCCCGGTGTTCTTCCCCGGTGAAGCCGGAGGTTACGAAGTCGCGCGGCGCGCCCGCTTCGTCCACCGTCGCGATCACCCCGTAGGCTGCGCCGGTGAGCGCCCGGGCGCTCTCCACCACTTCTTCCAGCACAGTGTCGAGGTCGAGGCTCGCACCGATGCGCAGGATCGCCGCGCCCAGCGCGGACTCGCGTTCCGCCGAGCCGGCGGTGGGCGGCGAGGCGGGTGGAGCCTCCGCCTGCCGCGCCGGTTTGTTGTTTTCGCTCAAGGTCTGGTTCCTCTCCGTCCCGGCGGCACGATGAAATCCTGCAGGGCAAGTTCTCATAATGAGAGCATAATTCCACGAAATAGACACGATGAATATATCAATTGAGCTCGAACTGGCGTCAAAACGCCTGTGTCCCCACATTGTCGACCTTGTTTCGGGCAGCCACTTGCAGTCCTCTGCCGTTTGTTCACAATTCGTCCTGTCCTCGAACCGGCCGGTCGCAGGGCCCTTTCGGGGCTTTGTTTATCGGGGGCTGGCGCCCCGGGGCGACGGATCAAGTGCAGGGGGATTCGGCAATGGGTGTGTCGACGACGACGCGCAGCCTGCCGGGCCGCGGGGGCCGGGATTTTGCCCTTGTGTGTGACGAGGGCAGCAGTACAGCGAGTGCCGAGGCTATGACCGTCGATGGCGCCCCTGGAGCCGACAGACGGCCTGAGCCTTCCACCCGCGCCGCCTCTGGCCCCGCGGCCCTGGTCTTGCGTGCTGTCGCCCCTGCCGGGCCGGCCTACGCGGCAAACAACGCTCCGGTCGTCATGGATGATACGCGCTGGCGAACCAGGCGCGTGTGCGAGGAACCGAGCATTGACCACGCAGGATCTGTCGATCTTTGCGCACTCATGGGCAGGTCCTCCCATACAACACTCAAGACCCGCCAGGCTCACGTACACGAGGTATCGGACAGTCTCATTCGCACCGGTGCGAGAGATTCCCGTGCTCACTGAAAAACGGAAACCACTCCAATGACCGCCCCGACCGAACCGCCAACCGCCATGCACGCGCCCGACAGCGGTTCGCAGGCCAGCAACTACATTCTCTTTGAGGGAGCAAGCGCAGCAGTCAGGCGATTCTACACCCACCTCACATGGTCGTTTCACCTGGGCGACACCGGCGAGATGGAAAGGTGGGGGCTGGACCGTCCTCTGCCTGAGAGGTTCCACGACGATGTTCGTGACGCCCTCGCGGCATGGGCAGAGGTATCCGGCGTTACCTGGACCGAGGTCGCCGACGGTTCCGAAGTGAACCTGCGGATCGGCGTACTGATCCCGGCCGCGACAGGGGGTGGCGATGCCCGGGGAGGGGGGGTCACCGGCGGAGGACCGTATGAGGCCTTTGTCGGCGTGGCTCCAGACTACGTCGACTTTGTCGACTCCATCAACGAAACGAATCCGCAATCGGCACTGATGTACAATGTTTTGCTGCACGAGGTCGGCCACGCGCTGTTGATCGATCACAGTGACGTGGAAGGGGTCGTGATGTCGGGGCCGCCGTACAGCGACTACACCGACGCGACCATTGGCGTTCGCGATGAACTGCAACCGGACGATATCGCTGCGGTGCAAGCGATCTGGGGGCCGCCGGCGAGCGTGCCGCCAGACCTGGAAGAAGAGGGCGAGAGCTTCGTCTCGTCGGGAATCCTTACCGACCGGCGCGGCACGGCCGGGGACGACATTTTCCTTTCAGTACCAGACGAGGGTGTACCTGGTTGGGCTCCTTCTGAGTTGTTCGCCGGTGGTTTCGGAGCCGACCGCATCGAGGGCAGCTGGGGCGACGACACGCTGCTTGGCAACGGTGTCTACTGGACCAACTGGAACAACCCGGCACACGGATACTGGTCGCGCTCCTACACCGGTGCCGACGACGGAGACACAATTCTTGGCGGCTCGGGCCACGACTTCATCAACGGCAATGCCGGCCTGGACTCCCTGGACGGCGGACCGGGAAACGACACGATCTACGGCGGGCAGAACGAGGGCGCCTGGACCGCGGGCAAGACCCGGACCAATACCATCCACCTGCGCGAGGGCCACGATACGCTGAAGGGCGGCGAGGGCGATGACTGGATGAACGGCAACATGGGTCGCGACATCCTGCACGGTGGTCCCGGCTTTGACTGGATACGCGGCGGTCAGGACGAGGACCTGCTCTACGGCGAAGCCGGCTGGGACACGCTGTGGGGCGACCTTGAGGGCGACACGCTCGATGGCGGGCCCGGGGCGGACCACATTATCCTGGGCAACGACACCAGGACCGGTGACGGCCACGTCGACCACGTGCATTTCGCGAGCGGAGAGGCCGACGGCGACGTCGTCTATGGTCTCGAACTTCATGACGTACTCTGGATCGATGGCGCGATCGCGACCCAGGCACAGGTCGAAGCGCTCGGGGTGACCTTCGTACCGATCGCGCAGGTATAGCGGGACCACTCATGACACCTGTTGAACACGCGCCTGAGACCGCCACGGATCCAGAGCTCACGGCCGTCCTGCCGGCCAACATCGCCGGGCACCGGACCCGGATGTGCGAGACGGGCTTCCCGGTCAACTGGACGAGCGATGCCGGCGATCTGTGCTTCACGGGCATGTACGACGCCCGCAGCTCGAACGACAGGATCTGCGTCGATTTCGATGAGCAGCGCTTGCCGCCGACCGTGGCGGCGACCGTCGTGGCGGCCGTCGGCATCGTACGGGAGAACCGGAGAGAGTAATATGAGCACCAAATCGACCGCCCACCAAACCGGCCCGGCCGCCCCCGATAGCGGGGCGCAGGTGAGGGGGTACGTGCTCTTTGAATCGATCGGAGATGCCCAGCAATACGATCGCACGCTCACCTGGACTCTCCATGCCGGTCCGTCGCCCGAGGGACTGTCCCCGGCGTTTTCAGAAACCCCGATCAACCCGGCGTGGCACCACCTCATCGAGCGGGCTTTTGCCGCCTGGGAGGAGGTGTCGGGGCTCAGCTTCACACGTCTGCCCAACGGCAGTGCCGATGCCAACATCACCATCGGCTGGATGGCAGTTCCTGACGGGTTCGCTGGCCGGGGCGGCGGTTTCTTTGTGCAGGGAGGGTGGGAAGGTCACGTCTGGATGAATCCGGACATCGACTGGTCGGACCAGACGTTCTTCAACGCTATGCAGCACGAGATCGGCCACGCCCTCGGCATCGACCACAGCGATGTCGAGGAGGTGGTGATGTCGGGGCCGCCGCACACGGAGTACTGGCATTTCCGCGGCTTGGAGGCGCTCCAGCCTGACGACATCGCCGCGGCTCAGGCGGTCTGGGGGACGCCCGGAAATCCGCCACCCGACCTGACCGAACCTGGCCGCCTGTTCGAGGCGACGGCGTGGGCGATCTCCTGGCGGGGCACCTCCGGCGACGACACGCTCGTGGGGAACCAGTACCTGGCGCACGACCTGTTCGCCGGCGGTTTCGGCGCCGACTCCATCCAGGGCGGTTTCGGCGACGACACCCTGATGGGCAACGGCCTCTACTGGACCAACTGGAACAATCCGGCGCATGACTACTGGTCGCGCAACTACACCGGTGAGGACGACCGCGACACCATCGAAGGCGGCTATGGCGACGACTTCATCAACGGTAACGCCGGCCTGGACTCCCTCGACGGCGGACCCGGAAATGACACCCTCTACGGCGGCCAGAACGAGGGCGCCTGGACCCCCGGCAAAACCCGGACAAACACCATCCACCTGCGTGACGGCCAGGACACGCTCCTGGGCGGCAGGGGCGATGACTGGATGAACGGCAACATGGGCGGCGACATCCTCTACGGCGGGTCCGGGGATGACTGGATGCGGGGTGGTCAGGACGAAGACCTGCTCTACGGCGAGCAGGGCGACGACACGCTGTTTGGCGACCTCGACGGCGACACCCTGGATGGAGGCCCCGGCGCCGACCACATCATCCTCGGGAACGACACCGGGACCGGGGACGGTCATGTCGATCACGTCCACTTCACTCGAGGGGAGGCCCGTGGCAACGTGGTCTACGGACTCGAGGCCCACGACGTCCTGTGGATCGACGGCTCGATCGCGACCCAGGCACAGGTCGAGGCGCTCGGGGTGACCTTCATCCCGATCGCGCAGGTGTAGGGGGTCTGGGAGAAACGGGCATGTTGAAACTCGCCAGGATGACTGGTTCCCGGAGCTGAAGCCGCTCCATGTTGCCGCTGTCCTGACCATGCTCGTCCCAGGACCGTTGCTGTGCCGTCGCGGCACACACGTCCTCACGCCTGGTCCGGTTCGGGCATGCGGTAGCCCATGCTTCGCCCGCCGAGGATGTATCGCGGGTTCCTGGCGTCGTCGCCGGGCTTGCGGCAGGAGGTTCGTCAACGCGTTCCTGCCTGCCTGCGCGTCGCCCTTGCCCGGCCCCCACACCCGGCGTTGCAGGACCTCGTTGGAACTCGCCCAGCCGGCATCCAGGGAGCGCGCGTTCAGCAGTCGGTACTCCGTCGCGATGAGCCGCACCGGGCGGCCTGCCATGGTGACCCGGCGCATCTCCCGGTCGATCTCGAGTTCGCCGAGACAGAACGTGTCGGGCGCGGTGCGCCGCCGCAGCGCCAGGCCGACCCGCGCGGCGAGCCCGGCCGACGAGTAGGGCTTGGCGACATAGTCCGCCGCGCCCGCCTCCAGAGCGCGGACGATCGTGTCGCCGCCGCCATAGGCCGACACGAAGATTACCGGCAGGTCGGCGAGCGCCGGCAAGGTGAACAGGATCCGCGTTCCCCGGCCGAGCCCGCCGCTCTCGGCGCGGATGCGCCCGCCATGCGCCTCGACAAGCCCCCGGCAGATCACCAGCCCGAGGCCGGCGCCTGCCGCGCTCTCGCCGGCCTCCGCGCCAACGCCGTCATGGCGGCGGAACAGGTGCGGCAGCCGCTCTGGCGGAATGCCCGCGCCCGCGTCGACGATCGAGACCTCGACCTCTTCCCCGTCGCGGCGCGCCGCCACCCGGATCGGCGCGCTCTCCGGCGAGTGCCGCGCGGCGTTGGCGAACAGGTTCCCCAGCACCTGCGCGATGCGCCGCGCGTCCGCCATGACCCGCGGCAGGTCCTCCGGCAGGTCGATCGTCACGGCATGGTTGCCGCCGCCGGCCTCGAACGCGGTCCGCGCCCGCTCGACGATGCCGGCCAGCTCCTGCGGAGCGGGATCGACCGACAGCATCCCCGCGCCGATCAGCCCGGCGTCGAGCAGGTCGCCGATCAGCCCCGCCATGCGGTCGGCCTGCTCCTCGACGATGCGCAGATACTGGCGCAGCTCCGCCCGGTCCGGATCGCGCGGGTCGCCCAGCGCCGTCGCCGCCGAGCCCTTGATCGCCGCCAGCGGCACGCGCAGCTCGTGGCTCACCAGCCCGAGGAACTCCGCCCGCGCGCGCGCCAGCGCCTCGAACGGCGCCAGGTCCTGTAACGTCACCACCACCCGCTCGACCGGGCCCTCCTCGCCCGAGCGGATCGGGGTCGCGTCGATCAGCGCGCGGACGCTCTTGCCGCCCGGCGCGGAGATCTCCACCTCCTCGGCGCGGTGCGCGCGGGCGTTGGCGAGCGCTGCCGCGGCCTGCTGGGCGAACAGCACCAGCATCTTTTCGTCGGAGTCGGTGAACCCGCCTTCCTTGCCGCCGAGGAAGAAGCCGCCCGCGGCAGTGCCCCGGTGGGTCATCGGGATTGCCTGGAACGCGCCGGAGGGGACGGGGAAGGGCGCGCAGCCGAGCGCGCGCATCCAGGCGTCGAGGTCGGGCAGGCGGAGCGGTGCGCCGAGACCATGCAGGCGGCCGAACAGCCGGTGCCCGTCCGGCCAGGCCTCCATCGCTTCGTGTTCTTCCTGCGTGAAGCCGGAGGTCACGAAGTCGCGCGGCGCGCCCTCCCCGTCCACCGTGGCGATCACGCCGTAGGCCGCGCCGGTGAGCGCCCGGGCGCTCTCCACCACCTCCTCCAGCACGGTCTCCAGGTCGAGGCTTGCGCCGATGCGCAGGATCGCTGAGCCGAGCGCGGACTCTCGTTTTGCGGGATCGGGGTCGGGCGCCGGGCGGGCGGGGCCTGCGCCTGTCGCGCCGGCTTGTATCTGCCGGGCGAAGGAGCGGTCTCAGTTGCGGTTTCGTGTGCACCCGGTGCCGTTTCGCCGCCTCCGGGGCGCGCATCGGGCTGTCGTGCGGCGCCGTCGTCCGCCGGGCCCTCCGCCAGTTTCCGTGTGCCGTCGTCCTCGCGCAGAGCTTCCTCCTGCGGCGCCGATTTGTCGTTTTCGCTCAAGGCCTTGTCCTCTCTCCGTGGCGGCTGCACGGTGAAGTCCAGCCACGCCGTTTCTCACAGTGAAAGCATATAATTACAAAAAAGACACGTTCAGTATATATAAATCGAGCCCAAATCGGGGGCGAAATAGCCCGTGCATGCCGATGCGAAAATTTTTTCGGGCGGCTACTTGCAGTCCTCTATCGTTTGCGCACAATCCGTCCCGTCCTCGAACCGGTCGCCCGCGCGGCCCCTTCGGGGCTTTGTTTATGGCGCGCCTGACCTGTGACCGGACGGCACGCCGTGGGGGATTCCGAGTTGGGGGAGACAGGGCGAATGGTGCTTTCGAGGATGACGGAATGGATGAACGGCGCGGCGCGCGATGCCGCGCTTGCGGATGAACCCGGTTATGCAACCATCCGCGCGCGCGAAACCGCGCTTGCCGGCGATTCCATCTCCGGTACAATGAGCGCCGAGCGCCGAGCGCCGAGCGCCGAGCGCCGAGCGCCGAAGCCATGACTGCGTCCGGCGCGCCCCGGACGGACGCTTCCGGAACCTGCGAACGGCCTGAGCCTTCCGTCCGCCCCGCGCGGGCGGGCCTTCCAGACCCCTTCCGTTTCCGCTTCGCCGCCCGCCTTCCCCGCCTCGGGCTCCGGGGCGCCCTCACCGCGGCCCTGGTTCTGCTCGCCTTCGCGGCGCTGGCCCCGCCCGGGCCGGCCCAGGCGCAGGAGATCGAAGTCCTGGTCAACCTCGATGGCGGTAGGACCCTTACTGTGCATCCCAACGGAACTCCCGGAACGCATCGGGGCGCCAGTGTCGGGCTGGCGGTGTATCGGGACGACGAGCACTTTGCCTTCCGCCCCGAGTATCAGACGCGGACGCAGACGTTCACCATCCGCAACACGCACTCGAGCCCGCTGTCGCTGACGGGGACGCCGAGGGTGTCGATCACGGGTGCGTCGGCGCGGGACTTCCGGGTGGTGACGCAGCCGCCCGCGACGGTGCCGCCCGGAGGCTCGGTGACGTTCGACGTGGAGTTCAAACCGGAGGGGAGGGCGGGCGTCCGCGTCGCGAAGATCTCCATCCCGAGCAACGACCGCCGCACCTGGACCTCGCGCTTTAACCCGTTCGTCTTCGATATATCCGGCGTCGCCCTCAAGCCGATATCGCTGACGGTGAACGCGGTCCACCACAAGGACGGCGGGCTGCAGGTGGGCTGGAGCGAGTCGCAGGAGGTGATCAACCTGCCGGGAGGCCGCCGGTGGGGGATCTACCGGGTCTTCCACCGGCGGTCGGGCAGCGGCGGGGCGTGGACCCGGAGCGCGGAGATCCGCAAACATTCGCACCGCATCGCGGCGGAGGGGATCGACCCCAACGTCCAGTACGAGGTGCGGGTGGAAGCGTATGACGGTTCGAGGCAGGGAATCGCCGATGGGACCACGACCAGCGTGGCCAGGACGGCGGCGGCGAACCGCAAGCCGTTCTACCCGGGCCTGCCGAGCGAGTTCTTCGTGGAGTTTGACAAGCAGTTCAGCTACGTGCTGCCGAAGGCCGTGGACCCCGACGGCGATGCGATTACGTTCCATGCCTCGGGCGAATTTCTTGACGGGGACGGAGATGCCATCGGACCGCCGTTCTATGACCCCACTACACGGAGCTTGAAGTATCGTGAGTACAGCACCTTCGCAGAATACAAAGCCGCAGCGCTGATAAGTGACCCCGAGAACGGAGGAATATACACTTTAACGGCGAGTGACAGTTCCGGCCAGCAATATACGAACTTTCGAGTTTGGTGGATCGTCCCCCTGAAGTTCAGCGGCAACCCGTCGCCGCGGGACCTGCAGCTGGAGCGGGGCAAAACGGTCTGGACGAGCCTCCCCGGCGCGTATCGCGGGGAACCCGTTCCCGATGACCGGATCACCCGCGATCTGCATCGGGTGATGCCGGACGGCAACTTTGGGTCGGTGCCGCCATGCGACGGCAGATGGTTCGATAACGACTGGATATGCTTCAATCCCGCCGACGGGGACCTGCGCATCACCACCGCACACCCCCTGGCGCAGACGACGTCGTTCCGCTACAGGATCACGGACAACGATCCTCCCGAGGAAAAAAGCTCAAGTAGACTCGGCGCCTTTTTCACCATACGCGTCGGCGCGGACGAGACGCAGGACCTGCTTGACGATCCGAACACGGGCGACAGCCCGACCATGACCCTCCTCACCCCGCCGCACTTCGGCGAGACGCTGAACGGCGAGGGCCCGGCGCAGTCGGCGACGGTGGGCGAGACGTTCTCCTACACCGCGCCCGAGGCGACGAACGACGACGAGGGTGAGACTGTCACATACACGGCGGCGCTGGAGGGCGGCGGCGCGCTGCCGGGCTGGCTCGCCTTCAACGCCACCACGCGCACCTTCTCGGGCACGCCGGACACGACCGACGCGCCGGCGCAACACACCGTCGTGATGACGGCGACCGACGACGGCTTCATACCCCTCTCGGGGACGTGGACCTTCACGCTGTCGGTGTCGGCCACCGGCAACGCCGAAGAAGGCACCGCCAACGGACAGGGTGAGGAGCCGGCGCCGGCGGCGACCCCGCCGACGGCAGAGGCCGGTGCGAACCTCGTGGGCAAGCGCGGCGGCGACGTGAAGCTCAAGGGCTCGGGCACGAAACATGCCGAGGGCTCGCAGGATGCGCTGACCTACAGCTGGCGCATCGCGAAGGCGTCGCACCCGGAGCTGAAGGCGGGGACGTCGTGGCTGACCGATGCGGACAAGGCGACGGCCATCTACAGCGTGCCGCGGCGCAAGAACGTGACGGACCGCCGCGCTCTCAACGACGGCCAGTGGATCAACTTCGAGCTGACCGTGACCGACGGGGACGGCGAGACGGCGACGGACACGGTGCGCATGACCATCCGGGGGTCGACCTGGAAGGTGGTGAGCCTGAGTGTGGCGGACGCCTCGGCGCAGGAGTCGTCGGGCTCGATCGGGTTCACGGTGTCGCTGTCCGAGGCCTCGCGCGATCCGGTGTCGGTGGACTATGCGACCTCGAACGGCACGGCGCTGGCGGGGTCCGACTACACCTCTGCCTCCGGCACGCTCACCATCCCGGCGGGCCAGACGAGCAAGACGGTGACCGTGACCCTCCTCGACGACGTGCATGACGAGAACACGGAGACGTTCACGCTCACGCTCAGTAATCCGAGTCCGGCGAAGACGACGACGATCGCCGACGCCACCGCAACGGGAAGCATCAAGAATGCCGACCCGCTGCAGCGGGACTGGCTGGCGCGCTTCGGCCGGGCGGCGGCCTCGGACGCCATCGCGGCGATCACTGGGCGGATGGAGACGCCGCGCGGCGCGGGCTCGCACTTCACGCTGGGCGGGCACCGCATGCCGCTCGACGGCTCCGGGAACACCGAGGCCGGACTGCCGCCGGCGCTTGCCGGCGGGCCGGCCGGCTCCATCGGAACGGGCGGCTGGCTGTCCTGGTCCGAGGATCCGCGGGCGGACGCGTCGCGGACGATGGACACGCGCGAGCTGCTGATGGGCACGTCGTTCCGGGCGGTGCTCGGCGACGGCGCGGGGCCTCAGTTCACGAGCTGGGGCCAGGGGGCGTCGGTGTCGCACTTCTCGGGCGCGGCGCCGGGGCTCTCGTTCAGCGGCGATGCGGCCACCGGGACGCTCGGCATGGACTATGAGAGCGGCAATCTGCTCGCCGGGCTTGCGATGACCCACAGCCTGGGCGAGGGCACCGCGCAGGGCGCGGGCCGGAGCTACGCGATGGGGAGCACGGTGACGACGGCGCTGCCCTATGCGCGGCTCCAGGTCTCGGACCGCATCTCCGCATGGGGCCTCGCGGGCACGGGCGCGGGCCAGCTGTCGCTCGACCTCGACGACGGGGCTGCGGAGCGCTACCGGGCGGACCTCTCGATGACGCTGGCCGCCGCGGGCGTGCGGGGCGAGCTCCTGACGCCCG
The DNA here is from genome assembly GCA_022822665.1 of Alphaproteobacteria bacterium. Lineage (GTDB taxonomy): Bacteria > Pseudomonadota > Alphaproteobacteria > Thalassobaculales > Thalassobaculaceae > Bin52. The sequence goes on along the minus strand of JAJEAR010000003.1, from coordinate 2,095 downwards.
CGCAAGCCGGCGGGTTCGCGCTGGCGGTGAAGGCGGACGCGTTCTGGGTGCGCACGGAGTCGGATTCGGTCTCGATGGCGGGGGTGGGAAACCTCGCGGCCACGCAGGCCGATGCCAGCCGGATGCGGGCGGTGCTCGACGGCTCGCGGACGTTCGCGCTCGCGGGCGGCGGGACGCTGACGCCGAGCCTTGAGCTGGGCGTGCGCCAGGACGGCGGCGACGCGGAGACCGGCACGGGCATGGAGTTCGGCGCCGGTATCGGCTACGCGGACACCTCGCGCGGCCTGGACATGGCGCTCCGGGTGCACGGCCTTGCGGCGCATGACGAGGACGACTACGGCGAATGGGGCGTGTCGGGCACGCTCAGGCTGGTGCCGGACGCCTCGGGGCGCGGCATCTCGATGTCGCTCACGCCGTCATACGGGGCGGACCCGGGCGGCTCGGAGCGGCTGTGGATGCAGCCCGACCCGGTGGGTCTCGCGGCGAACGACGATGCGCCGCTGTCGAGCCGGTTCGACGCGGAGGTCGGCTACGGCACGGCGCTGTTCGATGGCGGGTTCACGGGCACGCCGAATGTCGGGCTCGGGCTGTCGGACACGGCGCGCGAGTTGCGCATGGGCTGGCGCATGAACATGGCGGCGGGGCGCGGCGGCGACTTCGAGCTCAATCTCGACGTGACCCGGCGCGAGGACGACGCCGGGGCCGAGCACGGGATCGGCGCTCGCCTGACCACGCGCTGGTAGCAGGTAGCAGGCGGGCGCCGGCTCCGCCGGTGAGGCCGATGCGTGATGAACGGCGGGACGCGCACGTGGGAGTTGCTGCGCGGTCTTGAGGCCTACCGGGAGGCGTATGAGGCGCACGCGGAGCCTCCCGTGTATGAGGAGGCTCCGTTCCCGGTGCGCCTCCAGTCGCAGGCGGACCTTGCGGCGCGGGACCCCTGGCGGATCGAGGCGTGGGAGAACCCGTTCGCGCGCGACGGCCCGGCCTCTCCGTTCCTGGTCGGCGAAGCGATGCTGGCGGGCGAGGGATCGGCGGGGGCTCCGCCGCTCGTGCCTTTCCTGGCGGCGGCGGGCGCGCGCCTCGACGGGCTGAGGCTGCTCGACGGGACGCTGCTCCTGAAGATCGAGCAGGACGGGCGCGCGGTGCAGGTCCGGGTGACGGAGGAGGGTCCGCTGCTCGCCGGCGGCGGTCTCCGGCTCTACCACGACTACGGTCTGGAGCTGCCGATGGACATCGTCCGGATGCAGGACCTGTGGAGCGTCTCGGGGGGGCCGGCCCCTCGGCGAGGGCGGGGTCGGTGGGCGAGGAACGGGAACTGCTGATAGTGCTGGCGGTGAACCGGGCGAGGCTGGCGTCGCAGCGCGAGATCGCGGTCGCCTACTGGGGCGCCGAGGAGGTCGCGGCGCAGTGGGACACGACGAACTGGATGCGGGCGCGGATCCGCTATCGGCTGGCGGTGGCGCGCGGGATCGAGCGCGGGCGCCGGGCGGACGGCGATCCGGAGGCGGCCAGGGAGTGACCGCGCCGCTCCGGGGCGGCCGCATCGGATGCCCCACAGGCGATTGCCGGCATGCGGACGCAGCATGGCCGGGAGGGGGTGGACCGCCTGCGCCTGACTGCGCCGGTCGCGGATGCAGCCTGCCAAGGGCACGGCCGGACCTGATCTGCGCTCTGCCTCGCGCAACAGGACGAGGCCGCCGTCCGGCGGGATCGGACCGCTGTCGAATGCGGCGCTCACCTGCTTGCGTTGATCCGCTGGAAGATCGAAGGGGAGAGGGCTATCGTCGGTCATGGCAGGCGCGGCGTTCCCGTCGTCCGGAGAGGAAGCCGCCTCGACAACGAACTCCCCCTCCCGATGGCAACGCTCCAGGCTACGGCCGCATCCCCGAAGTCAGACCCGACATCGATAAACCGGACCGGCTCGCCGGGCGAGACGGCGAGCAACACGAAGGAGGCACCCATGAGCGACGCCGGACACATGACGCCGGACGAGTTCCGCCGCGCGGGCCACGCGGTCATCGAGCGGATCGCGCGCTACATGGAGGAGGTGGAGCGCTACCCCGTTCTGAGCCGGGCCGGGCCGGGGTCGGTCCGG
>JAJEAR010000069.1 GCA_022822665.1 Alphaproteobacteria bacterium | reverse complement strand
GCGATCCCGAAGAAGCGGCGCCAGTGGCGGTCGTTGTAGGGCAGCACGCAGAGATGCCCGTCGGCGGTTTCGTGCGGCCGGCGCCAGGGCGTCAGCAGGCGTTCGTAGCCGGCGGGCCCGAGCGGCGGGTCGAAGGTACGCCCCTGCTGGTGCTCGTTCATCACGAAGGAGGCGAAGCACTCGAACATGCCGCAGTGGATTTCCTGTCCCTCGCCGGTCCGGTCGCGGTGGTGGAGCGCCATCAGGATCGAGAAGAGCGCGAACAGGCCGCTGGTCTTGTCGGCCAGCACAGAGGGGGCGTAGCGTGGCGCGCCGCCGGTTTGCTCGCCTTCCAGCCAGGCGAGCCCGGAGACGCCCTGGATCAGGTCGTCATAGGCGGGCTTGTCGGCATAGGGGCCGTCCTTGCCGAAGCCGACGGCGGTGCAATAGACGATATCGGGGCGGTGCCAGGCGACCGCCGCATAGTCGACCCCGAGCCGGGTGGCGGGCTTCGGGCGCATGTTGTGGATAAACACGTCGGCCGTCCGGGCCAGCCGGTAGAGCGCGTCGCGTCCCGCGGGCTGTTTCAGGTCGAGCACGAGGCTGCGCTTGTTGCGCGCCTTGGTGAGGATGCCGGCCGCCATGCCCGCGTTGCGGCGCGGCCCCACCTGGCGGCTGATATCGCCTCCCGGCGGCTCGACTTTCACCACGTCGGCTCCGTAGTCGCCCATCAACTGGGTGCAGTAGGGGCCGTACATCACGGTCGTCAGGTCGATTACGCGCAATCCGGCGAGCGGTCCGGACATCCTGATCCTCCGGCTGTTTTGTCCATTCTGGCCCGCAGGCCGGAAGCAGGGAAGTGCCGGCGTCAGCCTGTCTGGGCGCGGTGCCGGAGCAGGTGGTTCGTGCGTACAAGCGCCATAGTCGCTTCGCCGACCGGCACGGCGCGGATTCCGACACAGGGGCCGTGGCGGCCGGTGGTGACGATTTCGACGGCCTCGCCCGCCTCGGTGGCGCCCCGGCGCGGAATGAGGATCGAACTGGTCAGCTTGACCGCGAAACGCGCAGCAACGGACTGGCCCGAGGAAATGCCGCCCAGCACGCCGTCGGCATTGTTGGAGAGGAAGCCGACGCCGCCACCGCCGTCCGGGGCCATCTCGTCATGGGCGGCCTCGCCCCGTTTCGCCGCCGCAGCGAAGCCGTCGCCCATCTCGACGCCCTTGACCGCGTTCATGCTCATCAAGGCGGGCGCGAGGTCGCCGTCGAGCTTGCCATAGGCCGGCCGGCACGCCCTCCGCGACGATTTCGATGACCGCGCCGGCCGACGATGCGGCCTTGCGAACCGAATCGAGATAGTCCGCCCATTCCCCGACCGCGGCGGCATCCGGGCAGAAGAAGGGATTGTCCCCGACGGCGCTCCAGTCCCAGCCGGGCGCGGTCCTCGGTCTTCTCGCCGATCTGGACCAGCGCGCCGCGAATCGAGACGCTTTCACCCAGCACCTTGCGCGCAATGCCGCCGGCCGCCACCCGCATGGCGGTTTCGCGGGCCGATGACCGCCCTCCGCCGCCATCGCGCAGGCCAGGTTCGCGCTGAACGGCACAGAGGCCTTTTCGTGCGCCAGGGAGGGGTGAGCAGGTATCGATGGCGAACAACTCGGATCAGCCCTTGCCGGGGGCCGGCGCACCGTTACCGTGCCGGGCGAACGACCGGCAGGCCGGAAGACGGCGCCAGCGCCAGGCCGCGGCGGACGACACGAAGCGAGTAGCCGAAAGACGGCTGCAGTTTCACGCGCGACAGGATACGGGCCAGCACGATCTTCATTTCAAAGGTGGCAAACGCTGCTCCCAGGCAAAACCGCACGCCACCGCCGAAGGGAAAGAACCTGTAGGGGTCCGTGCGCTCCCCCAGGAACCGGTCCGGATCGAAGGAATTCGGCTCGGGCCAAAGGTCGGGCCGGCGATGAACGAGGTAGATGCACGGGGCGGCAATGCTGCCAGCCGGAAGTCGTGCGGAACCCACGGTGTCGTCCATCGCAAGTTGGCGCACGACAATCGGAACGACCGGATGCAGACGTGCGGTTTCCTTGATGACCGCATCCAGGTAGACCAGCCGGCCGATCTGCTCAGCGTCCGGCGGGGGCGGGCACGGACCGTTCCCGATGACCGACATCACCTCCGAGCGTGCTGCTTCCAGGGCGCCCGGGCTCTTCAGCAGGTTGTGGATCGCCCAGGCGAGGGAGGTGGCCGTTGTCTCGTGGCCTGCTACCAGCAGCGTGAACACCTCGTCCCGGACCTCCTCGTCACTCATGGACAGGCCATCCTCGTCGCGAGCGTCGATCAGCATGCCCAGGACGTCGGTTCGTTCTCCGGTTTCTTCTGCCCGTCGGCGCCTGACCTCGTTGTGCAGCAACTCCCGGATGCGGCGGCGAACAGGCCCCAGACGCCACAATGCCCTGATCGGCCGCAACGGGTTTCCCACGTCCATAAGGGCGAGTGCTTCGACGAGCGCCATGCGCAGTCGAAACAGGCGTGCTTCATCCGCCACACCGAACACAACGCGAAGTATGACCTCCAGGGTGATGTCCTGCAGCCTCGCGTGAACCGGAAAGGGCCTGCCGACCGGCCAGGTATCGATCGACCGGTCAGCGATCTCGGAAATGATTTCCCCGTATAGCCGCATGCGCCTGCCGTGAAATGGCGGCATGAGCAGCCGGCGTTCCCGCCGGCGCCGTGCGCCATCGAGGAACAACAGCGAGTTGGGGCCGAAAAACACCTCAAACACCCTGTTGGCGCGACCCGCCTGGAACCGGTCGGGATCACCGGTAAAGATCTGCCGTATGGCTTCCGGATCTGTGAAGAAGACCATGGGGGAGAGGCCGGACAGACGAACGGTGAACGTGTCGCCATACCGGTTCGCACAGGCGTGCATGAATGGCAGCGGCGAGAAAACCCACCGGAACAGTTGGACAGGGGGCGGATCCCGGGGTCCGTCAGGCAGTTTCGGCGTTGGCAGACTCAACAGGGCCTCCCGTGCCAGCCCGGGGTTGCACACACGCCGACGCCGATGCTTGAGTGCTGGCCGGAAAGCATCGACTTCCCGTTTCCGAAACGGTCTTCCAGTCGGCCCTCGCAGCGAGGTTGCGCTCTACCGACACCCTACCGTGATCACGCCTGCCGGGCACATCGGATTTTGAAGACCGGTCGGGAGATGTCGGATTTCTGTTGTGCCGGGTGTCTCCCCCTGCGCCATCGACTGTCGCTCGTTCGCATTCGGAACCGGGCGCACGGCATGCATCCACATCCCGCCTGCCCCGCACATCTGCGCTGGCCGGGGGCGTGGGTGCGGCGCTCAACCGCCCGAGGCGCGTATCGCCTTCAGTCGCTCGACGGCCCTGGAATGCAGCAGCCGTTCGTGGGCGGTTGCCGGCGCAATAGCCACGGCGCGTTCGAGCAGGTCTTCCGCCTTTTCCCGATGTTCGTCCTCATCGATATCGAGCAGGCTGAGTGCATACTGGTACGGTACTTCCTTCGCATCGGGAGCGAGCGCGAGAGCGCGTTCGAAGGCAGCCACCGCTTCCCGTTCCGTGGCCCCGTAGGTCAGGCGCGCCAGGAACGAGCCCACCGCGCCCACAATTCCGGCGTGCCACCCGCCGATGCTCAGGTGCGCGGTGACCAGATCGGGATCGAGCTGCATCGCGGCGTCTATCGCCGCGCGGATCTTCTCGGCGTACCCTTCGCTCGCAGCCTTGTACGGACCTATGGCTTCCGCGTACCGGCCGATGGCGTGGGCGACTTCCACGTGGGCGTCCGCGTTGTCGGGGTCCAGTTCGACTGCCCTGCGAGCGAGTGCCGTGGCACGTTCAAGCATCGCCTCCCTGTCGTCCCCGGCGGCGACATGGACCGCATGCACGACCAGTGACCGGGCGGCAAGCGCGTAGCCTTCGGAAGTTGCGAGGCTCTCGCCAATCCGGGCCGCTTCGACAAACTGTCCCTGCGTCCACGCCGCCTTGGCGTCTTCGAGGGATGATGCGGCCAGCGGCTTACCGGAAGGCACGATGTACAGGAGGGACAGGATCAGGAACCGGAGAATGGTGGCGGGTTTCATGGCGGGTCTGGCTGTTGGAACGACATGCTTCCGGACAGGGAACATGAGCGGCTTCAGCGCTCGAGCCACAACGCACGACGACTTGCATGCGAACGGCCGGGTCCACGGTGCGCCGGGGCCGTCGCGCTTGTCAAACGCCGGGTCGGTCTGTGTGCGGGCTTCGACCCGGTCGCGACTGACCGGTATGTGACCGGACTGAACTCACGCCCCTTCGAACCCTCGCATGTCGTCGGAGCCGCCATGGCTTCCAGGACCGCGGGTGGCAGGTGGCAAGCCGAAACTGAGGAGGTGAAACAGCACCGCAAGCGCGGGATTGAACCGGACCGTGGCATTGACCAGGGTCGTGGCGGTCGCAACGCTGCGTCGCGAGATCGTTACCTCACGACCGTTGCTGTACCCCGGATTGGCGTGGATGCGCCGGAGCGTCAGCACCGCGAGCGCCACGGCCCACATGCAGAAACGGCGAATGCCGGCTTCGTGAGCAGGGATGACAAGGACGTATCGACAGGCATTGGCAAGGTGGTGCCGCGCAATCGCAACCAGGGTGTCGAGCCCTTCGGCGAACCCGGGGTTTTCGTTCCCCGGTGTGAGCAATGCAAGGTCGAACCCGCTTTGCGGAAACGCGGTGCGCGGCAACCAGCACACGCCCCTGCTGCGGTCTTCCCACACGTCCTTGAGTATGTTGGTCATCTGCAGGCCCTGGCCGAAGGACCTTCCGAGTTTCAGCAGTTCGTCCCTGCGGGCCCCGATCTCGCGCGAATGGACGCAGAACAGTTCCGTCAGCATTTCTCCGACCACGCCTGCAACGTAGTAGCAATACCTGTCGAACTGCTCGAAGTCTGCAAGTCCGCGAAGGTTGGCGCCTTCCTGGAAATGCACCATTCCCGTGGTCATTACCCTGATGCACCGGGCGATGGCCCGGTGTTGCGCTGGTTGCAGGCTGTTCGTGATTCCAAGGACGCGACCGGCATTGAGCACGAGGTCCCGTTCACTCGCCGTCGTTGCCGGACCGAGAGTTTCGTGCAGTTCCAGCGCGAAGCGGTGTGCATCCTCGGACCCCTCGACAGCCCGGACGAACCGTGCCGAGAGCTCCTGTTTCTCTTGCTGGGTAACTGCCGGTTCGTCCTCGATCGTGTCAGCAATTCGGCACAGCAGGTAGGCATTGCCGACCGCAATGCGCAGATCGGGTGGAAGTTGGGGGATTGTCAGGGCGAATGTGCGGGAGACGCCATCGAGGATCGACACCTGGTAGTCCAGGTCACGCTCAGGGACGGAGTTGGACAAGTTCAATCCCGACCTTCATCATGGTGCAGTCACCGGTCCGAACACCCGGACCCGATCATGACTCTTCAAGGATCGCGGTCCGACGGGCGAAATGGTCGCCGAGGGTGTTCCACAAGTCAATCGGGACCTGCCCCGACCCACGAGTGCGTGACAGCGTGCGATGGCCCGGATCCCCGGCACCGTTCCGTACAGGAACATGGTGCCCGTTGTCCGGGTGCGGGTGATCACGGCCTCGCCCGAACACTGCCACGGGGCGGCGCGAAGTAAAGGAGATGGCCGAAGTGACAAGGCCGGCCCGTGCTGACGTTCCGATGTGGCGGCTCGCCCTGCCGATGACGCTGTCAAACCTGACGGTGCCCCTGGTCGGCATGGTGGATACGGCGGTGGTGGGGCGGATCGGTGTTGCCGATATCGGTGCGGTCGCCCTGGGCTCCTCCGTGTTCGCCTTTATCTGCTGGGTCTTCGTGTTCATCCGGATGGGCACCACCGGGTTCGCCGCCCAGGCCTGGGGTGCCGGCGATGTCCGGGAACTCTCGAACTGGGCCGTTCGTGCCTTCGTGGCTGCTGCCGTGATCGGCGTGATCCTGGTCCTGCTATCGATGCCCCTGCGATGGCTTGCGCTTCTCGTGGCCGATCCGACTCCCGGCGTGGCTCCCTTTGCCGACCGGTATCTTGCGATCCGCATGTGGTCGGCGCCGGCGGTGCTCGTGAACTTTGCGGCCGTGGGCCTGCTGCTCGGATGGCAACGGGCGGACCTCGTCCTCGTTCACCAGTTGCTTGTCAATGTTCTCAACTGCGGCCTCGACCTGTGGCTGGGCGTTCATCTCGGCTACGGGCTGGCCGGCGTCGCCTGGGCATCGGTGCTGGCCGAGTGGAGCGGCCTCGTGGTTGCGATCGGCATGACCATAGCCCTGGCCGGAAAACACGGCGCGCCCCTCGACTGGCGCGCGATTCGTGACACTCCGGCGCTGCGCCGCGCACTTCGCGTCAACGGAGACATCTTTCTGCGCACCGTCCTTGCCGTGAGTTCGGTGATGCTGTTCACCGCCGTGGGCTCGAGGATGGGGGAACTGATACTGGCAGCGAACGGGATCCTGTTCCTGCTCCAGACCCTGATTGCCTACGGGCTGGACGGATTTGCCCATGCGGCCGAAGCCCTGGTCGGCTCGGCCGTCGGCCGCCGCGATCGGGCGAGCCTGCGGCGCGCGGTCCTCTCGACCACACGATGGGCTGCCGTCGTGGCCGTGCTGTATTCGGCGACCTTCCTCGGTGCCGGTTCGCATATCGTGGCACTCATGACCGACATCCACGAGGTTCAGTCGACGGTTGCCCTGTTTCTGCCCTGGGCAATCGTGCTTCCGCTGGTGTCGATCTGGGGATTTCAGCTCGATGGCATCTTCATCGGCGCCACGCGCACGCGGACCATGCTGCACGCCATGAGCGTGAGTGTTGCCATATTCGTGGTCGGGATCGCGGCCCTGGTCCCCTTGTTCGGCAACCATGGCCTGTGGGGCGCGTATTTTGTCTTCATGGTGGCGCGTGCAGTCACGCTCGGCCTTGCCTATCCGGCACTGGAACGCAGTATCGGCCGGCAGGAGGGGCAGCCGCGCAGCGCCTGACAGGCTCGATACCGGGCAAGGCGTGGTCCCCCTGACCGGATGTCATCGCGCGTGCGTGTGCGGTACCGGTTGCCCACACGGATTGTATGCCGCCGCGACCGGGCCCGCAGGGTCGCGTTGTTCGGGGCACTGCGGCGCGCAGGTCCGCGCCAGCCGGCTGCGCGGACCCGGAGTCTGGGATACCATGCGCTTGCCGGTCTCGGCCGGGGCAACCGGAAGCAGGGGATCATTCGTCATGACCGAGTGGGTTCGATCGCTTGTCGTTCTCGCATGTGCCGGCGTGGCCGCCTGCGCGCCGCTCATGTCGGCGCGCGCCGAACCGGTGTCGGTCACCCTGGTCCATGTCAATGACTGGGACCGGATGGACGGGATAGGGGGGCGGGGAGGTGCCGCGCGGATCGCCACGGTCGTACGCGAGGAGCGCGCCCGTGCCGAGGCAGCTGGTCACCGTGCGATCGTCACCTTTGGCGGTGACATGATCTCGCCATCGCTGCTGTCCGGTGTGGACAAGGGCGCGCACATGATCGCGCTCGCCAATGCCATCGGGTTCGACTTTGCCGTTCTTGGCAACCACGAGTTCGACTTCGGACCGGAGATACTCGAGCAGCGGCTGGCCGAGTCGAACGCCACTTGGCTTGCCGGCAACGTGACCTGGCGGGGCAGGCAGGGCTTTCCGGGCACCTGGCCCACCGGCATGGTCGAACACGGCGGGTACCGCATCGGGTTCCTGGGGATCACTACGCCGGAAACCGCGAGGATTTCGGCACCGGGGTCGGAGGTTTCCTTTGCCCCGGTCACCGCGTCCGCCGCCACTCTTGCCGCCGGGCTCAGGGACGCGGGAGCGGATGTCGTGGTCGCGCTTACGCACAACCATGTCGAGCAGGACAGGGAACTCCTGCGCGAGGTTTCCGCGATCGATATTGTCCTCGGCGGTCACGACCATCTCGTGCTGGCATTGCATGATGGCCGGCAGACCATCCTGAAGGCAGGTTCCCAGGGGATCCATGTCGGGATCCTCCGGCTCGAGATCGATCGCAAGGAAGACAGACGGGGAGGCAGCCGGCTGGTCCTGTCACAGGGCTATGAACTTCGCCCAACCGCGGGGGTCGACCTCGAGCCCGATCTCGTCGATGCCGTCGATGTGTTGCGCCGGCAGCTCGAACAGGGAATGGACACGGTCCTCGGCCAGACCTCGACGGAGCTGGACAGCCGCCGCGCGTCCGTGCGTTCGGGTGAGGCCGCGATCGGAAATCTGGTTGCCGACGCGATGCGCGCGGCAGCCGGCAGCGACGTTGGGCTGACGAATGGAGGAGGAATCCGCGGCGATACCGTCTATCCCGCCGGGACGCCACTGACCCGTCGGATCGTGCTGACGGAACTGCCGTTCGGCAACAAGACGGTAAAGCTGGCCGTGACCGGAGCGCAGCTCAGGTCGGCGCTGGAGAACGGAGTTGCAGGTATCGAAGACGGTCGCGGCGCCTTTCCCCAGGTGTCGGGGCTGACGTTCTCGTTCGATGCGCGCAGGCCGAAAGGCGCACGGGTTGTTGATGTCGCGGTCGGGGGCAAGCCGCTCGACGAAGCTGCCGTCTACACCCTGGCGACGAACGATTTCCTGGCGAAGGGCGGAGACGGGTACGCAGCGTTCGAAACAGCCGAACGGCTGATCCCGGCCCGGGACGGCACGCTGCTTGCCACCCGGGTCATCGAGCATGTCACGGCCGCGGGAACCGTCTCGCCGGCCCTCGAAGGGCGGATCATCCGTCTGGACTGACCCACCGGGCCAGTGCCCGGCCGGCGCGAGTCACGCGGTCGCGGGGCCGAGGGTTCCATGACGTTTCGCCATCATCCGGGCAATCGCCGTGCGGTCGTTCTTGCCGGCGCCGTTCAACGGGATCCGTTCGACGATTTCCACCCGGCGGGGATGGGCATAGGGCGGGCCGTATTCCAGGCAGTAGGTCCGCAGCTCCTCGGGCGAGGGTGACGCGTCACGCGTGACCATGACCAGGGCGACCGGGACCTGGCCCTTCACGCTGTGCGCGACCGGCACCACGCAGGCGTCAACCACCGACGGGTGCGACAGCAGCAGGTTCTCGACCTCCTTCGGATAGATGTTCTCGCCGCCGGAATTGAACATGTCGTCGGTCCGGCCCCGGAAGTAGAAGAAGCCGTCGGCATCGCGATGGAACAGGTCGCCGGTCCGCAGCCACCCGTCTACCAGCCGCTCGCCGTTGAGTTCGGGCAGGTTATAGTATCCCGGCGTGACGCCCGGGTTGCGCACCCACAGCTCACCGTCGGCGGGATCGTCCACTCCGTTCGCTCCCACCAGCCTGACCTCGCCATCGGGCCAGGCGACGCCGCAGCTGCCGTGCGGGATTGCGCGGCCATCGGTTGGCGGACCCAGCATGACCGGCCCCCCTTCCGTCAGGCCGTAGCTTTCCGAGACCGGAACCCCGAACGCGTCCTCGATCTGCTCGGCCAGCTCCCTGGTGACCGGGGCCGATCCGACCATCAGCGACTCGAGCTTGGGAAACTCGAGCCTGTCGATGAGGTCGCGATGGCGGAGCATCATGGAGAACGCCGCCGGGACACCACCGGCGCGCGTGCATCCATAGGAGCTGAGCGTGCGAATGAACCGCTCGGGCTCGAAATCCGGCAGGATCACCACCGAGCCACCGGCATGGAGCATCGGCTTGACGGCCCCGGCCATCGCGTTCTTGTGGTACAGAGGCATGGCGGCAAGCGCGCGGCTGTTCGCGGACGATGGCCAATGGCGCTGAACCGTGCGGATCCACCACAGCTGGCCCCGGTGCGTCAGCGGAACTCCCTTGGGGTGGCCGGTTGAGCCCGAGGTGTACGGCAGGAATGCGAGATGATCCCCGTCGATATCCACTGCGTCAAAGCCGGGTTCTGCGGCAGTCACGTGCGGTTCCCAGGCGTTCCAGCCAGGCAGCTGCAGGTCCAGGCTGAAGCGTACTGGAATGGCAAGCTCCTCGACGATACCGGTCATGAACCTGTTGGTGGCCGGTTCGACGATCACGCCCCGGCTGCCAGAGTCGGAAAGGATGTAGGAGATGACGTCTCCGGAAAGCCTGGTGTTGAGCGGGACCGGGACGATGCCGGCGCGCATCATGCCGAACATGACCTCGACAAACTCGAACCGGTTGCCGATACACATGGCGAGACGTTCGCCGGGCCGTATTCCCGCGGTTGTCAGCAGCGACGCCACCTGGTCAAGTCGCCGCTCGAGTTCCCGGTAAGTGACCGTGCGTGCCGGCGTGCGCGAGAGGTCGATGACCGCGGTGCTGTCCGGGTTGTCCCGCGCCGCCTCCTGCGAGAAGTAACCGAGATTGCCGTGTCTCCGCCCCCTCGGGTCCATGATCTCTCTCCTCAGGCAGGCCAGCCGGATCGGAAAGGACAGGACCATATGAACCCGATCGGGACCGTGCAAGCGAGTGCAGTCGGGCTTCGCGGGCCAGCGTTGCCCCCGGCTGGGGCGGGGATCGACCGGGATGGGTGATCGCCCACGCCCGGAGCGGGCAGCGGCCGACGGGCCCGGATACCGGACCGCGCTGGTCACCGGCGCCTCGCGCGGCATCGGCCGGGAGATCACGCGGTCACTGGTGCGTGAAGGCCTGGAGGTCTGGGGCCTGGCGCGACCCTCGGCCGATCTCGACGCGCTGGTCGCGGAGACCGGTTGTCACGTACTTGCCGTCGACCTCCTTGACGCCGGGGCGGTCGGACGGGCCATTGCCGGTCTTCGGATCGATGTCCTCGTCAACAACGCGGGGATGATCCCGTCGGTCAGGCCGTTCGTCGACTGTCCGGTTTCCGAACTGGAGAGCATGATCGATCTCAACCTGCGCGCCCCGTTGACGGTAACCCGGGCCCTGCTGCCCGGCATGATCGAACGCGGATGCGGGCACATCTTCGCCATTACCTCGTTGTTCGGCCCCTACGCCGGTGCCGACGTGGCGGTCTACGGCGCAACCAAGGCGGCCCTGCGGTCGTTCTGCGCCTGTCTGCGCGCGGAAATTGCGGGCAGCGGTGTTCGCGTGACCGAGATCGCACCGGGCCGGACCCGCACCGGCATCTACCTCGATGCCTTTGGCGGCGATGCCGAAGCGCTCGAGCAGCGGCTGTTCCGCGACAGGCGGGCGCTGCATCCCGAGGATGTCGCACAGGCGCTGATCGCGGCACTCAGGCTTCCGCCGCGGGCGGACGCCAGCATCATCGAACTGGCGCCGACCGAGCAGGCCGCCGGGGGGCTCGCGTTTGCCGGTCCGCCAGCCGGTACGGACGAATAGCGGGACACCGGCCGCTCAGGGCACCAGCACGATCTTGCCGAAAAAGTCGCGGTCCGCGTTTTTCTGAACGGCCGTTGCGGTTTCGCGGAGCGGAAACACGGTATCGATCACCGGTTCGATCACGCCGTCCGCTGCCATCCGCAGGATCCTCGCCTGATCCTCCATGGTCCAGCCGGTCGATCCGATGATCGAGATCTCGTAGGTCCTGATGTACCGGCAGTCGTTCTCGGCCCGGTAGTCCTGGGTGGCGCCGCAGACCGTCATGCGGCCGCCCGGCGTGATGCACTTGAGCGAATCAATCCAGGTGTCACCGCCGATGTAGTTGACCACCAGGTCGACACCGCCGGTGGCTCCCATCCGCGGCTTGCCGAATCTGTCCCAGACCTACTGGCGAAAGTCGGTGGTCGCCGTGTTGACGACGTGGTCGGCGCCCAGTTCGGACAGTTTCGCGAGCTTCCACTCGGACCCGGAGCAGGCAATGACCTGTGCGCCGGCTGCCTTGGCAAGCTGCACGCAGGCCGTGCCCACACCCCCGGCCGCGCCGAGGATCAGCACCGTCTCGCCGGCGCCGACCGGGCATCGTGTCTTCAGCATGCGCAGGGCCGTCGCATAGGCGATCGGCAGGGCGGCGGCCTCTTCGAAACCCAGTCCGTCGGGCATGGCGACGAGGTTTGCGGCCGGAACGCGGTGGTACTGCGCACAGGTGCCGAGCCGGGTCTCTCCGGTCATGCCTTCGCCCGCGACCATGGGATAGATCGAGACCCGATCGACCACCCGGTGACCTGGCTGCCCAGTTCGACGATTTCCCCGGCGCCGTCGCCGGCAACGATCATGGGCAACGGTGTCCGCAGTGCGGTGGTCCTGAACAGGATCATGGGTTCGAAACCGTTGAGCCCGGCGGCGCCGATCCTGATCACCGCATCGTCGGGACCGCAGACCGGATCGGGAAACTCCTCCCACCGGATGTTGTCGCAGCTCCCGTGTTCGTGAAACACCGCCGCCTTCATCGCCGTCTCCGTTTCCCGTGTCGATTGCCCGTACGGGCGACCGTCACTCCCGGGCCGTCCCCTGCCGGCGCCATGGTAGACCGATCCTGCCTGCCCGGCGCAACCAGCCTGCTCGCCCGTCCTTCGTCGCGACCGGCTGCGCCACCTCCCGTCGCCTGGTGCTCGGGGCAGGAGCGCGCTCAGTCGTGCAGGGCAAAGAGCCGCACCACTTCTTCACGGCCCCGGACCGTGACCTGCGGCATCGCCTCGGCCCGGACGCCGTCGGCCAGGGTGAGCAGGTCCATGGCCTGGGCGGAAACAAGGAACTGCCGGTCAAGCTCCCTGCACAGTTGCTCGATCCGTGCTGCCGTGTTCATGGTATCGCCGAGCAGCACGATTTCCGGCTTGCTGTCACCCATCTCGCCGACCACCACCGGTCCGGCGTGCAGTGCCGCGCGAAACCCGGGCACCGCTGCGAAGCGCTCGGAATAGAAGCCTGCGCGTTCGCCAATGCGCCGACGCAGCCCGAACACCAGGCCGGGTGCGGCGGAGATGTCGCGCGTCCGGTGCATGCGCCAGGTGACGATGGTCTCGTCCCCGACGTAGCGGTGGAGTCGCCACCGCTGCCGTCGAGCACGGTCTCGAAACCGCGTCGGAAAGGACAGGACCATATGAACCCGATCGGGACCGCGCAAGGCAACGCGCGAGGCCGCGTGTGCAGGTGGCGGCATGGCAGCGCGCCGGATGCGGGGAACTGCGCCGTTGCTGGGCAGGTTTCGATGCATGTGCGGGCGAAGATGCCGGGCTGCCGAGGGTGCTTCGAAACCGGAAGCGCGGGTCACGGCGCGCATGCCGTCGCTCCGCTCGTACCGAACCCGGTGCGCTCAAAGGGCGAGGAGGGCCGCGGTCGTCCGGATCGAGATCTCGATCACGCGCGGTTCTGGACCGGTTTAGCCTCGGGACAACGCCAATTCGCGGAACACCGGCATTGCGAAGGCATATCCGGCACGAGGACATGACGGGCGATGCACGTCCGTCGGTCATCGGCGGGCATGTCGCCGTTCCTACTGCACGACCATTAGGTAGCGCCGGGCGATCTCGGGATCGCTCTCGAATTCCTCCATCGTGCCCGAGAACACCATGCGGCCACGGTCGATGATATAAATCCGGTCGGCGGTTTCGTGCACCAGGTGCAGCTGCTGTTCGGAAATCAGCATCGATACACCCAGCGACTTCAGGGTGTTGACCGCCTTGATCACGTCCCGAGCAACGACCGGAGCCAGTCCTTCGTGCGGCTCGTCCAGCAGCAGAAACTCCGGATTGGTCAGCAGGGAGCGCGCGATGCTCAGCATCTGCTGCTGGCCGCCGCTGAGGTTTCCGGCGAGGCGTGAGTGAAACTCGCCCAGTTGCGGAAACAGCTCCGTAATCCGCTCGACGTTCCAGTACCCGCCCTGCCCGGTATGCGAGCGCGGTACTTTCAGGTTTTCCGCCACCGTGAGGCTGGCAAAGACCCGACGGTCTTCCGGGACATAGCCGATGCCCCTGCGGGCCACCAGGTGCGGGTCGAGACCGGCGATCTCCTCGCCCTTGAAGCGAACGGATCCGCGGGTCACCCGAATCAGGTCGTGCACGATGCACCGCATGGTGCTGGTCTTGCCGGCGCCATTGCGACCCACCATGCAGACGACTTCGCCTTCCCTGACCTCCAGGTCGATGCCGTGGAGCGCCTGGCTCTGCCCGTAGGCCGCAACCACGTCTTCAAGTGCCAACATCAGCCGGTCCCGCCCAGGTAGATGTCCTGAACCGCCGAATTGGCCGCGATCTCTTCCGGTTTCCCTTCGGCGAAGACGCCTCCCAGCGCCATAACGGTGATTGTCTCCGCCGCCTTGAAGACAACGTCGATATCGTGTTCCACGAACACCAGGGTCAGTCCCCTCTCGCGGGTGACCGCCAGGACCAGGTCGATCAGCTCGTGTCGTTCGCGCAGTCCCATTCCAGCGGTCGGTTCGTCGAGCAGCAGCACCTTCGGGCGGGTTGCCAGCACCATGCCGAACTCGAGCCGCTTGCGGTCGCCATGCGAAATGTCATCAACGACCTGGTCCGCCAGCCCGTCGAGCTCGATCGCCTTCAGATCGGCAAGCACGGCGTCTTCCATCTTCCGCAGCCGGCCCGCACTCAGGCTGAACCACTTTCCCGATACGGCATTGTGGGCGCAGAGCATGTTGTCGAAGACGGTCATGCGCCGCAGGGTGCTCGATATCTGGTAGGTGCGCCCGACGCCGAGCTTCGCCACCTGGTGCGGGTGCTGGCGGTTGAGCCTGCGGCCAGCGACTTCGACACTGCCGCGGTCGGCCACGATCTGGCCGCCAAGCACATTGATCAATGTCGTCTTGCCGGCGCCGTTCGGGCCGATGATGGCGCGGATTTCTCCTTCATCGACCGTAAGGTCCACACTGTCCAGGGCAACGAACCGGCCGAACTCCTTGTGCAGGCCCCGTACCCTGAGTGCCGGCTGCGACATCGGGTTCCCGTTCATCGCCGCGGCCCGATCCGACTGACGATACGACGCACCAGGCCGGCGATCCCGCTCGGAGATACAAGCACGACGATGACGATGATGCACCCGATGACCAGTTGCCAGTACTCGAAGTAGTGCGCCGCGAGATTGTCGAGAAGCTTGTAGACAATGGCGCCGTAGATCCCGGCACCGAAGCTGTACAGCCCGCCGAGCACCACCATGAGGAGCCCGTCAACGGTGAACAGGATGCCGACATAGTCCGGAAAGACATTGCCATGGAAGATTCCGAACAGGGTGCCCGCAACACCGGAGAAGAACGCCGAGATGACGAAGGCGATCAACTGTACCGACTTTCGTCCATGGCCGAGGGCGGCGGCGCGCGCCGGATTCTGCCCGACGGCACGGATGGTGAGTCCCAGCGGCGAATACACGACGCGCCACAGCATCAGGATCGCCACCGTCACCACGCACAGGACGACAAGGCCGAACTGGTAGGGCTCGAGCCCCAGCATGGTCGGCACATGGCCGGAGATGCCGGAATCCCCTCCGGTCACGTCAAACCACTGAAAGACGACCGCGAATGTCACTTCGGCACACGCCAGCGTCAGCATCGCGGCATAGATCGCGGTGAGCTGGACGCAGAGAATGCCGTAGACCAGGCCGAAAAAGGCGCTGACCAGCGGCCCGGCGATGATGCCCAGCGCGATCGGGAAGTCGAAATGGGTAATGGACAGCGCCAGACCGTAGGCCCCGAGACCGAAATACACGGCGTGCCCGAACGAGACCATGCCGCTGAAACTCAGCAGCAGGTTGAGAGCGCTGGCGTACAGGGCGAAGATCATGACTTCGATCAGTGCGAAGACCACCAGCGGCGGCGATACCACCAGCAGGATGGACTGCAGCACGACCACGGACAGGACCAGGCGCCAGTTGATCGAATAGGTGTCCCCGCGCTTCGGCGCCGATGCGGAGTCCCTCAGGGTCCCGTCGCCTGGCGTCATGGTCACTCCGTCGTCCTGCGCAGGGACCGTATCAGCAGGACCACCGCCATGAGAAGAAAGATGATCACCATCGACAGTCGCGGCGCGAACAGGAGCCCGAGCGCCTTCAGGATGCCGACCGCCAGCGACGCGTACAGCGCTCCGTAGAGATTGCCGAGGCCGCCGATCACCACCACGATGAAGGCAAGCACGATGACCCGCGTGTCGAGCAGGTAATTGATGCTCTCGAAGGCGGCGGCAAAACCGCCGGCAATTCCGGCGAGGAAACAGCCGATGGCGAAGACCGAGGAAAAGACGTGGGCCTGGTTGATGCCGAGCAGCGCGACCATGCCGCGGTCGTCGGTCGCGGCCCGCAGGATGATCCCGGCATGGGTGAACTTGAGGAAGCCCCACACGGCCGCCAGCACCACCACGCCGACCCCCACCATGACGAGCTGATAGGTCGGCAGATAGGTGCCTCCGACCACCGCCGCGCCGGCCAGCGCGTCCGGCAGCGACACCGTGACGTCATCGAGACCCCAGATGAACTTGGTGGCGTCGCGGATGATCAGTACCGCAGCCAGGGTCAACACCAGCTGCATCAGTTCCTCGGCGTGGTAGACGCGCCGCAGCAGGAAGATCTCGAACAGCAGGCCGAGAGCGGCCACCAGCAATCCGCAGATCACGATAGTCGCAAAGAATCCGAGGGCCGTCCCCTCCGCGATCCACGGATAGATCTGGTAGGTCAGGAAGGCGCCGACCATGTAGAACGAGCCGTGGGCAAAATTGACGATCCGCGACACGCCGAAGATCAGCGTCAGGCCCGATGCGATCAGGAAGAGGAAGATCCCCTCCATGACGCCCTGCAAGACTTGAACGAACAGCATTGTCCGACTTCCACGACGGCGCAGGGAGCCTCCCCCGCGAACCCGGGGACAGGCTCCCTGACAGCAGGTAACCGGCGACCGCTACTTCGCGGCAGCAGCCCGAAGCGCCTTGACCGTCTCTTCGGACGGCAGGGTCACGTCGCCGGAGATCACGGCCACGTCCGACATGGTCGGAAACGGATAGGCGTCGCTCATCTTCGTCACCCCCAGGTAGCTCGGCGCGTTGAAGGTGTTGTCGAGCATCCGCATCTTCAGCGGACCGCGCATGGTGTCGAAGGTCATGGAACCGAGCGCCTGGCGGAATTTCTCCGGATCCGTTCCGCCGGCCGCGTCTATGCCTTGGGCGATGATGTACATCGCGTCATAGCCGAGCATGCCCCAGTCGTTCGGATACTCGCCGTCGTGGGCGTTGCGGTACTTCTCGACGAAGGCCTTCGCCTTGTCGGATCCGAGAGCGTAGAACGGACCCCTGGCCCAGCCGTGCACGCCGTCCGGGATGTCCTTGCCCAGGGACATGTAGCTCTCCGTGCTGAGGAAGGTGAGCAACTTCGTCCGCTCGAGCAGGCCGTAGGACTTGCCCTGCTTGATCAGGCTGTTGGTGCCGCTGCCGAACAGGACCCCCATGATTGCGTCCGGCTCTTCCGCCAGCGCCGCCGTGATATAGGAGGTCAGGTTGGTCTCGCCGATACGCGGCCACAGCTGTTTCGAGATCTTCACCTCGGGCTTGAGCTTCGCAAGCTCCTCGGTGAAGACCTTCACCGTGGTCCGGCCCCATTCGTAGTCGAGGCCCATGGTGACGATGTTGTTCCAGTTCTGTTGTGCCGCGTACTCTGCCAGGGCCTTGCCCTCCATGAGGGTATGCGGCTGGGTCTGGAAGACGAACGGATGTCCGAAATCGACGGTGGCCTTGTGGGTGCCGCTGACCGCACTGATGAGCGGGACGCCGTACTGCTGCGAAATCGGGTTGATTGCCATGAACACCGAGCTTGAGCAGACCCCGGTCAGGAGATCGACCTTTTCGGTGAGGATGAGGTCGCGCGCCTGCTTGGCGCCCTCGTCGGGCTTGGTCTTGGAGTCGCGCCAGATCACCTCGACCTGTCGGCCTGCCGCGCCGCCGGCCGCATTGATTTCCTCCAGCGCGATCTTCATCGCCTTGACTGCCGAATGGGTAAGCCCGCCGCATGCGCCGGAAATCCCTCCCACGTAGCCGATCTTGACCGGATCGGCAGCCTGCGCGGCGCCCCCCAGTCCGACCGCCAGTGCCAGAGCCGTGGATATTTGCAGAAGCTTCCTGCGGTGCATCTTTTCCTCCCGTCACATATGCCCGTCTCTTCGGCATGCGGCGCCGAGGCGTCCGGGCACCCATTGTTGTGTCCGGGACGCGACAATTGCAACAGTGCGCAACGCGGAGGACCGGCTGTCCCCGTCTTGTCGCCCGGGCGCTGGTGGTCCAGACTGGCCTGAGCGCGACAGAGTTGCTCCGGAGTGCACATGGCCGCCTTTGAAACGCGCCTGACCGGGGAGATGGTACGAACCTACCGCGACGCCGGATTCTGGCGGGGCGAGACCTTCCACGACATCCTGGCTCGCCGCGCCGGACAGCATCCCGGGCGAGAGGCGCTGTACGACGGTCACCGCCGGGTCACCTATCGGCAACTCGCCGACCGCGTGGACGCGGTGGCTGCCGTGTTGCAGGCCCACGGAGTCGGGCGCGGGGACGTCGTGACCATCCAGCTTCCCAACCGCATCGACTTCGCCTGCGTGTTCTTTTCGATCGAGCGCCTCGGAGCCATTGCCGTCCAGGTCAGCACCGATTTTCGCGAACGGGAACTCGCCTTCATACTCGAGTTCTCCCGAAGCGCGGCCTTCATCTGTCCGGGCACCTTCCGGGGCTTCGATCACGTGCAGATGATCCGCGGACTGCGCCCGTCCCTGCCCGGGCTGCGCATCGTCGCCGGTACCGACCCGTCGGCCGAACCCGACGTGTTGTCGCTTGCCGACGCGATCGCGGGGCATTCGTCCGCGGCAGGCCTTGTTCCGGTGGCGATGGATCCCGACGAGATTTTCCGGATGGCGTTTACCTCCGGCACCACGGGCGATCCGAAAGCGGTGATCCACAGCCACGAGACGACACTGTCGGCGGCGCGCATCCAGAATCTCGACCTGGGCGTCAGCGCGCAGGACGTGCTGTTGCTCTACCTGCCCCTGGGCCTGAACTGGGGGTATCTCGCGCTGGTGCAGACCCTGATCGCGGGCGCCCGCGCCGTGCTGCTCGACCGGTTTTCCGCACCTGCGGCACTGGCTCTGATCGAGTCGGAGAGGGTCACGAACATCCCCACGGCTCCGGCAGCGATCATCGAAATGCTGAATGCGCCGGAACTGGACCGAACGGATCTTTCCTCTCTCAGGCAGGTAGTGAGCGGCGGGGCGTCGTGTCCGGTCGAGACGATCCGGGAATTCCGGGCCAGGATGCCGGGCGATTTCATCGAACTTTACGGCATGCTGGAATCGGGCTTTCACAGCTACACGCGGCCGGGTGACGACCCGGAAGCGGCCAGTGGCACCGTGGGCCGGCCTGCGACCGGCCTCGGCCTGCGCATTCTCGACGACGCCAACCGGGAGGTCGGTCCCGGAGAGACGGGGGAGATTGCCGGGCGTGGTCCGTCGATCCACCTCGGCTATCACGACAATCCCGGCGCCAATGCGGCCGCGTTCACGCCCGATGGCTGGTTCCGGACCGGGGATATCGGGTACGTGGACGGGAACGGCAATCTCGTTATCTCCGGCCGCAGCAAGGAGCTGGTCAATCGTGGCGGCAAGAAATTCCATCCTCGCGAAATCGAGGAGATTCTCTATGCCTGCCCCAAGGTCCTCCATGTCGCGATCGTCGGTATGCCTGATCCCAGGCTTGGCGAACGCAACTGCCTGTGCGTGGTGCCGCGGCGGGGACAGACCGTGACACTCGGGGAAATGACCGCGCTGCTCGACGGCAAGGTCGCCACCTACAAGCTGCCCGAGGCTCTCGAGATTTTCGAGGCGCTGCCGTTCACTCCGACCGGCAAGCTGCAGCGCCATCGTCTCGTCGCCGAAGTCGTCAGCAGGCGTTCAACCCGAACCGGGGCCGGCCGGGCACTGTGAGATCCGATGCGTATTGGCGAACCCAAAATTCCGGCATGGCGCATGGCGCAGTACCGAAGCGCCGGGCACTGGCGGGAGACAACCAGCAATGACTGGCTGGAAGCCGCGGCTGACAGCTCACCTGCCAGGGTCGCGCTGCAGGATGGTCGCGGCAGGCTCGACTATCGCCAGTATCTCCGCCGGGTACAGCGGCTGGCGGCGCGTTTCGTGGCGATGGGACTGACGTCCGACGACGTGCTCGCGGTGCAGCTTCCCAACTGGAACGAATTCGCGATCACCATCAATGCGGCGATGATGGCGGGCGTGCCGTTCTGCCAGTATCACAGCGACTTTCGCAGCCGCGAGGTCGAGTTCATCCTGGGTTTTGCCGGAGCCTCGGCTCTCGTGGTTCCGCGCCGCCATCGCAACTTCGACTATCTCCCCATGATCGAAGAGATGCGCGCGAGGCTGCCGCGCCTGGACCATGTCTTCGTGGTCGGTGACGATGTGCCGTCGGAGTATCTCGATCTCCGTGCCTTCCTCGAAACCGATGAAGATCCGAACGTGTCGGCGGGTACCCTGCGCTCGCGCCGGCCGGACGCCGACCAGCTGGCGCGGACGGCCTTTACCTCGGGCACCACGGGAAACCCGAAGGCTGTGCTGCACACCCACAACACGACCAACTGCGCACTGAGGTTCCTGAACCGCGGTCAGCGCATCTCCGCTGACAGCGTGCTGCTGGTCTTTCTCCCGGTCGGCCTGAACTGGGGGCTGTTCAATGTTCTGCAGGCGATCGATGCGGGCTGTCGCGTCATTCTCCAGGATGTCTTCAGGCCCGAGGAGGCGCTGGCACTGATCGACAGCGAGCAGGTCACGCACTTCTGTTGCGCGCCTGCCCACCTGGTGGCAATGCTCAACGTGCCCGGGTTCGAGTCCTACACCCTTGCCAGCCTGCAGGTCGTCATGACGGGAGGCGCGTCCTGTCCGATCGAGGTCATCCGGGAAGTGCAGGCCCGCATGCCGGGGCATCTGCTCGAAATGTACGGCATGCTCGAGTGCGGCACCCAGGCCCATACGGTGCTGGCCGACGATCCGGCCGCGGTCTGCGGTACCGTTGGCCGGCCGGTACCGGAGATGGAAATCCGGGTCGTGGACGATGACGGCTCCGACGCTCCGCCCGGCACCGTCGGAGAGATCCTGACCGCGGGCCCGTCGGTCACGGTCGGCTACTACAACAACCCCGCGGCCAATCGCGACAGCTTCACCGCGGAGGGCTGGTTCCGCACGGGTGACCAGGGCTGTTTCGACGCCAGCGGAAACCTGCAGATCGTGGGGCGGAAGAAGGAAATGCTGATACGGGGCGGTGCCAACATCTATCCCCGCGAAATCGAGGAAGCGCTGTATCAGCACCCGGCAATCCGCGACGCCGCCATCGTCGGCGTACCCGATCACCGGCTCGGGGAACGTGTCTGTGCCTGCATCGTCCCGAAGGCCGGCGAGGTCATCACCTTCGAGGCGCTGACCGAGTTCCTCCGGGACACGATCGCGACCTACAAGTTGCCGGAGTATCTCCAGATATACGAGGATCTCCCGAGAACACCGACCGGCAAGGTGCAGAAGCAGCCGCTTGCCGACATGGCCCGTCGGCGGCTGGCGGCCGGCGGGCGCTGAGACCGCTGTCGGTCCATTCCGCAGCGAGGACATCGCGATGCGCTACATCGACATGCATTCCCACTGGAAGACCCGGCGCGGCTACGTCCTGCAGACCGAGGCCGAGCTCGCGCGACAGGGGCACACGTGGCGCTCCGAACCGGCCTACGCGACCGAAGAGGAAATGGCCGGGGATTTCCGGCAGGCCGGGGTCCGGGTCATACTCGATTTCGGGTTCACCAAGTTCGTTCCCGTCGCTCAGGCCCGCGAGCTGCACGATTATGCCTTCGACACGCAACGCCGCTTTCCGGACGCGATTCTCGGCAACTGGTTCCACTTCCAGCCCGAGAGCGGATCGGAGGCGTTGCGCGAGTTCGAGCGCTGCATCGCCGAGGGCGCCGGTTTCACGGGACTGGCCGTCTCCGGTTCCGGAGGCGTACCAGCGAGTGATCCGGCCTACGATTCCTTCTACGGACTGTGCATCGAGGCCAACGTCCCGGCGCTCGTCTTCGTCGGCACGACCGGTCTGGGGTCCGGCTTTCCCGGCGGCAACGGGATCCTGCTCGATCACTGCCATCCGCGCCATCTGGACCATGTTGCGGCCCGTTATCCGGAGCTGAAGATTCTCGCCGGACGCCCGGCCTGGCCGTGGCAGACGGAAATGATCGCCGTCCTGATTCACAAGGCCAATGTCTGGTACGAACTGCACGGCTGGTCACCGCGGTACTTTTCCGACGACCTCAAGTACGAGATCCCCCGGCGGCTCAGGGACCGCGTCATGTTCGGTGCGGACTACCCGTTGCTGAGCTACGAACGGCTGATCGCGGACTGGCGCGGTCTCGGCTATTCCGACGAGGTGATGGAACGGGTGAATTACCGCAACGCCGAGAATTTCCTCGCCATGTTTGGACAGTGACGTGGATCTCGGACTCGAAGGCAAGATCGCAATCGTCAACGGAGCGAGCCAGGGCATCGGGTATGCGATCGCCGGAGCCCTCGCCGGGGAGGGGGCGCGGGTCGCGATGTCCGGCCGGCGCGCACCGGCGCTCGATGCGGCCCGTGACGCGTTGACGCGGGCGACGGGCGGCGAACTTCTCGCCGTGCCGGGCGATATCCGCCGTGCCGAGGACTGCGAGCGGATCATCGCCGGGACAGCGGCGCACTTCGGCGGTCTCGACATCCTGGTCAACAACGACGGCGCACCGCCGCTGGGTCAGTTCCTCGACTTCGACGACGACGCCTGGCGCCGCGCCGTGGACCGGAACCTGATGAGCGTGGTCCGGTGCATTCGGGCCGCCGCGCCCCACATGAAGACGCGCGGCGCCGGCAGCATCGTGAACATAACGGCGCTGTCGGCGATCCAGCCGATCGCCGGTTTCGGGCTCTCCGTCGCCACCTGGGCCGGCGTCATCGGGCTGGCCAAGACCCTGTCGCGCGAACTCGCGCCGGAAATCACGATCAACACCCTTGCGCCGGGACTGATTGACACGCCGCGGCTGCGCCTGGTTGCCGAACAGTCGCCGGACGAGATGTCCGAGCTGATCCGCGACATTCCCCTGGGCCGCCTCGGAGACGCCGACGAGGTCGCTGCCGCCGTCGCGTTCCTCGTCTCTCCGCGCGGCCGCTACATCACCGGCACGACGCTGGCCATCGACGGCGGCCTGTCGCGGGCAACGTTCTGACGCGGCGCAATGCCCGCCGTCCGCCGGTCAGGCAAGCCCACCGGGGATCCGGGGCGTGGGCACGGCCCTCAGGACCACCGTGTCGTCATGCTCGACACCGAGCGCCTTTCGTCCGAACGGGTCGAGCAGGACGGTATCGTCAGCATGGCCGGTGTCGATCGTGACCCAGGCGCGCAGCGGCGCCGGGTTGGCGCCGATCAGCTCCGTCAGGTCATCTTCGGCGACCCCGAGCCGCGCCGCCATGGCGGGTGACACCCGCACTGTCCGGCGCCGTCCCCGTGTGCCGACGTACGGGTCGAGGGCATCGTCGGCCACGACCCGCGCCCGGTAGCGGGCCCCGGCAAGGGCCGTGCGGGCGGCATCGCTTGCGGCGGCGTCGACCTCCCCTTCGTCGTCGAGCACCACACCGTAGACATCGGCCGCACTGGCCCGGCTGACGAGGCCCTCGGCGACATCGCGGCGTACAGAACCCGGGTCGCGAGTCAGCGGATCCCCGTACCCTCCGCCCCCGGCCGAACGCATGATGACGGTGTCGTCGCGCTGGATCGTGTGGCCTGTTACCTTGCCCGGGGTGGCAAACCCGGTCTCGACGCCGTCGCGGACCACCGAGACGACATAGGGTTTGCCGCTGGCGCCGCCGAGCACGCCGAAGGGAGGGATCACGGCCCGGTCGCTGAGCACCGAGTAACTGCCTTCCTCGTCCAGCAGACGCACCTCGCGGCGCATGCCGAGCCCGCCGCGGCTGGCGCCCGGTCCACCGGAATCGATGCGCAGTTCGCACCGGTTCACGAGCAGCGGCATTTCGTTCTCGATTGACTCGACGGTCTGCACCGACGGCAGATTGCCGAAATCGACGTTGACCATGGCACTCGGACCGTCGTGCTGCAGAAAGCCCCCGTTTCCGCCGGCTGGCGCTTCGTAATAGACATACTGCCGGTCCCGTCTCTTGTTGAAACCGCCAATCGCATTGGGAAACGAGGTGCCGCAGAGGTCGCCCGATACGAGGTCGGGGATGATCTGCGCCAGTGCGCCGAGCGTGACCGATACGGCCCGTTTCCGGACCTCTCCGTGAGCGCCCGCCGGCGCGTCGTGCCGGACATCGGCGATGGATGCCTCCGGCGCACGCAGCTCGATGGGCCTGAACGCACCCTGGTTGACCGCTCCGCCGGGGTCGAGTGTCGCCTTGACCGCCACGAAGACGCCCGCGCCGGTCACCGCGAGGGACGAGTTCACAACGCCCGGAACCTGCGGGTTGGTGCCCGCGAAATCCGCAACCAGCCGGTCGCCCGATACGGTCAGCTCGAGACGCATCAGGACCGGATCGAGGCGGCCGTCATTGAAGTACTCCAGATAATCCTCATAGCAGTAGCTGCCGTCCGGCAGCGCCGCGATACGCTCGCGCAGGCGCCGTTCGGTGCGATCGAGATGGGTGGCGATGCAGTCTTCCACGCAGACCCGGCCATACTTCTCATAGAGCCGGCGGATGCGCTGTTCGGCAATCCTGCAGGCGCCGAAAGAGGCATTGAGATCCCCTTCGCGCTCCTCCGGCACCCGCATGTTCGCCATCAGCAGGGTCATGGCGGAGCGGTTGATCCGTCCCTCCTCGACAATCTTGATCGGGGGAATCCGCACGCCTTCCTGGTAGACGTTGGTCGAAAGGCCCGAATAGCTGCCCGGTACCATGCCGCCGACATCGACCCAGTGCGCCCGGACCGCCGGAAAGACCATCGGCTTGCCGGTGCTGTCGAATACCGGAAAGAGCAACGTGACGTCGTTCAGGTGCGTGCCGCCGCGATACGGATCGTTCAGCAGGACCGCGTCGCCGGGCTTCAGGTCGTCGCGAAAATCCTCCAGCGCGCACCGCACGCCCCATGGCAGGGGCAGGACATGGCCCGGATGATCCCATGACTGCGCGACCATCTGGCCGTCCGCATCGAAGAGTGCGCAGGAAAAGTCGTCGAACTCGTGGATCACGGAGGAATACGACGCCCTGATGATGGTGGCCCGCATTTCCCTCACAATTGCGATCAGTCCCTCGGTCACTACTTCAAGGGTGATCGGATCGACGCCCGGTGCCGCCATCGCCTATCTCCGTTCGAGTACGAGGTCGCCGTGTTCGTTCGCGCGTCCGCGCCAGCCCGGAGGCAGCACGGTCGTCGCACCCGCTTCCTCGACGATCGCCGGGCCCTCGACGGCTGCCGCGGGCGGCAGCCGGTCCCGGTCGTAGACGGGCGTATCCCGCAAGGCGCCGTTGAAATAGACCCGCCTGCGCTCGACGAGTGCGTCAGCACTCCCGCCGCCGCTGCAGTGCAGGTCGGGCAGTTCGAGAGGCGCAGCGAGCCCGATGGCGGCGACCCGGAAGGTGACGATCTCGGTCGCACCCGCGCTGCGGTGGCCGAAGCGCCGGTCGTGCACCGCATGGAAGGCTCTGTCGATCGCCTCGGTGCTCTGCACGTCATCCCCGATTTCGACGTCGAGTTCCCAGGACTGGCCGAGATACCGCATGCCGAGGGAACGTCTCATGGCGATGTTCTCCGGAGCGACGCCTTCAGCCTGCAGCAGTGCGCGGCCTTCTTCTTCCATGTTCCTGAACACCCGGTCGATCTCTGCATAGCCGGCCCGGGCGGGCTGCAGCGGCCTGGTCAGGGCATGGTCCTGGCGGATATCCGAGATCAACGAGCCGAGGGCGGCGAAGGTGCCCGGGCCGCGCGGCAGGACGACCCGCGAGATATCCATCTCCTCGGCGATCAGCGCCGCATGCATGGGGCCCGCGCCGCCGTAGGAACACAGGACGAAGTCCCGCGGATCGAATCCCTTGGCAATCGATATCTGCTTGATCGCGCTGACCATGCGGGCGACAGCGATACGGATGATGCCCTCGGCGAGCGCGTCGGCCCCCAGACCGAGCTGCTCCATCAGGGGTGCCATCGACGCAAGCGCCCGGTCGCGCTCGAGCGCGATGTGGCCGGCCAGACGGGACCCGGACTTCAGGCGGTTCAGCACCAGGTTGGCGTCCGTTACCGTCGCGTCCGTTCCACCCTGGCCATAGCACGCCGGACCGGGCACCGCTCCTGCGCTTCCGGGCCCGACCATCAGGATGTCTCCGGCGTCGAGCCAGGCAATGCTGCCGCCGCCGGCTCCGACCGTGTTGATCTCGATCTGGGGCGTGCGGTTCGCATAGGGCC
Organism: Alphaproteobacteria bacterium; assembly: GCA_022822665.1. GTDB lineage: Bacteria > Pseudomonadota > Alphaproteobacteria > Thalassobaculales > Thalassobaculaceae > Bin52. The sequence continues at coordinate 46,911 of JAJEAR010000069.1, read as the reverse complement.
CGATCGTCTGCTCGTTGGTCACCGGCACCTGCAGGTCGCTGATCAGGCAGACGTCGGTACTGGTTCCGCCCATGTCGCAGGTGATCAGGTTGCACAGTCCGGTCCGGGCGCCGAGATGCAGGGTCGCTGCCACGCCGCCCGCGGGACCCGAGAGCACCGTCGAGATCGGCAGGCGCCGCGCCCGGCCGGCAGCCGAGACCCCGCCGTTCGAGGTCATGATGAAGATATTGCGACCGTACCCGCGGTTGCGGAGGCGGTCCTGGAGATCGGTCAGGTACCGGTTCATCAATGGACCGATATAGGCGTTCAGGGCCGTCGTATTGAACCGTTCGTATTCCCGGAACTGCGGCAGGACGGCGGACGATGCGCACACGAACACGTCCGGATATGCCTCCTCGAGCAGGGCCGCGACGCGGCGCTCGTGGTCGGGAAAGGCATAGCTGTGCAGAAAGCACACGATGACGGCCGTGCCGGGTTCCAGGGGCATCTGTCCGATCGCCGCCCGGACCTGGTCCTCGTCCAGCGGAACCAGAACCGTGCCGTCGAACATGAGCCGTTCGTCGACTTCGGCGGTTCGGGTGCGCGGGACGATTGGCGGCGGCTTCAGGGTCGTGATGTCGTACAGGGTCGCACGATTGGTTCGCGCAATGTCGAGGACGTCCCGGAACCCGCGCGTGACCAGCATCCAGACTTCCGCGCCCTTGCCTTCGAGAATCGCGTTGGTGCCGATGGTGATGCCATGGACAAACCGGTTGATGTCGGAACTTGCGATATCGAGCGCGTCGAGAGCGGCGATCACGGCCTCTGCCGGATCCGCGGGTGTCGAGGGAACCTTGGCGTAACGGACCGAGCCGGTCTCGTCATCGAAGGCGACCGCATCGGTAAAGGTTCCACCGACATCCACGCCGACACGGAAAGCTGTTCTTGCGTCCTGCATGGTCTCCTGCCCGGCCGGTCCGGCGATGGTTGAGTGGACGCCAGGCCGGGGCGGTCTCGCCCGTCCGGAAGGCCTGGCAGCTGTCGTGCGCTGAATACCGGCAGCCTTCCGGGTCGCCGGCATTCCCCTGAAATGAGCGTCCCGACGACGTTGCCGCCGCGGTGTGCGGGCAGGGCACGCGGAGCCGCTCGTCCATCATATCCGCAGGCGGCTCGCCGGCACAGACGGGCAGGCGGGCCTCCGGAGCCGCCCCCCTTCAGGGCACCAGCACGATCTTGCCGAAGAAGTCGCGGTCCGCGATTTTCTGAACGGCCGTCGCGGTATCGCGGAGCGGGAACACGGTATCGATCACCGGTTCGATTTCTCCATCGGCCGCCATGCGCAGGATCCTCGTCTGGTCCTCCATGGTCCAGCCATTCGATCCGATGATCGAGATCTCGTAGGTCCAGATGTACCGGCAGTCGTTCTCGGTCCGGTAGTCCTGGGTGGCGCCGCAGACCGTCATGCGCCCGCCCGGAGTGATGCACTTGAGCGAATCAACCCAGGTGTCACCGCCGATGTAGTTGACCACCAGGTCGACACCGCCGTCGGCTCCCATCCGCGGCTTGCCGAACCGCTCCCAGGTCCATTTGCGAAAGTCGGTGGTCGCCGTGTTGACGACGTGGTCGGCGCCCAGTTCGGACAGTTTCGCGAGCTTCCACTCGGACCCGGAGCAGGCGATGACCTGTGCGCCGGCCGCCTTGGCGAGTTGCACGCAGGCGGTTCCGACACCCCCGGCCGCACCCAGGATCAGCACCTTCTCGCCCGGACTGACCGGGCATCGTGTCTTCAGCATGCGAAGGGCGGTCGCGTAGGCGATGGGCAGGGCGGCAGCCCGTTCGTAGCCGAGCCCGTCGGGCATGGGCACGAGGTTTGCGGCCGGAATGCGGTGGTATTGTGCGCAGGTGCCGAGCCGGGTCTCGCCGGTCATGCCCTCGCCGGCGACCATGGGATAGATCGACACCCGGTCACCGACAGACCAGCCTTCCACCCTGCTGCCCAGTTCGACGATTTCCCCGGCGCCGTCGCCGGCAACGATCATGGGCAACGGTGTCCGCAGCGCGGTGGTCCTGAACAGGATCATGGGTTCGAACCCGTTGAGCCCGGCAGCACCGATCCTGATGACCGCATCGTCGGGACCGCACTCCGGGTCGGGAAACTCCTCCCACCGGATGTTGTCGCTGCTCCCGTGTTCGTGAAACACCGCCGCCTTCATCGCCGTCTCCGTTTCCCGTGTCGATTGCCTGTACGGGCGACCGTCACTCCCGGGCCGTCCCCTGCCGGCGCCATGGTAGACCGATCCTGCCTGCCCGGCGCAACCAGCCTGCTCGCCCGTCTTTCGTCGCGACCGGCTGCGCCACCTCCCGTCGCCTGGTGCTCGGGGCAGGAGCGCGCTCAGTCGTGCAGGGCAAAGAGCCGCACCCCTTCTTCACGGCCCCGGACCGTGACCTGCGGCATCGCCTCGGCCCGGACGCCGTCGGCCAGGGTGAGCAGGTCCATGGCCTGGGCGGAAACAAGGAACTGGCGGTCAAGCTCCCTGCACAGCTGCTCGATCCGTGCTGCCGTGTTCATGGTATCGCCGAGCAGCACGATTTCCGGCTTGCTGTCACCCATCTCGCCGACCACCACCGGTCCGGCGTGCAGCGCCGCGCGAAACCCGGGCACCGCTGCGAAGCGCTCGGAATAGAAGCCTGCGCGTTCGCCAATGCGCCGACGCAGCCCGAACACCAGGCCGGGTGCAGCGGAGATGTCGCGCGTCCGGTGCATGCGCCAGGTGACGATGATCTCGTCCCCGACGTAGCGGTGGATCTCGCCACCGCTGCCGTCAAGCACGGTCTCGAAATCGCGCACGAACTCGTTCATCAGGTCGAGAAACAGGCTCGGACCCAGCCGTTCGGCCAGCGCGGTGGAGCCCGCGAGATCGACGAACAGGCACGCCCGTTCCTCCTCGACCGGCCGGTGGTAGCGCCCGAGGGCGAAGTCCCGGAGCACGCCTCGGCCCACCAGCCTGCCCACGGCAAGGGCGCCGGCGACGGCGGTGCCGAGTGCCACGGAAAAGGCGACGGTGATCCAGTAGTCGGCGCTGGCCGGCAGATCGGCGAGCGGGACGGGCCACAGCGTGGTTGCGGCGATGGCCGTGCCCACCAGGATCCAGCAGCCCCAGGCGAGAGAACGAAGGGTGACGAAGCGCGCGAACGGCATCCTGCGGAATTCCGCGCCAAGCGGGCTGTAGACAAACAGCAGTTCGAAGGCGAGTATCGGCAGACCGATCAGCAGCGTGGTTCCGGCGGAAATCAGTGCGACCGTGACGTCGATCTCACCGCGCAGCACCGAACCAAACACCAGGCCGCCCGCCAGCACGATGACCACGACCCGTGCCATGGTCCTTGCCGCAGAGATCACATAAGCCCTGCTCATTTGCGCCGGTCCCGTAGCCTGCCAACAGGTGCCGGCGCGATCCTACCATGACCGGACGCGGGTTCCGGTCGCCTCTCGAGTTTCCCGGACGTGTCGATGCGCGATGTCACGGTCCTGATCCTGATGTGCATGGCGATGTATCTCGCCGGCCTCGGCGCCATTCCACCGCTCGACCGCGACGAGGCCCGGTTCGCGCAGGCGTCGAAACAGATGCTGGAAACCGGGGACTACGTCGATATCCGGTTCCAGGACGTCCCGCGCTACAAGAAACCGGTCGGGGCATACTGGGCGCAGGCGGCAACCACCGGCCTGCTGTCATCGGACCGATCCGCGATCTGGGCCTACCGTGTCCCGTCGGTGCTTGGTGCGACCGCTGCGGTGCTGCTGACCCTGGCGCTTGCGCAGCTGTTCGTGGCGCGCCGGATGGCGCTGCTGGCCGCGGGCGTGCTTGCCACCAGCCTGCTGCTGGGCGCCGAGGCGCACATGGCCAAGACAGATGCGCTGCTGCTCGCCACGATGGTTGCGGTCCAGCTCGGCCTCGCCCGGGCCTGGCTCGGACGGGCCGGGCCGGTGACCTGGCTCGTATTCTGGCTCGGGATCGGGGCAGGTGTGCTGCTGAAGGGCCCGGTCACGCCGATGGTCGCGGTCCTGACCCTGGCGGCACTGTGCTGGACCAGGCGGTCCGTGCGCTGGGCGACGCTGCTGCGGCCGCTGCCGGGCCTGGTGACGGCGCTCGCGCTTGCGCTGCCCTGGTTTGTCGCCGTGCACCTGCACACCGGCGGCGCGTTCCTGTCCACCGCCTTCGGAACCGACCTTCTCCCGAGGCTCCAGGGCGGAATGGAATCGCACGGTGCCCCTCCCGGGTACTACCTGGTGCTGCTGGCCTTCATCTTCTGGCCCGGCTCACTGTTGCTCTGGCCCGGACTCGTTCATGCCTGGCGTCATCGCGCGGAGCCGGCCGTCTGTTTCCTGCTGTGCTGGATCCTGCCGACGTGGCTGGTCATGGAGGTGGTGCCGACCAAGCTGCCCCACTACCTGCTTCCGGTCTTCCCCGCACTGGCGATCGTCTCGGTGTACTGGATCGACGACGAGGGATCCGGTGGACCCGTGCGCCGCCTGAACGCCTGGTCCTGGATGGCGGTCTCGGTCGCACTCGGGTTCGCGGTGCTCGTCCTGGTCGTCGCGGGGATTGCCGGCCCGACCCGTCTGAACGGTGACGGACTGCGCCAGGCCTGGGCCGCGGCGCCACTGGCGGTGCTGGCGGCCGGGGTGCCGCCAGTGGCCGGGGTTGCCGCCGGCCTGGCCCTGCTTGCCCGGCGTCCCGAAGCCGCCACACTGCGCGCGCTTGCCGGAGGCGGGCTGTTCGTGATCGCGCTTACCCAGCTGGTTCTGCCGTCGCTGACGCAGTTCCAGGTCTCATCAAGGGTGGTTGCACAGATCAGGGCGTTCAGCGGCGATGCGCAGCCGACGGTGCTCGCCGTCGGCTACCACGAGCCGAGCCTCGTGTTCCTTGCCGGAACCGCTACCCGGCTGGTCACCGCGGAGCAGGCCGCTCTCGCCCTTTCGCGCATGCCGGACGCGGTCGCGGTCATCGAACGCCGCAAACGCGCGGAGTTCCGGGCCGCGGTCGCCGGACTGGGCCTGTCGGTGCAGGACCGGGCAATGGTGTCGGGCGTCAACTATTCGAAGGGACGCGAGGTGACGCTCGAGATCCTGACCCGGAAGGACGACGGGTGAGACCGGGACTGTCAGGATGGGTACGGGCCCGCCTGCTGGTCACGTTCGCCGCGGTGGCGGCCGCGGCGTGCGTGGCGCTGGCCCTGTGGGTCGACCGGCCGGTGGTCCTGTGGGCCGCCACCTCGATCGATCCCGGGGTCAGGGAAGTCTTTCAGGTCATCACCAGGCTTGGCGAGGCGACACCATACATTGTCGCGCTGCTGGCGGCTGTCGCCGTCACCGTCGGCCTTTCCCGGCTGGCCCGTTTCCGCCACGCGCGGACCCGGTTGCTGGTCCACGCCTGGAACTGCTGGTTCGTGATCCTGGCCTGCGCGGCGTCGGGTGTGGCACACCATGCCCTCAAGATCCTGGTCGGACGCTTCCGGCCGCGCTACCTGCTGTCGGAGGATCTCTACGGTTTCGCCCCGTTGAGCCTCGACATTGCCCGCAACTCGTTTCCGTCCGGGCACACCCAGACCATCGTGGCGATCTGCCTCGGCCTCTACCTGGTCTATCCGCGCTTCGCGCTGGTCTACCTGCTGCTGGTTGTCACCGTGGCGCTCAGCCGTGTGGTGGTGCTCGCGCACTTCCCCGGCGACGTCCTGGCCGGGGCGGTGCTGGCTGCGTGCGTCACCATCCTGCTCAAGCGCCATTACCGGGATCCGCGAGTGCGAAGCCTGTTGAACCGGGACAAGGCACGGGGCTAAGAAGCTGCTGTCCGAGCGTGAGGAGAAACGTGTGTGGCCGAAGCCCGGGATCCAGGACAGTCGCGCACTTCCCCTGCCGGACCGCCCCTGCTTTCCGTGGTCGTTCCGGTTCTGAACGAGGCGGCGCACATCCTGCCACTCGTCGCCGAGATCCGGGCCGCCCTGCATGACGCGTGTGCGTACGAGATCATCTACGTTGACGATGGCAGCACCGACGGGACCCGTGAGCGCCTGCGCGAGGCAGCCGGAGAAGGCCCCGGACTCCGGGTTGTCAGGCACAACCGGAGTTTCGGACAGAGTGCTGCGTTGCGAAGCGGCGTGCTGGCGGCCCGCGGGAGCCTCGTCGCCACCCTGGACGGTGACGGACAGAACGATCCGGCCGACATTCCGCGACTGCTCGAGGTCCAGCGATCCCATGCCGGACGGCGCCGGCTGATGGTGACCGGGAACCGGGTTGACCGGAAGGACAGCGCCATGCGCCGACTGGTGTCGCGGGTGGGTAACGCGGTCCGCCGCCGGGTGCTGCGCGACGACAACCCGGATACCGGGTGCTCGCTCAAGCTGTTCGAGCGCGAGCTGTTCCTCTCGCTTCCGTATTTCGACCACATGCACAGGTTCCTTCCGGCACTGGCGCGGCGGGAGGGCTGCGAAATCCAGGTGGTTCCGGTGTCGCACCGCGCACGCACGGCGGGCCGGTCGAAGTACACCACGCTGGGCCGACTCCTGGTCGGCATCCCCGATCTTGTCGGCGTCCTCTGGCTGATCCGACGGTTTCCGCACGGGCTGGAGCGAGAGGAACAGGCGTGATCGCGGACCTTTTCTCGGACGTGCTCGCCTGGTTCTTTCCCGACGGGCTCCATGTTGCCGAGATGCTGCTGCTGTCGATCGGCTTGCTGGCGCAGGCGATGTTCAGCGCCAGGTTCCTGGTGCAGTGGGTGATCAGCGAGCGGCGCGGCGAGAGCGTCGTGCCGGTCGCGTTCTGGTATTTCAGCCTGGCGGGCGGGCTGATGCTGTTCACCTACGCGCTGTTGCGCAAGGATCTCGTGATCATGCTGGGGCAGGGGACCGGCATTCTCATCTACAGCCGCAACCTGTGGCTGATCCACCGCAAGCGGCGGGTCGCATCCGCGTCGCCGGTCCAGGGGGGTGGTGCGGGCGGGGAGACTTGAACTCCCACTTCCTGAGGAAACCAGATTTTGCGTACCAGCTGCGGCTTCCGCCGCCATCCCGGCTCCGGGATGTTTGTGGTCTGGACTTTCTCTTCACCATGCCCCGCAGAGGGGGTTTAGGTGGGTGCCGTCAAGTCTCTACACCTTCCACACCGGGTCCGTAACCCGGGGGCTTGGCTCGGGATCAGCAGCGGCGCGACCCGTCAGCCTTCCCCGAATTTGACACCTGCTACCGCCGGGTTTCCCCCACGGCGACCCCGTTTCGAGTCTGGCGCGTCTACCACTTCCGCCACGCCCGCACGTGCGCGCACTATAGCCGAGGCGGCTGCGGCCGGAAAGCGCCGGTTCAGCGGTTCTCGAGCGCCGCCCGGGCCGCGGCAAGACGTGCGACGGGAACCCGGTACGGCGAGCAGGAGACATAGTCGAGATCCGCCCGTTCGCAGAAGGCGATGGACGCCGGATCCCCGCCGTGTTCGCCGCAAATGCCGATCTTCAGGCCGGGACGGACGGCGCGTCCGCGTCGAGCACCGAGGTCGACCAGTTCTCCGACCCCTTCGGCATCGAGTGTCACGAACGGGTCCTGCTCGAGGATTCCGCGTTCCTGGTAGGTCCTGAGGAACCCTCCGGCATCGTCGCGGCTGATCCCGAAGGTGGTTTGGGTCAGGTCATTGGTGCCGAAGCTGAAGAACGCGGCCGATTCCGCGAGATCGCTGGCGCGCAATGCCGCCCGCGGCAGTTCGATCATGGTGCCCACCAGGTAGTCGATCCGGGCTCCCGCTTCCGCAAACACCGTCTCCGCCACCTGGTCGACGACGGCCTTGACGGTCTCGATCTCGCGCCGCGTGGCGGCGAGCGGAATCATGATCTCCGGGATGACCGCCGCGGCACTGTCGCTGGCGACGGCCACGGCGGCCTCGAAGATGGCACGGGCCTGCATCTCGGGTATTTCCGGGTAGCTGATGGCGAGGCGGCATCCCCGGTGCCCGAGCATCGGGTTGGTCTCCCGCAGCTCTGCGGTGCGGCGGCGGACCAGCTCGACGGGAATGTCGGTCGCCTCCGCAAGCTCGGCAATGTCGTCATCGGTGTGCGGAAGGAACTCGTGCAGGGGCGGATCGAGCAGGCGGATCGTGACCGGAAGGCCCTGCATGACCCGGAACAGGGCCTCGAAGTCGGTGCGCTGCATGGGCAGCAGCCGGCCGAGGGCAGCCCGGCGCTGCTCCTCGGTACTGGCCAGGATCATCTCGCGTACCGCGACCACCCGTTCCGCCTCGAAGAACATGTGCTCGGTCCGGCACAACCCGATCCCCTCGGCCCCGAAGTCGCGGGCCGTGCGGGCATCCTCCACCGTCTCGGCGTTGGCACGCACTCCGAGACGCCGGCAGGTATCGGCCCAGTCCATCAGGGTGGCGAACTCGTCGGACTGCCTGGGTTGCGCGGTCGCGACGCGTCCGAGCATCACGTCCCCGGAGCTGCCATCCAGCGTGATCCAGTCTCCCGCGCGCACCGTGATGTCATCGACGTGGAAGCAGCCGGCTTCCTGGTCGACATGTATCCGTCCCGCCCCGCACACGCAGGGCCGGCCCATGCCGCGTGCGACCACGGCGGCGTGGCTGGTCATGCCTCCGCGCGTGGTCAGGATGCCCTGGGCGGCGTACATGCCGTGAATGTCCTCGGGGCTGGTCTCCTGGCGGACCAGGATCACCTGTTCGCCATCGTGGCTCCGGCGCTCGGCTTCGTCCGCGGTCAGCACCACCGTGCCGCTGACCGCCCCGGGTGACGCCGGCAACCCGGTCGTGATCACCCGGCGCTCGGCCTGCGGATCAAGCGTGGGATGCAGCAACTGGTCGAGCGCACCGGGATCGACGCGCAGGATTGCCTCCTCGTGCGAGATCATCCCTTCGTTCGCAAGGTCGACGGCGATGCGGATTGCCGCCTGGGTCGTCCGCTTGCCGGATCGGGTTTGCAGCATGTAGAGGCGGCCGTTCTGGACGGTGAACTCCATGTCCTGCATGTCGCGGTAATGGGTCTCGAGCCGGTCGCGCATGGCGAGCAGCTCGCGGTACACTTCCGGCATCACCTCGTCCATCGATCCCGCACCCCCGTTCCCGGTCACAGGGACCGGGGTCCTGATGCCGGCGACGACGTCCTCGCCCTGGGCGTTGACAAGGTATTCGCCGTAGAGCCGCGCCTCCCCGGTCGACGGGTCCCGCGTGAACGCCACGCCGGTCGCACAGTCCGGTCCCATGTTGCCGAACACCATGGCCTGGACCGTCACCGCGGTTCCCCAGCTGTCGGGGATGTCGTGGAGCCTGCGATAGGTGACCGCACGACGGTTGGTCCACGACCGGAACACCGCGCCGACTGCGCCCCACAGCTGGTCCTCGGGCCGGTCGGGAAAGTCCTCTCCGGCCTGGGAGCGGACGATGCTCCTGTAGGTTGCGGTCAGCCGCAACAGGTCGTCGGGGTCGAGATCGGTATCGAGGTCGACCCCCTTTTCGTCCCTGGCATGGGCCAGCGCCTCCTCGAACAGGTAGGGGTCAACTCCCATGACAACGTCGGCGTACATCTGGATGAAGCGCCGGTAGCTGTCATAGGCGAACCGGGGATTGCCGGTGCGTCTTGCCAGCCCGCCCGCGGTCCTGTCATTCAGTCCGAGGTTCAGCACCGTGTCCATCATGCCCGGCATCGACACCCTCGAGCCCGAGCGCACGGAGACAAGGAGCGGGTTGTCGGGGTCACCGAACACCGCGCCGCTGAGCCGTTCCACGAAGGCAATACCGTCGCGAACCTGGGTCTCGAGGCCCGGCGGACGGGTTCCGGTGTTCGCGCCGTACCGCGCGCACGCCTCGGTGGTAATGGTGAACCCGGGGGGGACCGGCAGTCCGAGGCCGCTCATCTCGGCAAGGTTGGCGCCCTTGCCGCCGAGCAGGTCGTTCATCGAGGCGTCGCCTTCGGCCGCGCCACCGCCAAAACTGTAGGTCCACTTGGTCATGGTGCCCGGTCCCGTCGCGCGCTCATGCCTCGATGCCCGAGAAGTCCGCGACCCGGTTCATCGTCCGGGTGATCGTGCCGAGCATCCACAGGCGGTTCTCGCGGATCTGCGGCTGATCCACGTTGACCGTTACCTCGTCGAAGAAGCTGTCGACCGGTTGGCGCAGTCCGGCGAGGACCGTCATCGCCTCGAGGAAACCCTCCTGACTGATCAGCGGTCCGAGGCGCGCGTCCGCCTCGCGGAGATGCCGGTACAGCTCGTGCTCCTCCGGCTGGGCGAACCGGTCCTCGCGCGGCATGCCGTCGTAGTGACAGCCGTCACGGGACTCCTCGATGCGCACGATGTTGCTGGCGCGGCGGTAGGCGACCAGCAGGTTTCCGCCGTCGGCGGAGTCGAGGAAACCGCCGAGGGCCTCGACCCTGTCGATCAGGCGGACGAGATCGTCCTCTTCTCCCGTACCGCGCACGGCGGCGATGAGGTCGTGGCGCAGCCCCTCGGTGCGCAGGTGCACGGCAAGCCGGTCGACGATGAAGTCGAACAGTCCGTCCGCGGTCCCGACATCCCGGTAGGCTGCCAGGGCCGCCCCGATCAGCCGGTTGAGCGGCAGCCGGAGCCGGTTTTCCCGGATGATCCTGACGACGCCGAGCGCGGCCCTGCGCAACGCGTAGGGATCGCGCGAGCCGGTCGGCCGTTCGCCGATGGCAAAGAACCCGACCAGGGTATCGAGCTTGTCCGCAAGCGCCACACAGATGCTGACCGGCGCCGTCGGCACCCGGTCGGACGGTCCGAGCGGCGCATAGTGATCCGCGATCGCGGCGCAGACCTCCGCGGCCTCGCCGTCGTGTTCGGCGTAGTAGCGGCCCATGATGCCCTGGAGCTCGGGAAACTCGCCCACCATCTCCGTTGTCAGGTCAGCCTTGGCCAGGCGGGCGCCTCGCCTTGCCGGGGCGGTGTCGGCCAGGCCGAGCATCCCGGCGATGTCGTCGGCCAGAACCTCCATGCGCGCGGACCTGTCGGCGAGGGTGCCGAGACCTTCGAAGAAGGCTACGTCCTCGAGGGCGGGAACCCGTTCTCCCAGCGCCACGGTCCGGTCCTGATCCCAGAAGAAGCGCGCATCGGCCAGCCGCGCGCGCAGGACCTTCTCGTTTCCGGCGACGATGGTGGCGTCGCGTTCCGGGTCGGGTGCCATGTTGGAGACGGTGACGAAGCACGCGGCGAGAGCTCCGTCGGTGTCAAGCAGGGCGAAGTACTTCTGGTGGGACCGCATGGCCGTGACCAGGACTTCCGGCGGCACGCTCATGAACTCAGGGTCGATGCGCCCGAGCAGGGGTGACGGCCATTCGACGAGGCCTGAGACCTCGTCGAGCAGCCCCGGGTCGTTGCGAAGCGACAGACCCCGCGCCTCGGCAAGCGCGGTTGCCTGCTCGAGGATGATCCGCTTGCGTTCCTCGCGGTCGAGAATGACGAAGGCGCGACGCAGGTCCGCCCTGTAGCCGGCGAAGTCTGTCACCCCGAACGGTTCCGGGGCAAGGAACCGGTGTCCCCGCGTCCGGTCGCCGAACGCTATCCCGGTCGTGCCGAGATCAATCCGGCCGTCGAGCGGCTCGCCGTCGAAGAGGGCGAGCACGTGGTGCAGCGGGCGGACCCACCGGAAATTGTTGCGGGCCCATCGCATGCTCCGCTGCCACGGCATCTGCTGGATCGCGTCGACCAGCAGCTCCGGCAGGACGGTCCGGGTGTCGGCACCGGCCTGTTCCAGGGTGATGAACAGGAAGGTGCCCTTGGCGGTGGCGCGTTCCTCCACCTCGTCGCGCGACTTGCCGACGGACTTCAGAAAGCCCTGTATCGCGCGTTCGGGGGCATCGGCCCTGGGGCCGCGGCGTTCGGTCCGCACGTCGGGCTGACGCAGCGGCAGACCGTCCACGACCAGCGCGAGGCGCCGCGGCGTGACATGGGCCTCGGCATGCGCATGGGCAAGTCCGCACCCGGACAGGCGGTCGGTGACAAGCCGTTTCAGGTCGCCGGCGGCGCGCGCCTGCATACGCGCGGGGATCTCCTCCGAGAGCAGTTCGAGCAGCAGTTCAGCCATGGCCGGTCTGCCGTGCCTTCCGGCTGTCGCCGGCGGCGATCCAGGCTTCGCAGCATCCCCGGGCCAGTGTCCGTACCCGTCCGATGTAGGACTGGCGTTCGGCGACGCTGATCACGCCCCGGGCATCGAGCAGGTTGAACAGGTGACTGGCCTTCATGCACTGGTCGTAGGCCGGCAGCGGCAGCGGGATGCTGCGCTGCAGCAGCCGGGTGCACTCGGCCTCGGCATCCTCGAAGTGGCGCAGCAGAGCCCGGGTGTCGGCGCACTCGAAGTTGTATGCGGAGTATTCCTGCTCTGCCTGGTGGAAGATGTCCCGGTAAAGCTTGCCGCCCTGACTGGCGGGCCTGCCGTTCCAGTCGAGATCGAAGATCGATTCGACGCCCTGGACATACATGGCAAGCCGTTCGAGGCCGTAGGTGAGTTCCAGTGGCACCGGATCGCACTCGATGCCGCCCACCTGCTGGAAATAGGTGTACTGCGACACCTCCATCCCGTCGCACCAAACCTCCCAGCCGAGCCCCCAGGCACCCAGGGTCGGGCTCTCCCAGTCATCCTCGACGAAACGCACGTCATGTGCCATGGGATCGAGGCCGATCGCCGCCAGGGAACCGAGGTAGAGTTCCTGGCTGTCTGCCGGAGACGGCTTCATCAGAACCTGGAACTGGTAGTAGTGCTGCAGCCGGTTCGGGTTCTCGCCGTACCGGCCGTCGGTGGGTCGTCGCGACGGCTGCACATAAGCGGTGTTCCACACGTCGTCGGGACCCAGCGACCGCAGGGTGGTTGCCGGATGGAAGGTCCCGGCCCCGACCTCCATGTCGAGCGGCTGCAGGATCACGCAGCCCTGGTCGGCCCAGTACTGCTGCAGCGTCAGGATCAGGGACTGGAAGTCGCTGGCGGGCCTGTCGGAGACACGGTCGGTCATCGTGGATGGTCAATCCGGGGTCATGCTGCGGGTGCGAGAAAATAAGAGGCGGAACCGCCTGAATCAAGGCAGCCGGACCGAGGGATCATACCGGGGACGGTTGCCCCGTATCCCGCCGGCGCAGGCGACCGGCGGGATCGATCCCGGCCCCGTCGTCCACTTCGGCGGGATCCCGGTGCCCGTCCGCGTCGGCTTTCCGGCACGGCCCTGCGCCCGCCCGGCGCGAGGGAGGGCGGCCGCGCAAACAGGGAAGATCCGGTTATGGTCCCGATACGGTCACCCGCACGCGGGCCGGTCACGGCCCGGGGTCTCAGCTTCCGAAGGCCGACTTGACCGCGTTCAGCGGCAGCCACAGGGCCAGGATCGGGAACAGCAGCACCAGGATCAGCACCAGACCGTCGGTGAAGAGAAACGGTATGGCGCCCTGCATGACCTTGGTTACCGAGACACCGGTGGTTCCGCTGACAGCGAACAGGTTGAGCCCGACAGGCGGGATCACGCCGCCCATTTCGATCGCGAGTGCGGTCAGGATGCCGAGGTGGACCGGGTCGACCCCGAGCGTCAGCGCGACCGGGAAGAAGATCGGCACGGTCAGCACCAGGATCGCGACACCGGTCAGGAACATCGACAGGAACAGCATGACCACGAGCAGCAGGACGAGGAAGCCGAGCTGCGACAGACCCTGGTCGTTCACCCAGTTCGCCACGTCCTGCGGCCAGCCCTTGTTGGCGAGCAGGAACTGGAACACCCCGACGCAGCCGAGCACGAAGAACACGATGGCGGTCAGGTTGGCGGCGCGTTTGGTTGTCGGCATCAGTTCCCTGAGGAACCGCAGGCCACCGGAGAGCAGCCCGTAGACCATGGCATAGGCGCAGGCGGCCGCTCCCGCTTCGGTGGGCGTAAACAGCCCGCCGTAGAGCCCGCCCAGGATGATCACCGGCATCAGCAGGGCCGGCCATGCCTCCCACAGCGCCGAGACGACGTTGCGAACGCTGAAGGTGCCCGCGGGAAGCCGCATGTAGAACGAGATCGCGACGATGATCACCGCGTCGCTCAGCGCCAGCATGATGCCGGGAACGACGCCGGCGAAGAACAGCGCGACGATCGATTCCTCGGTGATGATGCCGAACAGGATCAGCGTGATGCTCGGCGGGATGAGCAGGGCGATGCCGCCGCCGCAGGCAATGATGCCCGCGGCCATCCACACCGGGTAGCCGCGGCGGATCATCTCGGGATAGGCGATGACCCCCATCGCCGCGGCCATGGCCGTGCTGGAGCCGGAAATCGCCCCGAACATGACGGCGGCGAGCAGTGTCGCGTAGGCAAAACCGCCCGGCAGCCAGCCGATCAGGGAGTCGGCGAACTTGAACAGCTTGGCGATCAGCCCGGTCCGCTCCATCAGGAACCCGGCGTAGATGAAGAACGGGATCGCCATCAGGGTGTAACTGGACAGGAAGCTGAAGAAGGACCGGAACAGGGCCTTCGGGGTCATGATCGGGTCCGTCAGCACCACCAGGATGGTTGCGCCGGAGAGCGCGATCCCGATCGGTGCGCCGACGACGAGCAGGATGATCAGGGAGGAACCGAGAAGGTGCATGTCGTCAGCGCCCTTGGGTCAGATATCGGTGGCTTCTTCCGGCGGTGACCAGGCAAAGACCGTGGTTCCCATCAGGGCGCGGACATCCTGGTAAAGGTGGAACAGGGTCACGAGCGCCATCAGCCCGAACCCGACGATCAGGCAGGTCTGGAACGGCCACACCAGCAGGATCATGCTCTGGGTCTTGCGTTCCATGAGGATGGTTCTCTCGAGCGTGGGTATCCCCCAGGTGACGAACCCGCTGAAAATCCCGATCGAGAGCAGGGAGACGCCGGTGCGCAGCACGACCAGGGTGCGGCGCAGGCCCTTGGCGCGCATGGCGTCGATGCCGGCGCTCATGATCAGGTGACCGCGCCGGGCCTGGGTGACGGCGAAGTACAGGAACATGGCGCTGATGACCATGTAGGTCACCGCGTCCTGGCCCCATTCGAACACCACGCCGAGTATGTAGCGGCGGAATATCTCGGCGATCGCGAGCAGGGTCGCTCCCAGGAGGACCGCCGCCGCGCAGTTGCCGATGATGGCATCCAGGCAGAACCGCAGTGCCCGGTACACCCGGTCCACAGCTTCATCCATTGCATACACCCTCCCAAAGCCGACGGCGGGCTGCCCACGGCAGCCCGCCGCCTTCATGCATGCACGGCCTGCGCGGTTACTTCTTCACGTACTTCGCGAAGTACTTGGCCATTTCCCCACAGTCGGTCTTCTCCAGCGGATCCGAGCCCATCGGGTTGGCCGCCGTGGCAGCGGTTGCCTCCTCGACGAACTTGTCCACCCACGGGTTGGCATCATCAGGCGTGTTCGCCTTGACCCAGTCCGCCGTCGCGTTCCCAAGCTTGTCACGCAGGGCGCCGGCCTCATCGGCGTTCATGATGTAGATGCCGGGCTTCGACGGATCCTTGGTCTCGAACTTGTCGACCAGGCGCCGGTCGTTGCACCAGTTCATCTGCTTCTGGAACGGGATCACGTCGTTGACGAGCAGGTTTTCGATGATGGTGCGCTGCTCGTCGGACAGGGAGTTCCACCAGCTGAGCGAGGCACCGATCCAGTAGTAGTCGCCGACGATGCCGTTGATGCCGGCAACCGTGAAGTACGGCGCCTGTTCCTTGGTGTTGTTGAACCCGCCGAGACTGGTGAGCAGGCCGTCGATAACGCCGGTCTGCAGCGCCGGCGGCACGTCACCGAAGGCCATGGTGGTCGGGTTGGCGCCCCACGCCTTGAGCGCGGCGTTCTCGGCCGGTCCCATGGAGCGGATCTTCCGGTTCTCGAAATCCTCGGGCTTCAGCAGCCGGAAGCCGGCGCCCGCGCCCATGTACATGCTCAGGTGTGCCGAGGCGAAGATCTTGACGTCGTGGACCTTGGCGAACCGGTCCTGCAGCATCTTGAAGGTCTCGAAGGAATCAAGCGCGTTGATGGCGCCCGGTGTCGACAGCAGCTGCGGGCCGATCACCACGCTCGCGTAGGGTTCGATCTGCGAGGACTTGCCGAACTGACCCCATGTCATCTCGAGGTTGCCGTCCGTCATCGCCTCGATGGCCTCCGGGATCCGGTACAGCGCGCCGGCGTAATAGGTCCGGACCTCGCTGCCGGGGATCTCCTCGGCGAGACGTTCCTTGAAGTACTCCATCGCGATACCGGCGGGATGCGGCGGTCCGGTCAGGTCGGCTGCGATCCGCAGTGTCACGGGGTCCGCGGCCAGCGACCCGGTTGCAGACAGACCGACCAGTGCGCCTGCGCACACGGTCAGCACGCCAAGCCGGCGCGTCATGCCGGTTTTGCTGAACTTCATCTGTTGGTCTCCCACGCTCTGTTGTTCGGCGAGTGCCTCCTGTTGGTCCAAGTCCACACTACACGGCGCAACAGGTCGGGCAAAGCGCGCATTGCCGGCCGTGCCGCGTCTTTCACCCTGTCGCCGCGGAACATGATCGACCATAGTGACCCGGGACGCATTACGTGACGGGAGGGACGGGCCCATGACTTTCGTCCGCAACGCCTGGTACGTCGTCGCCTGGAGCCGGGACCTGGCCGACCGGCCGCTCGGCCTGCGAGTGCTCGACGAGGACATCGTCGTCTATCGCACCGCGGACGGGTCGGTCGCGGCGCTGGAGGACCAGTGCCCGCACAGGCGACTGCCGCTTTCGATGGGCCGGATCCGCGGTGATGCGATCGAGTGCGGATACCACGGCATGACCTTCGGGCCCGACGGCCGCTGCGTGCGCATTCCGGGCCAGTCGAACCTGCCGGACTCGGCCTTCGTGCGCTCTTACCCGGTATGCGAGGAGCACGGTGTGGTGTGGGTGTGGATCGGGGACCCCGCCGCGGTCACGCCCGTGCACGATCTGTCGGCCTATCTCGGCCCCGACCGGGCGCTGGAGTACGGAGACGCGCTGCACATCCGGGCGAACTACCTGCACCTGGCCGAAAACCTCTGCGATCCGGCGCATGTCGCCTTCGTGCATCCCACCACCCTCGGGAACCCCGAGAGCGAGGGCGTGCCGGTCGACGTGGTGCGCCACGACAGGACGGTGATCACCTCGCGCTGGATCAGGAATGCGCCGCCGATCGGGTTCTTCAAGGCGTTTGGCGGGTTCGCCGGCATGGTCGACCGCTGGCACTACTACCATTTCCACGCACCCAACATCGCGGTGATCGACTTCGGCAGCATCGAGACCTCGCGCCATGCCACGGAGGCCGACCGCGACGAGGGGGTCCGGCTGTACGCCATGCACTTCCTGACCCCGGTGAGCGCGACCGAAACCGTGGATCACTGGGCGCATTCCCGCAACATCGGTCTCGACGATCCCGGGATCGGGGAGCGCATGAACACCCAGCTGCGGGTCGCGTTCGACGAGGACAAGGCGATCCTCGAGGCGATCCAGCGGCGCGAGGACCGGGCGGACGGCCGCCGGCCGGTCAGGCTGGCGATCGACCGCGGGCCCAACATGCTGCGCGGCATCATTTCGCAGCTGGCGCGCGAGGAACAACCGGGCGGCTGACCGGTCGGGGCTGTCATTCCCGGCCCTGGGAGAGTAAACAGCGCCCGGGTCCGGGTGGCCGGGTCCGGAGACAACCTTCGCCGTGCCGCGTACGACGCGTCGGTGCACTGGCGGTGACGACATGACCGGCGACGACCGCCTGTATCTCTTCGACACCACCCTGCGCGACGGGCAGCAGACCCGCGGCGTCGACTTTACCGTTGCCGACAAGGCGGCGATCGCGCGCGCGCTCGACGAGATCGGGATCGACTACATCGAGGGTGGCTGGCCGGGCGCCAACCCCACAGATGACACCTTCTTTGCCGCTCCGCCGGCGCTCGCGCGGGCCAGGCTGGTGGCGTTCGGGATGACCCGGCGCGCCGGGCGCAGCGCACACAACGATCCGGGCCTTGCCGGTGTGCTGGCGGCGCGCGCCCACGCGACGTGCCTGGTCGGCAAGAGCTGGGGCTTTCACGTCGACCTGGCTCTCGGCATCAGCCGGGACGAGAACCTGGCGATGATCGCCGACAGCATCGCGCATGCGGCCGCCAGCGGTTTCGAGCCCATGTTCGACTGCGAGCACTTCTTTGACGGCTACAGGGAAGATCCCGGGTTTGCCCGGGCCTGCGCGGAGACCGCGTACGACGCCGGCGCGCGCTGGGTGGTGCTGTGCGATACCAACGGCGGCACCCTGCCGCACGAAGTCGGGGACATCGTCGGGAACATGACGGCCGTGGTTCCCGGCAGTCACCTCGGGATCCACTGCCACAACGACACCGAGAATGCGGTGGCGAATACCCTGGCCGCCGTCAGGGCCGGTGCGCGCCAGGTCCAGGGCACCATCAACGGTCTCGGCGAGCGCTGCGGTAATGCCAACCTGTGCTCGCTGATCCCGTCACTGGTGCTGAAGCTGGGATACGAGACCGGCGTGACCGCGGACGGACTGCGCAAGCTGACCGCACTGTCGCGCCTGCTCGATGAACGGCTCAACCGGGTGCCCGACGCCCGCGCCGCCTACGTCGGGGCGTCGGCCTTTGCCCACAAGGGTGGCCTGCACGTCTCGGCGGTGGAAAAGGACCCGCGGACCTACGAGCACATCGATCCGGCGCTGGTGGGCAACCAGCGCCAGATCCTGGTGTCGGACCAGGCCGGTCGGTCGAATATCCTGGCCAGGCTGCGCCAGATCGGACTGGAACTCGATCCCGGAGACGCCAGGATCGGGCGGCTTGTCGAGGACGTGAAGGAGAAGGAGTACCTCGGCTATGCCTTCGACAGTGCGGAGGCGAGTTTCGAACTGCTGGCGCGCCGGCTGGTCGGGACCGTGCCCGGATACTTTTCCATCGACCGGTTCCGCGTGATCGACGAACGCCGCTTCAACGCCCGCGGTGTCCTGGTCATCGAGTCGGAGGCGACGGCGACCATCGAGGTCGGCGCCGACCGGCTGCATGAAGTCGCCGTCGGCAACGGTCCGGTCAACGCGCTCGACATCGCGATCCGCAAGGCCCTGGTCCGCCACTATCCGTGCCTCGGGGACGTGCGCCTGATCGACTACAAGGTCCGGATCCTGCCGCCGCCCGTCGACGGTGACGGTACCGATGCCACCACCCGGGTGATGATCGAGAGTGGCGACCGGGACGGGCGCTGGACCACGGTGGGTGTCTCGGGCAACATCATCGACGCCTCGATCATGGCGCTCTCCGACAGCCTGACCTTCAAGCTGCTGAAGGACGGTGTTCCTCGCCCCGATACGGCACGCCGGACCGGGGAACGGGGGCAGGCGGCAGCCGGTGCAAACCGCCCGACCTGACGCGACGGCGGCGCGCGAACCGGGGGGAGGAAGGCCGGTCCACGCGCCGCCAGGCGGACAACAGGCTGCAATACTGCACGACAAGTCTGGCAGGAATGTGGCAACGGGGTGGCGGCCTGCCACCGGCAGATTGACTTGGCCGAGCCCCGGGGCCATCGTCTCGTCCCGATGGTCCGTCCGGGGAGATCCTGATCATGCTGCGTTCGCTCTACCGCGTCCTCTCGGTCTTCGCATTCCTCTCGGCGGCCTCGAAGGGCCCGGGCGGAGTGGTCCGGTTCGGTGTGCGTCGCGCCGCGCACAGGGGGCTCGCCCGGTCGATGCGCAGGTTCGGCCTGTAGGCGCCCGTTACAGGCTGCGGGCCCGCCCGGCCTGACCGGACGGGAGCGCCTCATCAACTTCCGCCGCTTTGCCGGACAACGGGGAGATCATGGTCATGCCCACGGCGCCTGCCTCGACCGCCCTGCAGAGGTTTACCGTCCTCGACCTCACACGGGTGCGTGCCGGTCCCACCTGCGTGCGCCAGCTCGCGGACTGGGGCGCGAACGTCATCAAGGTCGAACTGCCGGAGCGGCTCGAGGGCGGCAATGCGCTCGGCGGTTCGCGGCATGGTTCGGATTTCCTCAACCTGCATCGCAACAAGCGCGCGGTTACCCTCAACCTCAAGGACCCGCGCGGACTGGAGCTGTTCAAGCGGCTTGCCCGGACCGCCGACGTGGTCGTGGAGAACTACCGCCCGGACGTGAAGCACCGGCTCGGTATCGACTACGAGGCGCTGAGCGCCGACAATCCCGGGCTCGTCTACGCAAGCATCTCGGGCTTCGGTCAGGACGGCCCCTACGCGACCCGGCCCGGGTTCGACCAGATCGCCCAGGGAATGGGCGGGCTGATGTCGATCACCGGGCTGATCGGCCAGGGCCCGGTGCGCGCCGGGATCCCGGTTGCCGACCTCTGCGCCGGCCTGTTCGCGGCCCAGGGCATCATGATTGCCCTGCTGGAGCGCGAGGTCTCGGGCAGGGGACAGTGGATCGACACCTCGCTGCTGCAGGCGCAGCTGTTCATGCTCGACTTCCAGGCCGCCCGCTGGCTCGTGGACCGCGAGGTGCCGAAGACCGCCGGAAACAACCACCCGACCAGTATTCCGACCGGTGTATTCCGGACAAGCGATGGGTACATGAACCTCGGGGTTGCCGGCCAGGTGATCTGGAAGCGGTTCTGTGCCGTGGTGGGACGCGAGGATCTGGCCGAGAACCCGGACTATGCCGATGCCGCGTCCCGGTCGGCGAACCGCGATGCGCTGAACGCCGAGATCCAGCAGCTGCTCGAAAACGAGACCACCGAGCACTGGGTGACGCTGTTCAACGACAACGGGGTTCCGTCCGGTCCGATCCATACCGTGGACCGGGCATTCGAGGATCCCCAGGTCCGCCATCTCGCCATGGCGGACACAGTGAAGGGGCATGCCCGCGGCGACCTGTCCCTTGTGGCCCAGCCGGTCCGCCTGTCCCGTACGCCGTCGAGCTTTACCCGCCCGCCGCCCGAGTACGGGGAACACACCGACGAGGTCCTGGCCGAACTCGGCCTGGAAGAAGCCGAGATCGAACAGTTGCGAAGCGACGGCGTGATCTGACGAACAGACAGGGAGAAGAGGGATGGCAGCCGAACCCGAACGGGACGACGAGCGGCTCCTGGCCAGGGTCGAGGGAGGGGTCGCGTGGATCACCTTCAACAACCCGGCCCGTCACAATGCCATGTCGCAGGACATGTGGGACGGAACGGCGGACCTGCTCGACCGTTTCAACGCCCGGGACGATGTCCGCGTAATCGTGCTCACGGGCGCGGGCGAACGGGCCTTCGTGGCGGGGGCCGACATCTCCCGGTTCGAAACCGAGCGCGGATCGCTCGAGGCCATTCGCGCCTACGAGGTTTCGGTCGCCAACTTCCACCGGGCGCTCGACGCGGTGGTCAAACCCACCATTGCCTGCATCAACGGCTACTGCATCGGTGGCGGGCTCGCGATCGCGGTCGGGTGCGATATCCGCTACTGCTCCGACATCTCCACCTTCGGCATTCCGGCGGCCAAGCTCGGGATCGGCTACAAGTTCGAGGGCATTCGCGGCCTGGCCCGGCTGGTCGGACCGGCGTTTACCGCCGAGATCTTCTACACCGGCCGGCAGTTCGACGCGGAGGAGGCCCGGAACATGGGGCTGGTCAACCGGGTCCTGCCCCAGGCCGGTCTCGATGACGCGGTCGGCGACCTCGTCGATCGCATCGCGCGCAACGCCCCGCTTGCAATCCGGGCGGCCAAGCAGGCACTGATCGAACTGGCAAAGCCGGAGGCGGAGTGGGATCTCGACGCCCCGGAGGCGGCGGTGGCCATGTGCCGGACCAGCGAAGACTACGAGGAGGGCCGGCGCGCCTTCATGGAAAAGCGACGCCCGCAGTTCCGGGGACGGTGAGGGGCCGCTTCCCGGAGCGCGCTGCGGCGTGTTGAGAGGGCATCATGCAGCATTTCCCTGCGACTTGCTCGCTACCGGCCTTTTCTCCGGCCATTTGGCGGATGGAAACCGGGGCTGTTCCCGACCATGGAAGCGTGCCGCACGGCTGACTGTCTGCCCCGACGCCCCATCGGGGCCCTGCGTTGAAGCGGCAACGTCTCGCCACGGGTTTTTGTAGCTGATTCCGATGCCGTTGCTGTACCACTGGGTGGGCAGGAACTATCGCCGCGACCTGGACTGGGGAGCCGGTTATCATCTCAACCAGTCCAACCCGCTCCTGCACGGGATCGAACCTGGCGACAGTCTGTGGGCTTTTACCAGGACGCCTTCTGGCAAGTACGTCCTCGCGATGGACCTTGTCGTCCGCGCGAAAACCAGGAATCCAGCAGGGTACCGGTACGGTGAGTACCGGCTCTGGGGCAACCTCGAGAAGTCGCGCTACTTCCGGACCGACGATCAGCCCGATGTTTCCGGGCTGATCAGACAGCTCTCCGTCAGGGCCAGCGCCCCGGTGCTCGGCAGGTCTTTTCAGGGTCACGCGGCCGTAAGGCGGCTGACCCCGGCAGACCACCGGGTGCTCGCGCAATACGCCCGCCACCTGCCACCTGAACCACGCGCCCGACTGCTGCCGGAGGAAGAGCTGGAGGCCCGTATCCTTCTCGGAGACCCCGCTTCCGTAAGCAGCCTCATCGCAGCCGAGGCTCCCGGCATCGCGGATGAGCGCCGCCGCTACCTGTTCGAACAGGCACCGCGCCGCAATCCGCAGCATGTCAGGGAACTGCGGGAACTGTACGAAGGCATGTGCCAGCTGTGCAAATGGAATCCCAGGTCCTTGTACCGACAGGATCTCTGTGAAGCGCATCATGTCCACTGGCTCAGCCGCGGCGGCCAGGACGAGCTCCATAACATGGTGCTCATCTGCCCGAACCACCACCGTGCCATACACCGGGTCGATGCACCCTTCGACTGGGCCGATGAGAGTTTCGTATTTCCGGGAATGCGGAAACCCATGCGGATCTCCCGCCACGAAGTCCAGGCACACGTGTAAATCACGAAACAGCTGAAGCGTCGCTTCATGCAGCGCAGCCCGGCGCCATCCCGTCTGCTCCGATGGCCAACGACAT
This sequence comes from Alphaproteobacteria bacterium, assembly GCA_022822665.1. Lineage (GTDB taxonomy): Bacteria > Pseudomonadota > Alphaproteobacteria > Thalassobaculales > Thalassobaculaceae > Bin52. Next base: position 23,924 of record JAJEAR010000069.1, on the reverse strand, counting down.
GACCGTTGCTTCCTTCGCCCTGCGGGCTGCTGTCTTCCTCCCCGGGGATCCACGGCCGGCGACGCGCGCTTCGTTCATCTCTCCCGGGCTGACTTCATCGCGATCATGGGCCGAGCCCACGCGGTGGAAACCGGATAACCGGAGACCTCTCGCCTCGCGACTGCGACGTTCGGTGTACACCCGACTCAACGAGGCAGGAAGCAGGCGTGGGAGACCCGGGCGGAGGTCCACACCGGTGGCGGGACCGTCGACCGTGTTCATGCCACCAACCGGAGCCGTTGCCGGGACGCCGCACGGCTCCTCGCCACCGAGCACAGGGTGACGCCATTCAACGGGGACGGGGGCTCCCTCCGGCCCGGTCCATACCGTGGACCGGGCATTCGAGGATTCCCGGGTTCGTCATTTCGCCATGGCGGCACCGTGAAGGGGCACTCCCGCAGTTTCGGGTACGGTGAGAGGCCCCTTCCAGCAAGCATGTCACCTGCCAGCCAGGTGAACTGACCGGTCGGATTTCGGCCGGGCACTGCTGCGGCAATGTCAATCCGGGTCTGGTCCCGCGTCGCAAGAACGCCGGTTGGTCACTGGTTTCGCAGTGCAGATCGGGACGGAAGTTACCGGTGCCGGGGTGCGGGCTCGCCGATGCGGTCCGTTCGTGTCAACCTTTCGGCCGGGTCAGGCTGTCGCTGGTGGCGCGCAGCCGCGCGAGGGTGCGCTCGGGCAGGCGGAATGCCCAGCCGTCGGTGTGCTCCCGGATCCCGGCCGCCTCGTCCAGCACCTTCTGTTCGGCGTCCGGGCCGGTGTCTACGGCGAGCAGCGCCCATGGCGCCGGGTCGTTCCCCGATCCCGGCGCCAATGTGAGGGTGAGCATCAGGCCGTCGACGGTCTGCCAGGTCGCGCCGCCGAGTTCGGGATCGGGCGTTAGCCCGTCCGCGCTGCGCACGTCATCGAGCACCAGGGTCTCGGCCAGCATGCCGACCTGGAGCAGTTCGTAGCGCGAGGCGATCTCCCGGTCGTCGGGCAGGTCGCGGATGCGGAACTGCCGGGTCCTGTTGTCCCAGGACAGCTCGAGAGGGTCGGCGCCGGGTGATGACAGGCGGGCAAGCGCGATCCGGCTCCTCTCGATGCGCGCGAGCACGATCGGGACCCAGTCGAGATGCCCGCCCCTGATCCGCAACTCACCGGTTGCAAGCCAGCTCTGGGCTTCTCCCGAGCGGCGCACGTACATCGACGGAGTGTCTCCGGACAGGCTCGGAACCGACTTTCCGAACAGCGCGTCGATCAGCACCGCGCCCGTCGCGTCCTCGAGCACGATGCGGGTCGCACGCGATCCCGGCGTGTCGGTGTCGGACAGGTGCAGCCTGTGGTAGCGGGCTGGGGCCCGGGTCCTGGCGTCGATCAGCTCGAGGTCGGCCAGTCCGAGCAGGAGTTCGCGGACCGCTGCCGGCCGGGTCCGGTAGCCGTCCTTCTCGGCCACCGTCCACTGATCGGCCGCGCGCGTGATGGTGAGCCCCCCGTCGGGGTGGTCCGCTGCGCGCACGATCCGGATGGTTGTCACGTCCTCGAGCCGTTCGGCAATGCCGGGGAAGGCGGGCTCGGCATCCACGCTGCGGATGGTCTCGTGCCATCGCTGCCAGGTCAGTCCGGCGGCGGCGGCGAACGCCGCGGCGCTCAGCAGCGCAAGGAAGAGGATGAAACGTCTGGTCAGCATGCCGGGTCACTCATCCTGCAACCGCCTCGTGGACACGGTCACGCCGGCGGAATGCACGCCAGACCGCGAGCAGGATGGCGGCCAGGGTCACGACCAGCGGAGCCAGCGCGATGTTGAGGAACCACAGCCTGGTCTGCAGCCGCTCGAAGTCCTCGTTGAGTGACCGCTGGATCTCGCGCAGTTCGGAGCGCAGTTGCAGCCTTTCGCGCTGGAACCGTTCGATCTGCCTGCGGTCGCGCTCCGGAACCACCCGCGCCGCGTCCTCGGGATTGCGGACTCTGAGCGCGTGGAGTTCCTGCTCGGTCTTCTCGAGTGTCTGGCGGAGTTCGCGTTCCTTGTCGGTAAAGTTCCGCTCGGCCGCGCGCTGGATCTCCTCGACGACCTCGAACGGTCGGCTGACGCTGCCGCGCCCGCGCAGTTCCATCAGCGTGCTCGATCCCGACAGTGCCTCGAGCGTGTTGAGCACGAGGATGCCGTTGCTCGCGGTCGGAACCGGTATCTGTCCCCCGACGTAGTCCTGCATCCTGATCCAGAACCGGTCGGAGAGCAGGTCGGCATCCCCGAACAGGACCACGTCCAGCGGCTGCACCGAGGTCGTGAGCACCGGCCGCGTCCAGGGCGGTGGCGGAGTGCCCCGGGCATCATCCCCTTCCGGGGGTGGTGGCGGCCCGTCCGGAAACGCCGTTTCGACCATGCCGGTCACCCGGGCGCCGAGGACGTAGCGCTGGCCGGCCCTGTACTCGTCGAGCAACCGCTCCGGATCACGGAAACCCTGCACCTTGGCGGCATCGATCAGCATCGACCCCGGCGAGGAGGTCAGCAGCGGCGTCAGTGTCACCGGAGCGTCATCGCGCAGGGTGAAGTGGCCGGCGCTTGCCATCGCCACCACCTCGACGCCCGACATGATGGGTGAGGAGGAATTGATGCTCGGTCCGCGCAGTTCCAGCCAGGGCACGTACTCGATCAGGCTTGAGCTGTCCTGGGAGATGACCTTGCGGGCACTCAGCTTGTCGCCGACGACCGTGCCGACCCCGAACTCCACGCCCCAGGCATCGAACATCGCCTCCAGGCTGCTGCCCTCGACCACGGTTCCGAGCAGCTGCCCCTCCATGCCCTGGGTCTCCGAGAACGGATCGACCAGCACCACCGCCCTGCCGCCCGCAAGCAGGAACTGGTCGATGGCGAACCGGGTCCGCGGCGTGGCGTCTTTCGGGTGCGCGATGACCAGGACGTTCACGTCGTCTGGCACCTCGTCGACCTGCCGGCCCAGGTACCGGGTCTCGAACAATTCGCCGATCCGGGTCCGGATCACGTAGGGCGGCACCTGCTCCTGCACCCCCTGCGGGTTCATCCGCACTGTCCCGTCTGTGGGCAACGACGAGATGATCCCGATTACCGTGGGATCGGCGGTCGAGAGCGCGTGCAGCATTCGCGACAGCTCGTATTCAAGGAAATCCTCGAGATCCACGCGCATGAACGGGATCGTCTCGATATCGTCGGTGGTGTTGGTTCCAACCAGCCCGAAGTAGAGCTTCTCGCTGCCGCCCGAAGCGGTCACTGCCTGCAGCCCGGCCGCCACGGCGCGATCCTCGACATCGGAGAACGGCTCGGGGTCCAGGACCTCGAGGCGCACCAGGCCTCCCGACACGGTCTCGTATTCGCGCAAAAGGTCGCGGACCCGGGTCGCATAGAGTCCGAGCCTCGGTGCCGCCTGTGCCAGCGAGCCCGAGAGGTACAGCCTGAAAGTGACCGGTTCCTCCACCTTCCCCAGCAGGGCGCGCGTCGAGGGTGACAGCGTGTACAGCCGGTCCTCGGTCAGGTCGAGGCGGGCCGAGGTCAGGAGCGCCGAGGAGATGGTGTTGATCGAGACGAACAGCACCGCCAGCAGTCCCAGCACGAGGACGACCGTTCCGGTGCCGCCTGGCGCTCTCGATGTCGGGGCGGCCATCTCACATTGCCTTTCGCCAGTCGACGATCACCGCATTGGCGGTGAGCGCGATCATGATCACCGAGACGAAGAACACGATGTCGCGCAGGTCGATCACGCCGCGCTGGATCGACTGGAAGTGCGGCAGGAACCCGAGACTGGCCACGATCTCGACGACGGTGGTCGGCGCCCAGGCCGACAGGAAGTCGAGCACGAAGGTCGATCCGGCAAGCGTGAGGACGAAGCAGGCTGCTGTGGTCAGCACGAAGGCGATCACCTGGTTCTTGGTGGCGGCCGAGATCATCGAGCCGATGGCGAGGTAGGCACCAGCCATGAGCAGGCTTGCGACGTAGGACGCCACGATGACGCCGTTGTCGGGATTGCCGAGGTAGTTGACGGTCAGCCAGAACGGGAAGGTCAGCGCCAGCGCCGTCCCGGCAAACGCCCAGGCGGCAAGGAACTTGCCCGCCACGGCCTCGATCATCGAGATCGGCAGGGTCAGGAACAGCTCGATGGTGCCGAGCCGGCGCTCCTCGGCCCACAGGCGCATGGACAGTGCGGGGACCAGGAACAGGTAGAGCCAGGGATGGAACTCGAAGAACGGCACGAGGTCGGCCTGGGCGCGTTCGAGGAACCCGCCGAGAAAGAACGTGAGCAGCCCGGCCAGCAACAGGAAGATGACGATGAAGATCGAGGCGAGTGGAGTCGCGAAGTAGGCGGCGAACTCCCGCCTGAAGACGAGCCAGGTGTTACGCATTCCGGGTGATCCTCCCGAACACCTCGTCGAGGTTGTCGGAACCCCACTGCGACCTCAGCGTGTCGGGTGAGCCGTCGGCCTTGATGCGGCCGCGTGCGATGATCAAGGCGCGGGTGCACACCGCGTCCACCTCCTCGAGCACGTGGGTCGAGATCACGATGCACTTGTCCCGCGCCATCGTGCGGATCAGCTCGCGTACCACCTGCTTCTGGTTCGGATCGAGGCCGTCGGTCGGTTCGTCGAGGATGAGCACCTGCGGATCGTGCAGCAGTGACTGGGCAAGTCCGACCCTGCGCTTGTACCCCTTCGACAGGGTTTCCACCGGCTGGGCGGCAACCTCCTCGATCCGCGTGAGCTCGATGACGTGTCCGACCCGCTTGCGGCGGTCGGCCCCGTCATATCCCCGAATCCCGGCAATGAAGTCGAGGAAGGCCTTCGGGGTCATGTCGGGATAGGCAGGCGCGCCTTCCGGCAGGTAGCCGACGGCCGCCTTGACTCCCAGCGGATCCTGGAGGACATCACGTCCAAGGACCCGCGCGGTGCCCCGGGTCGGGGCAAGGAACCCGACGATCATCTTCATGGTCGTGGACTTGCCCGCACCGTTGGGTCCCAGAAAGCCGAGGACCTCACCGGTGTCGGCGGTGAAGGTCACTGTGTCGACGGCGATCCTGGAACCGAAATGCCTGGTCAGGCCTTCGATGTGCAACGCATGGGTCACGGTGTCGCAAGGTCCGGCTGGAAGAGGCGCGGTTTTATGGCGCAGGTTGGCACCGAGTTCAAGCGCAACCGGCCGGTGACCGGCTGATGGCGGACCTGTCGACCGAGACAGCGCGCAGGGGCCCCCGGCAGCTGGTTCAGCGCCTGCGGCTGTTCAGCGGCCTGGTGCTGATGGTCTACGTGACCAGCCACCTCGCCAACCACATGGCCGGACTGTGGTCGCTCGAGGCACTCGAGGCCTCCCGGCTCTGGTTCGTCGCCATCTGGCGTTCCGGACCGATGACCGTGCTGCTCTACGGCGCGCTCGCGATCCACATGGTGCTTGCGGCCGGCAGCATCGTGCTGCGCGAGAAACTGAGCGGACTGCCGGTGCTCCAGCAGCTGCAATACGTCCTCGGACTGCTGGGACCGTGGCTGCTGCTCGCGCATGTCGTGGGGACGCGGGGACAGCATCAGCTGTACGGGATCGATGACACCTATACCTACGTCCTGCTGGGGCTGTGGCACGACATGTGGTCGGGTGCCGCGATGCAGGCTGTGGCGCTGGTGGTGGTGTGGACCCACGGCTGCATCGGCGTTCACCAGTGGCTGCGCTACTCCGCGTTCTATCGCCGCTCCCGGGTGTGGTGGTTCGCCGCGGCGCTCCTGGTCCCGGCGCTGTCGCTCGCCGGCTACGTTGCCGCCGGGGCCAGGGTGATGAAGTTCGCGGCGGATCCGGAGTGGCTCGCTGCCGCCGAGACCGCCTTCAACCTTCCGGGCCACGGGACGGACATCGATCCCGAGGGGCGCGTGATCGCGGTTGCGACTGGCTACCTGGTGTTTCTCGCCGCCCTGGTCGGGGTGCGATGGCTGGTGCTTGCCCTGCGCCGGCGTCGGCGCAGCGTGATCGTGCGCTACGCGTCCGGCCAGGAGGTCGCGGTTCCCCAGGGAGCGACGCTGCTCGAGGCGAGCTGGCTCGGCGGCATCCCGCATGCGAGTGTCTGCGGCGGGCGGGGACGGTGCTCGACCTGCCGGGTACGCATCTGCGACGGGCTCGAACAGCTTGCCCCGATCCAGGAACCGGAGCGCCGGGTCCTGCAGCGTATCGGGGTTCCGCCCAACGTGCGTCTTGCGTGCCAGACCCGCCCGGAGACATCCGTCGAGATCCTGCCCCTGCTGCCGCCGCAGCAGTCCGCACCGGTGCCCGCCGGATCCAGGGCGGCGTATACCTACGGGCAGGAGCGTGACATCGCCGTCATGTTCGTCGATATCCGCGGCTTTACCGGACTTGCCGAAAGCCGTCTGCCCTATGACGTCGTCTTCATTCTGAACCGGTATGTTACCGAGATGGGCAGTGCGATCGAGGATGCGGGCGGACGGATCGACAAGGTCATCGGTGACGGGATCATGGCGCTGTTCGGCGTGGACGACAGCTACGCCTCCGGCTGCCGGGCCTCCCTCGACGCGGCGCGACGCATGGGAGAGAACCTGCGGGAACTCAACGAGAGCCTCGCCAACGACCTGGAGCATCCGCTGCGCATCGGTGTCGGCATTCACGGCGGATCGGCAATCATCGGAGAACTTGGCTACCGCGAGAGCCGCTCGCTGACCGCGGTCGGCGATACCGTCAACATCGCCAGCCGGCTCGAGGCCATGACCAAGGAGTTCGCGACCGAGCTGGTGGTCTCGCACGCGGTCGCCGATGCGTCGGGGCTTGACCTCGCCGGGTTCCCGAGCCGGCAGGTGACGGTGCGCGGTCGCGACGACAGCCTGCCGGTCCTCCTTGTCGACAGCCTCTCGGCACTGCCCGACGCCCGCGACCCGCAGGTCGCTCGCGGCCGGTCACGCGTCGCCGGTCACTCGTCGTAGGTCACCAGCGAGACCAGGGGAACGTCGAGCCGTTCCCGCGCGCCGAGGAAACCGAGTTCGATCACGACCGCCGCAGCGATGACCTCGGCGCCGGCGTCCCTCAGCAGCCGGATCGCCGCGCTCAGGGTTCCCCCGGTCGCGAGCAGGTCGTCGACGACCACCACGCGCTGGCCGGGGCGCACGGCGTCCTGCTGGATTTCGATGGAGTCGCTGCCGTACTCGAGGTCGTAGCTCAGCGCCGAGGTCGGTCCCGGGAGCTTGCCGGGCTTGCGCACCATGCAGAACCCGACGTCGAGCCTCACGGCAAGCGGTGCCGCGAGCAGGAAGCCGCGGGACTCGATCGCCGCCAGGACCGCGGGTCGGTGCGGTGCGATGGCATCGGCAAGCTGTTCGATGGTGGTCTGCCACGCTCCGGGGTGGGCGAGCAGGGTGGAGATGTCGCAGAAGGTGATGCCGGGCTCGGGAAAGTCGGGCATCTGCCGGATATGCTGCTTGAGGTCCATTCCACTCTCCGGTTGCGGGTCCGGACCGGGCCGCCGGGACTTCACGTCCCGCCGGTCCGCAGTTCCGCCAGTGCCGAGCGTGCCCGCGCGCGGGTGGAGGAGGAGCGATGCTTGAGCGCGATGTTCTCCAGCGCGACCAGCGCCTCGGGGTCGCCGGCCTCGCCCATCTCGATCGCGCGCATGTCGCGCCGGTCGTACCAGTGATAGGTGAAGGGCTCGACGGCGAGGTCGAGGTCCCGCCAGTAGTACCGCATCGGATCGTCCTCGTCCCACTCCGCGTAGAGCTCGTCCCAGGTCTTCATCTGGTGCGATACCCCCAGGTACTTTTCCCCGACCGGTTCGGAAAGCGGCTGGTAGCGACAGTCCATGGACACCCGAATTGTGCCGGAAGTGTTTGCACATCCCTTGTGGATGGTCTGGCAGTTGTGGATCAGGACATCTCCGATCCGCATCGGGCTCCAGCGCCAGTCACAGGTCCCGAGGTCGGCATCGATCACCATCTGTCCGGCACCGAGCGCGGGACGCATGTCGAGGACTCCGCCCCGGTGCGACCCCGAGGCAATGGCGAGGCCTCCGCGCGCCTCGTCGATATCGACGAACGGGATCCACGCCGCCCAGTTGTTCCGGCTGCCCTCGAAATGGGTGTAGTCCTGGTGGGCCGGCGTCGCGTAGTCGTCCCGGTAGGGGAAGGCCATGCGCATCACGAAGTGGGGCGGGCAGAAGACCTCCTCGCCGAACAGCGCCCCGAACAGGCCGACGAGGTTCTCGTGGTGCTTGAGCGCGTGCAGCGAGCGCAGCGACAGCAGCCGGTAGAAGACCTCCATGAACGGTGGCTGCGGCTCGACGCAGAACCGCGCGAGATCCGCGCGCGCCGACGCAAGTGGCGTGCCCGGCTCGATCCAGCCCGCATCGACAAGCACCGTCGAAATCTCGTCGGCGAGTTCCTCGATCAGCGTAGCGGGCAGCAGGCCGCGAACGAGGAGGTAGCCGTCGGCTGCCGCCTGACTGCGCAGTCGGCCGGTATCACCCAGCAGCGGGGTCGAATCGACAAGCGGTTTCACCTGACGGGTCCTCCCTGTCCATGCCGGAAGGACAACATTCAACGCGGCAGCGGTCCGGTCGGTCAAGCCCTGCGGCGGGGATCGGCGGCAGACCGTTCGGCCGTCAGAAGCCGTAGCGAAGCGAGAGCCGGAGTCCGTGATCGCTGAGCCGGGCCCGGGTTTCCGCGAGGTCGAGCGGGATCGGGGGCTTGCTGCCGTCGCGCCAGATGACCTGCCCGGCGCCGCGACCGGTGCGGACCTCGCTGAAGTCGGTGTAGCGCCACGCGAACTCGACCGCTATCCGTTCACTGACGGCGACCGACAGACCGGCGGTCACCATCCAGGCAAGCGCCGTTCGCGATGCCCCGGGTACCTCGGTGTAGGTCCGCGGGAAGGCCATGCGGGTGGTGCCGATCCGCAGCTGGGCGACTCCGGCGCCAGCGCCGAGAAACGGGACGATGCTGCCGTGGCCGAGGACGAGCGGCAGGTCCCCGTAGCCCGCCACCATGGCCGAGAGCGCGGAGATATCAGCCGCGACCGACTGCTCGCGCCCGGGTTCCAGGAAATTGGCGGTCCCCTGGAACTGCAGGCGTGGCAGGTACTCGAACCGGGTCTCCACCCTCATCCCGGGCACGGGTTCGTGGCCGAATGCGAGTTCGAATGCCGTTGCGGTGTCGAAGTACCCCGTCGTGCGGACAGGAGCCCCGTCACCACCGCTGCCGCAGCCGTAGACCGCCAACGGGGACTCCGACCCGCAATGCCGGTCCTCGAACACGGTGTCGTCGACCCATTCCAGCCCGACACCGGCCCGCAGGTAGAACTCCGCGGCGGCGGACGGGGCCATCGCGGACATGCCTGTCGCGAGAACGAGTGCTGCAAGCCCGATGACGCGACCCTGCAGTTCCCGTGCCATTGTGACCCCCAAGCCGATCGGGAAACGCCGCGCGTTTCCTCAACCAAAGGATCATCAATTGGCCGTAACTGGTAAAGATGTCATACGTAAACCGTTCCAGTCACGTGCAATATCCACGCCGGTACCGACCCCGTGACTGGTGCCGGGGGCCTGCGAATCGTCAGCGATACGGCACGGCGCGGGCCCGCAGGCGTTCCTTCAGCAGCTCCAGTCTCTCGCCTCCCCAGAACAGTTCGCCGTCGAGCAGGAACGAGGGCACACCGAACACGCCCAACTCCATCGCATGTTCGCTCAATCGCCGGAACTCTTCCCTTCCATCTCCTGCCTGCCAGTCCGCAAAGCCCTGCGGATCGGCACCGCACCCGGCCAGCACCGTCTCGATCGCGTCCGGATCCTCGATGTCGAGATCGCGGCGGAAGAACCGCTCGAACACGGTGTCGATGAATGCCGTCTCCACGCCGTGGCGCTGCGCCCAGAGCAGGCCAACGCAGGCAACCGTCGAGTCGTAGACCTTCTGCGGGCCCAGGATCGTCATGCCGCGCTGGTTGGCCAGCCGCCGGCAATCCATGTAGGAGTACTTCACCCGGCGCCACTGATGGTCGTTGCGGGTTGCGACCTCGCCCAGAAACTCGCCGATCGTCAGGTTGAACGGACGCCAGTCGAGCCGGACATCGTACTCGATGGCCATCGCGCGAACTGGCCGGACGGCGAGGAAGGCGTACGGACTCTTGAAGTCGATGTAGACCGGGATTTTCGTCTCGCTCATCGGTCACACTCGCGACAAGGCCCGTCCTTCGGGGCGGGCAGGAATGCGGTGCTGCCTGTGTCATGCATGATCGTCTTCTCCTTGTTGGGGGTACATGGCCGGCGAGACCGTCGCCGGGCCGGATGATGCGGCAGTGCGCGCGGAACCTGCCGTGAACCGCGGCGCCTGTAGTCCGGATGCTGGCTGAGCCGGAAGCACACTGCGACGCGACCGGCATGGCTCCCGGAACCCGCGCAGCCAAAGCCTCTCTTCGCAGGGAGGACGCCGACCGCTGCACCCTGCTCAGGACCCCGGATAATCACGGCGCAGGCGGATGCCGGCGGCCTCGCGGTCCCAGGTGTCGGGGGTAACCCCCGCCTGGCGCAGGCCGGTTTTCTGCACCTTCTCCGTCGGTGTGCGCGGGAGGCTGTCCATGACCCGGACATAGCGCGGGACCATGAAGTGCGCCATGCGCGGGCGCAGGAATTCGACCAGTTCCACCGGGTCGATCACCGCGCCCGGCTGCGGCGCCAGCACCACCATCACCTCGTCCTCGCCGTGCTCGCTCGGCACCGGAATGGCGGCACACTCGCGCACCGAAGGGTGGTCGCTCACCACCACCTCGATCTCGAACGACGAGATGTTCTCGCCGCGGCGCCGGATTGCGTCCTTAAGCCGGTCGACGAAGTGGTAGGACCCGTCCGGGTCGCGGCGAAAAGCGTCACCGGTGTGGAACCAGCCGTTGCGCCAGGCCCGCACCGTTGCCTCGGGGTCGCGGTAGTAGCCGTGGTTCAGCGCCCAGGGCAGTTCGGGACGGATCACCAGCTCGCCGACACTTCCGTCCGGCACCTCGATGTCGTGCTCGTCGACGATCCGCAGCCGATTCGCCGGCCGGGCCCGGCCGGCGAGACCGGGCGTGCGGGGATTGGGGCCGGAGATGATCGGGGTGTTCACCTCGGTCATGTTGAAGATGGTGCATATCCCTGTCCCGAAGCGTTCGGGAAACTGCACCGCCTCCTCGGTGAGCGGCACGGTGAAGGCAATGCGCAATCCGTGCGACCGGTCGTCCGGGCGGGGCGGTTGCTTGACCAGGAAGCTGCACATGACGCCGAGCAGGAAGACGGCTGTGCTGCCGGTGCGCCGGACCACGTCCCAGAACTCCTCGGTCCGGAACCCCGGGTTCATCGCCACCGATCCGCCGCGGCACAGCATGGCGTGGACGATGAAGCTGCCGCCGATGTGGAACATCGGCAGGTTGATCAGGAACCGGTCGTCGGCCCTTACCGGCGCCCACGCCTCCTCGTTCATGCCGTTCCAGGCATGGAAATACGACGACATCACCCCCTTTGACGGCCCGGTGGTGCCCGAGGTGTAGATGATCGACTGCAGGTCCCAGGGCAGGATGGCGCGCCCGGGATCCCGAGGCTCACCGGCAGCCGCCAGCACCGTGTCGAACCCGAACGGCTCCAGACCGGCCGGTACCACGCACTGTCCGCCGCACACGACCAGGCGTTCGAGCCTTGCAAGCGGGACCTCGGACAGACGGGGGACGAGATCGCGGTGGGCCAGGATCAGCCGGGCGTCGGAATTCTCGATCACGTGCGCGAGCAGCTGGCCGCGATAGCCGGTGTTGATCGGGACGTAGACCGCGCCGATGTAGCAGATCGCGAGGTAGGCAAGCAGGGCCTCGCTGCCGTTCGGCAGCCAGACCACGACATGGTCGTCCTGCCCGGCACCGAGCTGCTGCAGCGCCGCCCCGGCACGCCGTGTGTGCCCGAGGGTCTCGGCCCAGGTCCAGCATTCCCCGGAGTCGAAGACCGCAAAGACATCGTCGCCACGCTCGTGCGCGTACCGGTGCAGCACGTCGCGTGTCACGCAGCGGTCCGGTGGTGGCAGCAGGTCCGGCATGGCGGCCCGTCCGCTACTCCAGCAACTGTTCGAGACGGGCGATGGTCCGGTCCGGCGAGACTGTCGCGTGACCGGGCAGGATGCCCCGGCCCCGCGGATCCCGCCATATGCCGCGGATGCCGAGCCGCTGTGGTGCGGCGACTTCCCACTCGAGGTTGTCGCCGACCATCCACGTCTCCTCGGGGCGTGCGTCGAGTGCGTCGAGCGCGCGATGGTAGGCTTCCGGTTCCGGCTTGCCCACGCCGGCCTCGCCCTCGATCTGGACGTGGCGGAAATGGCGGGCAAGCGCGAACCGCTCGATCTTCTCGCGCTGGACCGCTCCGGCGCCGTTGGTGACCAGGGCGAGCCGCACACCCTCCGCGTTCAGGGCCTCGAGCGTTGCGATGGCGTCGGGAAACAGCCGGGTCGCGGCGTGCATCAGCCGGCCGCAGCGATCGGCGATCTCGCTTCGCAACGCGGCAGGGAACCGGTCGTCCCGCCCGAGGCCCGCATCGAGAATGCGCAACCTGGTGGTCGCGAGGTCGAGCCGGCCGTGCCTGTGGCGGACCGGGTCCGACCAGAAGTGGCGTGCCGCCTGGTCGACCGCATCCACCAGCCGGTCAAGGTCGCCGGGCAGCGGTCGTTCGCCCGACGGGTCTTCCCGCCACGCACCCGTGATCGCGTCGTTCCAGAACACCGTACGGTGCAGGTGTGGTGAGATCAGCGTGTCGTCGAGGTCGAACAGGATCGCGCCGGGCCGCATCGGGGATCGTCAGCCCTCGCGCAGACGCCTGGCCGCGTCGCAGGCGAAATAGGTCAGCACGCCGTCCGCACCGGCACGCCTGAAGGCCATCAGGCTTTCCAGCATGCATGTCTCGCCGTCGATCCAGCCGCGCTCGGCAGCCGCCCTGATCATCGCGTACTCGCCGCTGACCTGGTAGCCGTAGGTCGGCATTCCGAAGCTGTCCTTGACCCGGCGAATCACGTCCAGGTACGGCAGGCCGGGCTTGACCATCACCATGTCCGCACCCTCGGCGATGTCGAGCGCCACCTCGCGCAACGCCTCGTCGCCGTTGGCCGGGTCCATCTGGTAGGTCGCCTTGCTGGCGGAGCCCAGCGTCGGTGCCGATCCGACCGCTTCGCGGAACGGTCCGTAGAACCCGGATGCGTACTTGGCCGAGTAGGCCATGATCTGCACCTGGTCATGACCGGCGGCGTCGAGGCTGCGGCGGATGGCGCCGATCCTGCCATCCATCATGTCCGACGGCGAGATGATGTCGCACCCGGCCTCGGCCTGGACCAGCGCCTGCCGGCACAGGATGTCGACCGTCCGGTCGTTGCTGATCTGGCCGTCGGGATCGAGCACCCCGTCGTGGCCGTGGCTGGTGAACGGATCAAGCGCGACGTCGCACTGGATGCCGATGTCGGGATGCGCCTGCCTGACCGCGCGGACGGCGCGGCAGACCAGGTTGTCCGGCTCGAGCGCGATCGATCCGTCGGGGTCCTTGATGCCGGGTTCGATGAAGGGAAAGATGGCCACGACCGGGATCCCCAGATCGCCTGCCGTCCCCACCGCGTCCACCAGGGTGTCGCAGGAGTAGCGGACCACGCCGGGCATGGCGTCGACCGGTTCCGCCAGGTCACGTCCCTCGCGCACGAACACCGGCCAGATCAGGTTGTCTGGGGCGAGGGTGTTCTCGCGAACCAGCCGGCGCGACCAGTCGGTACGGCGGTTGCGGCGCATGCGGGTCGACGGGTAGGCCGGTCCGTGCCGGGACTGCTCGATCAACGGCGGGGTGGTGGTGTAGTTCATCGGCACACCTTTCCGGCCGGAAGAACCGTTCCTGTCCCGGCGCGGCTGCTATATTAGGGTGCCGGGCACCCGGATGTGAAGGACGGAGCACCGGGCGCACACACCTGGGCAGGGAGAACGCAGATGCGCATCGTCATCAACGGCCAGCAGGCCTTCGGCAAGGCCTGTCTCGACGCCATCGTCGCCAAGGGAACCGACGAGGTGGTGGCTGTCTACACCGCGCCCGATGTCGAGGGGCGTCCACACGATCCGATCAAGCAGGCGGCACTGGAGCACGGTCTCCCTGTCCTCCAGCCGGCCGACTATTCCGACGGGGCGGTTCTCGACGGCCTGCGCGCACACGACGCCGACCTCATGGTGCTCGCCTATGTCACGCTGTTCATCCCCGAGGCGGCCCGGCAGGTGCCGAAGTCAGGCACGATCTGCTTTCACCCGTCACTGCTGCCGCTGCACCGCGGTCCAAGCTCGATCAACTGGCCGATCATCTGGGGGGCCGAACACACCGGCCTGACCATCTTCTGGCCGGACGACGGGCTCGACGAGGGCGCCATCCTGCTCCAGAAACAGGTGGTGATCGAGCCCGACGACACCCTGGGTTCGGTGTACTTCGGCAAGATCTTCGAACTCGGCGTCTCGGCCGTGCTGGAGGCGATCGACCTGGTCAGGTCGGGCTCGCCGCCGCGCATTCCGCAGGACGAGTCGCTCGCGACCTACGAGAGCTGGTGCCGGGCCGGTGACGTCGAGATCGACTGGAAGCGGTCCGTCGGAGAGGTCTACAACCTGATCCGCGGTTCCAATCCGCAGCCGGGCGCCTGGACGACGCTCGACGGCGAGACCCTGCAGATCTTCGATTGCGAGAAGGCGCCGGCCTCGGGCCGCGTGGGCCGGGTGTGTACCGTCGACGCGGAGAGCTTCACCGTGGCTGCCGGACGAGGCGGCATCCGGGTCCGGCGGGTTCGCCTCGGCAGGGGCCCGAAGGTCGCCGCCGCCGACTTCATCCGCGAGGCCGGTCTCGAACCCGGGCGCCGGCTCGGGACCTGACCCGCCCGGGCGATCCTTCGCCATTCCCAGCCGAGGACGACATGCCATGAGAGAACATGCACGACACCGTCTCTCCCGCCGCGGCCTGCTTGCCGGTGCCGCCGCCGCCGCGTTCGCGATCCGGCCCCGGCCGGGCCTCGGCGCGGAGGAACCGCGGCTCAACTTCTACAACTGGGACACCTACATCGGCGAGACCACGCTCGCCGACTTCCGCACGGCCAGCGGCATCTCGGTCAAGATGGACCTGTTTGCCGACAGCGACGAGCTGTTCGCCAAGCTGCGCGAGGGCAATCCCGGCTATGACGTGATCGTGCCGACCAACGACTACGTCGAGCGGATGATCGCGGTCGACATGCTCCAGCCGCTCGATCATTCGCTGATCCCCAACCGCGCGAACCTGCAGGATGCGTTTGCCGACGCTGCCTTCGATCCGGGCAGGCGGCACACCATGCCCTACATGTGGGGAACGCTGGGCATCGGTTACCGCAAGTCGAAGGTCGACGGGGTTCCGGACAGCTGGAAGTGGCTGTTCGATTCCGATCGCTACGCCGGGCGCTGCGCCCTGCTCAGCGATGCCAGCACGGTGCTGGGGGCGGCAATCAAGTACCTCGGCCATCCGCTCAACTCCAGGGACCCGGCGATCATCCGCCAGGCCGAGGAGCTCCTGACCGGGCAGAAGCGGCACATCAGGACCTTCGCGCCGGATAACGGCCAGGACCTGCTGCTGTCCGGCGAGGTCGACATCACCATGGAATGGAACGGCGACATCCTGCAGGTGATGGACGAGGATCCGGACCTGTCCTACGTGGTTCCGCGCGAGGGGTCGATCATCTGGCAGGACTGCCTGGCCATCCCGGTCGGCGCCCCGCATCCGCTGAACGCTCACGCCTTTATCAACTACATTCTCGACGCCCGGGTCGGGGCCGATATCGCGGACTTCATCCGGTACGCCACGCCGAACGCGGCAGCCAAGGCACTGCTTCCGGCAGATTACACCGAAAATCCGGGGATATTCCCTCCAGATGCCACCCTGACCCGCTGCGAGCCCGCCATCTACCAGGGACCGGAGGTGGTCCGGCTCTACGACGAGGCCTGGACCCGGATCCAGGCGGCCTGACCCGGCCGGCGGCGACACGGCCGGCAGTGAAACCGGGCGCCGGACTGCTGCACCGGGTTGCCGGCGTCGTACCCGGCCTGTGGCTTGCCGGTTTCTTCCTGCTGCCGCTCGCCTTCGTCTGGGTCCTGAGTTTCGGGGAAAAGCAGGGACTGGTCGCGGTCGACATCGTCTGGACCGCCGACAACTACCTCCGCGCGCTCGATCCCCTCTACCTCGGCATCGTCGCCAAGAGCCTGTGGATCGCCGCGCTCACCACCGTGATCTGCCTCGCGGTCGGGTTGCCGGTGGCCCTGGGGATCGTGTTCGCGCCGGCGCGCTGGCGGCCACTGCTGCTGCTGCTCGTGATTCTGCCGTTCTGGACCAACCTGCTGATCCGCACCTACGCGCTGATCGCCGTGCTCAGAACCCGCGGCCATGTCAATGCCACCCTGGGGTGGGCGGCGGAGCTGTTCGGCCTGCCGTTCGAGCCGCTGTCACTGCTCTATACCAACGGGGCGGTCGTCGCCGGGCTGGTCTACGTCCACCTGCCCTTCATGGTGCTGCCGCTCTACGCCACGCTCCACCGTCTCGACCGGTCCCTGGTCGAGGCCGCGGCGGATCTTGGCGCCGGGCACCTGCGGGTGTGTGTCACCATCATCCTGCCGCTCGCGGTGCCGGGCATCGTGTCCGGATCGCTGCTGGTCTTTGTTCCGGCGCTTGGATCCTACCTGACCCCGGACCTGCTCGGCGGTCCCGACAGCCAGATGATCGCCAACGTCATCGAGCGACAGTTCAAGAGCGCCAACGACTGGCCGTTCGGTGCCGCGCTCTCGTTCCTGCTCATGTATGTCACCTTCGGCGCGCTCGCACTCAGGTCACTGTCCGTCCGCCGGCCAGCCGTCCCATGAGGATCCCTCCCGGCCCGCTGGAGTTCACGCGCCGCACCTGGATCAGGCTGGTCCTGCTCGCGACCTTCGTCTTCCTGTACGCGCCGATTGCAACCCTGGTCGCCTACTCGTTCAATGACAGCCGCCGCAACATCGTCTGGCGCGGGTTCACGACCCGCTACTACGAGCGGGCGATCGCGAATGACGGCCTGGTCGAGGCCTTCGGCAATTCCCTGCTGATCGCGCTGGCGGCCACTGTCGTGAGCACGCTGCTCGGGGCCATGACCGCCTATGCGCTGTGGCGGTTCCGGTTTCGCCTGAAGCCGCTGTGCGAGGGTGTGGTGATGCTGCCGATCGTCATCCCGGAAATCTGCATGGGGGTCGCGATGCTGGTGTTCTTCGCGCGGATCGGCTGGCCGGGCGACCTGCCGTGGCCGATCAGCCTGTCGCGGATCACCATCGCCCACATCAGCTTCTGCTTTCCCTTTGTCGCCGTGGTGGTGCGCGCCCGCCTGTCCCGCTTCAACGGCGAACTGGCCGAGGCCGCGCGCGACCTCGGCGCCGGCGAATGGGCGGTGGTGCGCGACGTGATCGTGCCGCACATGCGCCCCGGCCTGGTCGCCGGCGCGCTGCTCGCGTTCACGCTGTCGCTCGATGACTTCGTCATCACCTTCTTCACGTCCGGGCCGGACACCGTGACCTTCCCGGTGAAGATCTACTCGATGGTCCGTTTCTCGGTGACCCCGGAGGTCAATGCCGCTTCCACGGTGCTGATCGTGGTGACGATCACGGTGACGGTGGTGGCCATGTGGCTGCAGAACCGGACGCGGTCCGGAGCGCCGCCATGACCGAGGCTGTCAGGGTCGACGGGATCTGCAAGCGGTTCGGGGCGGTGATCGCGCTCGCCGATGTCTCGCTGCGGATCGAGGCCGGGGAGTTCTTCGCCCTGCTCGGGCCGTCCGGCTGCGGCAAGTCGACGCTGCTGCGCATCATGGCCGGGCTCGAGCACCCGGACCGGGGCTCGGTCTTCATCGACGGGATCGACGTGGGCCGCACACCGGCCAACCGTCGGCCGGTCAACATGGTGTTCCAGTCCTACGCGCTGTTTCCGCACATGTCGGTGCGCAGCAACGTGGCTTACGGCCTGCGCGTGACCGGCACTGGCCGCGCCGAGGCGCATGAGCGCGCCGAGGCGGCGCTCGGCCTGGTCCGGCTCGCCGGCTATGGCGAGAGGATGCCGGACCAGCTCTCGGGCGGCGAGTCCCAGCGGGTGGCGCTCGCCCGCGCGCTGGTCAAGCGGCCGCGGGTGCTGTTGCTCGACGAGCCCCTGTCCGCCCTCGATGCCCGGCTCCGCGACGAGATGCGGCTCGAACTGGTCTCGCTGCAGAAGACGGTCGGCATCACCTTCATCATCGTGACCCACGACCAGGAGGAGGCGCTCTCCATGGCCGACCGGGTCGCCGTGATGGAGGCCGGGAGCATCAGGCAGGTGGCGCCCCCGGCCGAACTCTACGAGGCGCCGGCCGACCGGTTCGTCGCCACCTTCATCGGCCAGGTGAACCTGTTTCCGGCCACGGTCGAAGCCGATGGCATAGCGACAGCGCACCCGTTCCCCGGCGTCACCGCCAAGTCTCGCGGGACCGGGGCCGCACACCAGGCATGGATCGCGGTCAGGCCGGAGAAGATCACAATGGCACCGGGCGGCAGCACGCCGGCGGGGCGCCTTTCCGGGGTTGTCGAGGAGGTCGTCTACCGCGGCGACCTCTCGCTCTACCTGGTCCGCTGCATGCCGGGTCCGGACGGACTGGTCAGGGTGTCGCGCGCCAATGCGGCGCGCACGGCGGATCGGCTGCCGGGGCCGGGAGCCGAGGTCGTGCTCGACTGGCCGGAGGACTGCGCGGTGGTGCTCGCGTCATGACCGCACGTCCCGCACCCCCGTCCGGCGTTCCCGCGATCCGCGATCACGGGGGCGTCGAGCACTGCTGGACCGCTCATGACGGGACCCGGCTGCGCTACGCCGTTTTTCCACCGCGCCCGTCCGGGCGGGAGGGGCCGCGGACCGTTCTGCTCCCGGGCTTCAGCGAGTTCATCGAGAAGTACCTGGAGACGATCGGCGACCTGCAGGACCGCGGGCACGAGGTGCTGTGCCTGGACTGGCGCGGGCAGGGGCTGTCGGACCGTGCGCTCCCCGACCGGGGTCTGGTCCATGTCGAGGCGATGGATGACCACCTTGCCGATCTCCACGGCATCCTGCGGGCAAGCCGCTTCGCGGTGCGCGATGGCCGGAGCCTGTTCCTGATGGGGCATTCCATGGGCGGACACCTGGCCCTGCGTGCGGCGTGCCGGGTCCGTCCCGACCGGCTGATCCTGCTCTCGCCGATGATCGACATCCTGCCTGACGGGGTCGGCGGCAGGGTGATGCGGCTGCTGGTCCGGCTCGCGGTCGCCCTCGGCCTGTCGCGTCACCTGGTCGCTTTCACTCCCCGACGGGGCCGGTTCGAGGGCAATCGGCTGACCCGTGACCGGCGCCGGTTCCACCGCACACTTTCCCTGGTCGAGCATGATCCGCGGCTGGCCATCGTCGGGCTGACCTACGGCTGGCTTGCCGCCGCCTATGCCTCCGTCGCCGCGCTCGGTCGCGAAACCGTGGATCCGGGCGTACCGGTGCTGATCCTGCAGGCAGGAGCGGACCGGATCGTGTCCAACCGGGCGCAGCAGCGGCTCTGCCGGCGCCTGCGCGGTGGCGAACTGAGGGTCGTGGCCGGCGCACGGCACGAAATCCTGTCCGAGATCGATGCGGTCCGGGCCTCAGCCTGGGCTGCGATTGACGGTTTCATCGCCGCGGGGCGCGAAGGCGCGGCGGATCAGCCTGAAGCCGAGCGGCGCCAGCAACACGATCATCCCGATGCGGCACAGGTGATGGGTGGCCACGAAGGCGACGTCCTGCCCGATGCCGAGCGCGACCAGGCTCATCTCCGCCAGTCCGCCGGGCGCGTAGGCCAGGGTGACCACGTACCAGGGAAGCCCGGTGAGTTCGGCGACCAGCAATCCGAACCCGGTGGCGGTTGAGATCAGCAGGAAGGCGGACCCGAGCGAGGTCCGCAGGATGCGGAGCACCTCGGCGTATCCGGTTCCGGCAAACCGGCATCCCACCGCGGTTCCGAGCACGACCTGGGCGGCCGCCACGAGGACGACCGGGGGCGATGCGTCACTCCATCCCGCGATATGGGTGGCGGCGCTGAGCAGCAACGGCCCGAGCAGGAAGGCGGCCGGCAGCCGGCAGGCCCGGGCGATGGCCGGGCCGAGCAGCGCACTGCCGAGCAGCATGCCCCATTCCGCGAGCGGCAGGTCGCCGAACCCCGGCCCGTCCGCGATCAACCCCTCGGGAGGCTCGTAGCCGCCGAAAATCCGGAACAGGACCGGGATGGTCAGAACCACCAGCAGGATGCGCGAGGCCTGGGTCAGCGCGATGACCCGGTCGTCACCGCCCATGTCGCGGCCGATGATGGTCATGTCGTTGAGTCCGCCCGGTGCCGACGCAAAGTAGGCGGTGACCGGATCGTAGCCGCCAAACCGGCGCAGATAGCCCAGCACCAGCGTCATCGCCGCGATGCCGTAGACCAGCAGCCCGCCGACCGAGACCATCCATTCTCCGACCCGGTCGAGCAGCTCGGGCGTGAACTGGCTTCCGAGCATGGTGCCGATGAACACGACCATGCACTGGCGCAGCATGTGGGGCAGGCGGACCGGTGCCCCGGCGATCGAGGCAACGGTCACGAACACCATGGCGCCGAGCATCCACGGCAGGGGCAGCTTGAGCAGCGCGAAGAGGGTGCCCCCGGCGGCGCCGATGCCGATGGCCAGCAGCAGCGAGCCGCCGGTCTGCCCGGTGGTGAGCTGTTCGCCGCCGCGCCGGTCCGATGCGGTATCGGAGGCCGGTTCCTCCCGATCAGCCAATGATGCGGCCCAGCCGCACCGCGGTCTGGCCCGGGCCAAGCCGGCGCGAAGGCATGATCAGCACGCAACGGTCATGCGGGGTGCGCACCTCGTCGTCACCGTCATGACCGATCACGGTGCCCGCCTTCTCGATGATCTCCATGCCGAGGTAGCTGCGGGTGAACCGAAAACGGTTGGTCTTCACCGTAACCGGGTGGGTTACCTCGATCACGGTCTGCTCCGGACACGCGACCGGGTCGAACCGATCCTGTCCGGCGATGCCGGTCGCGACCAGGAACCGCACCAGGGTCTCCCGGGCGACGGTCACGCTCGTGGCGGCCCAGTGCTGGCCGCACTCTACCAGCAGCGCCGCCCCGGCGGCTTCCGGGTCCGCGAACCGTCCGTAGTCACGCATGCGTCGACCCGCCGCGTGGCCGGCGTCGAGCACGATCGTGGCCGGCACCCCGACGCTCTCGGCCAGCCGGCGCCCCTTGCCGAGCGGTCCGGCCAGCATCAGCGGTTCGGTGGGGTGCTGCATCGAGTGGATGTCGAGCAGCATGTCGACATCATCGAGGAGCGGGCGGATCTCCCTCGCGCGCTCCAGTTCCAGGCTGGTGCGGTCGCCATCGAGAACCGCTGCGTCCCAAACCCGGTTCAGGTCCTCGTCGACGTAGCGGCTCAGCGTCGGGCGATCCGGGTCGAACCGCAGGCAGGCCGCGACGTTGCAGAAACCGAGGGTCAGCCGGCCGCGGTCGGGCCGGAAACCGTCCCGCAGCAGCCGGTCGAGCACCACGGCACCGCACAACTCGTTGCCGTGCATCAGCGCGGTCACCATCACGTGGGGCCCGGACCGCGGCGCCGCCAGGGTTGTGAAATAGGCAACTCCAGTATTGCCGGAACGGTACGCCGACAGGTCCGGGGGTGCGATTTCGACCGGATAGGGCCGCAGGTCGGTACGACCGGGCTGGGGAGTGGTCATGGGGCTCCGGGCTCGCGGCTGACGCAGTGCGGGAGACTGGTCCCGGGTCGTGCGACCGGCGCCGGGTGGACCGGGACTCCGGCGGCGGTACTGCGTGGCGGCATGGAACTCCGACCCGATCCTTCGTGCGGTCTCGCTCCCGGCCAAGGTGGCGCAACGCCGAGCCCGCTGTCAATGGGACCTGGCCGGGCCTTTGACAGCGTCACGCCGCCATCTTCCGGTCTCTCTCGCGGTTCGCGAGCCCGGCCAACCCCGCGGCCTCCCCGCACGGGGGCCGGTCCCGACGCCCGCCGGTTGGAGAAACGAGCCGGTCCGGGGGGGCGGCAACGACCCCATCGACAGGCATCGCCACGCGGCCGCCGCCGTTATCGATCTCATCAAGCGAGGAGCCGTTCCCTCGGGAGTCGGCACTGGAGCCCACCGCTGCCGTCCTCGCTGACCGCTTTCTCGACAAATTGACGGCGGTGCGGTGCAAGATCAGGACGAACACGAGCTACCGGCTGACCATCCGGCATCAAGTCTTCTCCGCACTCGGCGAGAAGTCCCTGAAGGATCTCGGGCCGGAGGACATGACAGTGCTGCTCCATGAGTTGAAGGACAAGCACCCGGCGGCCGACCAGCCTCCGTCCGGGTCCTGCCGAAGATGTTCACGCTTGTCGGCGCTGCGGGATGGTGCCGCCCGGCCGCAGGCAGGCCCGCCACGTCCGTCAGTACCGCGAGACATCCCGCGAGCGGCTGCTGAACCCGAGAAATACCGGCATCTCGGCACGACGCTGATCAGGCCTGAGGCCGGGGGCCGATGCTGACCAGCTGCCGGTCGAACGAGGTCCTCACCCTGCAAGGGGGCGACGCCGCACAACCGGACCAGAATGCCGGCTGTTCCCATGTTGCGTCATCAAGTGGTCACCGGACCAGGCCTTATACCTGACGCCGCATGCTGCGCCTGCTGCATCATCCACTCGATTCTCGAATCGCGCATGTGAAGTGGTCCCTCGGCGCGGGACATCTCCCGACCCCTGGCGCCGGCAAGCCGGTATTCCGGGGTCTCAGTCGCCGGCCGGCACCAGGTCCACGGTCAGTCGCGTCCCCGTTGCCTCGGCGTAGCGCTGCAGGGTGGCGAAGGAAGGCGACACCCGTCCGCCTTCCAGCCGTGCGACCGCCGACTGGGTCGTGCCGAGCCGGCTGGCAAGCTCCGCCTGCGTCAGCTTCGCTGCCGTGCGGGCGCGCACCAGCGCCTCGACCAGCGCATACTCTCCGTCGATGCGCGCGTATTCCTCCCGGAACTCCGGGTCCTTCATCAAGCGCGCTTTCAACTCCTTCAGCTTCGTCATGGCGTCACCTGCGTCATCCGTTCCCTGGCGGTT
Source organism: Alphaproteobacteria bacterium (assembly GCA_022822665.1). GTDB lineage: Bacteria > Pseudomonadota > Alphaproteobacteria > Thalassobaculales > Thalassobaculaceae > Bin52. The sequence goes on along the minus strand of JAJEAR010000069.1, from coordinate 763 downwards.
GCGAGCGCCCGGCGCGGCGTCTTGCGCGACTTCTTCGCGAAGACATGCAGTACAACCACCCGCTGTTCGGTCGCCGTCACGTAGATGCCCCTGGCGATCCCTCCCTCGGCCCTGAACCGAAGCTCCCACAGCTTACCGTCGAGATGCCGGGCGTGTGCGGCGCGCCTCCAGGCCGATAGCCTCCACGGTCTCCAGCAGCCGCAGCAGCCGGGCGCGGAGCGCTACCGGCAGGGCCTCGATTCCGGCATCGACGGCTGACAGGGTTTCGACCGTCCAAGCCATGCCCGTCATATAGCGTATCCGCTATAGGCCTGCAAGCGCGGGACGAGGGATGCCGACCGCCGCTCCGGTTCGCCTTTCCTGAGTTCCCTGCTGTCGCGCACCGCATTTCCACGCTCTTCTCACCGCCTCCCGGCCCGCGCGGCCGAGAGGGAGAGGCTGGCCGCGAGCGGGAGGGCAGTCGGATGTCCGGGGAAGGCATTTGCCGCCGTTTCCCGTCACGGCACACTGAACATTGTCCCCGGGTTCGGAATTACCGTCACAGCTTCGCGTCCCGCACCCTGTGATCGTGCCCCAACTGGTGGTGTAGGAACCTGACGTCCTTCGCAGTATCCGGCAGGCTGGGCCGGGTCTGTCAGTCTGCCACAGCGGGCAGCTTCTCAGGTTCAGTTTCGCTCACGGGAGCGATCGATTCCAGTGTCATGTACCTGGCTCTCTGGACAGCCCATTCGTCGTTCTGCTCGAGCAGGATCGCGCCGACCAG
>JAJEAR010000074.1 GCA_022822665.1 Alphaproteobacteria bacterium | reverse complement strand
TCGAAGCCGTAGCGGCTGAACTGTTCGACGGAGTAGTACAGGCCCTTCAGGTCCAGCTTGTGGATCGCGCGGTTTGCTTCCGTCATCCAGTAGTTGGTGTCGGCCCGGGCCTCGTCGACGTGAAACAGGCCGGTAAACCGGTGCGGAAACTGGCGCTGGGCAAGCGCGTTGTAGTCGTTCATGTAACCGTAGGTGAACCCGGCCTGAAGGACGATGTGGTCAATCCCGGCGGCGTTCATGTGGGTGATCATGCCCTCGGGCGTCGATTCGATCTCGTACATCGCCGCCGGCATGTACTGGACGTAGTAGTTATCACCACCGACCTTGAACTCGATGCGGCCATAGGGTCCGACGCGAAAATCGATATCCGTGTGCAATCCCTCCCAGGTGGTCGTACCCTCGCGAAACAGGTGCTGGGCCGACGATGGCGCACCGTCACGCAGACGGAAGACCATGGCCGCCGGCCGGGTAAGGTTCTTTTGCAGGTATTTCAGGTGCAGGTCGCGCGACGGGAGTCCACAGGCACCGGACCACTTTTCGAAGATGTGCGCATGGGAATCCACGATCATGCCAACCTCTCCCTGACAGGTGCGGGCAACGCGCTCGGAGGTGAGCGGCAGCCCGCGCCGAAACGCGGGCCGCCACCAACGCATGTCAGCCCCCGGCCAACTCGTTGAGGTAGTGGTCGTACCGTTCCTGCATGAACCCGCTGGCGACCATGTGATCGGCCCACATGTCCAGGAAGTACTTCCAGGCACCGTCGCCGTAGCGGATGGCCCAAGTGTTGGCCGTCATGCCGATCGGCATCTCCCGATTGACGATATGGGCCCAACTGGAATTCTTGCGCTGGAACAGCATCGCATCCAGATCGCCTGTGGCCCAGATGTCGGCCTTCTTCGCCCGCACCGGTTCGGCGGCCAGGGTGATGTTGCCCGAAGTCGTGATGATCTTGGCATCCGGATAGGTGGTCTTCACCCAGTTTTCCTCGGCCGAGCCGATGTTGACCGAGAACGTGACATCAGGGCTGTTGAAGTCGGCGTCGCTCTTGAAGCGATCGGCATTGTCCTTGTGCACCACGGCCAGGCGACCCTTGTGCCACATCGGACCGACGTAGTTCACCACCAGGGCCCGTGGCATGGTGTAGAACAGCGACGAGCCGAAGACGTCAAAGTCTCCCTTGCGCAACGCAACGGTCGAGTTGGCCCAGGATACCTCCTGGAAATCCGCCTCCACTTCCAGTGCTTCGGCCAGTTTCACGGCGACATCGTAGTAGATGCCGGTCAGGCCACCGGTCTTGGCGCTTTTCTGGAACCAAGGCACGGTCTGCGAATAGCCGACACGCAGCTTGTTTTCCTTCTTGATGCGGGCGAGAACCGAGTTGGAATCGATGCCTGATTCCAGGATCTGGGCCTGCGCCTCTCGCACCGAGGTGCCTGCGGCTGCCAGGGCGGCGGCCACACCACCGGCACCCACGGCAAACTTCATCACGTCGCGTCGAGACGTATCAATATCCCTCGTCATGGTCGTATCTCCTTGTGTTCCCCGCTTTACCGATCGTGTCCGCAATGGGGACACCGGCCCCCTACGGCAAAACCAGTCCGAAACGCTCACGGAGACGATCAGCATACACCTTGAACGCGTGAGACAGGCAAAAAACGATCAAAATGTAGAGGAATGCCGTGAACGACAGGATCTCGATTGGCTGGAACCAGATGGCCGTCAGGCGCATGGCCTGGTACATCAGGTCGGGCACGGCGATGATCGAGACCAAGGTGGATGATTTCACCAGGACCAGGAACTGGTTCATGATGGACGGTGCCATGTTCAGCAGGGCCTGCGGCAGCACCACGCTTCGAAACGTCCGGACCGGTGACATGCCCAGGGAATGTGCGGCTTCCACCTGGCCCCGGGCGATGCCCTCGATGCCGGAGCGGAAGGTTTCGGCGAGGTAGCCACTGGACTGAAGCGCCAACGCCATCCAGCCGGCCGCAAAAAACGACTGGGGCCAGCCGAACAGGTCCGGCCATACATAGTTGACCCACAGCAGCTGCACATAGATCGGGGTGTTGCGGCAAAACTCGATCAGGACCGTCGCCGGAATACGCAAGGGGCGGACATACAGCCGGACCAGGCAGCTCGCCATGCCGAGCACGCAGGCAACCGTAAAGCCGATGACACTGATCTGCGCCGTGACCCACAGGCCTTCACCAAAAAGGTGCAGGTTCTTCAGGATGATGGTGTTCCAGACATCCATGCTCTAGGCCCAGCCACGGCTGCGCCAGCGTTCGGTCAACTTGCGCACGAGGGTTGAGGCGGAAAATATGATCGCGCAGTAGACGATGGCGGCCCAGGTATAGAGCGGCAGGGGGCGCATCTCCTCCTGGGTGACTATGACCACGTTGTACAGAAGGTCTGGAACCGCGATCAGGGAAACCAGAGTGGTTGCCTTGAACAGGGACACCATCTGGTTGAGCATTTCGGGCAGGACGCCGCGGATGGCCTGCGGCAGCACTATGCGGAAGGTAATGTCGAAGCTCGACATGCCGAGCGCCCGACCAGCCTCGATATGCCCTTTGGGCACGGCCTGGATACCACTACGATAGGTTTCCACCATGTAGCCGCTATAGGCCAGGCCCAAGGCCAGCACGGCCGAGACGAATGGCGGGAAATTCAGCTTGATCTGCAGCAACGCCGAAAGCACCAAAGGCAGGACGAAGTGCACCCATGTCAGCAGAATGTACTCGGGGCAGTTTCGGAACAGTTCGGCATAGGCCGTACCGGCAACGCGCAGGGGCCTGTAACGGCTGAGCCGCATCATGCACACGGAAAAACCCATCACGTGCACCAGCACCAGGGCACCGATCCAGGCATAGAAGTTGAACGCCAGGCCGCTCAGCAGCAGTGATCGGTATTCCCAGAACAGGGTGACGTCCACAGCTTCCCGGAAGCTCTCCAATATCCTCCCCTCGTTCCGAGGCGTTCAGCGATAGGCCTTGGACAGGAATGCCCTGCAGCGGTTACTGCCCGGGTCGTCGAAAACCTGTTCGGGTGGGCCGTCCTCCTCGATTTGGCCCTCGTGAAGGAAGATCACCCTGTCCGATGCTTCGCGCGCGAACCCCATTTCATGGGTCACCACCAGCATGGTCATGCCCTCACGGACGAGACCTCGCATGACGTCCAGAACCTCGCCGGTCAATTCGGGGTCGAGCGACGATGTGGCTTCGTCGAACATCATGACCTTGGGATTCATTGCGAGCGCGCGGGCAATGGCAACGCGCTGTTGTTGACCGCCAGAAAGACGGGCCGGGTATTCATCACGCTTTTCGGCAAGATTGACTTTCTTCAGCAGCTCTTCGGCCAGATCCCTGGCCTCGTTCCGTGGCAACTTGCGCACACGGATCGGAGCCTCGGTAATATTGCGCAAGACCGACATGTGCGGCCACAGGTTGAACTGCTGGAACACCATGCCAATGTCTTGGCGCAGACGGTTTATGTTGCTCAAGGACTCGGTCGATCTTCGGCCGTTCCTGTCGAGCCGGAACCCCATGGACTGGCCGCTGAGATAGATTTCACCGGAGGTCGGTGGGTCCAGGAAATTCAGGCACCGCAGCAGCGTGCTCTTGCCCGACCCACTGGCGCCAATGATGCTCAGGACATCACCGCGAAAAACGTCGAAGCTGATACCCTTCAGAACTTCAAGGTCCCCGAAGGACTTGTGCAGGTCGCGAACGCGCAGGACCGCAGGTGTTCCGTCCGCGGACGCCGCGCTTTCATCCGCAACCCGGGCACCCCTCGGTACCGGCACATCGCTCACACTCGACATCGCGTCCCCACGAACCATGGGACGGACGCCTCTCCGACGGGACCGTGGTGCGCCATGCCAGCTGGTGTCACACACAATCTCCTGAGGAGAACGCACCCTCAGATCAGGGTAACACCTTCCGGATCGGTCACGCCAAGAGCAGATTTCAGCTGCATCAAGCACAAACCGATCTACCGGTTGCGTTCCGCACCTGGCAGACCAGCGGCCAGCCCGCCACAGGTACTCGGCCTTCTCCCCGGTACAGCGTGCATCCGCCGGCGAACCGAGGCGATCGCGGTTGGTGGTTCCAATCAGCGTGAAGTCGGCTTCGAAGGGGGTGGCAAAAGCCCCCCGGTCGTCCGGGATCTGGAAGATGCAGGCGCCGTGGCAGATCCGGCGGAACACGATGTGATTGTCGCGCACCGGACAGGTCCGGGGTACCAGGCCGGGATCGATGCAGTTACGGATCATGTCGCCGGCATTGGCCAGTGTCCGGGCCCTGACGGTACTCACACAGCCTGCCTGTCCGTCCCTGCCCCCGACAAGCCAGACATTGTCGTCCTGGACCACGCTCACGCAGCCGATCCGTACGTTGATCGACGCACCCCACAGGGCGTCATCGATCTGGCAGTCGGACTAGGCGCATCCGGTGAAAATCCCGTCCCTGAGCGGGCCGGGGCGACGGTCGGGCCGGGGCGACGGTCGAGCCCGACCATGCGGCTGCCGGGCAAGATCCGGCGCGGGCCGAGCTGTTCACAGACCTGGAGCCGGAGTCGCCGCATCCGGGCCGGGCGCATTGCGCTGGGATGCGGCAGGATGGACTTCAGAGGCAAGGTGATGTGCGGCATGGCGCACAGCAGGACTCGCGTTCCGTCAGCGACTCTTGCACCAGCCTGAACACCGAGTATCCAAGGTGACGTAGACCGCCGTGCAGCAGCTTGGCGGATGCCGAGGAGGTGCCCCGGGCGAGGTCGTCCCGCTCACACAACCAGACACTCAGTCCCCGGCTCGCCGAATCCCTCGCGATGCTGGTGCCGTTGACGCTTCCGCCAATAGCGATAAGGTCCCGGACCGGTTCAACCATTGTCCTGTTCACCACCCGCAGCGCTCGCCGAGTCCGTGAGCCACTGAGCGTGCGCAATGCAGAGCGGCTCGCGACGGTTCAACGCACGGGACCAAACGGTCTCGTGTCGATCGCGGAAATCAAGTTCGGCTGCCGGCCCGAAAGGCGCGCGTCTGCACTGGCCTGCATCGCTCCCGTACATTTCGGGTGCACGTCTGGTGCGGCAAGACGCGGCAGCGGGACATACCGGGCACGCGGCCCGGCTCATCGACGTGGTCCGGAGCTTCGCGGGCGTCCGGCCTCTGCACGCTGACGGGCTCGGGTCGGCGGCAGCCTCAACCCGCGACTACGCGCTGGCGCTCGAGCGCCCCGACGACACCGCTCACCACGTGCCGCCGCCTGGCGGAAGCGGTGCTCGCCCGGATCTGCCGGACTTGTCAGAACCCTGGGACCACGGGGATGCCCCCGCCGGGCGGTGACTTCCCCGTCGGCCGCTCCGGTGGCGAGGCTTGCGTCGGACTTGCCGGTTCCGGGAGCGCTATGGACAATGCGGCTTGCAAGTTCCTGCGGGACCGAGACCCGAAACAGACTCGGCACCGTGCGCTTTCCGTCCGACTTCGACGCGACCCTGACCGGGACGAAGGTTGCCTGGCTCATCGACCGGGAACGGGCCCGCACCCCCGGGACGCGCCGTGGCGGCGCACGAGGCCCGGCCCAGGGTTCACTCCGGAACAGTCGACGGCGCTCGAGCTCATGCTGGCGGGTTGCGTGAGCCGCGGCGCTCCGGGGCGGGTGGAGTGCCGCGGTGACCTGCTGTACCGTCCGGGACCGACACGTCATCCTCGGGGGATCCCGGTCCATGAACGGTCATGTCCTGGCAATCGACCAGGGAACCACCTCCACCCGCGCCCTCGTCTTCGATGGACAAGGGCAGATTTGCGGCCTCGGCCAGCAGGAATTCACCCAGCACTTTCCCGCCGAAGGTCAGGTGGAACACGACGCGCTGGAAATCTGGCACTCCGTGGTGCAGACCGCGAGGACGGCGCTCGAGCAGGCCGGCGTCACCGCAGACCGGATTTCCGCTCTCGGCGTGACCAACCAGCGCGAGACCGTTGTGGTCTGGGAGCGGCGGACCGGAACACCGCTGCACCGCGCCATCGTCTGGCAGGACCGGCGTACCGCCGCGATGTGCGACGGGCTCAGGCAGCAGGGTCTCGAGGAGATGGTCAGCGCCCGGACCGGGCTGCTGCTCGACCCGTACTTCTCGGGCACCAAGCTCGCCTGGCTGCTCGATACCGTCGACGGGCTGCGAAGCCGGGCCGAGGCCGGCGAGGTCTGTTTCGGGACCATCGACAGCTGGCTGATCTGGAACCTGACCGGCGGGCGCGTTCACGCAACGGATGCGACCAACGCGTCGCGAACCCTGCTCTACAACATCGCCGACGGGTGCTGGGACGAGGAACTGCTGGCGCTGTTCCGCATCCCGGCGGCCATGCTGCCCGACGTCAGGGACAGCGCCGGGGATTTCGGGGACACGGACCCGTCGCTGTTCGGTGCTGCGATCGCGATCCGCGGTGTCGCGGGCGACCAGCAGGCCGCCACCGCCGGCAATGCCTGTTTCCGGCCCGGGATGATGAAGGCGACCTACGGCACCGGCTGTTTCGCGCTGCTGAACACCGGGACCGACCGGGTGAAGTCCGGGAACGGCCTGCTGACCACGGTCGCGTGCCGCCTGGGCGGCAGGACCACCTACGCGCTGGAGGGCTCGATCTTCATCGCCGGTGCGGCCGTCCAGTGGCTGCGCGACGGGCTCGGCGTGATCTCCCGGGCCTCCGAAAGCGGTGAACTCGCGGCACGCGCGGATCCGACCCAGACGGTGGTTCTGGTCCCCGCCTTCACCGGTCTCGGCGCCCCGCACTGGGATCCCCATGCCCGCGGCGCCCTCTTCGGACTGACCCGCAGTACCGGTCCCGCGGAACTGGCGCGCGCCGCACTGGAGAGTGTCGCCTTCCAGACCCTTGACCTGCTCGAGGCCATGCATGCCGACTGGCCGGGGTCCGACGCGTCGACGGTCCTGCGCGTCGACGGCGGCATGGTGGCATCGGACTGGGCGATGCAGCGCCTGGCCGACATCCTGGCGGCCCCGGTCGACCGGCCGGTCGTCGCGGAGACCACGGCGCTGGGCGCGGCGTGGCTCGCGGGGTTCGCCGCCGGGACCTGGCCGGACCAGGACGGTTTCGCCCGCTCCTGGGCACTGGAACGCCGGTTCGAGCCGTCGATGCAGGAACCCGGGCGCACCGAGGCCATCGCGCACTGGAAGCGGGCGGTCGAACGCGTGCTTTCCCGGTAACCGGGCCGGCCGCGGTTGTCGCTCGCCTCCCGGCAATGCGATAGTGCCCGGATCACCAACCGGCAGCACGGAGGCCGCCGTGACGAAACAGCCGGCGCGCGTCTACGGGACGCGGGCGCGCATCGCCCTCGTGGTCCCCTCGCCCAACACGGTCGCGGAGACCGAGTTCTGGACCATGGCTCCGGCGGGGGTAACGGTGCACACCTCACGGATGCCGTTCTTCGGCGACCGGCACGCACGGCCTTTCGATGCCATGGAGGCCGAGCTGCCGCGGGTGTTCGAGGAGGTGAACACCGCGCGACCGGATGTCATCGCCTACGGCTGCACCGCCAGTTCGGCACGGGGCAATCCGGCCGAGGTCGAGGCCCGGCTGACGGCGCAGGCCGGCACCCCGACCGTCACGGCAGCCGGTGCGCTCGTCGACGCTCTCGCCGTTCTCGGCGCCCGTCGGATCGTGCTGCTCACACCCTATCCCCAGGCGGTCAACGACAAGGAGCGAAAGTTCTTTGGCGAAAACGGCATCAGGGTGCTCGACGACGAAAGCGTGATCGTTGACGACGGCCAGCACGCCTTTCGCAACATGTTCACGGTCCCCTGCGACGTGCTGACCGAACGGGCGGTGGCACGCGCGGACCGCGATGACGTCGACGCGGTGGTGCTCAGTTGCTGCGACATGCCTACACTTGATGCCATCGGACGCATCGAGGGCCGGACCGGACTGCCGGTGATCTCGAGCACCCAGGCCCTGTTCTGGAAGGCCACCCGGACCGCCGGGCTCGATGACGCAATCGCGGACGCGGGACGCCTGCTCGCGGCCTGACGGGCCGCACCCTTGCGCCGGGGAACCTGCGCTGTAGTGTGAGCCGACACGTATTGCCCCGGGGAGGGTACCGCCATGTCCGACAGGCAGCTTCGCTTCGGGATCTTCCTGGCGCCGTTTCACGCGCTGGAGGAAAATCCCACCAACGCCATGGACCGGGACATGGAGCTGCTCGAGCACCTCGACCATCTCGGATACCACGAGGCCTGGATCGGCGAACACCATTCCGGCGGTTTCGAGATCATCGCCTCGCCGGAAGTCTTCATCGCCGCGGCGATCGAACGGACCCGGCACATCCGGCTCGGGACCGGGGTGGTCTCGCTGCCATATCACCACCCGTTCATGACGGTGGACCGGATGGTGCAGCTCGACCACCAGTCGCGAGGCAGGGCCATGTTCGGCGTCGGGCCCGGAGCGCTGGTCGGTGACGCCTACAGGATGGGCATCGACCCGGCAACGCAGCGAGACCGCATGAACGAGGCTCTCGACGCGATCATGCCGCTGCTGCGCGGTGAAGTGGTCAATGCGAAGACGGACTGGTTCGAGATGCGCGACTGCCAGTTGCAGCTGCCCTGTTTCACCAGACCGCACATCGAAATGGCGGTCGCCTGCGCACGGTCACCGTCGGGCGCGCGTGCCGCCGGCAAGCACGGGATTGGCATGCTCTCGATCGGAGGAACCTCCGACGAGGCCCTCGCGCACCATGCGGACAACTGGCGGATCTGCGAGCAGACGGCGGCCGAACACGGCAAGACGGTCACCCGCGACAAGTGGCGGGTCGTCACTCTGGCCCACATCGCGGATACCCGCGAGCAGGCGTTCGAGAACGTGAAGTTCGGACTGGCGAAGTGGACCCGCTACTTCCGGGAAATCGCCACCTTCCCCATCGTGCCCGATGACGTGGAGGACGATGCCGCCTACCTGGTGGAAAACAGCATGGCGGTGATCGGAACCCCGGATGACGCGATCCGCCATATCGAGAAGCTCCAGCAGGGAACCGGCGGCTTCGGCGCCTACATGGAACTGGCGCACAACTGGGCGGACTGGTCCGCGACCAGGCGCCACTACGAGCTGATGTCGCGCCACGTCGCCCCGCACTTCCAGGACCTGAACACCCTGCGCCGGGAAAGCTACGACTACAGCTACGCCAATCGCGATGTCTTCGTGAGCCGGGCCCAGGACGCGGTCCAGGCCGAAATCGACCGCCAGCAGGAACGCGACCGGGCCCGGGAACAGGCTGCGGAGTAGGTTTGCCCCGGACAGCTGTGCAGGCAGCGATGGCGCGTGCGGCCGGCCCTCGCGGTCTCACGCCGTCTCGTTGCCGACCCGCCCGACCGGGTTGCGCATGCGCCGGGACCGGTGCAGGAACCGCGCCCGCGCCCGGCGCCGGTAGCGCGCGATGAAGCGGAGGCTCCAGGAATAGCCCAGCCAGCCACCGAGGACGGCCCAGGGTACGGAACCGATGAACATCGGGATGCCCCACAGCGTGATCAATGCCTCGGTCACGTTCCAGATCTTTGACAGGCCGGCTTCCTGCCCATCGAGAATGGTCTGGAGCTCCACCCTGAAGGTCTCGAAGCCGAGCAACTGGTCCCATTGCCCGAGCATCAGCCGCCCGGTCACCAGGAAGACGTAGTAGAAGAACGGCAGGGTCAGCACGTTGGTGATCCAGGTCCAGGCCAGCGCCGCGACCACGCTGAACTTCCAGCCCGGCGCCAGGACCCGCTGGATCGCCCATACCGCGCTCACGATCAGCATCTGCGCACCGACGAACGGGTTCAGCGCACAAATGACGCCGACCATGACGCCGCGCGCCGGGATGACCGGCGGCTCCCGCCTGCGCAGGATCGGGACGAGCAGCCGGTACCGCAGCAATCTCGTCAGTCCCCGCATCGAATACCCGTCTTGCTGCCAGAGAGCACCCGGATCGCCAGGCAGGCGGCACCGTAGCCGTTGTCCACGTTCGATACCGCAACCCCCGGGGCGCAGCTCGCGAGCGCCGCGTGCAGCGCTGCCCGGCCGCCGGCCGCGACACCGTAGCCGGTGGAGGTCGGGACCGCGATTACCACACCGGGAACCAGGCCGGCAATCACGCTGAACAGCGCACCCTCCATGCCGGCGCACACGATCAGGACGGGAAGGCGGACCAGCGCCTCGCGGTGTTCCATCACCCGCCACAACCCGGCAACGCCGACATCGTGGATCTCCACGCATGGATACCCGTGGCAGGCAAGCGTGCGGACGGCCTCGCGTGCCACCGGGACGTCGGCGCTGCCCGCCGTGAGCACGCCGACCTCGGCCGCTGCCCCCGCGAGCGGAAGAGAATCGGAAGCCAGGGCGGTTCGCGAGACCGGGTCGTAGTCGAGCCTGCCGCGGTACCGCTCGGGCAGGGCCGCGTACTGCTGTTCCGACATCCGTGTCACCAGTACCGGTCCGCCCGCATCGAGCGCCTGGCGCACCGCTTCGGCCAGCTGTCCGGGAGACTTGACGTCGGCGAGCACCGCCTCCGGAAGCCCGAGACGCTCGCGTCTCGCCGCATCGAACCGGACTTCGGCAACCGGGTCACTCATTCCGGCCTCGCACCGTCACGCAGGAACGCGCTTCCGCGACGGTAGGCCTCGACCCGGACCGGACCGGGCACACCATGCCGGTCGAGCACGCCCTGCAGCAGGGCGGGAAGCCGGTCACCGGTTCCCGCGAGCGCGGCCGGTTCGAGTTCCACCACGACACCGTCTTGACGCACCCGGCAGCGCAGGGTGATCTCCCCGACCTCGGCCCTCACCGCTCCCTCGACTTCCGAGATCAGTGCAAGCCGCTCCCGGGTGACCGGAATCCCGGTTTCGATCCTGCTCGACAGGCAGGGCGACGCCGGCAGTTCGGCCACGTCGTCGAGTCCCAGGTCACGGGCCAGCCGCCGGATCACCGGCTTGCCGATCCCGGCCTCGATCCACGGGTGACGCACCCGGTGGTTGCGGGCCGCCTCGAGCCCGGGGCGATAGTCGCCGAGATCGTCGAGATTGGCGCCCGAGAGGATGACGCGGTCGGTGAGCCCGCCGATCCGGCCGTAGAGATTGGTCTTGCAGAAGAAACACCGGTTGACGGGATTTGCAAGGTAGTCCGGATCCTGCATCTCGCCGGCATTCAGTATCTCGAGCGCCCAGCCGAACCCGGCCGCGTGCTGCTCGACGCGTGCCGTTGCCTCCGCGGGCACGGCCGGGGACAGGGCATGGTAGATCACCGGATCGACGCCTGGCGTGCGGGCCGCAACATGGGCGAGTGTCATGCTGTCCACTCCGCCGCTCACCGCGATCGCGACCCGTCCCGTTGTCCGCAGGACGTCCTCGATCCGGATACGGGCCTCACGGCTGTCCATCGTCCGCCTCCCCCTCGATGCGGCGCCGCAGCCGTGCGCGTCCGGCGTGATCGGTCGCGGCGTCGACAAGCGCATCGAGATCCGCCTTGGTGGTAACGGCCCCGTCGGGACGCCGGACCCGCTTGGCGCCGTGTCCGGCAATCGTTACTTCCTCGCGCGCCAGTTCCACCCGTTCCTCGGTCCGCCAGCGCAGCCCGATAGTTGTGGTCTGGGCAAAACATGCCTCGATGACCGCCTGTGCCGCGCCGGTCCGGCACAGGACCCGCACCGACACGGCCAGACGACCCTTCTTTCCCGTTACCGGGACCTGCACCACGTCGAGCACGCCGTCCTGCGCGCGCAGCCGATCGAGGCCCGCCGACAGCTCCTCGGGCGTCTGGTCGTCGATTTCGAAGCTGATGACGCCAACCGCCCCGCGCACCGCAGCCTGTCCGGTGTCGAGCGCGATGACGCGCAGGATGTTGGCCATGCCCTCGAGCGTGCGGGTACCCAGTCCGTATCCGCTCACCTGCACGGTCCCCGACGGCCGGCGACCATCCTGTCGGGCCTGCAGGTGGGCAAGCAGTGCCGCACCAGTCGGCGTGACCCGTTCGCCGGGCACCCCGTCGTCGACCAGCCGGTAACCGGCCAGCAGCAGGGCGGTGGCCGGGGCCGGGACCGGCATGCGGCCATGCGCGGTCATCACCGTGCCGGACCCCATCGGCAGGTCGCCGACCGACCAGCCGGCCGCACCCAGCGCCTCGATGGCAGCGGCCGCACCCACGATATCGGCAACCGAATCCCAGTCCGCCAGTTCATGGAAGTGCACGTCGTCCACCGCGACACCGTGAATCCGGGCCTCGGCCCGCGCCAGGAGAGAGAAGATGGCGAGCGAGCGGGAGCGCACTCCCTCGGCCAGCGGGGCCGCGAGCAGGCGTGACCGGATGTCGCGAAACCGGCCCACCGGATGGCCCTCGGCCTCTCCGCTCACCACGAACCGGTTTCCGGTTATCCCTCCCGACGTTCCCGGGACCACCATGACTGTCCAGGACCGCGGCAGTCCGGCGGCCCGCACCGACGCCACCACCCCCTCCTCGAGCTCCGGCCAGCCATGCAGGATCGCCCCCAGGAACATGTCGCCGGCAAGCCCGCCGACCGGGTCGAGATGAATGTGCACCGGCGACCTCACGCACCCTGCATGACAGGGATGACATAGGGCCCTTCGGGAATGATCGCCACCGAGCGGCTGGCCGACCGGCCGACGCAGCGTTCGATGCAGTGCGCCAGGTCATCGACGCGATTGACCCCGGTCAGCGGCCAGTACTCCTCGGCAAGTTCTCCAGCGAACAGGTGGATGCGACCGACGCGCATGGGCTTGACCTGCATCTCGGTCTGCCATTCGTCGATGTCGGCACGCGGCTTGTGGCTGAGTGTCTCGAGGAACCGGTCCGGCCCGAGCGCCACCAGCCGGCGCTGGGCGTCGACAAACTCGCTGGACCCGAACCCGCCGGAGCACTCGGACACCACGATCAGGTCACCGCCCGGCTCGAGGATGTCCATCGGACCGACCATGCCCTTCACCGTCTGGTAGTAGTTCTGGTCAAGCGGGTAGCCCGCGCAGCTGGTGATCACCGTCGGGAACCGGCGCCGCGAGGGAACCTCGGCATAGCGGCGGACGTGGTCCACTGCCTCGAGGTGGCTCGAGACGATTTCCCCGAAGTTGAGGAACGAGACCTGCCGTCGCTCGTCGATGACCACGTTGACCGCCAGCGCACCGCCGATCATGCCGACGATCTCGAGCTGGTCGGTATGCAGCGGGTTGCCGTCGAGCACGCAGTTCGCAGTCGCGGCATGCTCCATGTAGCGGTAGGAGTGGAAGGTGGTGATGGTCTCCGCGTGGGCGACACCGGGGGCGATGACCTTGCGTCCCCCCGACCATCCGGCCATGAAGTGCGGTTCCACCAGCCCGGTGACCAGCCGGAGGTCCGCCTCGACGAACCGTCGGTCCAGCCGCACTACCGTGCCACTCCTCGTGGTACCGACATGGACATGGTCGTCATCGTTGCGTGCGTGATGATTGACGACCCTGACCGTCTCGAGCACCCATGGATCACCGACGAGTTCCTCGAGTTCGGCGCCCTCGTTCGGACGGTGCAGCCCGGTGGCCACCAGCACCGTGATGGCATCGGGCGCCATGCCGGCATGCAGCAGGCAGCGGATCAGCGGGCCCAGCAGCAGGTGGTTGGGAACCGGCCGGGTGATGTCGCAGATCAGGATGCAGGCCGAGCGCGCGGACCGCGCCACGGTCGCAAGCGGAGGACTGCCGAGCGGGGCCGCGAGCGCGTGTTCAAGCGCCTGTTGCGGCGCGGGCAGCACCGGCATGTCGGACTTGCGGAACACGGTGACGTCCCAGTCGTCGCGCAGTTCGACCGGAAGGGTGGATCGTCCGTAGTTGAGGTTGACCTTCACCATGCCCCCGCAGCATCACCGTGATGCACGAACGTCTATCGGCACGGTCCAGAGCAGCATGACCGATTCGACACCCGGGTTGACCGATCCGAGGCCGGCGTTCGACAGGTGGTACACGCCGACGCCGAGCTTCGAGCCGTCCTCCAGCCTGTAGGCAAGCGCGGCACCGGACCGGAATTCCACCGTGTGCCCCAGTTTCTTGCCGTTGCCGTTCGCATACACCCCGGCCGCGAAGCTCGGTGTCAGCACGATGCGATCGGCGATTTCGAAGTCGAAGCCGACCCCGGCGTGGGCATAGGCGCCGCCCTCGCCGGTCGCCATGAGCCCGACAAAGGGCTGGTAATCGAAGCCGCCGAACACGTACTCGGCCCGGAATTCGGCAGTGGTGCGATCATCCGTCACGTCATAGACACCGGCACCGATAATGACGGCATCCCCGTCGTCTGCGGGCGCCTGCGCAACCGGCAGCACCATGGCGCACAACCCGGCCGCCAGCACCGCCGCGCATCGACGAATCGCCGGTCCGGCGCCCCGGCCTCGTTTCGAACCCTGCATTGCTCCCCCCGGATGTGCCGGCTCAGCCACGCAGTCTACACCTGAATTCTTCCGTGGCACGGACCAATGCCGCTCGTATACCCGGTTCCATCGCCGAATGTCCCGCATCCGGCACGATCACGTAGGTTGCACCCGGCCAGGCGCGGGCAAGGGTGTCGGCCGTGCGGATCGGACAGACCATGTCGTACCGCCCCTGCACGATCCACGCGGGCTTGTCTGCGATCCGCGACATTCCGTCAAGCAGGGACCCGGGCGCGAGGAACATGTCGTGGGCGAAGTAGTGGGCCTCGATTCGGGCAAGGGCCAGGGTCGCGGCAGGATTCGGCACCGGTTGCTGGCCGGGCTGTTCGGGCCGCAGGGTCGAACAGGCCGCCTCGTAGTTGCACCACGCCATCGCCGCCGGACCGTGAACCGCCGGGTCCGGATCATCCAGACGCGTGCCGTAGGACTGGAGCACCCGGCCGCGCTCGGGCTCGGGCAGGAAGTTCCGGAACCGGGAGCACGCCTCGGGATGGAACAGCCCCATCCCATGCAGGAACCAGTCGATTTCGCAGCGCCGCCCGAGGAAGATGCCGCGCAGGATGAAGCCCAGACAGCGGTCCGGATGCTGCTGGCCGTAGGCAAGGGCCAGCGTGCTGCCCCAGGATCCGCCGAAGAGCAGCCAGCGGTCGATGCCGAGGTGCCGGCGCAACGTCTCGATGTCACCAACGAGATCCGCCGTCGTGTTCTCCCTGGTCTCCGCGACCGGGACCGAACGGCCGGCGCCGCGCTGGTCGAACAGCACCACGCGGTAGGCGCCGGGATCGAAGAAGCGCCGGTGTGACCGCGAAAGGCCGGACCCAGGACCGCCATGCAGGAACAGGGCCGGGATTCCGTCCTCACGCCCGACTTCTTCCCAATAAATGGTGTGCAGGTCGGACACCGGCAGCATGCCGCTGCACCGCGCCGCGACGTCGGGAAAGAGCACCGATCTCATGCAGACCGCCCACCCGGTGGCGGCGGTGGTGCGCGCCTGCCACCGGTTTCCCGACCCGTGGTCACCTCCGACGGCCGGCTGCCGGTTCCGCACCCCGGGTCAACCCGGCGCCAGGCACCACCACACACGCACGACGCCGCCTGCGGCCGTCACCTGACTGCCGTCCACTCGCTGCCATCGGCCGTACCCGGCCTTCGTCACACGCCAGCGGGCACATGCATCCGGCTCACGCGACGGTCATGATCTTCTCGAGCCTGGTGGCCGCCTTTTCCTGGTCGATGCGCTCGATTGCCGCGACCTCGCGCGACAGCCGGTCGAGTGCGACCTGGTACATCTGGCGTTCGCTGTAGGACTGTTCCGACTGGGTCGTGTTGCGGCGCAGGTCGCGAACCACCTCGGCGATCGCGGCGGGATTGCCGGAGTTGATCTTGGCCTCGTATTCCTGCGCGCGGCGCGACCACATGGTCCGGCGCACCTTGGCCCGCCCCTTGAGCTTGGCGAGCGCCTCATCCATCACCTTGCGAGAACTCAGTCGGCGCAACCCCGAATCCCCCGCCTTCGCAACGGGAATGCGCAGTGTCATCCTGTCCTGCGGAAACTTGATCACCAGAAGGTCGAGCGCGCTGCCAAGGACTTCCTCAGTTACCGTTCCGATCACCTCGCCCACACCATGGGTCGGGTAGACGACGAATTCACCGGCCTTGTATTCTGCTTTCTTTGCCATTCGAACCTTCTTTCTGATCGTACCTTCATCAGGCGAACAACAGTCCCGCGCGTCCTGCTGCATGCAGGCGCAGGCCTGTCCATTTCGCGGGCAGGATTGCCGCGCTGCTGTCGCGGCCGGAGACGCCGGGTCAGTGACCCGTGTACTTCCGAGGATTTGCTACTGTACCATGAAACCTGCAGGAAATCACGGGAAAATCGCAGGAATCGGGCCGTTTCCGCCGTCCTCGCCGGTGTTCCCGGACATCGTCCCGTTGCAACCAACCGTCGTGGAAATCGCCAATGACCTACCACCCGACAACCTTTCGCGGCCTCACCTGGTGCGCCTCGCTCGACCGGATGGCGAGCGGTCAGACGACACCGCGCGAGTACCTGGAGTCCTGCCTCGAGACCATCGCCGAGCGTGAACCGGTGGTCCGGGCGCTCACCGCCGTGGACGAGGACGGATCGCGCGCCCGGGCCGACGCCAGCACCCGGCGCTGGAAGGACGGCCGGACGCTGTCGGCAATCGACGGCATGCCGATCGGCATCAAGGACCTGCTCGAGACCGCCACCATGCCCACCGAGATGGGGTGTGCGGCGTTTCGCGGGAACTTTCCCCGCCGCGACAATGCCGCCGTGCGGGCGCTTCGGGCCGCCGGCGCCATCATCCTGGCCAAGACGGTTACCGCAGAGCTCGGCGGGTCGCATCCCGGTCCGACCACAAACCCCCACGATCCCTCGCGCTCGCCGGGAGGATCATCCTCGGGCTCGGCCGCGGCGGTTGCCGCCGGCATGATGCCGACCGCCATCGGCACCCAGGTCGCCGGATCGATCATCCGGCCCGCCGCCTACTGCGGCAACGTCGCCATCAAGCCCAGCAAGGGCGCCATTAACAGGGGTGAGCGCCAAGCCACGAGCATGAGCGTTCACGGCGTGCACGCAAATGCCCTGGAGGACATGTGGCGGGTGGCGATCGAAATCGCGAAACGCGCCGGAGGCGACCCCGGCCACCCCGGCCTGAGCGGTCCGGACGACCTCCCCGAGCCCGTCCGTCCGACCCGTCTCGTCGTCCTGCACGGCGCGGGCTGGGACGCCCTCGACCCGGCAACCCGCTCGGCGTTCGACGCGGTCTGTTCCGCATTGAGGGAAGCCGGCGTGGAGATGACCGGTGCCGGGGAAGATCCCCTGGTGGTTGAGCTCGAGCACCTCCTCGTCGATTGCATGGAGACCTGCAACCTGATCACCGGCTGGGAGAATCACTGGCTCTACCGCAACCTCGTGGACCAGGATCCGGAGTCCGTCAGCCCACGGGCGCGGGAAGTCCTTGCCCGTGCCGAGGCGCTCACACCCGCCGACTACCGCGATGCGCTGCAGCGCCGGGCCGCGGCACAACAGGCCGGAGCAGCGGTGCTGGCCGGGGCCGACGCGATCGTGATGCTCTCCTGCCCCGGGCCGGCCCACGTCTGGCAGGGCGACCGGCCCGGTGAGCCGCTGATGGAGAGACCGACGGGCGACCCGGTCTTCAATGCGCCGTCTTCCTACCTGTTTGCACCGGCCGTCACCATGCCACTGCTCGCCGTCGACGGCTTGCCAGTGGGTGTGCAGGTCATGGGCCCGCCCGAATCCGACGCCCGGGTCACGGCGCTGGCCCGCTGGATCATGGGGAACCTGTCACCGATCAGCATGTGACAGCCGGCCGTGGCCGGAGCGCGGACACAGGGGAGCGGGCCCGGCACGCTCGGCGGGATCGGGCTCATCCTGCTGGCAGGGCTGTGCTTCGTCTGCATGCAGGCGGCGGCGAAGGCGGGCACGCAGGCGGGGTATTCCCCGGTCCAGGTGGCGTGGGCCCGTTTCAGCCTGCACCTGGTGCTGGTGGTCTTGATCGTACCGGGCGGCGCGAGGCAGGTGCTGCGAACCGGACGGACAGGCCTTCAGCTGTTCCGCAGCGCCCTGCTGGTTCTTTCCACCATCTGTTCCTTTGCCGCGCTGGCGCGTCTGCCACTCGCGCAGATGAACGTGATTACCTTCGTCGCACCGCTGTTCGTGATGGCGTTCGCCGCCATCGGCCTTGGCGAGCAGGTCGGATGGCGCCGCTGGACAGCGGCGGCGGCCGGTCTTGCCGGCGTGGTGCTGGTTGCCCGGCCGGACGGTTTCGTGGTGTCGACAGGCGTGCTCTACGCACTTGCCATGGCCGTGTTCTACGCGCTCTACCAGGTGATCACCCGTGCGCTCGCGCCCACGGCCCCGACCCTTGTCGGCCTGTTCTACGCCGCCTTTCTCGGTGCGGTGACCTGCAGCATCGCGGTGCCGTTCTTCTGGCGCACACCCGACCTGTCGGGCTGGATGCTGCTCGCACTCCCGGCCCTGTTCGGTGGCATGGGACACTACCTGCTGATTCGCGCCTGTGAACGGGCACCCGCCAGCCTGCTCGCCCCGTTCATGTACTGCGAACTGCTGTGGTCGCTGTCGCTCGGTTTCATGCTGTTCGATCACTGGCCGGAGCCGGCAACCTTCGCCGGCGCCCTGATCATCATCGCCAGCGGGCTGTATGTCTGGGAGGGCGAACGGCGGGCCGCGGGGACGGGCCGGCAGTGACGATCGAAGGCCACTCGACCCGGCGCGCGACGGTGCGTAGCATCGGGCGGACAGTGATCGTAGCGGAGAACGACCGATGAACGGCGAAGACTGCCTCGCGGGCCTGAAGATCCTCGACTTCACCCAGTTCGAAGCCGGCCCGTCCTGCACCGAGGCGCTGGCCTGGCTCGGAGCCGACGTGGTCAAGGTCGAGAATCCGAACCGCGGCGACCCGGGCCGGTCCCTGGGCCGCACGGACCCGGAGCAGGATGCGCTGTACTTCCTGCAGTACAACGCCTCGAAACGATCGATCACGCTCGATCTGAAGGACCCCGACGGCATCGGGACCGCGAAGGCACTGCTTGCCCGTGCCGACGTGATGATCGAGAACTTCGCTCCCGGTGCCATCGAACGCCTCGGGCTGGGATACGACGTCGTGCGCGCGATCAACCCGGGCATCATCTACTGCCAGATCAAGGGCTTCGGTGCCGGAACCGCCTACGAGAAGAACCTTGCCTTCGACATGATCGCCCAGGCGTGCGGAGGGCTGATGTCGGTCACCGGCCAGGAGGACGGACCCCCGTGCAAGCCCGGCGCCACCATCGGGGACACCGGAACCGGCATGCTGATGGCGGTCTCGATTCTCGGCGCCTACGTGCGCCGGATGCGAACCGGCCGGGGCGAACACCTGCAGGTAGCAATGCAGGATGCCATCCTCCACTTCATCCGCAACGCGTTCGCCTACATGGAACGCACCGACGGACTGCCCGCGCCCCGGGCTGGATCGCGGACCGTGGGTGGCGCCCACCCGCCGATCGGCGTCTACCCCTGCCAGGGCGGCGGTCCGAACGACTACGTCTACGTCTTCACCAGCCCGTCGAACCCGGAACACTGGGACCGGCTGCTCCGGGTAATGGGTCGCGAGGACCTGATCGGCGATCCCCGCTACAGCACGCCGGAGGCACGGCGCGAACGGCGCGACGAGGTCGATCAGCTGGTGGCCGAGTGGACCC
This sequence comes from Alphaproteobacteria bacterium, assembly GCA_022822665.1. GTDB lineage: Bacteria > Pseudomonadota > Alphaproteobacteria > Thalassobaculales > Thalassobaculaceae > Bin52. The sequence continues at coordinate 54,798 of JAJEAR010000074.1, read as the reverse complement.
GCGGGCACGACAAGCACACCGCTATGCGCCTGATCGGCGAAGCCACGGTTCCGACAGGAGCGGTGCTCGACACCCGGGAACTGGCCGACGATGCCAGCTTCGAGGACCGCAGGATCCGGCAGACCATGCACCATCCCGTCATCGGGGACTATGTCATGAGCGGGTGGCCGGTCCGTTTCGGAGACGCGCCGCCAGCGGTCGGCACGGCGCCGCTGCTGGGCGAGCACGCGGGCACGGTCCTCGAGGAATGGCTCGCGGACGGCTGATCCTGGAGAGCCACGCCCGGCCGATCGGGCTCAGGAGCCCTTGCCGGGGTTGGGACTGAAATACTTGTCGAACTTGCCCTCGACTCCCTCGTAGGACTTCGCATCCTCGGCATGCGGGATCATGCGGACGATGTTGGGCCACTCCTCCGAGAACCGCCTGTTGTGTTCCAGCCAGTCTTCAGCACCCGGTTCTGTGTCCGGGACAATCGCCTCGGGCGGGCATTCCGGTTCACAGACGCCGCAGTCGATGCACTCATCGGGATGGATCACCAGCATGTTCTCGCCCTCGTAGAAGCAATCGACGGGGCAGACTTCCACACAGTCGGTGTACTTGCACCGTATGCAGTTCTCGTTGACGATATAGGTCATTCTCCAGCCCTTCCGACCCCTGCTGCGATCAGCGCCCGCGTCTCCTACTCGCTGGCCGGGTCCCCGGCAAGTCCCAGGCGCGCGAGTGCGCGCTTGCGCGCGGTACCGCTGTCACGGTCCTCGACGTAGAGCAACCCGGCGAGGCGTCGCATCAGCTGGGCCTCGTATGCGTGGACCACGCCGTCCGCGTACACGACTTCCCACAGCATCTCCAGCAGCTCGATGCGTTCCTTCTCGTCGAAGGCACCGCGCAGCGCCCGCGTGTAGCGGTAGATGTCGACACTGCGGTCGAGGTCGTCCTCGGCCTCAGCAAGGATGGCGCGCACTTCGTCCGGCCCGAGCCCGAACCGGTCGACCATGGTGCGCTCGACCGCAGCCTCCTCGCTCTCGGAAAGGTGGCCATCCAGCCACGCCGCCCTGGTCAGCAGGGCGGCGCAGGCCAGGCGCGCCGGGTCGGTCGACACGGAAGGAACAGCCGGTTCGCTCGCCCGATGCGCCTCAAGGGCCGCCTTCAGCCTGCGAAGCATCGCCTGACTCCCGGTTGCGGTATCACGAGCGGTTCGGATAGATGTCGCGCCATGGTCAGAGAACACTCTCCCATGCTTGATGCCCCGGCGGCGCGGCGCAACGGCGCCGCGATCCTGGGCGTGCTGCGCACCGTGCTCCCGCACTCGGGCACCGTGCTCGAGATTGCGAGCGGTACCGGCCAGCACGCAGCCGTGTTCGCCCCTGCCCTGGCACCCCTTGCCTGGCTTCCCAGCGACCCGGATCCCGGCCAGCGCGCCAGCATCACCGCGTGGACCGCCTCGGTTCCCGGGGATGCCCCGCTCCCGCCCCGCGACATCGATGCCGCTTCGCCGTCCTGGGACGTCTCGCCATCTGACCGCATTGCCGCCATCGTCGCGATCAACCTGCTCCACATTGCACCGTGGCCGGTCACTCTCGGCCTGCTCGCGGGCGCGGCGCGTGTCCTGCCGGACGGCGGCCCGCTGTGCATCTACGGGCCGTTCATGCGGTCAGGGCGCCACACCGGGCCCGGCAACGCGCGCTTCGATACCGCCCTGCGTCACCAGGATCCCCAGTGGGGCGTACGGGATCTCGACGAGGTCACCGAACACGCTGTTCGGGCGGGACTCGGCCTCGACAGGATCTGCGGCATGCCGTCGGACAACCTCCTCGCCGTCTACCGGAACCGCACGCCGGACACGGGATGGTGAGCGCGACAGGATTCGAACCTGTGACCCGCTGATTAAAAGTCAGCTGCTCTACCAACTGAGCTACGCGCCCGACCGGGCCGCACACTATGGAAGGCCGGGCACGTGGTCAACGGGACCGTCAGTTCCCGCGCGCGATCGCCGCCCTCACATGTGCCTCGACCCGCGGAGAGACGAACTCGCGGATCTCGCCGTTGAGCCGCGCGATCTCCTTGACCAGGCGCGAGGAGATGAACTGGTGCCGTTCCGACGACATCAGGAAGATGGTCTCCACCTGCGGGTTGAGACGCGCGTTCATGCCAACCATCTGGAACTCGTACTCGAAGTCGGACACCGCGCGCAGTCCGCGGATGATGAACCGCGCTCCGCACTGCTCGACGAAGTGCATCAGCAGGGTGTCGAACGAGGTGACCCTGATGTCGCACTCGATCCCGGCCCGCCGGTTCTCTTCGACGATGACGGCGACCTCGTCGCTCACCATTTCCGCGCGCTCGTCGGTCCCGAACATGGGGGACTTGCCGATGTTGCGGGCCGGCGAGACCACCAGCCTGTCGACCAGCTTGCTGCCACGACGGATGATGTCGATATGCCCGTTGGTAATCGGGTCGAACGTGCCTGGGTAGACGCCGGTTCGCATGCCTGTCTCCGGGAATCTGGGGAACCTGGGCTCGGGGGTTCAGCACTCGACGATGTCGGTACCGTCATCCTGGTTATCGTTGACCTCGCCGTTGCCCTCGTCGGGAGCCAGGCTGACGGAAACGACATGCTCGTCCTCGTCGACGCGGAACACCCGCACGCCCTGTGTCACACGACCGGTGATGCTGATCTGGTCGGCCGGACACCGGATCAGCCTGCCGCCGTCGGTCACCAGCATGACGTGGTCGGTCTCTCTGACCGGGAACGCCGCGATCACCGGGCCGGTCCGCTCGGCCTGTGCCAGGTTGCGGATGCCCAGACCGCCCCGGCTGGTGGTGCGGTAGTCATGCGCCGAACTTCGCTTGCCCATGCCTGTGCCGGTCACGGTCAGGACGAATTCCTCCAGCCCCGCGAGTTCGGCAAACCGCGCGGTGTCCAGTTCGGCCGAGTCGCCGTTCTCGTCCTCGGCTTCCCCGCCGCGGCGCAGACGGGACGACTGGCGCAGATAGACATCGCGTTCGTGCATGTCGGTTCCGGGGACATCGCGCCAGCTCACCTGGCCCAGGATCGACATCGACACCACCTCGTCTCCTTCGGCCAGCCGGATGCCGCGCACGCCCTGGGAATCGCGGCTGCGGAACACCCGTATCGCGTCAGCCGGGAACCGGATGGCGCGGCCCTCGCGAGTCGCGAGCAGCACGTCGTTGTCGTCCCGGCACGGCAGGACTCCGATCAGCCGCACCCCTTCCTCCAGCTTCATCGCGATCTTGCCGTTCTTCTTGATCCTGGTGAAGTCCGACAGCGCGTTCCGGCGCACCGATCCCGACGAGGTGGCCAGCACCACCTGATAGTCGTCCCACTCGTCCTCGTCGGCCGGCATCGGCATCACCGCCTGGATCCACTCGTCCCGTTCCAGCGGCAGCAGGTTGACCATGGCCTTGCCGCGGGACTGCGGCGAGGCCAGCGGCAGCCGGTAGACCTTCATCTGGTAGACCATGCCGCGGGAGGTGAAGAACAGGATCGGAGCGTGGGAATTGGCGACGAACAACCTGTTGACCACGTCCTCCTCGCGTGTCGACATTCCCGAGCGCCCCCGGCCGCCGCGGTGCTGTACCCGGTAGGTCGAGAGCGGGACCCGCTTGATGTACCCCCGCAGGCTGACGGTGACGACCATGTCCTCGCGCGGGATCAGCGCCTCGTCATCCTCCTCGAACTCGTTCTCCTCGATGACGGTCCGGCGCGCGTCGGCCCAGTTCTTGCGGGTCTGTTCGAACTCCTCGCGCAGGACCGCGACCAGCCGGGCTGGCGACTGCAGGATCTCGAGGTAGTCGTTGATCCGGGTGGCCAGGTCCCTGGTCTCGTCCTCCAGTTTCGAACGCTCGAGCCCGGTCAGGCGCTGCAGCCTGAGCTCGAGGATCGCCCGCGCCTGGGCCTCCGACAGGCGGTAGACATCGTCCGTCACCCCGTGCCCCGGGTCATCGATGAGCGCGATGAAGTGCGTGACGTCGCCAGCCGGCCACGAGCGGGCCATCAGGGCCTCTCGCGCCGCCGCGGCGTCGGGTGCGGCCCGGATCAGCGCGATGACCTCGTCGAGACTGCCGAGCGCGACCAGCAGCCCGGCAAGCACATGCGCCCTGGTGCGCGCGCGATCCAGCAGGTAGGCGGTCCGCCGGCTCACCACCGAGCGGCGGAACTCGAGGAATGCCCGGATGATGGCGGCCAGGTCGAGTTCGCACGGGCGGCCCTCGTGCAGCGCCAGCATGTTGATCCCGACGCTCACCTGCATGCGGGTGTGGCGGAACAGCTGGTTAAGGACCAGGTCGGGCTCGGCGTCGCGTTTCAGCTCGATGACGACCCTGACCCCGTCGCGGTCACTCTCGTCGCGCAGGTCGGAAATACCGGTGACCTGCTTGACGCGCACCATCTCGCCGATCTGCTCCAGCAGTCGCGCCTTGTTCACCTGGTAGGGGACCTCGGAAATCACAATCGCGGACCTGCCCTTGCGGACTTCCTCGAACTCGGTCCGGGCCCGGACCGTGATCGAGCCGCGGCCGAGGTGGTAGGCGGCCCGGATCCCGGCCTGTCCCAGGATGATCCCGCCGGTGGGGAAGTCCGGGCCCGGCACGTATTCCATCAGCTCGGCGACCGTGAGCGCGGGGTTGTCGAGCATGGCGAGACAGGCGTCGATCACCTCTCCCAGGTTGTGGGGAGGGATGTTGGTCGCCATGCCGACCGCGATGCCGCTGGCGCCGTTGACCAGCAGGTTGGGAAACTCGGCCGGGAGCACCGACGGTTCGAGCGCGCTCTCGTCATAGTTCGCGACGAAGTCCACCGTCTCCTTGTCGATGTCGCGGAGCAGTCCTTCCGCCGACCTGGCGAGCCGGGCCTCGGTATAGCGATGCGCCGCAGGCGGATCGCCGTCCATCGACCCGAAGTTGCCCTGGCCGTCTATCAGCGGCAGGCGCATGGAGAAGTCCTGCGCCATGCGCACCATTGCGTCATAGATCGCGGCATCGCCGTGCGGGTGGTACTGGCCCATCACATCGCCGATGATCCGCGCCGACTTGCGGTAGGGGCGGGTCCAGTCGTACCCGCCGTCCTTCATGGCGTACAGGATGCGGCGGTGGACCGGCTTGAGGCCGTCACGCACATCGGGAAGCGCCCGCGACACGATCACGCTCATGGCGTAATCGAGGTAGGAACGCTTCATTTCCTCCTCGATCGCGACCGGCGTGATGTCGGGAGGATACTGGTCGATGACGGTCACGCGATGCCTGCCCGGAAGGTGTCGGATGTCGACGACAGCCCGCACCGCGTGCACTCGGCGGGAATGTCAGGTCTCGTCGGTAAGATAACGGCAACATACCATATGTCGCGGCAGCGGGCAAGGTTTGCGGTCCCCGTAATCGGGGAATTGCCGGCCTGTTCCGCCCCGATTCCGGGGCCCCGGGAAACGCACCGGACCATCGGCGGTGCCCCTGCCGTGTCAGGTGTGCGTTGGCGTCGCATGACGGCGCCCGAGCAGTCGGTTCGTGACGCACTCCAGCCCGCAACACCGGCCTGCAAGGCACCCGTTGAGACGGAGCGGCAGGTCGTCTCCTTGCGGGTGGTCCGCCCGGTGTTATTTCCAAGGCCCGAAGGCTTATACAAGTAGAACGGTTCCCGAATATGTACCGGCTTCGCTGCCATCTCCACGATCGGCAGCATGGAGGCCCGGCGGGCGGCGAGATCGACGTAGCCGCTTACGGACATCGAACAGGATGAGACGATAGCTGGCAGCCTGGGTCGCGAGTCGGCAAGCGTCAGTCTCGGTTGCAGGAAGAGCTTCATGACCGGTTTTCGACTCGCAGCTTATTCACCTGGTTCCAGTCTTGGTGTTCAACCACGAGATGTTGTGGTTGCAAACCGGGTTCGGGACGCCTAAAATGTTCCCTGTTCGTTCTTAGACCGTAGAGATCTCGAATGCCGACGTATCCAGACAGCCATCCCTCTTTCCAACGTCCGTTCCCAGACGATGACGCCTGTGCCGCCTGGTTGATCGAGATGCGCTGGCCGGACGGTCTCGTCTGTCCCAATTGCAGTCATGACAAGGGATGGGCATTGCGCGGCAAGCCCCATGCCTTCGAATGTGCCGGGAGCGGCCGGCAAACGTCGGTGACGGCCGGAACGGTGCTGCACGCCGGCGCGCTGCCACTGACCATCCGGTACCGGAGCGCCTGGCTGCTTGCCCACACGCTGGGCTCCGCGACGGTTGACCCTAAGCGCAACCCGTTGTCAGGCCTGGTTGTAGTCGACGAGGTCAGCCTTTCCTTCCGGTCCAGGAACGATCCACCCGCCAGTGGGCAGGACCGCAGCCACGACGGCAAGATGTTGATGATCGGCGCACTCGAACCCGGAGATGGAAACACGCCCGACCGTCTACGATTGGCCGAAATCGCCTCGTACGGAGCCGACGACATTGGTGGGCTGTTCCTCGAAACCGCCGCCAGTTCCGACGCCACCATCAAGACCGACGGTTGGCACGGCTACGCCGTGGTTCCCTCAGACCCACACGAGGTGCATGTCGTCGGGGGCACCCCCACCGTTCTCGTTTTCCCCTGGATCCGCCAGATCTATTCCAACGTCAAGGGGCGAGCACGAGGCGTCTACCACGGGTTGCGACACAAGCACCTGCAGGCTTGCCTCAACGAATTCGTCCTCCGGTTCAATCGGCACGGAATCAGACACGCCGCCTTCCATTCACTGTTCACCCTCGCCATCAAGGCCCAACCCATGATCTACAACATGTTGATCAAGCCGGAGCCATGTGCACAGGTGGTTTCGACTCTTCGCCCGCATGCGTTCACACACAACATGTTGGCGTATCGTCATCGCCAACCTCAATTCTGAGTATGTTACACTTGATTCGTGATGAGCATCCCGTTCCTCCTTGGCCGGGTTCCTTGCCACCGGATCTGCACAGGTCTTCCAGCGCCGGTTCGCAGCCGGCCGTCTCGTGATCGGCCACAGGTTCACCACTAGGCAGAGAACCGCATGACTCCCCCAACCCTGCATGACGTGCTCGAACAGACGGGGTACATGGCAAATCGGGTGCCTGCGCCCGGCGTACTGCTGGACCAGGATGCGCGCGATGACGTCGGCCGCGGGGATTTTGCTCCCGACGCCTCGTGGAGAAGCCGCTCGGAGCTCACGGTTTATTTCAAGGACGAACCCGTACCGCCGAGTGCCGAAACCGTGGCCAGGTGGCGGCGGGCGGTTTGGAATCGGGGATTCGCCCCGCTGTTATGGGTCGTCTCGCCCCAAGGGATCGATCTCTATAACGGTTTCGGGCGCCCAAGGACGACCGACGACGCCGCCACGCATCGACTGGATTCCTTCAGCCTGATCGAGTCCGACCTCGAAAGACTCGATGCATTTGCCGGTCGCCTCGCCATGGAGACCGGCCGGTTCTGGTCGGAATCGAGGGCCCGTCCAGTGAATCGGAGGACCAGCGTCGATCGACAGCTTCTGTCGGACCTTCTCGAACTCGAACGCACTCTCGAAGCGGCAGGACTGGGACGCCTGAACGCCCAAGGATTGATCGGCCGATCGATATTTATCCAGTATCTGGTCGACCGCGACATCCTTACCGTGGAACTTCTGCAAGACATCTGCGGGGAGGGCAGGTTTTCCCACATATTGCGCAATAGATCTGCCACCGAAAATCTCTTTGCGTGGCTCCAAAGGACGTTCAACGGCGACATGTTTCCACCGGATAACCTGTCCGTACCTGGGCCCGCGTATCTCGGACACGTTGCCGACTTTCTCGAGGCGGTAGGCCCCGACGGACAGACAAGCCTCTTTCCCTATCAGTTCGATGTCATACCGGTGGAATTGATCAGTTCGATCTACGAGCAGTTCTCTCATTCCTTTTCCACATCCGGGAAGCGCGACGTGCGCGGGAGCGGCGAGGCCAGGAAGCCTGACACCTCCAGGGACGTGTTCTACACGAGAATGTCGCTTGTCTCGTTGGTTCTCGACGAAGTGATGCACGGCCTGACCGGATCGGAAACCGTGCTCGACTTCACCTGCGGATCCGGCGTGTTCCTTGTCGAAGCATTGCGTAGACTGGTTGATCGCCGTTCCGGCGAAGGTCCGCCGAGTCGCGAAATGATCCGCGCAACATTGAACGAACAGATCTATGGTGTCGACATCAGCGAAGCCGCCGTGAGGGTCGCCGCGTTCAGTCTGTATCTGGCCGCGCTGGAACTTGATCCGGATCCGCAACCACCGGAAGCGCTGAGGTTCGATCCCTTGATCGGGCGGACGCTTTTCGTCGACGACGCCTTGAGGATCGGGCCACCGATGGGCGGGCCCGCCGCGCCGATCACGGAAGGCGCCCCTTCTACGTTTGATCTCATCGTCGGCAATCCGCCCTGGAGCTACGGCGGGAAAGGCGCCAGGGCCACGCAGCCCAGGGCCCGTGCGCCGCGTGGGCAGAGCCTGAACTTTGCGTTCAGGGCGATGGATTTCGCGTCGGAACGAACCCGGTTCGGACTGGTCCTGAGTGCAGTTCAGTTCTTTGCACGCAGCAACACGGGTATCGCGGCCAGGCAAGAACTGATCGACAAGCTATCTCCATTGACACTGGTCAACCTTTCAAACCAGTCGAGCTGGCTGTTCCCGCGCAGCAATTTGCCTGCCATCGTTCTCTACGCTCGCCATCGTGACGCTGACCGCGCGGAGATTGAAACCGTACAGGTTCCATGGTCGCCAGCCGGTGCTCGAAGCCACACATTCGAAATCGCCCCGGACGATATCCTTGCGTTGCCGACAGCGGAGCCATCGCAACTCTTGAAGGCCGCGTTCTTCGGTTCGCGGCGCGACCTGGTGTTGCTGGACAGGCTGACAAAAAGCCATGAGACGTTCGGTGAGATACTGAAGCGGCTCGGTGCCGGGCTCGAATACGGATTGACGGTGGGCGATCGGAGCCGGGATTCGAGTTTTCTGCACGGCCTGCCGTATTTGACCAAGAACAACCTCATGCCATTCCGCGTACCCGATGGGTTGGCACCCTACGACGAAGAGACCGCCGAGCGACCGAGAGGACGGGATGTTTATCGTGCGCCGCTACTCCTCGCAAAAGAATTCATGGCGGCCGATGGCCGACTCGTCACCGCCGTGTCCGAGCGAGATCTCGTATTCACGAATGCCTTTTTCGGAGCTGCCTTGCCGGCCGGATATTCGCAGATTGCCTGCCTCCTGGCCGGAATCCTGAGGTCATCGCTTGCCTCCTGGTACTTCCTGATGACCGGCTCGACGTTCGGACTCTCGATGCGACGGGTGTTGCCCAAGGATGTCTTGGTGATTCCCGTACCGGATCTCGAGCGGGCGGAGCGATCCGAAGCCGGCAGACGCCTCGTTCGGCTTGTCAGTCAATTCGGGCAGAAGCCACCGGAAGATGATGATCCCCGGATTTCAGAACTCGATGAAACTGTCTTTGACCTGTACGAGCTGGACGAGGCCGACCGCATCGTCGCCCGTGACGGCTTGTTTCGGGCGACCTGGCAATGGGAGAAGGGCAGAGTTGCTTCAACAGCGCCGGCCCACACCGATCCGCATCTTCACGACTACTCAAGAGCCTTCCGCATGGCAGTCGATGTCTGGCTCTCTGCAGGCAACCGCCGTCGCATCGGCGCGGAGATATTCGATCTACCCGGAGACGCACCGCTTCGCATTGTTCGTTTCGTACTTGAGGATCGCGAGAGTACCGCGCCGGAACGGGTTGTCAGGCCGGAGGGAAATCTAAGGACCGTTCTGAACCGAATCGGAACGCAGCTGAAAGTGGAACTCGGCAAACACCTGTCTGGCTTGCGCACGCTCAAGCTGTACGGTCCTGACGAAGTGGTCATCATCAAGCCGTCCGCCCGCCGGTACTGGATGGCCGTATCGGGGCTGGAGGACGCGGACGCCGTAATCGCGGAGAGCTTCTCCGGAGGCTCTGCGTGAGGTTACCACGCTACGAAACAGACACCGCGGGCACACCGTTCAGCGAACTCGCGCGCGAGCTCGCGCCGGCGGTCATGCGCGTCATCAGGGCAGGCTGGATGATCGCGCGCCGGAGGCCTGATACAGGCCCTCACCTCCTGGAAGTGCCGCTGACGGAGCGCCTGAGAGAGGGCATGCGCGAGGCCTTGAAAACTGAAGAGTTGGCGTTGGGAAAAGATATCGTGGTACTTCCGGGAACCGAGTCCAAATCTCGCCCGGACCTTTCCACTCCCGACGGACGCGTCGACATTCCAGTCTTCAGCATCGGTATATTCCGGCGTTTCCAGGAGCACGACCCACACGCCATTATCGAATGCAAGCGTCTCTCCGGCAACGATTCCAATCTGTGCCGCGAATATGTCGTGGAAGGCATGGACCGGTTCCGGACCGGAAAGTACAGCGGGAACCATCCGGTCGGGTTCATGGTAGGATACCTGATCGCCGGCGACGGAACCGCTGCCGTAAACCGGGTAAACCTCTACCTGCGAGGGAGATCGCGGGAGCCGGAGAGACTGGAACCGTCGACCCTGATCGCCGAATCATGGGCGTGGCAAAGCAATCATCCTCGCGAGCGGAGGCCCTCGATCGAGTTGCACCATGCTCTCCTGTCCTTTCTCGGGTGAGCCAGGCACTGGTGATGCAGCAGTTCGTCGAGCGGGAAATTCCGACTTTGCGACCGACAACGCCATGTGGCGATAGAGATTGAGCACGGAGCGAGCAACTCTCGGGCCGGGATCGAATATTGCGCAGATATTTGCAGAGCCAGGCAATCAGGGACGAGACGCCGGCTCGAAACAGTGCTGCAGGGCCGGGGTGTCGGTGAAGCGTTACTTCTGCGATCGTTGCGTCACTGCGTTGGCACTTTTGTGCGGGCGCGAGCGCACGAAAATCCGATGCGTCGACCGAGGCATCGTGCTCATCGCGTTCCCTTCTGCTACGCGGCGTTTTGCGAGATGCCGGACCCGAGGTGGAAGTGGAAGCCAGCACTCTCCTTGCTCCCAGATTGGGCCGACGGCACGGTCATCGGCAACGCCAGTCCAACCGCGGGGGCGTTCTAGGCGGCACCTGTCCCGCTGTCGCGGAACAGCGGCATGACGTCGGCGGCGAAACGCTCCATGGAAGCCATCACGTCGGCGTGGCGGGGGATGCCGAGGTGCATGTCGAGCGCGATCTCGTCCATGCCGAGTTCGGCATAGGCGCCGATCCTGTCCACGATCTCGTTCGTCGTTCCAACCAGGATCTGGCGCATGGCGTCCTCGAAGCCGAAGTCGGTCCCGACGATCTCCAGCTCGCCCCTCGTCACCGTACCCGGCGTCTCGAATCCGTTGGCGAAGCGCAGGCCGTATTCGTGGGCCACCCTCGCCTTTTCCCGCACGTCGGCTTCGTCGGTCCCGACATAGGCCGACCGCAGCATCGACATCCGCGGCCGCCGGCCGGTCTGCGCCAGCGCCTCGTCGGCACCCCGATGGAACGCTTCCATCTGCTTGACCGCCAGCGCGTGGCCGCCCCTGAGTGGCGTGGTCTGCACGTCGTAGCCCCGGCGTGCGGTATGGTAGATCGCCTCTGGTCCGAGCGCGGCGATCCAGAGCTTCGGGCGGCGCGGCGAACGCGGCATCGCCGTGAGGGGGCCGAAATCGTACCAGGCGCCCCGCCAGGACACGTCCTCGCCGTCGAACAGCGCCTCCAGCACGGCGAGCGATTCATCGAACTTCGCGCGCGTGTCGGAAGGGTCGATCCCCATGCGTTCCATCTCGTAGGCAAAGGCGCCGCGCCCGACGCCGAGTTCGATGCGTCCCCCAGACAGGATGTCAGCCAGCATCGCCTGGCCCGCGAAGCGGCGCATGTCGTGGAACGGCAGGACCACCACCGCCGTGGTGACCGGCAGCCGCTCGGTGGCGTTCGCGACATGAAGTGCGAACAGCAGCGGGTCCGGGTTCATCAGGAGGTTGACGAAGTGGTGCTCGGGCACCGAGAGACCGTCATAGCCCAGCGCCTCGGCGTGGCGCGCCTGCTCGACCAGGTCGGCATAGAGCTGCGCGTGGCTCCGGGGATCGGAAAAGTGGTGGCACGACAGGAAGACGTTGAACCCGGTCATGGACGGCTCCGCGCGGATTGCCAGCACGAGCCTACCGCAGCACCGGCGGGACGCACCACGGGACCGCGTGTCGACCCGGCCGTCGATGAGCCGGGCACGATCGGGCCGGAGGTCGCGCTACCGATCGCCTCACCAACGGCGAAAGACCGCCATGGACATCGGGTGACAGTCATCGACTCGATCCTGGGACAGATGAACTGGAATCACGACGGCGGTCCCCTCTCCCGGTCGGCGACATGCCACGGGCAGGTCGGCGAACCATCCAGCGCATGGAGGTTGCCTGGGAGCCATTTGCCGTAGCGCTCCTTGATCATCGGGAGAGTACCGGTTCTATTCACGGGTAGAGAATCACCACCCCGTGGGGGGAGGCCGCGCACCATGAAATTCAAGATTCTTGCGATACCGTTCGCACGGCAGTTCGGCGAGGACGTTCAACTGGCCGGTCGGGACAGAAACCGGTTTCAGACGATGATGCACAAGATGCGCGAGCAGCTCGTGCTCGCCGAAGAACTCGGATACGACGGCTTCTGCATGACGGAGCATCACATGCAGGTCGAGGGCGTCGAATGCACGACGAACCCGCTGTTCTGGAACATGTACATCGCCCAGCACACCAGGAAGATGATGGTGGGCCAGCTGGGCATGAACCTCACCGCGATGAACCCGATCAAGCTGGCGGAAGACCTGGCCATGCTGGATCATCTGACGGGCGGCCGGCTTTTCGTCGGCTTCTCGCGCGGAAACACGCCACGGTGGACCGCCACCATGGGGCAGCATCTCGACATCACGTCGGCCGAGTCGGACAAGTCGGAAGCGGACCAGCGAAACCGCCGTGCGCTTTACGAGAACTGGAGGCTCGTCAAGTCGCTCTGGACCGACGACCTGACGGCGCATGACGGCGAGTTCTGGAAATTCCCGTATGACGTCGAATGGGTCTTCAACCCGACCCGGGACTGGGGCGGGGAAGGCGCGGTCGACAGCGACAACATTCTTCGCAAGAGCGGTATCGTGCCCCGTCCTTTGCAGGATCCCCACCCGAAGGTGTACGCACCGTTCAGTTACTCCATGGACACGGCACGCTTCTGGGCTGCGGAAGGCGCAAAGATGGTGTCCTTCGTCTCGGCCGACAAGGAAGGGTTCATGCCGGTCATTCTCGAAAACTGCCTGATGGCGGCGAACGAGGCCGGCCGCACCGAAACGGTCAACAACGACGTGCTCGCCCTGGGCGCGCACCTCCTGATGGGGAAGACGCCGGAACGCGCCGAGCGCTACTATGAAATGTTCAGCGAGGTCTTCAGCTACGCGTACGACGCGCCGCCCTACCACGTGCCGATGGGACGGGTCTGGAAGGGGTCGCGCCAGGAGACCCTGGACAACGTGATGGAACTCGCCGAACGGTACGAGATCGACGAGTTTTTCCTCTGGCATCACATCGGCTTCTTCGGAGACGATATCGAGAAGGAAGCGCTCGAAGAGTTCTCCGAAGGCGTCATCAGGAAAGTCAACGGCTAGACCGCCTTGCCGCCGAGTACGGGGAGGTTCGCAGATGCTGGCGCTCGGCAGACTGATCGAACGGAACGCTCGCGGCCTGCCGGGACGCGATGCATATGTTGAAATGGAGCGACGGCGGACGTGGTCGGAACTCCATGAACGCACCGATGCGCTCGGCCACGGCCTGCGCGAAAGGGGCGTGAGACCCGGCGACCGGGTTGGTGTCGTTCTGAGGGACTCGATCGAGGTGGCGGAAACCATCGGTGCCTGCGCCAAGATCGGCGCCCTTCGGGTCGGATTCAACTACCGCCTGGCTCCTCCGGAGATCGGTCAGCTGATCGACGATGCGGGGGTCGATTTCGTTTTCGTGCAGGCGGACCTGATCGAGGTCGTGACCGCCGGTGTCGCGGCAGCGGAACGAACGCCCGAACTCATCGGCATCGGTGAGGGCCATGGGCTCGACCTCGACTACGAGGACCTTGTCGCAGACGGGCTGAAGCGCGGTCCGCTGGTCCAGACGCCTCACGAACGGTTGATGATCTGCTACACGACCGGTTCGACCGGATTTCCGAAAGGCGCCATCTATCCGCACCGTCCGATGCTGGAATCGATGGCGGCGATCGCACTTTCGGAAGGTGCGCACGCCGACGACGTCTGGCTGCATGCCATGCCCGCCTCCGGCATTCCGGTCATGCACCTGCTGCGAAACGTCTTCCATGGTTCCAGATGCGCGATCGTCGGCGACTGGTCGGCGGAACGCGCGCTTACCTTGATCGAGCGCGAACGCTGCACCATCACGGTGCTGGTTCCCACCATGCTGAACGACCTCCTGGCTTCGGGCCTGATCCCCGGGTTCGATTGCAGTTCCATGCGCCAGCTTGGCTATGGCGCCGCCCCGCTGCCGCCCGCCACGATCCGCGAAGCCATGGATGCCCTGGGATGCGGTTTCCTGCAGATGTACGGCACGACCGAACTGATGGGCATGTCCATGATGCTGATGCCCTCCGATCACCAACGGGCGCTGGCGGAAGGACATCGATGCCTGGAGTCCGCCGGTCGACCGCTCCACTTCGTCCAGACCCGCATTGTCGATGACGACGGACGCGATGTCGGCGAAGGTGAAGCGGGAGAACTCTGGATCAAGTCCGACTACGTGATCCCGGGTTACTGGAATCAGGACCTCCAGTATGCGGAAACGGTGCACGACGGCTGGCTGCGCACCGGGGATATCGCGACCCGCGACGACGAAGGTTTCATCTATCTGAAGGACCGCGCGAAATTCCGTATCAAGTCGGGCGGTTTCAACATATTCCCGGTCGAGATCGAGAACTGCCTGGCCGAGCACCCGGCGGTCAACGAAGTCGCGGTGGTCGGTCTTCCCGATGCCAGATGGGGCGAACGGATCCACGCCGTGATCACGCTTTCCGGCGCGGAACGGCCTGGTGCCGAAGAGTTCCGCGAGTTCTGTCGCGGCAAGATCGCCACCTTCAAGATTCCGAAGGCGGTCGAGATCTGGGACCATCTGCCCAAGGGACCGACAGGCAAGATCCAGAAGCGCGAGATCATCGATTTCTGCGCAGGCAGGGAGGCCGGCGCGCGGGACCAAGGGAAACCGGACAGTCCCTGAACCAGCCCACCGGCCTGTACCCTCCGCACTCGGCAGGTGTCCGATTTGACGGGCACCCAAGACGCACAGGGTCGAGGAGCGGCGGCGCTCGGACGGGACCCGGTCGGAGGCAGAGATGAACCGGCTGATGAAGCCGGTGTTCGAGAAAGCCTGGCGGCGTGGACGCAACCTGCCGGAGGGTTCAACGGCAGCCCGTTGGCGGATGGAAAGCCCCGTCCTGCAAACGGCACAGGGGCCATGTCAGGAGCGGTTGATCCGGGCCACCAGTAAAGCCGGAGTCGAGCCGGCGGCCATCACGCGGGAAGTCGGCATCGCGCGGCCAGCCAGCCGGTAACGTATCACGCGTGCGAAAAGTGCCATCCTGGGATGACGGATCCCCGTAATTTTGCGGTACATACAGTCCACAAATGGAGTAGATTCGGCAAAACACCATTCTTGGATCTCGCCATGACTGCGCAAGCGCGTCCGTCAACAGCCTTTGACGGGAAGGGCTTCTCCGGTCCGGCATTGCGCACCTTCTTTCGCATCGCGAACCTCTGGAACCTCTCGGTCGAGCAACAGATGACCCTGCTTGGTCTGACGGCCCGATCGACCTTCTTCAAGTGGAAGAAGGACCCGAACACCGTTCTGCCAAAGGACACGCTGGAGCGCGTTTCCTGCATCCTGGGCATCTATGAGGCGCTTCAGATCCTGCTCCCCGACGAACAGGCTGCCGATGAATGGGTGCGGCGTCCGAACGCGCCACCGCCGTTCGCTGGCCGGTCGGCTCTTGACCGGATGCTCTCCGGCCAGGTGGCAGACCTCTTCGTCGTAAGGCAATACCTCGATGCACAACGGGGTGGCTGGGCATGACGTTGCCGATCGTCCACATCGAGCGGAAGCCGTGCTGGCGACTCATCCCCAGCCGGTTTCCGCCGATTCGGCTGTTCGAGCGGGTGACAGATCCGGATGATCTCGAAGCCATCTTCGAGTTGCACGCGCTCACGAATCCCAGGCTTCGTGACGAGGCCGGCGATATTGCACTCGTGCCACCGGAAGACCGCATCAGTTGCCCCGGGACAACCATCATCATGGCAGCATTCGCCCATCTCAACCGGAGCGGCAGCCGGTTCTCGGATGGCACCTACGGTGTCTTCCATGCTGCGAACGACATCAATACGGCCATTGCCGAGACCAGGTACCATCGCGAGCAGTTCCTGGGCGCCACGAACCAGCCGCACATGGAACTGGACATGCGGGTCTACCTGGTCGACCTCGACGGGGATCTGCATGACCTGAGCTGCCAGAAAGCCGCCCAGCCGCTTATCTACCACAACGACAACCATGCCGCGGGCCAGCATCTGGCGGGAACGCTGCGTGAGACCGGCTCGAACGGGATCGCCGATGACAGCGTCCGCCGGACAGGGGGCGACTGTGTTGCCGTCTTCCGACCGCTCCTTCTCTCCACCGCCCGCCAGGGGCGTCACCTCTGCTACGTATGGAACGGTCGGGACATTGAAACCGTCTATGAGAAACGCGAACTCGGCGAAGATGGCCAGTTCTGACCTCGCTGCAGGCAGTCCCTGACACGCATCCGGAACGCATGGCTGCCATTGGCAGATCGCCAAACGAACTTGCTGCTGGTGGAGGTTGAGCCGCACGCGGCATGTCGGCTTGCAGTCTGGTGAGCGTCCTCCTTCCTGCCGGTATTCAGCACTGTGGGATGGAAGGAAGTCCGCCGGGCAGAGTCTCGAGCCGAAACCCGGGGCCGCATGATCGGGACCGGGGAGCGACCGGCCGGCTGCACAGCAGGGAACGGTTGTCAGGGTCGGCCGGATCCGGGGTCAAGCGAGGTCGTGGATGACCACCGTCCAACCGGCGGGAAGCACGTCCCGCCCCCAGGACTTCCGGCGGCAAAAAGACACCCTGTGAACTTTACGAGAGCGGCCAAGGGCCCCTCAGAACGGAACCTCGTCGTCGAGATCGTCGTCGACGGGTGCGCGCATGCCAGACTGGCCGGAAGACTCGCCACGCGTCGGCGCCAGTCCGGCGGGGGGGGCGTCATCGGACTGCCGTTCCCGTGAGTCGCCGAAGTCCGACCTGTCCTCCAGCGCGTCGCCGCGCCGGCCCAGCATCTGCAGTTCTCCGCGGAACCGCTGCAGCACCACCTCGGTGGTATAGCGCTCCTGCCCGTCCCGGTCGGTCCACTTGCGGGTCTGGAGCTGCCCCTCGATATAGAGCTGCTGCCCCTTGCGCACGTAGTCCTCGACCACCCGAACCAGGTGCTCGTTGAAGATCGAGATCCGGTGCCATTCGGTGCGGTCGCGTCGCTCGCCGCTGTCGCGGTCCCGCCAGGATTCGCTGGTCGCAAGCGTGAAGTTCGCGATCTTGCCGCCGTTCTGCATGGTCCTGATTTCAGGTTCCCTGCCCACGTTTCCGACCAGGATGACCTTGTTGATGCTGCCCGCCATGTCCCGTCCAGGTTCGTGATCACACCGGTCGGACTGTGTCACAGCCGGTGATGTGAATCCAGACCGTCTTGCGGGCGGCCGCAGGCCTCCTCGCCCTTGATGCGGCCGCACCCGGTTGGCATCCTGCGGACCCGGGGCAGCGCGCCGGTCATTCATCCGGGTACCACATGCAACGGGAGGCCGCCCGGGCGGGCGCATGGCGAACCACACCGAGATTTCCAGCATCCGGATCCGGGGCGCACGGGAACACAACCTGCGCGACGTCGACCTCGACCTGCCCCGCAACCGGCTGATCGTGCTCACCGGGCTCAGCGGCTCGGGCAAGTCCTCGCTCGCCTTCGACACCATCTATGCCGAGGGGCAGCGCCGCTACATCGAGAGCCTGTCGAGCTATGCCCGGCAGTTCCTGGAAATGATGGACAAGCCCGACGTCGACCTGATCGAGGGGCTGTCACCGGCGATCTCGATCGAGCAGAAGACCACCTCGCGCAATCCGCGTTCCACCGTCGGCACGGTGACCGAGGTCTACGACTACCTGCGCCTGCTGTTTGCCCGCATCGGCGTTGCCTACTCGCCTGCCACCGGCCTGCCGATCGAGAGCCAGACGGTGAGCCAGATGGTCGACATCGTCATGGCGCTGCCCCGCGGCACCAGGCTGAACCTCCTGGCCCCGGTGGCGCGCGGCAGGAAGGGCGAGTTCCGCCGCGAACTCGCCGAACTGCGCCGCAAGGGGTTCCAGCGGGTGCGGATCGACGGGGACATCACCACCATCGCCGACGCGCCGAAGCTCGACAAGAAGTTCAAGCACGACATCGAGGTCGTGGTCGACCGGGTCGTGGTGCGCGACGACATCGAGGTCAGGCTCGCCGATTCGATCGAGACCGGGCTCGGGCTTTCCGACGGACTGCTGTTCGCGGACAACGCCGATACCGGAGAACGCCTCACCTTCTCGTCGCGTTTCGCCTGTCCGGTCTCCGGGTTCACCATCGACGAGATCGAACCGAGGCTGTTCTCGTTCAACAATCCCTTCGGCGCCTGTCCGACCTGCGACGGGCTCGGCCGCAGCCAATACTTCGACCCGGACCGCGTGGTTCCGGACCGCACCATGTCGCTGGCCGACGGCGCGGTCCAGGTGTGGGGCCGTCACCAGCGCGAGCACGTCTACTTCGACCAGGCTCTGAAGGGGATCGCCGACCATTTCGGCGTGTCGACGCGCACCCCGTTCGGCGAACTCCCGGAGGAAGTGCGCCACGCGATCCTGTACGGCACCGGGGGCGAGCCGGTCACGATCAGCTACCGGGCGGGGCGCAAGAACTACCGGACCCGCGCGCCGTTTCCGGGAGTCATACCGCACCTCGAACGGCGCTTCCGCGAGACCGAATCCGTCCGCGTGCGCGAGGAGCTGGGCCGCTACCAGTCGGTGGCCAAGTGCGAGGCCTGCAACGGCCAGCGCCTGAAGCCTGCCGCGCTCGCGGTCCGGGTTGGCGGACTGACCATCTCGGAGATTACCGAGATGTCCATTGCCCAGGCGGTGGAGTGGTTCGCCGCGCTGGAACACACGCTGACCGCGAAACAGTTGGAGATCGGCCACCGCATCCTGCGCGAGATCCGCGAGCGGCTCGGCTTCCTGAACAACGTCGGCCTCGACTACCTCACCCTGTCACGCACCTCGGGAACCCTGTCGGGCGGCGAGAGCCAGCGCATCCGGCTCGCATCCCAGATCGGCTCGGGGCTGACCGGGGTGCTGTACGTGCTGGACGAGCCTTCGATCGGCCTGCACCAGCGCGACAACGACAAGCTGCTCGCCAACCTCAAGCGCCTGCGTGACCTCGGCAACACGGTCATGGTGGTCGAGCACGACGAGGACGCGATCCGCACCGCCGACCACGTGGTCGACATGGGCCCGGGCGCCGGCCAGCACGGCGGCCTGGTTGTGGCCAGCGGCACCCCGGGCGACGTCATGCGCACGCCCGGCAGCCTGACCGGAGAGTATCTGCGCGGCACCCGGAGAATCGAGGTGCCGCCTTCCAGGCGGCGGGTTTCGGAGGAGCGCATGGTGCGGCTCAACGGCGCACGGGCCAACAACCTGAACGGGATTGACGTGCGGTTCCCGCTCGGAGTGTTCACCTGCGTGACCGGGGTGTCTGGAAGCGGCAAGTCATCGCTGGTGGTCGAGACCCTGTGGAAGGCGGCCTCGCGACGGCTGCAGAGGGCCGAGCAGGTCCCGGGACCGCACGACGAGCTGCTCGGGCTCGAGATGCTCGACAAGGTAATCGACATCGACCAGTCGCCGATTGGCCGCACCCCCCGGTCGAACCCGGTGACCTACACCAACACCTTCACGCCGATCCGCGAATGGTATGCCGGCCTGCCGGAGGCGCGGGCACGCGGCTACAGGGCGAACAGGTTCTCCTTCAACGTCGCCGGCGGACGCTGCCAGGCCTGCAACGGTGACGGTGTCATCCGCATCGAGATGCACTTCCTGCCGGACGTGCACGTGCAGTGCGAGGTCTGCCGCGGCCGGCGTTACAACCGGGAAACCCAGGAAATCAGGTACCGGGAGAAGTCGATCGCCGACGTCCTGGACATGACGGTCGACGAGTGCACCGAGTTCTTCGCCGCCATCCCCGCCATCCACAGGCGGCTCGCGACGCTGCAGAAGGTGGGCCTCGGCTACATCACCATCGGCCAGCCCGCCACCACCCTGTCCGGTGGCGAGGCACAGCGCATCAAGCTGGCAAAGGAACTGTCGCGCCGGGCGACCGGGCGGACGCTGTACATCCTCGACGAACCGACCACCGGGCTGCACTTCGACGACATCCGCAAGCTGCTCGAGGTCCTGAACGCCCTGGTCGAGCAGGGCAACACCGTGGTGGTGATCGAACACAATCTCGAGGTCATCAAGACCGCCGACTGGATCATCGACCTCGGCCCGCTCGGCGGCAGCGGCGGTGGTGAGGTGGTGGTCGAGGGAACGCCTGAAACCGTTGCCGACTGTGCGGCGAGCTTCACCGGCCAGTACCTCCGCGGCTGTCTTCCCGACCTCGACCGGCGCCGGTCCGCATGA
Source organism: Alphaproteobacteria bacterium (assembly GCA_022822665.1). Taxonomy (GTDB): domain Bacteria; phylum Pseudomonadota; class Alphaproteobacteria; order Thalassobaculales; family Thalassobaculaceae; genus Bin52. The sequence continues at coordinate 34,056 of JAJEAR010000074.1, read as the reverse complement.
CCCGGCCGGTGCATGTCATCGGTGGCGGCCTCGCGGGGTCCGAGGCCGCCTGGCAGCTGGCCCGGGCCGGAACACCGGTGGTCCTGCACGAAATGCGGCCCCGACGCATGACCGACGCCCATCGCACGGCAGGCCTCGCCGAGCTGGTCTGTTCCAACTCATTCCGCTCCGACGACCACGAGAGCAACGCCGTGGGCGTGCTCCACGCCGAGATGCGCCGGTGCGGCTCGCTGGTGATGCAGGCGGCCGATGGCGCCCGCCTGCCGGCCGGATCCGCACTGGCGGTGGACCGGGATATCTTCTCCGCCGCGGTCGAGGAACGGCTTGGCACCCACCCGCTGGTCTCCGTCGAGCGCGACGAGGTCGACGGACTGCCGCCGGGTGACTGGGACAGCGTGATCATTGCCACCGGCCCCCTGACCTCGCCGGGACTGGCGGATGCCATCGCGACGCTGACCGGCACCGACGCGCTCGCCTTCTTCGACGCCATCGCACCGGTGGTCCACCGGCACAGCATCGACTTCGAGACCGCCTGGTTCCAGTCGCGCTGGGACCGCGGGTCCGGTGACGGCGACGGGGCCGACTACATCAACTGTCCCCTCGACGAAGAGCGCTATGCGGCGTTCCTCGATGCCCTGCTCGCGGCCGAGACCATCGAGTTTCGTGACTGGGAACGCGACACTCCGTACTTCGAGGGCTGCATGCCGATCGAGGTGATGGCGTCACGCGGACGCGAAACCCTCCGCTTCGGCCCGATGAAGCCCGTCGGTCTCACCGATCCCGCGACCGGCCGGCGTCCGCACGCGGTGGTCCAGCTGCGCCAGGACAACGCGCTGGCCACGCTCTACAACCTGGTGGGGTTCCAGACCAAGATGCGCCATGCCGAACAGGTTCGCGTCTTCCGCATGATCCCCGGGCTCGAGCACGCGGAGTTCGCCAGGCTCGGCGGGCTGCACCGCAACACCTTCATCAACTCGCCCGCCCTGCTCGACGGGCAGCTGCGGTTGTGCGCCGAGCCACGGCTGCGGTTTGCCGGGCAGATCACCGGAGTCGAGGGTTACGTCGAGAGCGCCGCCGTGGGACTGCTGGCCGGCCGGTTCGCTGCCGCCGAGCGGCTCGGCTCCACGGGCACTGCGCCGCCCGGAACCACCGCGCTCGGGGCGTTGCTCGCGCACATCACCGGCGGAGCCCACAGCAGGACATTTCAGCCGATGAACGTGAACTTCGGCCTGTTTCCACCGCTCGCCGCCCCGGCGCGCCTGCGTGGCCGCGAGCGCAAACGCGCCATGGCAGCCCGCGCGCTCGACGACGTGACCGCCTGGGCGGGCGGATGATCCCCGGACCGGTTCAGGCGAGCGTGCCGCGGATCGGGTAGTCGTTGGTACGGATGTGGCGGATGCCGCGGAGAACCAGCGCGGGTTCCGGGCGAATGAACGGGGCGTTGGCGATCTCGATGATGTGGGCCCGGCCCTGCTCGTTGACCACGAACACGCCCGGTTCCGGGAACGGCCGGTCGGTCTCGTTCGGCCGCGGCTGGGAAACGTAGAGACCGAGCCTGCGCATCTGCTCCACCGACAGGCTGTGCGCCACCGGCTGTTTCAGGCCGACCTCTTCGGCGAAGGCCTGCGCCTTTTCCGGTGTGTCCCCGGAGACGAAGATGATGTCGGTCCCCAGCTCTGCCAGCTCACCGGTCAGCGCCTCGACCCGCGCGGTGTAGTCCTTGCAGATCGGGCAGTGCAGCCCCCGGTAGACCACGACCATCCGCCACCGCTCGCCGGGACCGCCGATGCTGACCTCGTCGCCGGCAACCGTTGGCAGGGTGATGTCCGGCATCGCGCCGCCGGCTTCCAGCTTGTGTGTCATTTGCGCACTCCGTTGATCGGTGCCATGGACCGGAGCCCCCCGGTCCATGGCGAAGGGGCTCCTGAATAGGGCAAGGATGGTCCGCCCCGCAACCCTGCCGCGCCAACCGGTTCAGACCCGGCGCAACAGCCGGGCGAGTACCAGGCGGAACACCGCGTGCGGCACCGGAGCCGTTACCCGGGGGTCGAACATGTTCCAGTCGACGGCCGCGAGCCGGGCGAGGTAGAGCCGGGCTAGGGTCGCGGGAAGCAGCACCGGGGCGGCGGCCGCATAGCGGGCCGGCCGGCGGGCACCCTCCAGCGCGGCCGCGGCGAGTTCCCCCGTCTCGCGCGCCAGCGCGCCGAGTTCCGGCCCGCCACGAAGCTCGAGGTAGGCGCCGGGCGGCACCGCGTGGCGGCGCAGCGCATCGTCAGGCACCATCATGCGGCGCGCCCTGGCGTGGAACGGCGCCGAGCGCAGCAGACCGACGAGGCCCCAGGCCCGGGCGACATGCCCGGCACTGTCCCGGGCGGCGCCATCCGCCACCCCCAGCAGGTCGAGCGCCAGTTCGGACAGCACGCCCGAGGTATCGGCGACATAGGTCTCCAGAGCGTCGCTGTCCGCGAACGGCGCATCCTCGAGGTCGAGTTCCCGCGCATCCACCAGCCGGTGCAGCTTCGCGGGGTCCGGTGCGCGGACGGCCAGGGCCTCGAGCACGGCGTGGCGCCGCGTCTCTCCTGCGGCCAACATGTCGATGCTGTCCCGCCACCACTGCAGCCGGATGCGGCCGGTGAGCGGTTCGCTCACCCGGTCGCCGACCATCGAGACCTCGACGTTCAGGGCGTAGAGCGCGAGCAGTGCCTCCCTGCTCGCGGCGTCGGCGAACAGCGCGCACAGGTAGCGGTCGGGATCGTGCCGGCGGACCAGCGCCGCGCAGTCCGACAGCCTGGGCAGTGGCCCTTCCCCGTCAGCCCGCCGGAACCAGGGCCGCCGCGACGCGGCGCTGTTCGGCGAGCAACAGGTTGTAGGTCCGGCAGGCGGCACCGGTATCCATGACCTCGAGCACCGGTCCCCTGTTCCTGATCGCCGCGCGCACGGCCGGGGGGACCGGCAAGGCCCGCGCGCCGCATCCGAGCAGCAGGATCTCCGGGATCTCCGCAACCTCGAACACCGGTGCCAGGGCCTCGAGCGCGCCGGACTGCGAGACCAGTGCTGCGCGCATGTCCTCCCCGCTCGCCGCGGCCGGCCAGGCGATGCAGCTGTCGGGAAAGATGATCACGGCTCCCTGCCAGACCGTTCCCGACACCCGGAAGTACCCGTCGCCGTAGCCATCGACCACCTGGCGTCCCTCGGGAACCAGCGGGGTCACGTCCACGGGTCAGCCGTCCTCCCCGACCCGCTCGTCCTGGGGCACCGAAACGTGCGTCGGCGTCTCCTCGCCGCGTTTCAGGTTGGTGTAGAGCAGCAGGGGCACGGCGATGAAGATCGAGGAGTAGGTGCCGATGCACACGCCCCAGATCATGGCGAGCGCGAAGTCGGCCAGGACCTCGCCGCCGAAGAAGTAGATCGAGAACAGGGCCAGCAGGGTCGTCACCGAGGTCATGGTGGTGCGCGACAGCGTCTCGTTGATCGACATGTTGAACAGGTCGGCCAGGTCCATGCGCTTGTACTTGCGCAGGTTCTCGCGCACGCGGTCGTACACGACCACGGTGTCGTTGATCGAGTACCCGGCGATGGTCAGCACCGCCGCCACCGTGGCGAGGTTGAACTCGTGCTGGATGATGGCGAACAGCCCAACCGTGGTCAGGATGTCATGGCCGAGCGCCAGGATCGCGCCGATCCCGAACTGCCACTCGAACCGGAACCAGATGTAGACCAGGATCGACAGCAGCGCGAGACCCACCGCCAGCGCGCCGGCCTCCTTGAGTTCCTCGCCCACGGTCGGCCCGACGAACTCGGTCCGGCGGTAGTCGAACTCCTGGCCCAGCGCCTGTTTGACCGCTTCGATCGCGGCCATCTGCTCGCGTTCCGCCCCGTCCTGGCGTTGCACCCGGATCAGCACGTCGGTCTCGACGCCGAATTCCTGGATGCTGATCTCGCCGAGGCCGAGGTCCGACAGGGTGCTGCGGACCCGCGGAATGTCGACAGCCTGCTGAGAGCGCACCTCCATCAGGATGCCGCCACGGAAGTCGATGCCGAAGTTGAGCCCCATCAGCAGCACCGCCAGCAGCGAGCCGATCACCATGACGGCGGATGCGGCAAAGGCGTAGCGCCGGTTCGCGACGAACGGGACCCGGGTATCGGCCGGTACGAGACGCAGCGGTTTCAGCATGTCCGTCGCACCTCTCGCCCGGCTCTCAGATCGGCACCGCCGCCGGACGGCGGCGGCGCAGCCACAGAACCACCATGAACCGGGTGACCATGATCGCGGTAAACATCGAGGTCATGATCCCCACCGCCAGCGTGACCGCAAACCCCTTGATCGGTCCGGACCCGAAGGCATAGAGGCAGATCGCGGCCAGCAGCGTGGTCAGGTTGGAGTCGATGATGGTGGTCAGCGCCCGCTTGTAGCCGGCATCGATCGCCGAGATCGGCGTGCGACCCAACCGCATTTCTTCGCGGATCCGCTCGAATATCAGCACGTTGGCGTCCACCGCCATGCCGATGGTCAGCACGATCCCGGCGATGCCGGGCAGGGTCAGGGTCGCCTGCAGGGCCGAGAGCACGCCCAGGATCAGGGTGATGTTGAACAGCAGCGCGACATTGGCGAACAGGCCGAACAGGCCGTAGGCCACCACCATGAACGCCACCACCATCACCAGCCCGATCACGCTGGCAACCTTGCCCGCGGCGATCGAGTCGGCGCCCAGCCCCGGCCCGACCGTGCGTTCCTCCAGCACCACCAGCGGCGCCGGCAGCGCACCGGCGCGCAGCAGCAGCGCCAGGTCGTTGGCCGACTTAACCGTGAAGTTGCCCGATATGATCCCGGTGCCCCCCAGGATCGGCTCGCGGATCACCGGTGCGCTGATGACCTTGTCGTCGAGCACGATCGCAAACGGTTCGCCGACATGGTCCGAGGTGGTGCGGCCGAACCGCTTGGCCCCCAGGGTGTCGAACCGGAAACTCACGACCGGCTGTCCGTCCTGGAAGGTCGGCTGGGCATCGACCAGGTTTTCTCCGCTCACCTCGACGCGGCGGCGGACCACGTAGTGGCCCGGTTCGCCTGGTCCGGGATCGGCTGCCTGAAGCAGCAGCGAACCGGGCGGAACCCGGCCGGCAAGAGCGCTGTCCACGGGAGCGGTGATGTCCACCATCCGGAACACCATCCTGGCGGTCTGGCCGAGCAGCGCCTTGATCCGGTCGGGATCGTCGACACCGGGCAGCTGGACCAGGATGCGGTCCTGGCCCTGGCGCTGGATCGTGGGTTCGCGCACGCCGGTCTCGTCGATGCGCCGGCGCACGATCTCGATCGACTGCTGCAGTGCTGCGGCGCGGGCATCGACGATAGCGGTCTCGGTCAGCGTGATCGCTGCCCGGCCGGACGCCTCGTCCAGCTCCACCACCGTTTCCTGGTCGAGACCCTGCAGGATCTCGCGCGCCCGCGGCACGTCCGCGACGTCCCTGATCCCCACCTCGACGCGCTCGCCGGCCACTCCGAGACCGCGGTAGCCGATCCGTTCCCGTCGCAATGCCTGGCGCGCCGCGTCGACGATGCTCTCCAGGCGCTCGGCGATCACCACATCGAGTTCGACCTTCAGCAGCAGGTAGGATCCTCCCTGCAGGTCAAGTCCGAGGCTGACCTTCTTGCCCGGCGCAAAGTCGGGAACCCGGTCCGAGTAGTCGGCATCGATCGCGTTGGGCGCGGCGTAAACCAGGCCGATCAGGCACACCAGCAGGACGATTGCGATCTTCCAGGGTGGAAAGTGCAACATGGCCGGTCGCCGCCTGCTCTGTTCGGGTTGTCAGTCGCTGCCTTTCGAAATCACCTCGGACACCATGCCGCGGCGGACCTTGACCCTGACGTTGTCGGCGATGTCGACCTCGAGCTCGTCGCGGTCGGCGACGACCTTGGCCACCTTGCCTATCAGTCCACCGTTGGTCACGATCCGGTCGTTGCGGTGAATCTTCTCGAGCATCGCCTTGTGCTCCTTCATCCGCTTCTGCTGGGGACGGATGAGCAGGAAGTAGAAGACCACGAAGATCAGCGCGAGCGGCGCCAGCGCCACCAGGTCAAACCCTCCGGAACCGCCCGCGGACTGGGCAAATGCAGGTGTGGTGAACATTGTCAGCTCCCTGGTCCCCGATCCCGCAGCGGATCGGTTCGTTGGCACACGGGTGACACGCGTCGCCGGACTATAGCGATCGATGTTGTGATTGCAACGAACTGCGCTCTCCGGTGCGGCACCCTGCGGGCGGCCCCGCCCCGGCGATGCCGGATGCTCAGGATCCGAGATGCAATTCGGGGTCGAGTGCGGTGGCGCCGCGGCGTACCTCGAAGTGCAGCTGCGGTCTTTGCACCCCGCCGCTGGTCCCGACGGTCGCGATCGTCGTCCCGCGCCGGACCGTGTCGCCTTCGCGTACCAGGATCCGTCCGACATGGGCGTAGGCCGTGATCAGGCCGCCGGCGTGCCTGATCAGCACCAGGGTGCCGTACCCGGCAAGCTCCTCGGCAACCAGGACCACCTCCCCGTGACCGGCGGCGAGCACCGGGGTACCGGTCGGGGCCGCGATGTTGATGCCGTCGTTGCGCAATCCGTCGCCGCCGGGCCCGAAGCCGGAGATCACAGGGCCGCGCACCGGCCACATGAGCGGCCCGGCCTCGCGCGCCGGCTGGGCGGCGTGGGCAAGTGCCGGGGTGTGCGCGGCGGTCCTCGAGGCAGCGGCAACCGGGTCGTCCGGCGGCGGATCCGGTACCGGCGGATCCGTGGGGAGAATTCGCGCGAGGATGTTGCCCAGCCAGTCGGTCCCGGCTTCCGGCTGCCCCGCCGCCGGGGCGCCGCGCAGCACCGGGACCGGAACTGAACCGCCACCCGCGGGGGTGACCGGCATTGCCAGGACCTGGCCGGGCCGAAGCGTCCAGGGCCGCTCGAGACGGTTGAGCCGTGCCAGCCGTTGCGGGTCGATATCGAACCGCCTGGCGATACCAAGCAGCGAGTCGCCAGGCCGGACCGTGTAGCCGCCTGGAGCCGGGAGGCGCAGCAGCTGGCCGACCCTCAGCCTGTCGGGGCTCTCCAGTCCGTTCGCTTCGACGAGAGCCCGGACCGTGACACCATGTCGCCGGGCAATCGCGGTCACGGTGTCGCCACGGGCGACCCGGACATATCGCCGCCCTGAAGCGTCCGCATGCGGCCGGCTCACCGCCGCTTCACGCTGCGGCGGTGCCCCAAGACCGCTGCAGCCGCCGACGAGCAGCACCAGCAGCAGGAACCGGACGAGTGCTCGCAATGACCGCATCAGACCGATGATACCTTCCGGCCAAGGCCGCACAAGCCCGTCGCCCCGGCGCTATTCGGGACCGGGCACCAGGCGATTGATGCGATCCCGACCGGTGCAAGACGGTGGCCGGACACGGGACCGTTTTCCGCGGCCACCGTCCCGGTGCTCAGCCGGGAGCGGCGCCGCGCCCAGTGCGTGAATGGCTCACCAGGGGGACGAACCGGACCGGCAGCAGCCGCTGCTGCGCGATCTTGCCGGCCCTCCTGGTGACAAGCACCAGTGTCTGGTCCCCCTGCTCCGGGCCAATCGGAACCACCATGCGTCCGTTGTCCGCGAGCTGCTCCACCAGGTCCGCAGGCAGTTCGGGCGCGGCCGCGGTCACGATGATCCGGTCGAACGGCGCCTGTTCGCTCCATCCGCGCCACCCGTCGCCGAGGCGGCTGATGACGTCCACCAGCCCGAGGTCCTCGAACCGGCGCCGCGCGAGCGCCAGCAGCACGCGCGAACGCTCCATGGTGTAGACCCGCCTGCACATTACGGCGAGCACCGCGGCCTGGTAGCCCGAACCGGTCCCCACCTCCAGTACCTTGTGATCGGCTGACAGCTCCAGCCGCTCGGTCATGTAGGCGACGATGAAGGGCTGGCTGATGGTCTGGCCGGCCTCGATCGGCAACGCCCGGTCGGCGTGGGCGTGGGGGCGAAAGACCGCCGGGACGAACAGCTCGCGCGGCACGCGGCGCAGCGCATCGAGAACGCCGCTGTCGCTGATGCCCTGGCGCTGCAGCAGCTCCACCATGCGCGAACGCCCGCGTTCGGCGTCGTTCACCCCAGTGCCGCGGCCAGGTCCGCGAGTGTGCGGTAGTCGGTGAAGTCGAGCATGAGCGGCGTGACCGAAACCAGCCCCCCGGCCACCGCGGCGACGTCGGTCCCGTCACCCGGCTCGGTGGTGTGCATGTCGCCGATCCAGAAACGGGTCCCGCCGGACGCGCTGTTTTCGGGCACGGTCTGGTCACCGACCTTGTGCCTCGCGAGCCTGGTAACCGCGACTCCGCCCGGCTCGCGCGGAAAATTGACGTTGATCAGGGTATCGGACGGCCATCCGCGCACGACCAGTGCCTGCGCCAGCCCGGCCAGACCGTCGCGCGCGCCTGCCCAGTCGGTCGCGCCGGCCTCGTCCAGCTCCTGGCTGAAGGCGATCGAGGGCACGCCCAGCACCTCGGCTTCCAGCGCCGCGGAGACGGTGCCCGAATAGGTCACGTCGTCGCCGAGGTTGGTCCCGTGGTTCACGCCCGAGAACACGAAATCGGGACGGTGGTCCGCCATGATACGGTTGATGGCCAGCAGAACGCAGTCTGTCGGCGTGCCGTCAACCGAGTAGCGCTTCTCGCCGTGTTCGGTGATTCGCAGCGGCCGGCGCAGCGTCAGCGAGTGTCCGGCCCCGCTCTGGTTCGTCTCCGGCGCCACCACCCACACATCGTCGCACAACCCGGCCACGATGGTCTCCAGGCACGCGAGTCCGGCGGCATCGTACCCGTCATCGTTGGTCAGAAGGACCCGGGCGCCCCGCAGATCGGCGGGGAAGGTGCGCGGCCGCGCGGTCACGGGGCCCCGTCTCCGGGCGCGATGACCTCGAGGCCGTCGATCCACGGTCGCAGCGCCTCGGGAATGACGATGCTGCCGTCGGCGCGCTGAAAGTTCTCCAGCACCGCGATCAGGGTCCTGCCGACGGCGAGACCCGACCCGTTCAGGGTGCAGGGATGGTCGATCCCGCCATCGTGGCGGAAGCGCGCCTTCATGCGCCGCGCCTGGAAATCGCCACAGTCCGAACAGCTGGAAATTTCCCGGTACCGGCCCCGGCCCTCGTCCTGGCCCGGCAGCCAGACCTCGATGTCATAGGTCTTGCGTGCGGAAAACCCCGTATCGCCCGAACACAGCAGCACGGTCCTGAACGGCAGCCCCAGCACGTGGAGGATGTCCTCCGCGCACTCGGTCATGCGTTCGTGCTCGGCCTGCGCCTGGTCGGGATGGCAGATCGAGACCATCTCGACCTTGGTGAACTGGTGCATGCGAATCATGCCGCGGGTGTCCTGGCCCGCCGCACCGGCCTCGGAGCGGAAACACGGCGTGTGGGCGGTGAACCTGAGCGGCAGGTCGGCCACATCGATGATCTCGTCGGCAACCAGGTTGGTGAGCGGGACCTCGGAAGTCGGGATCAGCCAGAGCCCGTCCTCGGTCCGGTACTGCTGGTCGGCGAATTTAGGCAGCTGCCCGGTCCCGAACAGGGCCTCCTCGTGCACCATGAACGGCGGCGAGACCTCGAGGTAACCATGGTGGCCGGCCTGGCGGTCCAGCATGAAGGCGGCAAGCGCGCGCTCAAGCCGCGCCAGCATGCCGGTCAGGAACACGAACCGGGCCCCGGAGAGCCTGGCCGCGCGGACGAAGTCCATGAGACCGAGCCCGGCGCCGATGGCCACGTGGTCCTTCGGCAGGAAATCGAACGCCGGCAGGTCACCGCAGCGGCGGATCTCGAGGTTCTCGGTCTCGTCGCGACCGTCCGGCACTTCCCGGGCCAGGCTGTTCGGAAGCCCGGCCAGCAGGTCGCGCAACCCGGCCTCGAGCCGGTGCGCCGTCTCCTCGAGCTGCTGCGCCTCGCTGCGAATCCGGGCAACCTGTCCGATCAGTTCGTCGGCATCCTCGCCCTCGCGCTTGCGCCGCCCGATCTCGCGCGAGGCGTCGTTGCGCTGCTGGCGCAGCGCCTGGGCGGCGCTGACGCACTCCCGCCAGCGACGGTCGGCATCGAGGATTTCGTCCGCGACGTCGCCAAGGCCGCGCCGGCGCATCTCGCGGTCGAACCCGACCCCGTCTTCGCGAATTCGCCTGATGTCATGCATGTGCCATTCACCCCGGACCGGGAACCCGGGCTTGCCCGCCGCCGCCGTCGGCGGCCCTTATAGCCGCAGCATCGGTTTCGGTCCACCGGACCGGGTCAGTCTTCCTGGTCGGCCCGTCGGCGCTCGATCACCCTCGCGCACAGGATCGAGACCTCGTAGAGCATGATCACCGGCACCGCGAGCAGGATCTGGCTGATCACGTCGGGCGGCGTGATCACTGCGGCAACGACGAAGGCGATCAGGATCGCGTACTTGCGCTTGGCGCGCAGGCCGGCGGAACTGGCGATCCCGACCCGGGTCAAGAGGATGATCAGTACCGGCAGCTCGAAACACACGCCGAAGGCGAAGATCAGTCGCATGACCAGCGACAGGTACTGGTCCACCTTGGGCTCGAGCTGCATCGGCAGCACACCGTCGCCGCCCGGCTGCTCGAAGCTGATGAAGAACCGCCAGGCCAGCGGGATCACCAGGTAGTAGACAACCGCGGCGCCGAGCGTGAACAGCATCGGCGTCGCAATCAGGAACGGCAGAAACGCGCGGCGTTCGGTCCGATAGAGTCCCGGGGCGACAAATCCCCACACCTGGGTCGCCATGATGGGAAAGGCAATGCACATGGCGGCGAAGAAGGCGACCTTGATCTGGGTGAAGAACGCCTCGTGCAGGGCCGTGAAGATCATCCGGCGGCCTTCCTGGCCCTCGGTGATGTCGGCGAGCGGCTGGACCAGGAAGTTGTAGATGTGCCCGGCCACCGCGTAGCACACGAAGAAGGCGACGATCAGGCCGACGAAGGACCAGATCAGGCGCTGCCTGAGCTCGATCAGGTGATCGAGCAGCGGCATCCTGCTTTCGTCGAGGTCGTCCGATGCCATCTACCGTCGCTCCCCGGCCGCAGCGACAACCCCGCGGTCGTCCGGCTCGTCGACGGCCGGCGCAGGTTCCGGTGCCGCAGGCTCGGCCGCGTCCCGGGTGCCGGGATCGCCGCCCGCATCCTCCACCCTGTCCCCGCCCGGGACGACAGGGTCGGCGCCGGCCTCGCCTTCGGCCCGGTCATCCGGAACGCCGGTTCCGGTCCCGGCATCGGCGGTCCCGGCATCGGACGCGGCGGCCGTCGCCGGCACGGCATCGTCGCTGCGGGCCTCGCGTTCGATCGTCCGGCGGGTCTCGTCGACGTTGCGGGTCAGCTCTCCGTCGGGATCGACGGTGTCGCGGATGGCGCCGGCAATGTCGGAGCGCGACAGTTTCCGGGCTTCCTCGCGGATCTCGTCAAGCTCGGCCTCGCGCGCCACTTCCTCGACCTGGTGCTGGAAGTCCCGCGCCATCCCCCGCACCTTGCGGATCCACTTGACCACCGTGCGGATCACTCCGGGCAGATCCTTCGGGCCCACCACGAGCAACCCGATGACCGCGATCAGGAAGAACTCCTGCCAACCGAGATCGAACATGCCGCCGGTCCGTTACGGGGATGCGGCGCACCCGGCACCGCATCGCCGGTCCGGCACCACGGGGGCTGGGGTCTGGAAGCTAGCTCTTGACCGCCTGGTCATTCTTCGCCGGTTCCGCCTGGGCGACCGCATCACCTTCGAGCGCCCCGGATGCGGTCTCCGGCTTGTCGTCTTCCTTCAGCCCGGACTTGAAGTTCTTCAATCCCTTGCCGAAATCCCCCATAAGCGACGATATCTTGCCGCGTCCGCCGAACAACAGGAGCACGACGGCAAGTACGATCAACCAGTGCCAGATGCTGGTGAATCCCATGTAAACTGCTCCCGAAACCTGAACCGTGCGACCGGCTCACGCGCTGACAGCAGGAGTGTATGCACGACTCCCGCGCCCTTCGCAACGTCCTAGCACAGCTGTGGGCCTGAACGGGAGGCCTCACCCGGAGACTGGAAAGACGAAGGTTTGTGCCGGATCGAGCCGGACCGAGAGCCGGGTTCCCGCACCCGGTGTCACCACGCCGGGGGTGCGGACCTGCAGCTGCACCGTGCCCCCGGGGCCCGTGCAGGCCAGCTGCAGCAGGCTGCTGCGACCGAGCAGCCTGGCATCACGGACCACCGCCTGAACCCCGTCGCCGCCCGCCCCGCCGACGATCCGGACCCCCTCGGGACGCACGGCCACCTCGACGGCGCTGCCCTCGGCGAACCCGGCCGCCGCTACCCGGCCGAGCGGTGTCTCGACGCCGCCGCGGGCAACCACGCCGTCGAACCGGTTGATATGGCTGAAGAAGTCGGCCACGAACGGGGTTGCCGGAGCACAGTAGAGTTCGTGCGGTGTTCCCGACTGCACCACCGTTCCCGCCCGCATCAGCACGATCCGGTCGGCCATGAACATCGCCTCCTCGGAATCATGCGTGACGATCAGCGTGGTGCAGTCCGCCGCCTTCAGCACCTGCACGATCTCGTCGCGAACCTCGTCGCGCAGCCGTGAGTCGAGGCTGGAGAACGGTTCGTCGAGTAGCAGCACGTCGGGGCCCGGTGCCAGCGCCCTTGCCAGCGCCACCCGCTGCTGCTCACCGCCGGAGAGCACGTGCGGAAAGGCATGGGCATGCCGCGCCATGCGCACCCGCCTGAGCGTCTGCATGGCACGGTCAAGCCGGTCCGGGCGCCGCGACAGGCCGAACATCACGTTGTCGAGCACCGAAAGATGGGGGAACAGCGCGTGATCCTGGAACACCAGGCCGACCCCGCGCCGTTCCGGCGGGACCTGACCGCGGGGATCGGCAACGGTCTCTTCCCCGATGCGAATCCGTCCCTGTTGGACACGCTCGAGGCCGGCGACCAGGCGCAGCAGCGTGGTCTTGCCGCAGCCCGAGGGTCCGAGCAGACAGGTGATCCGTCCGGCCTCGGCGGCAAACGACACCTGCGCGAGCGCCTGCACCGCCGCGAAACGGTGACCGAGACCGCTCACCTCGAGCCGCGCGGCGCGGGCGGCCCCGATCCGTGGCGCGGCATCAACCACCGTTGTCCTCCGGTTCCGGGTCGGATCCGAACTCGGGAACCGGGTCGAGCAGTCCCGATGCGCGCAGTTCCTCCAGTCCCGGCAGGTCATCGAGCGAGGCCAGCCCGAAGTGATCCAGGAACGCCTCGGTCGTCACCCACTGCAGCGGCCGTCCCGGGGTTTCGCGGCGTCCGTGCGGCCGGATCCAGCCCAGTTCGAACAGCATGTCCATGGTCCCCCGGCCCGGTACCACGCCGCGGATCTCCTCGATTTCGGCACGGGTCGCCGGCTGGTGATAGGCGATGATCGCGATGGTCTCCACGGCCGCCCGCGACAGCCGGCGCGGCACGTCGACCTCGCGTCGCAGGCGACCGGCCAGGTCGGGCGCGGTCCTGAACGCCCAGCCTGCCCCGACCCTGACAAGGTTGACCCCGTGCCCGTCGTAGGCCCGGACAAGCTCGGCAAGGACTTCGCCGACCGCCACGCCCTCCGGCATCCTCTGCTGCAGGAAGTCCTCCGCAAGCGGTTCCGCGCTCGCAAACAGCAGCGCCTCGGCGAGTCGGCAGCCATCCTTCCGGTGCGCGGGCTCCGGCCGCTCCTCGTTCACGTCTCCTCCTCCCGACGCCCCGTTCCCCTCAGTTCGATCTCTCCGAACGGCCTGTCCTGGCGCAGTTCGACCTCGCCGTCACCCGCGAGCTGCAGGCTGGCCGCAAACAGCGACGCAATGGCCGAGCGGATCTCGAGCCCGCCGCCGGTACCCGCCGGCACCATCTCGAACAGGCGGTGCCAGCGCGTGGACACACCGAGTATGCGGCGAAGCAGTGTCGCGGAGTCTCGTACCGAATGAAGCCGCGGCGGCGCAATGCTGAGCGATGCGTCCTGTTGCCGCATGCGGCGGTTCGCATAGGCGCGAAGCAGGTCCCGCAGCGTCGCAAGGTGCCGGGTGCGCGCGATGTCGGCGACCTCGTCGGTCATGCCGCGGGCGAACCGGTCCCGGCCGAGCCGGGGCAGGTCCAGGAGCCGCTGCCCCGCCTGCTGCATGGCCTCGAGGCGGCGAAGGCGCAGACGCAGCACCTCGGCCATTTCCTCGGCCGAGACCGGTTCGTCCTCCTCGTCCTCGGGCAGCAGCAGCCGGGACTTCAGCCACACCAGCCACGCCGCCATGACCAGGTAGTCGGCCGATCTCTGCAGGTCGGGGGAGGCCGCCAGGAAGGCGAGGTACTGGTCGGCGAGCTGCAGGACAGAAATCCGGACCAGGTCGACCTCCTGGCGGCGCGCCAGGTCGAGCAGGACGTCGATCGGACCCTGATAGCCGTCGAGGCTGAGCAGCAGACCCTCGTCCCCGCGCTCCGGCCCGCCGTTCACCGGACCGGCCCCCAGCAGCCCCGCCGGAACGGCGTGCCGGTCCCCGCCATGCGCCGTCAGGCTCCCGCCAGTGCCATGACGAGGCCGATCAGCCCCTCGATCGGGAGGACCAGCAGCGGCCAGAGGAAATCGAGATCGAGCCGCAGCAGGTCACCGATCAGGGACGGCAGGATCAGCACCGCGAGGATCAGCAGGATTCCGTAGCGTTCGAGCCGCACGTACCGGACCGCCAGCGCCGGCGGCAGCAGGCCGGTCACGATCCGCCCGCCGTCGAGCGGGGGAACCGGCAGCATGTTGAACACCGCCAGCACCGCATTCAGGATGATCGAGCACTGCAGCATGTTGGCCATCCAGGCCGCCATCACGTCGGGCACCAGCGGGACCAGCCCCAACAGCTGCGCCGAGATCACGCAGAGCATGACATTCGCCGCCGGACCGGCAACGGCGACCAGCATCATGTCGCGGCGCGGTGCGCCCAGCCGGGCGATGTTGACCGGTACCGGCCTCGCGTAGCCGAAGACGAGTGCCAGCGGCGAGATGATGCAGAGCAGCGGCAGGATCACCGTCCCGAACGGGTCGATGTGCGGCAACGGGTTAAGCGTGACGCGCCCCATGTCGCGCGCGGTGGTGTCTCCGAGCCGCGCTGCCGTCCAGCCGTGTGCGGCCTCGTGCATCGTGACCGCGAGGACCACCGGCAGCGCCCAGATCGACAGCAGCCACAGCGCACGTTCCGCCTGGAAAGCGAGGTCAGACATCGGCCATGGTCCGGACCGCGGCGGTGATCTTCTCCTCGAGTTCGCGCGCGTCGACCTGTTCGGCGCCGGCCCGCAACGTTTCCGCGTCCTCCATCAGCGCGACGGCCCGCTCGCGGGCCGCGCCGGCAAGCACCGGAACCGCGTCCGCAACCGACACCATCTCCTCGAACCGGCCGTTGCAGTGCAGGGCGACATCGCACCCGGCCCGGCACGCCGCTGCCGCACGGTCCGCTAGCGGCCCTTCCAGTGCCTTCATCGAGAGATCGTCGCTGATCAGCAGTCCGGTCAGCCCGATGTAACCGCGGACCAGCTCTTCCAGCAGCACCGGCGACAGCGTCACGGGCAGGTGCGGGTCGATACCCGGAAACAGGAGGTGGCCGGTCATGCCGGGAAGACCCGGATGCTGGCCGCCAACCATGCGGAAGGTCATGAAATCATTGTAGGCAAGCTCTTCGGCCGGGGTATCGATGACCGGCAGCGACAGATGGCTGTCGCAACTGGCCCGGCCGTGTCCGGGCAGGTGCTTCATGACCGGGACGACGCCGCCTGCCTTCAGACCCCCGATCCAGCTGGTTCCCAGCAACGCGACCTGGTCCGCTTCGCTGGAAAATGCCCGGTCGCCGATGATCCCGTGCGCACCGTCAAGCCGCAGATCGAGAACCGGGGCACAGTTGACGTCGATGTCCGGACCGTTGCGCAGGTCGTTCGCGATCAGCTGTGCGGTGAGCCCGACCAGTTCCACCGCCACCGGCACGTTCTCCTCCATCAGCGCGCCGAACAGGCCCGCGGGCGGATACCTGCGCCATGCCGGCGGACGGAGCCGTTGCACCCGGCCCCCCTCCTGGTCGACCAGGACCGGTGCACGGCGACCCACGGCGTCGCGAAGGTCCGCAACCAGCGCACGGAGCTGATCGGGCGAGTGACAGTTCCGTTCGAACAGGATGAACCCGTAGGGATCGGCCTCCCGGAAATAGGCACGTTCCCGCGGCGTCAGGGCCGGTCCGCCGCAGCCGAGGATGCACGCCTTCATGGCGAGTCCAGAAGGCAGGTCTGGCCGCGGGAGACCAGTGTCCTGCAGATCTGTCGCGCCCGCGCCACCGTGACCGGACCGGCAAGCAGGCGGAAGTACCCGTCCTCACCGCCGCTCTGTTCCAGCCGCAGGGTGAGGTCACCGAGTTCGGCCGGATGCCGGGTCCGAAGTTCCTCCCAGACAGTGATCGCGTCGCTCCTGCCCCTGACCGCTCCGACCTGAATCCGTCCACCTGGGCCGCGGATTCCCCGGTCGGTGAACGGCCGCAATCTCGGCAGCACGCCGGACTCGACCTCCTCCTCCACGGGCGGCGCCGCAGCCGCAACCGGCCTCGGGCGCGGCAGTGGGACCCCGACCGCCGGTTCGCTGCCCGGTTCGCCCGTCCCGGCATCGGCGACAACCTGGTCTTCCGGTCCGGCAACCGGAACCGGATCCGTGCCCGCATCCACGTCCGTACCGGGACCGGCAGCGGAATCCGGATCTGCGGGCGCGGCGGGATCCCGCCGGGGGGGTGCCGCATCGTCAGCGGCCGCTATCAGGGTGGAAGGGTCCACCGGTTTCTCCGGCGGCGGCGACACGCGTTCGGCCGCCGGTGCGGGCGGCTGCTCTCCGGACCGGGCCTTCAGGACCTCCATGTCCCGGTACGGGATCTCCCGCCCGCCCGGATCTGCCGGCCTGACCCGTTCCGGACCCGGTTCCCTCCTGATCAACGGGATGTCCTCCGTCACCGGACTCAGGAACGCGTCGCCATAGGCATACAGCAACAGTCCGCCAAACACGAGCAGGGCGCCGAGCCCGACCACGACCGACAACCAGCGCGGAGCCGTTCGCATGCCGTATCCACCCTGCGCGACATGGTCGGGCCGACTCACGATCGCAGCTCTTCGACCGGCCTGACCCCGATGACCGACAGGCCGGACGCGATGACGGTGGCAACGCCACGCACCAGGGCCAGCCTCGCCCGGGTTGCCTCCGGTCGTGCGGGATCGATGAACCTGAGCCGCGTGTCCTCCCGGCCCCGGTTCCACAGGGCATGGAACCCCGCGGCAAGGTCGGTCAGGAAGAAGGCAATGCGATGGGGTTCTCGCGTCTCGGCCGCAACCTCGACCGTTCGCGGCCAGCGAGCAAGCTGCCGGATAAGCCCGAGTTCTCCGTCATCGGTCAGCGGATCAAGATCAGCGGACCCGAGCGACTGGCAGTCAAGTGCGGCCGCATCCATGAGATCCGCGGCGTGACGGAGCACCGAGTGGCACCGCGCGTGTGCGTACTGGACATAGAAAACCGGGTTGTCCCGGCTCTGCTCGGTCACCCGCGCAAGGTCGAAGTCGAGCGGCTGGTCGTTGCGCCGTGTCAGCATGATGAACCTGACCACGTCCCGGCCGACGGCATCGATCACGTCGGAAAGGGTCACGAAGGTCCCGGCGCGCTTGGACATGCGCACCGGCTTGCCGTCCCGGGTCAGGTTGACAAGCTGGCAGATCCTGACATCGAGTGATCCCTGACCGGAGGTGAGCGCCCGGACGGCGGCCTGCATGCGCTTGACGTAGCCGCCGTGATCGGCGCCCCACACGTCGATCATCTCGCCGAAACCGCGCTGGTACTTGTCAAAGTGATAGGCGGCGTCCGAGGCGAAGTAGGTCCAGGTTCCGTCGGACTTGCGGATCGGCCGGTCGACGTCGTCCCCGAACTCGGTCGCCCTGAACAGGCGCTGCGGACGCGGTTCCCAGTCTTCGGGGACCCGCCCCTTCGGAGGTTCGAGCACGCCGGTGTAGAGCAGGCCGCCGGAATCGAGCGCCGACATCGCCTCGTCGACCCGGCCCGACTCGACAAGGGCGCGCTCCGACGACCATACCTGGATGTGCACGCCAAGACGTTCGAGGTCATCGCGGATGCCGTCCAGCAGTGTCTCGACCGCATGCCGCTGCATGACGGGCATCCATTCTTCCTCGGCGCTGTGCAGCCACCGGTCACCGTCACGGGCCACCAGGCGCTCGGCGACGTCAACCAGGTAGTCGCCCGGGTAGTGTCCCTCGGGCAGAGTTCCGATCTCCTCGCCCAGCGCCTCGCGGTAGCGGGCCCAGGTCGAACGGGCGAGCACGTCCACCTGGGAGCCGGCATCGTTGATGTAGTATTCCCTGCACACGTCGTACCCGACCTTGTCGAGCAGCCGCGCCAGCGCGTCGCCCACCACCGCACCGCGGGCATGGGCGGCATGGAGCGGCCCGGTGGGATTGGCCGAGACATACTCGACGTTGACCTTGCGGCCGTTGCCAATCGTCGACTCTCCCCAGGCGCCGCCGGCCTGCAGCACATCCCGCAGCCGCTCGCGCCAGAACGCGTCGGCAAGCGTGATGTTGACGAATCCCGGCCCGGCCACTTCCGCACGGGTGATCTCCGGACGGTCCTCGAGCCCGGCGGCAAGACGCGCGGCGAGCTCGCGCGGGGGCATGCCGACCCGCCTGGCCAGCGTCATCGCCGCGTTGGCCGACAGATCACCGTGAGAGTCGTTGCGCGGCACCTCGACCACGATGCGCTCCCGGGCAGGATCGAGGGCCGCCGTCACCTCCGGCACCGTCGCGAGCACCTCTCGAACCACGGCCTCGATTTCCCTGAAGACGTCCATCTACCCTTCCCGTCCAAACACCCGCCTGTGCTCGAGGATCGCGAACCGGTCCGTCATGCCGGAAATGTAGTCGGCAACCAGCCGCGCCCTGATCGCCTCGTCATCGAAGGCCGACTGCTGCTGCCACCTTCCGGGCAGCCGCTGCGGGTCCTCCATGAGGCGCTCGAAGAGGCCGGTGACCAGCTGGCGCGCGCGGCGCGTCATCCGGTTGACCCGTTCGTGGCGGTACATGCGCGTAAACAGGAACGACTTCAAGTCCGCGACCCCGGAGCGGATGTCCTCGGAGAACGCAACCACCGGCCACGTCGCCCGGCGGATATCGTCGGGCCCCTCCGGCCCGAGACGGGCGAGCGCGCTTCGGGTGGTTTCGAGCAGGTCGGTCACCAGGGAGTCGATGAGCCGGCGCACCAGCTCGTGCACCGCACGATGATCCCTGCAGGTGTCACCGTTTCCCTCGGTTCCGGCCAGTTCCAGGCTGGCGGCGCCAACGCTTGCGAGGTCGGCAAGTCCGAACAGTCCGGCGCGCACCCCGTCGTCTATGTCGTGCGATCCGTAGGCGATGTCGTCGGCAATCGCCGCGACCTGGGCTTCGGCCGAGGCGTGGCTTGCAAGGTCAAGGCGGTAGTCGGCGTCGACCGCGGCCAGCACCGGTGACAGCCGACCGGTGACGGGGCCGTTGTGTTTCGCGATCCCCTCCACGGTTTCCCAGGTGAGGTTCAGTCCGTCGAACCCCCGGTATCGCTGCTCGAGCCGGGTGATGATCCGCAGGCACTGGTCGTTGTGATCGAAGCCGCCCCACGGCCGCATCAGGGTGTCGAGCGCGTCTTCCCCGGCGTGGCCGAACGGCGTGTGCCCGAAGTCGTGGGCAAGTGCCAGCGCCTCGGCGAGGTCCTCGTTGAGTCCCAGCGCCCGGCTGATGGAGCGGGCCAGCTGGGAGACCTCCAGGCTGTGGGTCAGCCGGGTGCGGAAATTGTCACCCTCGTGATAGACGAAGACCTGGGTCTTGAACTGCAGCCTGCGGAAGGCGCCGCAGTGGACGATCCGGTCGCGGTCCCGCTGGTGGGGGGTCCTCTCGCTCGCCTCCGGCTCCGGGTGCAGCCGCCCCCGGGTCTGCCACGGCGCACAGGCATAGGGGGCAAGCGCCCCGTACCGGGAATGCGGCAGCTCGTCCGACATCAGTCCCCGGTCCGCGTCGCGGTGCCGCTCGGCATCCGGTTCTCAGGGGACAACGGCACACCGGGCGGCCAGCACCACCACACCTGTGCGTACCGCGATCCTCATCTGTCTCTCCCGGTGTCACGGCAGGCCTGCAGTCTACCGGTCCGGGTACCGGCGCGCAAGAAACCGGGGAACCGGATCGAAGGGTCACGGAGACCGGGCCCAGCGCGCCGCTGCAGGATTTCACGCGGGCCGGGCTGCGCCGGAGACCGGCGATGCGGCACAGGCAAAGCGTTGCCATTGGGCATTCGACAAACCGTGACCCTGATCGGCAACTCCACTCGGATTCTCCCACATGGGTTCCGAGTGCCTGAATGGAACACCACTGCTTCAGTGTCGGGTCCAGGGTGTTGGCGGAACGAAGAACGATTGTGCTCAAGGCGACCCGGGCCATCGGCGGGCCTGCCTTCGCGGTCAGTATCGGCCGGACACGGTTTCGGGGTGTTCAGGAGCTGATCTCCCGTCGCACTGCATGACGGCGCAGCCAGATGCCGCTGAACATGTGCCAGAGGGACCGGGAATCCGTCGAGGGCGTCCCGGGTGCGTGCGGCGGCGCACTCGCCACGCAGTTCGAACCCGCGGCAGTCAGACGGAGAGGCACGAAGACAGCGTTCGCCCCCTGCAGGGCACAATCGTGTTCTCTGCCCGTTGATCGCTTCGGGCCATTGCCGAATTCTGGCTCAGCGTGCCGCGCCGTATGGCAGAAAACACGGGGCTCACCTTTGGCAGACCATTCTCTCGGGCGCCAGCTGCGCGTCGAACTGCGTACGGTCTGGACGAATGATCCGGCGGACTTCGCACCGCGGCTCGGGACTTGCGTCGCGCATTCGGTTCCGGAGCTTGACTTTCGAAAGGACGGTTTCGTCGATCATGCAGGCGGCCTCCCTTCATGGGAGTACTGCGATGCAGCGCACGGGTGTCCGAGCGCACGTTTGCGAACGGCAACGGCAACTCGGTCGAGGGCGCGTATTCGCGTACCTGCTCAGGCGGTTTCCGGTCTCCCGAGACCTCCATCCCGAACATATCGCGGCAGGGGAGCCGGTTACCCGGCTCCCCTGCCGCGATACGTTGCTGATCAATCGGGTCAATTCTCCCGCCCTGGTGCATGAACGAACGCCAGAAGGTGAATCGTGACGCGCACCACGATACAAACTGTTCATGCACATCAGACATCAAAGGACTGCGACGGCTCTACGAGCGCAATGACCTGCGCAGCCTGCACGCCGCGCACGTCCCCCGGATACGTCGCATCCTGTACATGCTGCGCTCCGCCCGACAGCCGAGCGACATGGATCAGCCCGGCTTTCGACTGCATCCGTTGCGAGGCGAGTACCAAGGCCATTGGAGCGTCGCCGTGTCGGGGAACTGGCGCATCGTCTTTCGCTTCGAGGCCGGTGAGGCGATGGACGTTGATTTGGTTGATTAACACTGAGGGGCACGCGGTGGAAATGGGTATGGATCCGGTGCATCCGGGCGAGTGCATCCGCGAAAGCGTCGAGGTGATGGGTTGGACAGTCGGGGAAGCGGCGAAGCGGCTCGGGGTCTCGCGTGCGGCGTTCTCTCGCGTCCTGAACGGCCGCGCGGCGGTGTCGGTCGAGATGGCGCTCGCGCTTGAAACGCTCTGCTGGGGAAGCGCAGAGTTCTGGGTCAGGATGCAGGGCGATTATGACCTGACGCTTGCGCGACGTGCGCGTGCGGCGTGACACGTAACCGGCACGACGGAAAAGGCTCGCCGCGGTCCGAAGCGCAGCTCGCGCGGCCGACAGGTCCCGTTCACTGCCACCGACTTCGAACGCCCGATGGCTGGTCCCGCCGGCGCCATGTTCTCCAGACGGGCGCAGGAGTATGTGTCCGGGTACATGCGCCACGAGTTGGGCCTCGGTGCCAAGTCGACCCACGATCTCGGGAAACTGGACCCGGAGACCATCGTCGCCAATCCCCGCCGTCGTCGCTGCGGGCAGGCCGGACGCACGCTTGCGGGACAACCCGCCAGGGTGCGCACGGCCCCCGCCGAACGGCTCGCACGGAAGAAACCGGGCCCCAAACTCAAGGCGGAAACCGGGGATCTCGAAGACGCTCTCGCCATTGTCAGGACCGTCGCCAAGAGCGAAATCACCCACTGCCGAGCCGGCGACCTCAGCGGGATCGAGCACCTGAGCGTGCTGTCGCCAGGCGAGCGGCTGCTCCTCGACGCCATCCGCACGCTCGCCTGCGGCGCAGAAACCCGGATGACACTGCTGATCATCCATGCCCAGGGGGGAACCCGATCCCCGCACGCTGCTGCAGGCCGTGATGACCGCCGATGCCGACATCCTGCCCGATCCCGACAACCGGGTCCTCGAGGTGCGGCTGTCCGGGACCGGCATATCGCGCCCCTGCTCGATGAACCCAATGCCACCGAACCCATCTACCCGGGCATCGACCTGAGGATGGTCTGCACGTGCTCTGCCACCGACGGGAGCCCGGACCTTGCATCAGCGCAGATTCGATGAGGGCAAGAAGTCGGAAAACTCCAGCATCTACCTGCGACGTTTCCGCCTGAAGGCCGGCCGCATGACCCCGGGCGATCCGGAGAAAGGCCGCTGCCCAGCGCTGTGTCCCGCCGGCGCCACGTGACCCCCGAACACATCTATCCGGCCGACACGACCATGCCTACAGCCCGAGAGTATCGGGGCCCCGGCATCAACCCGCACTTGAGCGCCCTGGCGCACACTCTTCAAGCCGCCTTCGCGTGAACCCCGCATTCCGGGCCGCAAAAAAGTCAAACTCCGTCAGTTCATCTGCCTGGGCAACCAGAGCACCAGTTCGGGGAGGAGTGTAAACAGCGCAACCGCGCCGAGCGTAATCAGGACAAAGGGGATGGAACCCCGGAAAATCGTGGGCAGTCCGATGTCAGGAGCCACCTTGTGCATCACGAAGACATTGAGGCCCACCGGCGGCGTGATAAGAGCCATCTCGATCATCAGAACAAGAAAGATACCGACCCACACCTTGTCGATACCGAGATCGATGAAAACCGGCATCACAAAGGGAAGGGTGAGCACAAGCAGTCCGAAGGTCTCCAGGAAGGTCCCGAGAACCAGGTAAAGAATGACCAACATGGCTATGACACCGTACGTGCCCAGATCGAGACCGATAATCAGGTCGACAGCGCCCGGCGTCAGCCCAGTCAATACCAGGAATCGACTGATGAAAATTCCACCGATAACGACAAAAAAGAGAACGCCACTGATGTTTGCTGCCTGATCCAGAGCCTTCTTCACGCTTTCCAGGGTCAGGCGACGCATTGCAAGTGCGACCAACGCCACTGCGGCGCACCCTACGGCAGAGGCTTCTGTCGGAGTGACGATTCCACCGTATATCCCACCAAGCACCGCAACGAAAATCAAAATTACCGGAAGAAGTTTGACCAGAGATTTCCACTTCTCTGTCCACGTAAAACCCGGTCCTCGTGGACCCATTTCCGGCGTCAATACGCATCGAGCAACGATGTATGCCGCGAACAGGACCGCCATGATGATTCCCGGGATAATACCAGCAATGAATAGCTGAGCAATGGAGGTTTCTGTCCATACGCCATAGACAACCATGGGGATGGAAGGCGGAATTAGAATTGCGAGCGCTCCCGCTGACGCCACACTTCCGGACGCAAGTCTGGAATCATACCCGTAACGCTTCATTTCGGGCATCACCATACTACCCATCGTGGCGATCGTGGTGACACTGGAACCTGTCACAGCTCCAAACCCGGCAGAACTGACGGTAGCCGTAACGGCAACTCCGCCGGGCATTCTGCCCAACCACTTGTATACCACTTCATAGAGGTCTGTAGCCAAACCGGTATGATAAGTGAGCTGACCCATGAAAATAAAAAGTGGAATTGCAATGAGAAGGAAATTGGTGCCAGTTTCCCAAGCTATCAGCTGCAGTTGTGTGGCAGCCTGCGCGGGACCGAGAAGCACTACATTTCCCGCAATGCCGACAATCACCAAACTGAAGGCGATCGGAATGCCCCAGATAATCAAGGCTATCATGACAACGATGGCCGCGACGCCGATGAAAAAGGGGTCCATTTGCCCTAGCCTTCGTCCTTCGGTTCGGATCTGGCATCAACCGGGCCGCCGGATACCGCGAACGCTATCTGCAGGATACAAATTACAACGACGAGAGCGGCACTGACTGTCATTACCCCGTAGAAGGGCCAATAGGGAAAATCGACGTTCTGTGTGCCCTCGTTGTACCGATGCGCATCCAGCATCGCAGTAAAGCTGCGATAGGAAAGAACGCCCCCGAAAACCGCGCCGCACAGATAACCGGCGCCCGCCGTCAGACGCTTGCCCCGGCTTCCGAGCATGAGATAGACCATGTCGTTGCCCAGATGGTCGCGCCGGATAGTGACATGCGGCAGCGTTGCAAACACAACCAGGATGAGAAGAACGGCACTGACCTCGTTGGCCCATACCGAGGGGTCACCCACTACATATCGCAGGAACACGTCATAGATCACCAGCGCGATCATCAACGGCACGGCGAGATAGGCGGACACCGAGTGCAGCGTCCGTGTCGCGCGCTCTGCTGCGTGAAGAATCCTGATCAACAGTCACCCGCCCCCGGAGCAGCCGGGCAGCCGCACTCACACGGCCACCCTACCGCCCCGCAGCACCTCACATGCCGGACACGAGGCCGGGTACGGGGTTGTCCACGGTGAGTCTGAACAGCTCCTCGGGGCTCATGTCGCCATACTTGGCATTGAGTCGCTCGATATCCTCGATAAGCTGGCGAGCCGGCAAGCCTTCAGCCTCATAGGTCTCAATCCAGTTTTCAATGACCGGCTGCAGCGCCTGCTTGAATTCTTCGCGCGCGGCTGGTTCCAGGTGGATGATTTCCATACCGTTATCCCGGTATATCTGTTCGTTTTCCTCCACCTTGTTGACGTAACCCCG
The DNA here is from genome assembly GCA_022822665.1 of Alphaproteobacteria bacterium. Taxonomy (GTDB): domain Bacteria; phylum Pseudomonadota; class Alphaproteobacteria; order Thalassobaculales; family Thalassobaculaceae; genus Bin52. The sequence continues at coordinate 9,019 of JAJEAR010000074.1, read as the reverse complement.
CTGAGTGAAGATGAATGGGATTTGCTGTTGATTGTTATAGAAGATTTGCTTCAGATCGGACGGGAGCGAATCGAACATTTCCTGACTGAAGCATTGGTCGAGGTGCAACGCACTCAAGTTCAGGCGTGTCACATACTTGACAACTTCGTAGGCCTTCCAAGCCACAACACCTGCATCGACCCACATTGTTCCATCCACTACTCCTTGCTGCAAAGCAGCGAATATCTCTGTGAACGGCATGTTGACGAACACGACACCGAGGGCTTCGCCAATCTCCGGGGACGTGCCCTGGGCGGCAATCTTCATACCCTTCAGATCTGCCAGGGTGCGTACAGGTTTCTTCGTGTATATGTCCTGGTACCCCATAAAGTGCTTGTTACCGAAATAGACTCCCCGGCCCTCATATTCGGGCGTGAAGTACTTCGGAGCCAATTCGATGAATACCCTGTTGGCCGCTTGCGGGTTGGGCGATACCAGGAAGGGCAGCTCGAACACCTTGCTCATCGGCAGGTTTCGTTGTGGCTCCATGTTGGAATAGCACATCGCATAGTCGCTGACCCCGCCGCGGACGGCCTTGAAACCGTCGAGGGGTCCATGAAGCGTGGCTCCGCCGTAAACCTCGAATTGCATCTTTCCGTCGGTGAGGCCGCTCAAAAGCTTCGCGTTCCTTTCCCACCAAGGTCCAATCAAGGAAGTCGGATTTGCCGGATGAGAGAACTTCAGCTGAAGAGGTGCCTGGGTTGTAGTAACAGGAAGCACCTGACCCGGATATTGCAGTTCAAGCCACTCGTCGACAAAGTCCGCCTGTGCTGTTGCAGCAAAAGCAAGGGAGGCAAGTGCAAGGGTTGCGCACGTCCAAGGTTTGCGAGTAATGATCATCTTGACCTCCGGTTCGATTGTATTCCGGAGTTGGTTGGGGTCAACTCCGGGGAACTTTGCGGTAGCGGTGGACGGACCCCGATCCTTGAACCGGTTCGGCCCCGTGATACAGCCCGGCGTGCAGTCCTTGAGCGAAGCTTCGAAGGCTCGGCGGCTGGCTGTATCCTTGTCGTCGCAAGCGACAAAACCGGAGCCAGCATCAGAAGGCCACTCGGATACCCAGGTTCCGAGCGCAGTATCGGTTTGTGCGGGCCGCAGCGATTCAACTGGCTCAGAGGTGCCGACGGCACCCCCGGTCGTGGTGCCTTCATTAGTCCAGAGCCGCCTTGCGGAGGTCCTGTTCACCATGGGCCATTTTGGCACAGGGCCTAGGCTTGTCAACAGATCGTGGAGGGCGTGCCCGCGGTTGCGAACGGCGAAGAATCCGGCGGGCATTGACCGGATCCTGTATCGATTGTCGGTGGAAAGCACCCCTCGCCGGTTGCCTCGGATCGTGGTCCGGGGCTTGCCGGGAAGTCCGGTTGGGGGCCGCTTCCACCCCATCTGAAGCGGCGGGAGCCGGAGTGCTGCCTGTTGTATCACGGTAGTGAAGCCGGTTACCCGGCACCGCCTGCGCAGATCCTGGCTTGCGCGCCAGCGCATCGGGCTCCCCCCTCTGGGCTAGACGACGAACCGTTGGCCCGGCCACGGGTGTCGGATCCGGTCTCTTAGCCGGTGGACAGCGCTGGGGGAGTCTGTCTTGTCCCATTCGGTGCGGTCCCGCCGGGACCATCGCAGTTGTGCACCTCAAAGCAGCACTCTGTACCGGTGAATGAAGCTCTCCAGGTGTCGACCATTCCCGGGTACGGCGTTGTTGAGCCAGCCGTCGATGTCCCTGCCCAACCACCTGGCCGTCTCGTGCCGATAGTCGTGCCAACGCTTGCGAAGCGCCTGCGTGATCCGCCGCAACGTGCGGTTGACCCGCTTGCGGGCAGACTTGCGGCCGATCCTGAACCGTTCATTCCTTGACTGATCGCAGAAGTGCGTCATGCCAAGGAAGTCGGACGTCCCCGGTTTTCCCTGTCCCCGGACCTTGCGGTCCGCTTCCGCGTGCCGCCCGATTTCGATGAACCGGGTCTTTGGTGGATGCAGTTCCAGTCCATGTTGGGCCAGTCGATCGCAGGGGTCCCGCCGGGAAAGTTTCGTGTCTTCCATGTACTGGAAGCCGCGCACGAAGTGGTCCGCATAACGTATGATTATCGCATCGCCTTTCGTGTTCCACCGGTACCATGTGTTGTGGAACCAGTTGTCGAGCACATGGTGCAGATTCACGTTTACCGCAACGAATTTCCGCGTGGAGTCGTCCTTCTGCTACTTGCTGGCAGTGAAGCGAAGAAAGTTGTCGAGACGATCCGTCCAGCAGGAAAAATCCGGCAGGTCGTGCCGGCCGGGGTCGAATGGCTCGATGGAGATTCCTGCGACGGATGGCGGCTCTTCATCACTCCGCATTGGCAATCCGGGAGCGGTAGTTGCGCACCGCGTCCCGAGCCGCCGCCATTGGCGGCGGCGGATGGTCGAGCGCCTCCAGCAGGGCCCGGCTGTCGCGCTCCGAGAGCGTCGTCGTTCGATGCTCCCGCAGGATACGCCCGGCTTCCCGGGCGGCCGACGCCCTGACGAACGTCGCGAGCGTCATGCCCGACAACCCGGCGGCCCGTGCAATACGCTCCCTGTCGCTTGGCCTCACTCTCATCCGGATGGTGTCGTTCGCCATCTCGTTCGAGTGCGCCTTGATGTCGCTGAAGTTCGACACGGCGATACTCCTTCCACCTGTCCGGACGTTGCAGGTTCAGCGCAGCAGCGCATCAATCGGCCCGCGCTCGCTTCCGCAACGGGAACAGAGTTCCGGAGCAAGACGCTCTCCCATCCCCCGGGCGCTGCCAGTATGCGCAAGGCAGGCTCCGCATGGCCACGGCCGATCGCGCCGGGCCCATTGAAGCAGCGCCCGAGATGCAGGTATACTGCACTGGTCATTCCCGCACGGAACACAGGAGTGCACCATGCCTGATGGCCATCCTGCATCCGTCCAGCCCTTCGACCTCACAGAGAGCGCGGCGCGGCGCGTTGGCGTGCTGCTGCGCGACGAACAGACCGGCGGCGGCGGCGGTGCACCCATGTACATGCGGGTCTCGGTGGAAGGCGGCGGGTGTTCGGGGTTCCAGTACAACTTCTCGCTTGATGCCCGACGCGACTCCGACGACCTCGCCTTCGAACGCGACGGCGTCACCGTCCTGGTCGACCCCGTGTCGCTCGATCTGGTCCATGGCGGCGTGCTCGACTACGTGGAGGAACTGATCGGGTCGTATTTCCAGGTCACCAATCCGAATGCGGCGTCGTCATGCGGATGCGGGACCTCGTTCTCGATCAGGGACCCGGAGGAGTGAAGGCAGCCACCTGGAACGTCAACTCGATCCGCGCCCGGCTCCCGAACCTCCTCGACTGGCTCGACCAGGCCCGGCCCGACGTCGTCATGCTGCAGGAGACCAAGACGGTCGACGAGGCCTTCCCCCGACTGGAGATCGAAGACCGCGGCTACAACGTCGCGGTTCACGGCCAGAAGAGCTACAACGGTGTTGCCATCCTCTCGAAGGACCCGCTCGAGGATGTCGAGTCGGGGCTTCCGGGCGACGATGACGATGCCCAGGCCCGCTATCTCGAGGCCACTGTCGGACCGGTGCGGTTCGCCTCGATCTACCTGCCGAACGGCAACCCGATCGGCACCGACCGGTTTTCCTACAAGCTCGAATGGATGGACCGCCTGATCGACCGGGCCCGGGCACTGCTTGATCTCGAGATGCCGGTGGTGCTCGCCGGTGACTACAACGTGGTGCCCGGCGACGACGACGTGCACGATCCCGCAGCCTGGGCCGACGATGCGCTGTGCCAGCCGGAGTCGCGGTCGCGGTTCCGCCAGATCCTCAACCTCGGCTACATGGACGCGTTCCGGGTGTTCGACGACACGCCGCATCGCTACACCTTCTGGGATTACCAGGGCGGCGCCTGGCACAAGGACCACGGCGTGCGCATTGATCACCTGCTGGTCTCGCCCTGGGCCACCGACCGGCTGCTCGACGCCGGGATCGACACCGCTCCGCGGGGCAGGCCGAAGGCTTCCGACCATACCCCGGTCTGGCTCGAGATCGACGCCTGAACCCAGAAACGGCGTTTTCTGGCAAGAATTGTGACGGACCGGAAACAGCAGGAACACCCGTTCGTCATGCACAAGCGGAATATCAGGCCCTGTCCCGGAGGGTGTTCCGCATGTCGAATCTCGATGTCGGCGCGATCATGGCGGGTCTCACCGCCCCGGCCGAAACCAGGCGGGGGCTTCCCAACGCCTGCTACCGCGACCCCGAGGCCCATCTGCTTGAGGCGCACTCGCTGTTCGCGCGCACCTGGACCTGCATCGGGGTCGGGGCCGACATTCCCGAGCCCGGCGATGTCCGTCCGGTGGAACTCGCGGGCATGCCTCTGGTGCTGGTGCGGGACCGAGGCGGGGCAATCAACGGGTTTCACAACGTGTGCAGCCACCGCGGCGTGCTGCTGGTCACCGGGCCGGAACGTCACCGCAGTTCGCTGCGCTGCCCCTACCATTCCTGGACCTACGGTCTCGACGGCAGGCTGGTGCGCACGCCGCATGCCGGTGGCTGGAACCTGGACAGCTGCCCGGCGCTGGAGAAATCGGATCTCGGCCTCGCCCCGGTCCGGCTCGAGGTGTGGAACGACCTGATCTTCGCGGACCTCTCGGGCACCGCGGAGCCACTGTCGACATTCCTCCGACCGCTTGACGAGCGCTGGTCCGGCTACGAGATGTCACGACTACGCCACGCGGCCAGCTGGGAACTCGAGCTCGCCGCCAACTGGAAGCTCGCGATCGAGAACTACCTCGAGTCGTACCACCTGCCGTGGATCCACCCGAACCTGACTTCGCGGTCGCCGTTGGAGAACCATCACCAGGTCGTCGTCTGCGACCGGGTCTACGGCCAGGTTACGTCGGAATTCTCGGCCCTGTCCTCGGGCGAAGCACCGTTCACCCCGTTTCCGGGCCTGACACCCGAACAGCAGCGGTCCGGCGAGTACCCGCTGGTGTTCCCCAACCTGCTGCTGGGCCTCCAGCCCGACCATTTCTATGCCATCATCATCGACCCGCTCGCAGCCAACCGCACCCGCGAGCGCATCCACCTGTACCTGGTCGGCGACCGGCCTGACCGCGAGGACCACGACCTGGCGGTGGAACAGCTGGTCGATACCTGGAAAAGGGTGTTTGCGGAGGATGTCGGCGTTGTCGAACTCATGCAGTCCGGGCGCCGGTCGGATGCGTTCGCCGGCGGCATCCTGACCGAGGCGCACGACCGGCTCACGCACCGCTTCATGGTCGCGGTGGCAAGGGCCCTCGCGACGAGCGCCGGGACCTCCGGGATTGCCGCCAGCCAGTAGGAAGAGCCGTTCGACCGGGCATTCCGGTTCCGGTGTGACGCATGGCCAACCGCGCTCCTCGGGGGCAACCCCGGCGCTGATTGTCGGCCCACGGGGCCGGATCACCACCGCCCGTTCATCAAGCGCAGGTTCCCGTTCAAGCACCGCGTGCAGTGCGCCGGGCACAGCCGGGTTCATGGCGTCGCGCTTCACGGGCCGATAACCGTCCCGATACCCCAGGTCACCTCGACCACGACATCCTTTTGCCAATGCGCAAAGGGACCCGACAGCAGGCCTCGGCGTGGCGTTCACGGCCTTGCCCGGGGATCCGCACGGTCTCCCCGGTCCTTTTGCGACAGGCATCACACGCTTTCGCTACGGTGATGAACGCCGGCGCCCCTTTTTGTGGACAGAGTTGAAGAATTGAGAGCATACATCCAGCCAGAGGCTTCGCCGCGTCGGATCGGGAATTGTGAACAAGGGGCGGAAACGCGGCCATGCCGGGAGGTACCGTCGCGGAAAGTGCAGGTTGTCGCTGCAGTGCGGAGGTTCTATGCGCCTAAAGGGTCAGGGGAAGGCTGAAGGAAACGGGTGATGAGCGAACCAATTGCACGGCTTCGCATCGAACTTCAGGAGCTCGAGGCGAAGATCTGGCGGCGGATCGACATGCCGCTGTCGACGACCCTTCAGGCTCTTCACGAGGCAATCCAGTGGTCCATGGGCTGGACTTTCTCGCACCTGTGGGAGTTCGAGATCGGGGACCGGCGCTACAGTGATCCGAGGTTTCGCGAGTTCGACGGCGAGCCCGCGTTTTACAGTGCGAAGGGGATACGGCTGCGTACCGTGATCGCGCGCGACGTGGACCGGTTCGTCTATATCTACGACTTCGGCGACTACTGGTGCCATGACGTGATCGTCGAAGAGGTTCGCGACGGCGATCCTGACATGGAATACCCGGCCTTCGTGGAGGGGGCCGGGCGCTGTCCGCCGGAGGATGTCGGCGGGCCGGGAGGCTTCATGGATTTTCTGGAGGCGGTCCTCGATCCGACCCACGAGGAGCACCAGGCGCTACTCCAGTGGTACGGCGGGCCGTTCGATCCGTCCGTCCTCAACGAGACGCTGATCCGTCTCGGTCTCGATGACATGGCGCGGCGTCGGCGTGGTCCGCTCGCGAGCCACAGGAGCGGATCGCGGCGTCCGAAGCGATGGACCCGGACTTGAGCCGGAGAAGGGAAGCTCACGTGAGCGTTCGTCGGTTTCAGGGCGTCACTGCCACGCGGCCGCCCATGTTGGAGCCGGGCGTGCGGTCAGCACCGGATACCGCTGCGGCGGCTGTCGCGGTTGATAGTGTGCCTGAAATACCGCCGGAAGAGCTCGTTCTCCGGCCAGACCTTCGGTTCGGTCGCGATGCGCGCGAGTAGCCGGGAGCGCAAACTCGTATCTTGCGTGAGCGTGGTCATGTCGGAAACATGATGCATGTTTCCGACAGTGTAAGGCGCGACCGAAACCTGTCGCAAATTTCGGGCAAGAGGACCAACGTGGTCGACGCGTCGACGGCTTTGAAGCCGCAGAATTCTCAAACAGCTGGTTGAACGGTCATTCCGCCACGGAATCGCATCTTCGGCGCGACGCCGAGTGGGACCCGGTCGGACCCTGGCGACAGGCTGCCTTTGGCGTGAGCAAGGGCGGTCGGCGCGTCATAGCGCAAGCCCGGGTGTCGAGGCAGCCCGAAAGTGATACTGGACAGAACGGTCATTACCTCACGTCGTGAGAGGTGTGCGCGTCATCGGGAGACAAGTTTACGCCGATGCTCCCGGTGATCCGCGCCGCGGCGTTCTGGATGCAATCCCGGGCAAGGCGCCATACGGGGCGGTCGTCTCAATGTTGCCGTAGCCAAGCCGCCTGCCGATCATCCACAGGTCTCGCCGTGCGACAGGGTGGGTTGTGTCCCCAGATGCCGTAATGGGGCTCGGCGCTACCTGGCGACATTGTCGGCTTGTGGTGATGTCGGAGATTGGGTGTCGTTGCCCTTACGCTTGCAGCGTGTTCACGGGGTCTTGCCGCAAGGCGCGCCCCAGGTTCTCGAACAGAAAGGGCAACGACAATGGAGATTTATATCGGTCTCGACGTATCGCTGGCAACCACGGCGATCTGCGTTCTCGGCGAGAAGGGGAAGATCGTGACAGAGGGGCAGGTCGCCAGCGCCCCCGATTCGCTGGTCGCGTTCTTGTACGAGCTGCCGCACGACATCGCGGCGATCGGCCTCGAAGCCGGTCCGCTGTCTCATTGGTTGCACAAGGGGCTGACCGATGCTGGCTTCGAAGCCGTGCTGATGGAGACCCGGCAGGTCAAGGCGGCGCTGAAGGCGATGCCTATCAAGACGGATCGCCGGGATGCCGAAGGCATTGCACGGCTCCTGCAGATGGGCTGGTTCCGGCCGGTGCATTGCAAGACGGTCTCGTCGCAAGAGATGCGGGCGCTGCTGACCTCGCGCAAGTCCGTGCAGTCTGTTCTGGTCAATCTGGAGCTGTCGCTGCGCGGTGTCTTGCGCAACTTCGGCCTGAAGCTTGGCCAGGTCTCGAAGGGCCGGTACGAGGCTCGTGTCCGGGACCTGATCGCCGGCAACGCAATGCTGGAAGCCGCGGCTGAGCCGATCCTGCGCGCGCGAGCGGCCCTGCGCCTCGAGCTGGCTGGCCTGGAGAAGCTGATCCGCACCCTGGCCCGGGAGGATCCGGTCTGTGGGGTGCTGATGACCATGCCCGGCGTCGGCCCCGTCGTCGCTCTGACCTTCGTCTCCGCAATCGACGACCCTGGCCGGTTCCGACGATCAAAGGATGTCGGCCCCTGGGTGGGGCTGACACCGAGACGACATCAGTCCGGGGAACGCGATATCGTCGGTGCGATCACCAGGGCCGGCGACGCCGGTCTGCGCACGGCGCTCTATCAGGCCGCGACGGTGATGCTGCACCGCGGGGCCCCGAACTGGCTGAAGGCATGGGCGCTGCGTCTGGCAACGCTCCGCGGCAAGAAGCGCGCAACGGTCGCGCTGGCCCGGCGCATCGCGGTGGTGCTTCACCGGATGTGGCGGGACGGCACCGGGTTCCGCTTCACGCGCAAGGAAGCGATGGCGCTTCGTACGGCATAGGTGCGGCTGCATCCCACCGGCAGTCAATCAGAAGAGGAGAGCCGCGCCGGAAGATGGCGAGCCACCGGTGTCCCCTCGCCGGGACGCGGTTCCCGATGATGCACGTATCACTCCTTGTTTGCCGAGCCGCCCCATGGCGCTCGAGCACGCCTGCCAGATCGGCACTCGGGAATCGTTTGGACCAGGCATGACGTTGGCAGCCGCCGCGCTGACCACGGACGGAAGCGAGAGCCTGGCGACGGACACAACCGGGATCGTTATTCCCTCTCAGGGCGTCGCTATCATCCAACCCGGAACGGAAGCCGTGATGGCTTCCAGGATCTCCTGAATCAACCACGCGCGGGGGCGCCGTGCCCGCCGCGGGCACGGAGGCTCTTGGCCGATGATGAGGCCCTGGGCAACCGGCTATGGAAAATCGCGCTTGACGGGGAACGCCCCATTACGGAAGGGCGTCGCTATCATCCAACCCGCAACGGAATCCGAGATGGCTTCCAGGATCTCCTGAATCAACAACGCGCGGGGGCGCCGTGCCCGCCGCGGGAC
>JAJEAR010000080.1 GCA_022822665.1 Alphaproteobacteria bacterium | reverse complement strand
CGCACGAACGTCGGTCGAAATCCATCCCACGGCCTCCAGGAGTTCATCATGATCCTTGTGCAGATTCCGGCCGACAATCGGCTCGTGATGGGCGATCCGGTTTCGAAGCTGTCGCAGGCTATCAAGTCTTCGTTGCACTTTCCGGCGGGATTGGCCCGGGAACGCCCTGTGTAGGGCTGGACGCCAAAGCGTCCTGTCGTAGTCCGCCTTGCGACCTCCATTGACCCATCCTCCGCGGCCGACGAGCCGGACCCAGAAGCCCAGCGACATCGCTGCAACGAAATGATCCGCGGTGGTTGCGCCCGCACCGTGACGGAGGACGCCCGCCATGGCGTCATGTGCGTGGCTGTCGAGGCCGGCGGCAGGGTTCATGTACCATTGGTTGCCGTATCGTGCCTCGAGACGGGCGTACATGGCGTTTCGCAAGGCAACCTCAAAGGCCTGCAACGGTCCATAGAACATGGCCCCCAGCTGAGCGTTTCTCGCATAGAGCTGCAGGGCGGTACCATGATCGCCCCCTGCAGCGCCCAGGTAGGTTTGCAACCGCCTGGCCGAGAAGGCCCTTTCAAGCGCATCATAGGCGTTGACATCCGTCATCGAACAACCTACTTTCATGTCCGTAACCCCCCGGGTCCGCCTCTGCTTTTGGCATGCGCCCGGGGTTTGTCTTTGCACGGGTTGTGATCGGCCTCCAACACTGGCCTCTAAGCAAATTGGTCACCGCAACGCCGCCGGGAGCGTACTCGCTCGGCCCCCTGCGCAGAAGATTCGATTTACCGTGCCGTCCGCGACCTTCAGCCATGCCCGCGCACCGGCGTGCAACAGCGGAGAGGACGTGGCGACCTCTCGGCAATACCTCGATTCTCTCTGACCTTTGTTCGTGACCATGGTTCTTCGCGACCCTACCAGCAAAGACGCCCGGCTTCATGGTCGACACACCATGGCTGAAGACCCGGGGACTCAACTCCAAGTCCGTCCACGACTATGTGGCTCGCGGGTGGCTCGAACGCGTTGTTCACGGCGTGTACTGCCGACCACTTCCCGCACGCGCGCCAGGAGACTACGAGGAGTCCTGGGCGATACCGCTCCTCTCCCTGCAATGGCTCATGAAACACGCCGTGTATCTCGGTGGAGATGGATCTCCACATGTAGGGTACTCTGGTAGCAATCTCGCTGCCGCCGGTTTCCCCGAGGCACGAAGCGCCATGAAGATCATTTCCTGGAACCTGGCTCACAGGCACGAGCCATGGCGATGCCTGCTCGACATGGACATCGACCTGGCGCTGGTTCGGGAAGCCGGCAAGCCTCCTCCAGATGTCGCGAAGCGGATCAAAGCCGATCCCGCGGTCGAAGTCGATTGCGCGCCATGGGAGACGAAGATCGTGGGTGGCAGGGCCAGGTTCAGAACGGCAATAGTCAAACTCTCGAACCGGATCGAGGTCGAGTGGATCGAAACGAAGTCGATCGATACCGCGGAGTTCGGGGACCTGGTGCGCACGGCCCCGAGTCACTCTGCGTGTTGAGCCTTGCTCGCGAAAGTGCTACAAGTAGCACCATGGATGCGATCGGAATCCGTGAACTGCGGCAGAGAGCGAGCGACTACCTCAGGCGGGTAGCGGCAGGCGAGACGTTCGAGGTGACCGATCGCGGACGTCCGGTCGCCCTCCTGACCCCCATCCCGAACACGTCGCCGCTCGACCGGCTTCGCGCGGCGGGCGATCTGGATGAAGCCACCCGTTCGACTGACGATCTTCCCGAGCCTGTCGATCTCGCTCACGGCTCCGAGCCGCCGTCCTCCCGACTCGCACGCCTGCGCAGCGATGAACGCTGAACGCCTCTGCTATGTCGATTCCTCGGCCATCGTCAAACTCGTGGTGAGGGAAAACGAGTCCGCCGCGTTGAGGCGATATCTCCGTGGCCGCGCGCTGGTGTCGAGTGCACTCGCCGGGATGGAGGTCACCCGGGCAATCATGCCGCAAGGAGCTGCCGCGCTGCGGGGTGGCCAAGGATGTACTCTCCCGCATCGACCTCATGCGGATCAACGCCAGGGTGATGTCCCGCGCGGCAACCATGGAACCGCCAGAACTTCGTACCCTTGACCCGACCCAGCTCGCCACGGCGTCACTCTTCGGAGACTCCGTGCACCGTTTCGTGTGCTACGACGGGCGGCTGGCAAGCGCGGCGAGCGCCGGCAACTGGATTGTCGTGTCGCCCGGTTGACGGATGGGACGAGGCCGTCGTCCCGGCACTCCGGATCACGATGTGTCGACACTCGATATCCCTGCCCGCACGCGCCGTTACCGACACGTCGCTTGATTCCTCACGATGTCCTGCGCACGGCTCACGGCAAAGCCGGTTCGTTGGTCCTTTTCTCCTGCCGGGCTTTCACCGGCTACCCATGTCAGAGTTCGCCTGACGTTCACCAGCGGATCGCACCGCGCAGCAGGACGTTGTGCTCGACCCGCACCGCGGCGGCGCCATTGTCGTTGGCGGGCTCTCGCCGCATCGCGTCGAGCGTGACCTCGAATTCGGATCGCCTCGCGCCAGGGAGGTCAACCGCCAGCCGATCCGGTAATCGCGCTCCTCGGCACCCGTGAGCCCGAAGCTGACATTCTGTGTGCCGGTGAGACCGTCGCCGAACAGCGCCATGCCTTGGCCGAGTTCGCCCTCCAGACAGCTCTCCGGCCCAGACGTCCGCCCCCGGGTTGAGCCCTCGCGCGTTCTGCATCGAGCACTGCTGCTCCACGCCGCTTCCCGGCGTCCCCCAGGTCGGCACCAGCCTGAACGAGAGGCCGCGTCCCCGCTCAGCAGGCGCCAAGCACTCGGTGCCCGCCACTCTCCGTAGTCCGGGCCCTCTCGCGCGATGAGCGCGCGGAGGCTCGCCTCCTCCCTCAGCCCCGTGTCCGGAACGGCATACGCCATGCGCCCGCCGAGCTCGATGCCGGTGCCTGTCTCGGCATCCCGGCCATCGTGATGCAGCCCCAGGTCCAGTCCGGGTGTGAGCACGCTATCGCTGATGTCGAACCCGCAGCTGGCTTCCAGAGCAACCCGCACCCGGCTCGCATCCGCCGAGGTCGCCCTCGTTCGAGACCGTCTCCGACGTCGTCTCGAGTAGCCGGGGTTTATCGGGCGCTGACGCGACTTCGCCCTTTTTCGGGCTAATCGTACGTCTGGCTTGATGCAATTCCTGGTGCCGATCCCCGCCTGAAATCAGGTCTTCGCGGCCACCATGTAGCAGTGAACGTAGTCCATCGCGTGTCCGTCGGGCGAGGTCCGCACCCGTAACTCGTATGTATCGTGGAACCGGTCGAGAACCGCCACGCACTCCGCCTCGGGCCGCGATGGTCCCAGTCCGACCGCGAAGGTCGGCTCACTCCAGGAACGCTGGGTCGGGATTTACCCGTGCGCAAACCGGGCCGCGCCACCATGTTCCCCGAATGCCACGACAAACGGGCAGCGGACCACCCGGGTCTCGACATGCTCGAGTTCCAGGTCCGCGCGCCGGACCGGCCCGTCCAGGTCGGCAAAGGGCACCGTGCACGCGTCCTCCGTGCGATAGCACTGCGTGATGTTGGTCGCGGCGTACTCCCCGCCGGTGATCACGCCCTCGTCACGCAGCTCCGCCCACGGGGTGTTCAACATGTCGAACATGTTCACGCCCCCTGTGCCCCCAGGTAGCGGGCGGCCTCGTCGATCCCGAAATTCACCAGGACCAGCCGGCCGCCCGGCGCCAGGTCCCGCGCCCGGCTGGTGAGGATGCGCTCCCGGTCGACCCGCTCCTGCTCCACCCAGGCGGCCCGCTCGCTTCCCGTCGCGCCCACCATGTGGACGTGGTCCGAGATCGCGCACGGGACCGTGTCGGAGTCGTACGACGCCGTGGCCGGGAAGCCGAAGTTGAGCGTCGCCGGCGGGAATATCGGCCGGTGAAACGAGGTCCCCGACGCGAAGACAGACAGATCCCCGATCCCGTCGAGGCGCCCTGATCCCTGGACCGTTCGGAACAGCTCGCTGAAATCGTTCCGCGGCAGATCGGTATGGACCATCTGTAGCGGCCGCGACGGCAGACGCCGGCGCAGCTCGCCGGGCAGATCCCCGAACTGGCCCGGGTCGCAGCCTTTGATATGGATGCGTGGCCCGATCACGTCAGCACACCGGTGACACCCAAGACGGACGAGGGTCATCCGGCGCAGGCTGCTGCGAAAGGGGCGCTGGAGGGGCGGCCGGCCCTCGCCAAGGCGATCGCGTCGTTCCGGGATCGAGTGCGAGGGTTGATCGACAGAGAGAGCTCGCTCGATTCCTGACAGACTGCCGGCAAGCGCCATGACAGATTTCACGCGGAACTACGATCTCGGCCGGAACGTGCAGGCGCCCGAGGCCACTGGCGCAAGCGCGCCCGGCAACCCATTCGGCGCCGTCCGAACTCGGCGCCGGAAACCACACCTGCCTGATCGTCACGGGCATCGGTCAAGCGCAGCGATGTTAGCGCCGGAGGCCCGAGTGCGGGAATGCACGTCCCGCTACAAGCGCCGTCGGCACTTCATCCTGCGCCGGTCGATGGAAAGAGGAAACGGGCGGCCGGCGTAGGTGGCAGTGAAGTAAAGGAGTAACCAGCAGGCGCCAGCAAATCGATCTGCAGGGCCTGAAGCAAATTGGCGGATCAAAGGCCATCATCAGACGGCGTGGATTGTGGCGTCAGCCAGGACCGCGGTGTCTGGTTCCAGAGTGCCCCACCGCGTGATCCCGGTGAGCGAATGGTCAAGCAGGTCGCCGTACGCTCGCTCGTCCGGCCCAGAGATCGCCGAGGTTGAACGTGACCGCATCGAATGGGCGGATACTCACCGGCTCGTCATCCTTCGCGCTTGCAATCAGCAACCATTGCCCATCGAGGAGCTCGAATGCCTCGAGGGTGCGATCGATCGGGTCGACGAGCCACAGCCAGGACACGTCTTCGCGAGCGTAGATGGGGCGCTTCTCGTGCAGGTCGACCTTGCGGGTCGAGGCGGAGAGCACTTCGCACACCCAGTCGGGCGCCAGCGTGAAATATGCCGTGTCGGGATAGTCCGGCATTCGCTCCCGGCGCCAACCCGCGAGGTCGGGAACCACGATCTCCTCGCCCAGATGCAGTTCCGGCTCGTCGATGATCCACCACCCGCCCGGACCGCCAGCGTCGTAATCGAAGGGACCTCCGATCTTTACGCCGAGTGACGAGCTGGCGCGTGCATGGGGAGCGGCCGGCCGGGGGTGTGTGTACAGCGTCCCGTCAATGATCTCGGCAACTCGATTGGCCGGCGCGTCGAGCACGTCCTGGTAGGTTGCCCGGCGTGCAGACTCTTGCTTGGGCGCGGCGGATCGGGCCATCAAAATCCTCCTCGACTCAGGATACCGGGCGGCTCCGGCTGCGCAACAGCCACGTGAGCACGATTTGTCTCATGGGGTACTCATTTGGCCAGGAGAAGCCTGATTGCAGATATGGATGCAGGTCCGGGAAGTCGCCCGCTCTCGGGTACACAATTGCATTTCACTGTGCCGCGCTGGAGTTCGACTTGGAGTAACCGGTCGAGGATCGCCTGACGCTCCGCCCCGGGCCGGGACGGCGCCAGTCCCGCGGCAAAGGTCGCCTCGCTCCAGGAGCGCAGGGTCGGGATGTACTCGTGCGCAAACCGGGCCGCGTCACCGTGTTCCCCGAATGCCACGGCAAACGGGCAGCGGACCACCCGGGTCTCGACGTGCTCGAGCACCAGGCCCGCGCGCCGGACCGGCCCCTCAGGGTCGGCAAAGGGCGCCGTGAACTCGTCTACCGTGCGGTAGCACTGCGGAAAGTTGGTCGCG
>JAJEAR010000031.1 GCA_022822665.1 Alphaproteobacteria bacterium | reverse complement strand
GGGTCCCGCCGCCGTTTTCGGTCTGCGGACCGTCGTTCCCCGAGGCGTCGTCCTCCGTCTCCGTGCAGTCGTCGTAAGGCGTGTTCCCGTCGCTGTCGCAGGGGGTCAGGGTGAAGCTCTGGCTCACGCTGACCTGCGGATTGTTCCGCTCCGTTGCCGTCCACGTCACCCTGACGGCATTCGGGAACAGCCCGTCCTCGCGGTTGGAGCTCAGGCGCCGATTCTCCGAATCCCACACCAGCGAGCTCCCACCGTTGTGGGTGAGACTGTAGTCGTACGGGCCGTGCGTCCGGGTCTCGCCCTCGATGAGCGGCGGGCCCGGGGCATACGCCTCCGGCATGATCAAGGTGAAGGGTCTCGCGGTTTGGTACACCGGGACAAGTGGCACCGGTACCCCTTGGTTCGTCACCGCGATCTGTACGGCGACGCATACCCCCGCAGCTATGGCGGCTTGGTAAGTTTCGTACTCGTCACGATGCTTCCCCTCGCAGAGCGGCAGTCTGACGGAACTGTCGTACATCGGCACTTCCCGGTCGGAAAACTCGTACCAGAACGCGATCGGTTCATGCGTGGCCGTCGTGACCGGGGCGGAGGTTACCCAGTGAGACTTGCCTATCGCGTTGATGGCTCGCACCCGGTAGCGGTAGCGCGTATTCTCGCTGAGACCGACGTGGCCGTAGACCGTCAGGATGCTCTTGGTGGCGTCGTGGACGGTCACCTCCTCCTCTTCGTTGTCGTCGTTGATGATCGTCTTCGTCTCGACCGGCACGGCCGTCCAGTCGGGCGGCCAGGCGCCGTTGCTGTCCGGGGTCTGGAACTCGACGTCGTAGCCGGTGACGCCGGGTGCGCCGAGGTTTCCGCCTGTGGCCGGCACCCACGACACCTTGATATGCCACGGGGCCTCCGCCGTCGCCGTCACGCTGGACGGTCGTGGCGCCCCACGGGTCGCCGCGGTCGTCGTGTAGGTGACCGTTTTCGAGAACGCCGTCCGCGTGCCGTCGGTGAACTCCGCGTACATCCGGAAGTTGTATGCGGTCCCCGGGCGGAGGCTGCGGATTGTGGTGTTGGCGAGGTTGCTGGTTACAATGTGTTGGCCGAAATCGTCGGGATCCTCAAGCGAACCGCTCCAGTACTCGATCACGTACTGCTTGAACGTCTTGCCGAGGCTAACCAGGTTAACCTGGGTCCAAAACAGCGAAACGTGTCCGGAACCGCTTTGACTGGTGAATACGCTCAGACCCTGCGGCCCCGGTATAGTGTTCTGCACGCCTTCGGCGTAGGACCATTCGCCGTATGCCCCGGCGGTGGTTTGCGCGCGGACCCGCACCGCCCAGATTCTCTTGGTGTCGGTCTCGGGGACGGTTAACGTGTAAGAGGTGGCGGCATTCGACGTTGTATGCGTCCCGGCCGGCGCGCTCCAGCTCCCCCCGATCCTCTCGATCCACTCCACCCGGTATCTCTGGGCGCCCGACGTCGCCTTCCAGCTCGCCTTGAGCTTGGTCGAGTCGACCGGCTCCACATGCAGGCCCGGCACCGGCGGCAGCAGCACTTCGCCGGTCGCCTCGCCGTCAAAGTCATCGAGAAAGCCTTCCTCATCGTTCGCCCGCACCCGCACCCGGTACGCCGTGCCCGCCGTCAGGCCCCAGAAGGTGTGCGAAGTGACAGCACCAAGTTGGACGTCGTTAACTTGTGTCGAGCCTGCAAACACGTACACGTAGTAGCCTGTGGCATCCGGCACCGGGAGCCAGCGCACCCGCAGGCCGCCCCCCTCGCGCTGGGGCGTCAGGATCACCTGCTGCGAGCCCGCCGTCGCGGTGGCTTCGACAGGCTGATGAACGCTATTCCCGCTACCAATACGTCGTGACACCCGCACCGTGTAACTGGTGCCTGGCGTCAGGCCCGTGATGACGTACGAGCCTGAAGGTATAACGAGTGCCGATCGCTCAGCGAAACTGTAGGACTGACCGGCCGATTTCCACTGAACATGTGTCCCATTCCCGCTCCAGGTGACCCAGATGCCGCCGATGACGGGCGTCAATTTCAGGTCCGTCGTCTGCGCCTGGGCCGGCCCGGCGGGGGTCAGCGCGGCGAGGGCGAGCAGCACCAGGGCCGCGGCGAGGCCGCCCCGGGTCCCGAGGCGGGAAAGCCGGGCGGCGAAAACGAATGGAAGCTGGAAGAGGTTGGAAAGGCCGGCCCAAAACGGGCGGGCGGAAGGCTCAGGCCGTTGGCAGGGTCCGGAAGCGTCCGTCCGGGGCGCGCCGGACGGAGTCATGGCGTCGATGCTCGATGCTCGATGCTCGATGCTCGATGCTCGATGCTCGATGCTCGATGCTCGATGCTCGATGCTCATTGTACGACCGGAAAATTCGCTGGCAAGCGCGTTCTCTCGCGTGCGAGGGCTTTCCTCGCAAAGTTCGTCCGTCGGGAACGCGTGGCGCATCGCGCCGTCCGCTTGCCCGTTCGCCGTCATCGTCGCCAGTTCCATGTTCCGTACCTCCCTCAATATACAGGTCTCCCCCGGCACGCCGCCCGGTTGCGGAGACGGCCCGCCAGGAACAAGCCCCGAATCAACCGGGTTGCCGAAAGGTTCGAAGCCGGGGCCGATTGTGCCAAAATGATGGATGCATGCAAGTGAATGTCCGAATAAATGTCGATATTGTTGCACAATGGCTATCTTCGGGTCGGATTTGCATGCATTTTCAATGTCCATTTCATCCCATATCGTGACGGTTTATGACGTTCTGACGCGCGAATCCCTCGGCGCAGCCCTGACGACGAGCGTCGGGACCTTGCGCGAGCGCTGAGAATCGGCGCGGAAGGCCTCCGCCCGCGCGAGCGGCGGGAGACGCGGAGATTCCCGGGCGGCTGGCGGCGGACCTCGACGACGTGCCGGTCGTCCCGCAGCCGGATCATGGGCGGCGGTCTTCCGAAACGGGAACTCGCACACATCCTTCAGGCCGCATCGACGGCCGGGCCGTGCCGGACCAGGATGCCTGCCCGATGCGCCCCTCGCGGACCAGATTTCGCGACGCCCTGCCGACTGCCGCGTTGCGCGCGGCAGGTACGGTGCCCGCGATGTCAGCGCCCGCGCGCCGCGGCGCTCACTGCCTGCGGGCGTAACCCGTTACCGTTACCTACATCCCTTGGGGTTCGAGGCGGTAACCGCTTTCGGTAACGCCTGTCTGCGGCCCTTGCCGGCGACGGTCGGTGCCATGTTGCTTCTGTACCCGGCGCTGCTACCACATCTCCCGGGGGTTTCGGGAAGGCAACGCTCTCTGCCGCCGCCGCCCATCAGCGCCGGGTTTGAACAGGGCGGAAACTCAAAGTTTCGTGGCGAGGCGTCCTCGGCGCTTTGCCCGACCCCCCGCGCTCCGCTCTGTCCTGCGCCACGACGGCGCTTGTCGTCAGTCCTCACCGGAAGGCGCCCGGAGAGACGTAGTCGGAAGCGTCCCTGCGTGCCCTCCCTGCCACTTTTGGCGTGTTGACGAGGTGAGGACACGCGGGCCACTTCAGAGCGCACCCGCATGGTCAACACGACCGGTCGCGAACGGTTCCGCGTCCGGCGACCCGGACCGGTCCGACCGGCAATCCGCGCCCTCAGTGCTCCGGCAGGTCC
>JAJEAR010000079.1 GCA_022822665.1 Alphaproteobacteria bacterium | reverse complement strand
GTCATCCATGCCGGGGATCTCGTGGCGGCACCTGGTCAGCGACTTGAACTGGTCGCGCCAGGTGAGGGTCTTTCCCGTCTTGCGCCAGCAGTCTTCCCGTTCCTGCAGTGCGGCGTTGTAGAGCTGGCGCTGTTCCTCGAGCACCCGCTCCAGCCACCGCCAGGCTGACTTCTTCTGCGGCAGCAGCCGGTATGTGACCTGACGGTATGTGATGGGATCGGGCATGGGAGCGTTCCTGAACAATATGCATACTGACCATGAAATAATCAGGAACACAAGCGCGAAACCGGCGCTGTCAATGCACTCCCGCAGTGGGCGTCCGGCCCGGGAGACGCGAAACGATCAGAGGCTGGCAGCGTGATGTTGGTACTACTGTATATAATTCCCTATGGGTTCGGTCCGGCGAGGGTGCTATCGTCGCCGCCGGGTCCCTGTCGTACCGTAGAGGTGGTCGAATCATGCCCGAGTCGATGACGGGTGCCCAGTATCTGGCACGCTCACTCGTCGAATACGGCGTCACTCACGTGTTCTTCATGGAGGCGGTCGGGCGACACACCCTGATCGAGCTCGAAGCGCTCGGGGTGACCCGCATCATGGCCCACAGCGAGAAGGCGGCGGCGTACATGGCCGACGGTTACGCCCGTGCCACTGGCCGCGTCGGCGTCTGCATGGCGCAATCCGTGGGCGCAGCGAATCTCGCGGCCGGGCTGCAGGACGCCTACCTGGCTCGTTCGCCGGTGCTCGCGGTGACGGGTCACAAGCCCATCCCACAGCTCCACCGCAATGCCTATCAGGAAGTCGATCACCGGCCGCTCTTTGCGGCGGTTACACGATTCTCCGCGAGTGTTGAAACCGCTCCGGAGCTGCCTTTTCTGCTTCGTCAGGCGATGCGCGAAGCGAGCGCGCCGACGCCGTTGCCCGTGCACCTCGACCTCGCCGGGCTCACCGCCGAGCTGGTTGAACGGGGCGAGGTGACGGAGCCGGTCGTCGCGGAAACACGGCACGGAAGAGCACCCGCCTATCGCTCCATGCCCGATGCTGAAGACGTTGCCGCGGCGGCCCGGTTGATCGATGCTGCCGAGCGCCCGATTGCAGTCCTCGGCGCCGGCGCCGTCGTCGGTGCGGCAGCACAGCCGCTGCGTGCGCTTGCGGCATCCGGCATACCCATCGCCTACGGGCTCGACGCCAAGGGGCTGATCGAGGACAGCCTCGATCCAGTGGTGGGAGTGGTCGGCAATTACTCGGCACCCTATGCGAACCGCATCGTGCATGAAGCCGACCTGGTGCTGTATGTCGGTAGCGACACGAGCGACATGTCGACCGGAAACTGGCGGGTCGTGCGACCTGATGCGGTGGTGGTCCAGATTGATGCAGATGCGACCGAACTCGCCCGCAACTTTCCGGGTGCGCATGGCCTGCTCGGTGACGCGGGTCTCGCGCTCACCGCGCTCGTCGAGCGGCTCGGTCGTCGCGACCGCAGCGCGTGGTGCGAGCGTGCCATGAGTCTGCGGCGTGAATGGCTCGCCGAGGTGGAGCCGCTACGCAAGTCGAGCGCATCGCCGATTACGGTCGAGCGGCTGTGCAGCGAGCTCGAGCGCGTGTTGCCGGCCAACGCCTTGCTCGTCGCCGACACCGGCCACAGCGGCATCTGGACGGGCACCCACGTCGCGCTCACCCGGCCGGGTCAACGTTATCTGCGTGCCGCAGGCTCGCTCGGCTGGAGTCTGCCAGCCTCGCTCGGAGCCCAGGCCGCGCTGCCCGATACCCCGGTGGTCTGCTTCTGCGGCGACGGCGCCTTTTACTACCACTTGCCGGAGCTCGAGACCGCGAGGCGCTGGAACATTCCCGTCACAGTGGTGGTTAACAACAACTCGGCCCTGGGGCAGGACATTCCCGGTGTGCGTGAAGCGTACGGCGGGCGCAATGGCCGCACCCAGGACCTGACGCTCTTCGAGCCGGTGGACTTCGCGCGAGTCACGGAGGGCTTTGGTTGCCGCGGCGTCAGGGTCGAGGATCCGGGTGACATTGCACCCGCGATCGAGGCCGGGATCGCGTCGGGTGTGCCGAATGTGGTCGATGTCGCGACCGACCCCGAGCCGCGGGCGCCGGCCGCGTGGTTTCCGCCGGCGTGACGATGGTCGACGGCAGATCGCCGACCGCCTGTCAGCGCCGGCCGGCCCTGTCACGGCCGGTCCGGTGGTTTCCGGGCGGGTTCGCCGCCGTGCTCGATCCGCCTCACGGTGCGGCGTCTCCCGCGGTCCGCGGCGCCTGTCGGATCCGTGTCTCCATCGCGACCGGCATCCGCTCCGCCACGGCGGCGGTCTGCGTGTCCGCGTGATCCCGCGGCTCGCCGCACGGCGCCGGTTGAGCGTACCGGCGGTGCTGGTGTAGGACTTGCGCAGACGTGACCTTGACCGGGGAGCCCGCACCATGATCCACGAACTGCGCATCTACCACTGTGTTCCCGGCCGCCTGCCGGCACTGCTCGAGCGGTTCGAGACCATCACGCTGGGGCTGTGGGAGCGGCACGGAATCCGCCAGGCCGGGTTCTGGACCGTCGGCATCGGCGAGTCGAACCAGGCCCTGTACTACCTGCTGGAATGGGAATCGCTCGCCGAGCGGGACGAGAAGTGGAACGCGTTCGCGGCCGATCCCGAGTGGCATGAAAAGCGGGCGCGCACCGAGGCCGACGGCGCCATCGTCTCATCGGTCTCCAACCAGATCCTGATCCCCACCGCGTTCTCGTCCGTCCGATAGGCCGGAGCGCCCCGGCTACTCGCCGAGGAACCGGTAGTCGTAGCCGCCCGCCGGGCGGGAAAGCACGTGTCCCATGCTCGGCGAGGCGAAATGCGCCGGGCAGAGCAGCGTGTCGGTGTCCGCGATCCGGGCCAGCATCGCCTGGCGGGTGCGGGCAGACTGCCCGGGATCCTCGCACGCCCGGCATGACCATTCCGGCCGCAGCAATTGCAGCGGATGGTGGATCACGTCCCCTGTCATCAGGCCGCGTGCGGCTCCCGACGCCAGGTTCAGCATCACGTGCCCCGGGGTATGACCGGGGGACGGCTCGATCCACATGCCGTCGTCGATCTGGTGGTCATCCTCGACGATCAGCGCCTGTCCCGACTCGACGATCGGCAGCACGCTGTCCTCGAACACCCCCGGAACCGGCATTGCCTCGCCGGCCCGGTATCGCCCCAGCCAGGACTCGTACTCCGTGCGCGAGAAGATGTACCTGGCGTTCGGGAAGGTCGGAACCCAGCGTCCGTCGACGAGCCGGGTATTCCAGCCGACGTGATCGACATGCAGGTGGGTACACAGCACGAAGTCGACGTCCTCCGGCGCCACCCCGGCAGCGGCAAGGTCCGCGAGCCACGGCCGGTCCTGCATGTGCCACATCGGCCGGGCCGGCCTGGGCTTGTGGTTGCCGACGCAGGTGTCGACGAGGATGGTGTGGTGACGGGTGCGGATGACGTAGGACTGGATGCACAGGATGACCTCGTCGGTTTCCGGGCTGATGAACCTCGGCATCAGCCAGTCCCGGTGCTCCTCGATCACCGCGGGATCGGCATCGGGAAAGAACGACATGGTCGGAAAGATCGGGACCTCGCTCTCGACCACCCGCATGATTTCAAGTTCGCCCAGCCTGTGCATGACGTCCCTCCCCGTCCGGTGCATCGCCGGACAGTAGCATCCGGGCCGCGGCCAGGCACCGTCAGCGTTTTGGCGGCAGGCCGCCGGATGGTAAACATGACCCGGTCACCCGGAGACCCCCGATGAAACGCCTGCTGATGCCCGCCGCAATCCACGTCGTTGCCGCGCTCCCGGTGGACGCGGCACTGTCGATCGCCGGGCGCTTCGGCGCGGACGTGCTGGTCAAGCTCTACCGGGCGGGCACCGACGACCAGGCGGTCGATCCGATGAGCTGGGGACTGAGCGGCCACGCGAGCCGGGAAGACGTGTCGCTCGACGATGTCGCGCGTGCCCGGGCGGTGCTGGAGACCAGGATCGCCGCCTCCGCCGGGGCGGAGCACGGCACCCGCCTCCAGGTCGACCCCGAACCGATCGGAAGCTGGCGGGAACTCGGCATGGCCGCCCGGATCAGTGACCTCTCGATCGTCTCGCGCGAGGCGCTTGCAGGCAACGCCGTCTCGGTCATGGAGCAGTTGCTGTTCATGAGCGGCAGACCGATGCTGGTCTCGCCCGGGGGCTGGGACCGCCCGGTCGGGGAGGTGGTCGCGATTGCCTGGAACAGGAGCAGCGAGACCGCGCGACTGATCGGGCTTGCCATCAACCTCCTGCGCAGTGCCCGCGAGGTGTGGGTGATCGCGCTCGACGACTGGTACGTCGAGGGTCCGGACGGACCGGCGGTCACGGCCTATCTCCGGGATACCGGGGTGAACGCGCGGCTGCATCAGGTGGCGCGGTCGCGCGGCGAGTTCGGTGACAGGATCCTGCACGAGGCGTCCCGGCTCGGCGCCGACCTGCTGCTCAAGGGCGCCTATACCCAGAGCCGCATCACCCAGGTCTTCTTCGGAGGCGCGACCCGGGACATCCTGCACGAAGCAGGGCTCCCGGTGATGTTCGCTCACTGAGCGGACGGCGGCTCCGGCAGCTCCCGGGATGATGCGTCCGGACCGAAATGGACCGTGGTCTGCGGGAACGGGATCTCGATTCCCTGTTCGTCGAACCGCTTCTTCACCAGCCGGAGGAAGGCCCGGCGCACGCCCCACTGCTGGATCGGCATGGTCCGGAACCGGCAGCGGATCACCACCGCGCTGTCGGCCAGCTGGTCGACGCCCAGGATCTGCAGCGGTTCCAGGATCCGTTCGGCCCAGTCGGGATCGGCACGCAGTTCCTCGCCCACCTGCTCGAGCACCTCGCATACCCGGTCGGTATCCTCCCGGTAGGCGACACCGATATCCATGACGGCGAAGGAATACTCCCGGGTAAAGTTCTCGATGCTGGTCACGTCGCCGAACGGCACCACGTGGACCGTACCCTGCAGGTCGCGCAGGCGAACGGTGCGGACCGACAGGTCCTCGACCACGCCGGTATGCCCGCCGATGGTCACCACGTCCCCGACCGAGATCGAATCCTCGATGAGGATGAACAGCCCGGTGATGAAGTCGCGGACCAGGGCCTGGGACCCGAATCCGACCGCGAGACCCACCACGCCGGCGCCCGCCAGCAGCGGAGTGATGTCGATGCCGAGCAGGGAGAGGATGACCAGGCCGCCGAGCACCAGCAGCGAGATCAGGATGAGGCGCCGCAGCAGCGGCAGCAGGGTGCGGGCCCGGCTGCCCTGCTGGCCCTCACGGGCTCCGAGCCTCGCCAGGGCCGCCGTTGACACCTCCCAGACCACGAGTCCCAGACCGATCACGAACAGGATCGCGATGCCGTTCTTCACCACCACGCCGCGGAAGTCGGAGTCGACCAGGCCGATCACGTCGAACCGCCAGGCCTGCAGGATCACCAGGAGCGCGACGCCGTAGACCAGGACCCGGACAAGAACTGTCGCAACACGCCGGTAGACGGTACTGCGCTCGCGCAGGCCGGGACTGAGCTGGTCCAGTTCCGGCGACACGCTGAACAGGTGCCCGAGCACCCGCCCGGACACGTGAACCAGCAGCACCGACGCGCCAAGCGTCGCGATGGTGACGGCAGTGGCCCTCATCAGCAGGCCGAAACCGCCGTGCTCGCCGGTGATGAAGCCGCCGAACAGCAGCAGCAGGTAGAGGATGGCGAACAGGTACCAGATATCGGCAATCCCGCGGCGTGCGAGCGAGGTCCCCGTGCCGCGGATCCAGTCGGTGACCGGGCCCCTCACCCGCCAGATGACACTCAGCGCGACCACGGTCAGCGCCAGCGCAACCGTGACCCTGATCCCCTCGGCGATGGTCAGGCTCGCCCCGAGCGGCACTGCCACAGTGACCAGCACGTATCCGGTGATCACCACCAGCGACAGTCGCAGGACCCACCGGTGCAGCAGGCTCGCGGAATCCGTTTCGATCGCGACCAGCCGGAATGCGGGCGCTGCGGGCGCCAGGATCAACCGCGCCGCCACCCCGACCGCCGCGTGAAGTGCGGCAGCCTGCACGATGAACGCGGCGATCTGCGCCGATGACAGCGACTGCTCGAATATCGAGACGGCGAGTAATCCGGCCACCAGGACACCGAGGGCGGGGAGTGCATCAAGTGCCCCGTGCACCGCTCCCCGTGCGACGCGCCGGCGCCACTGCGGCACGGATGCCTCGCGCAGGCGGCGCATAGCGGTCCGGGTGAGCATCGCAAGAAGGCCGCGCGCTGCCAGGGCGACGAGCAGCGGCAGCAGGATGCCGACCACTCCGGTGCCGAGCCAGAAGTCGCGCCGGGCGGGCACGGTGACCTGCTGGTGCACCCAGCGCGGCAGCGCCGCCAGTCCCCGCAGCGCGCGGATCGCCGAGCCGGCGGCCAGGCCGCTCGCCTCCGCGCCTGCCTCGCTCGCCGCGTCTTCGGGTGGGACCCGCTCCGCGTCAAGTGCGGCGCGCAGTGCCGCAAGCAGGCGGTTGCGCCGTTCCGGGTCCTCCAGTGCCTCGAGCAGCTGTTCGAGTTCCCGGGTGGCCGCGGGATCCGGCTCGCCGTCGGCTGCCGCCGCCGGCCCCGCAAGCAGCAGGACGAGGCCGATCGCGGACAGCGCGCGGCGCAGCAGCCTCAGCATTCCGCAAGGATGACCGGTTCGAGAGGTGGTTTTCCGAGCACCAGGTCGGCACCCTTCTCGCCGATCATGAGAGCCGCCGCGTTCAGGTTGGCCGACGGCATGGTCGGCATGATCGAGGCGTCGATCACGCGCAGGCCCTCGAGACCCCGGACCTTCAGATCGCTGTCCACCACGGCCGTCGGGTCGGTGTCCGGCGCCATCCTGCAGGTCCCCATGACGTGGTAGGTGGTGCTGCCCACGTGGCGCGCCGCCTCGAGCAGTTCCTCGTCGGTCTGGTACTCGTCACCCGGCGAGACCTCTGACTCGACGTAGGGTTTCATGGCGTCGGTATGGATCAGCCGGCGCGCCAGGCGCATCGCCGAAAGACAGGCCACGCGATCCTCCTCCTCGGCAAGGTAGTTCGGCTGGATTTCCGGTGCGTCGAAGGGGTCCGCTGTCCGGATCCGCACATGCCCCCTGCTCTCGGGACGGTGCTGCCAGGCGACCACGGTAAAGCCGGGGTAGGTGTCGAACGCGCCGTGGCGGCCGATCTCGAAGCTTGCGGGCGTGAAGATGAGCTGGATGTCGTTGTTGCGCGCCGTCTCGTCGGAGTGCCAGAAACAGTAGAGCAGGCTCGGGTTGAGGCTGACGATGCTCCTCGCTCCGACCACGTACTTCACGATCTCGCCTGCAAGCCTGAGCCCGCGAGCCCGTTCGTTCAGGGTCTCGATGTTGCGGGCCCGCACCGCGAACCGCGGGGCATAGTGATCGCGCAGGTTCTCGCCCACGCCGGGCAGGTGGTGGACGGTCTCGATCCCGAGCGATGACAGGAATGCGCCGTTACCGACACCCGAAAGCTGCAGCAGTTGCGGCGAATTGATGGTGCCGCCGCACAGGATGACCTCCCTGCGCGCGCGCACCTCGTGCACGGGTCCGTTCTTCCCGCCCCTGCGATAGGTGGCCCCGACCGCGCGGTGGCCCTCGAACAGCAGCCCGGTGGCATGGGCATGCGTGCGCACCTCGAGCCCGGACCGCCGCCTGGCGGGTTTCAGGAACGCGCGGGCGGCACTCATTCGCCGGCGTGCCGACGCCGTGCGCTGGACGTAGCTGATCCCTTCCTGGCGTTCGCCGTTGTAGTCCGGATTGCGCGGGATCCCGAGCGACGCGGCGCCCTCCATGAAGACCTCGCAAAACGGGTGCCGATAGGGCAGGTCGGTCACCAGCTGGTTGCCGTCCCGGCCGCGAAACCTGTCGTCACCCTCGCCGATCCGGCGCTCGCAGCGCCGGAAATACGGCAGCACGTCGGCGTAGCCCCAGCCCCGGTTGCCCAGTTGCGACCAGCTGTCGAAATCCAGCCGCTGGCCACGGTTGTAGATCATGCCGTTGATCGAGCTCGACCCGCCGAGCGTCTTTCCGCGCGGCACCGGGATCCGGCGCCCGCCGGTCCAGTGACCCGGTTCCGCTTCGTAAAGCCAGTTCACCTTGCGGTCGTTCAGCAGCCGGATGAACCCCGCCGGGATGTGGATGTACGGGTTGCGGTCGGGCGGACCGGCCTCGAGCACGCACACCGTGTGGCGCCCGTCCTCGGTCAGGCGGTTGGCGAGCACGCAGCCGGCCGAACCGGCACCGATGATCACGTAGTCGAAGACATCAGGCATCGGCAGCGTACTCCGGCGTGATGATGGGTTCGGGCGCTGGTCGGCCAAGCACCAGGTCCGCCCCCTTCTCGCCGATCATCATGGTTGCGGCGTTCAGGTTGGCTGACAGCATGGCCGGCATGATCGACGCGTCGATCACCCGCAGTCCCTCGAGTCCCCTGACCCTGAGTTCGTGATCCACGACCGCCGTCGGATCGCTGTCCGGCCCCATGCGGCAGGTCCCCATGACATGGAAGGTCGTAGTCCCGCGTTCGCGGGCGATGTCGAGCAGTTCGTCGTCGGTCCGGACGTGGTCGCCGGGGTACTGCTCGTAGGCGAAGTAGGGAGCGAGCGGCTCGGTCCGCATCAGCCGGCGCGCGAGTTTCATGCCGGAGAGCAATACCCGCCGGTCTGTCTCGGCCGCCAGATAGTTCGGCTGGATCACCGGCTTGTCGAAGGGATCGGATGTGCGCGCACGCACCCAGCCAGAACTCTCGGGGCGCTGCTGCCACGCGGCAATGGTGAACCCGGGCTCGTCGTCGAGCTGCGACTGCACGCCTTCCCTGTAGCTGGCCGGGGTAAAGGTGAGCTGCAGGTCATGGTTGCGCACGGTCTCGTCGGAATGCCAGAAGCAGTAGACCAGGGTCGGACTGAGGGCGAGGATGCTCTGGCCGCCGGTGAAGTACTTCACCACCTCGGCCACCAGCCGCAGACCACGCGAGCGCTCGTTGATGGTCCGGATGTTGCGCACCCGGCCGACAAGGCGGGGCGCATAGTGGTCCCGGAGGTTCTCGCCCACGCCGGGCAGGTGATGCAGGGTCTCGATTCCGAGTTCCTGGAGCAGGGGTGCCGGACCGATGCCCGAGAGCTGCAGCAGTTGCGGCGAATTGATGGTCCCGCCACAGAGAATGACCTCCCGGCGCGCGTGCACCTCGTGGACAACACCACCGCGACCGCCCTTCGCATAGGCGATGCCCGAAGCCCGGCGGCCGGACATCAGGATGCGGGTCGCGTGGCAACCGGTGCGAACCTCGAGGTTTGACCGTGAACCGGCCGGTACGAGGTAGGCCCGGGCCGTGCTGACACGACGCCGGTTGCGGGTGGTGCGCTGGACGTAGGACACGCCTTCCTGGCGGGCGCCGTTGTAGTCCGGATTGCGCGGGATGCCCAGCTGCACCGCACCCTCGATGAAGGCCTCGCACAGCGGGTCGCGCCAGTCGAGATCGGTCACCGTTACCGCGCCGTCGCGCCCGCGGAAGGTATCGTCGCCGGTGCCGAGCCGCCGTTCGCAGCGCCGGAAATACGGCAGTACGTCGGCGTAGCCCCAGCCGGGGTTGCCGCGCTGGGACCAGCCGTCGAAGTCCATGCGTTGGCCGCGGTTGTAGACATGGCCGTTGATGGAGCTGGATCCGCCCAGCGTCTTGCCCCGGGGTGCGGCAATGATCCGCCCGCCGGTCCAGTGGCTCGGCTCGGTCTCGTAGAGCCAGTTGATCCGCGGGTTGACCAGGGTCTTCATGAACCCGGCCGGAATGTGGATGAACAGGTTCCGGTCCGGCGGTCCGGCCTCCAGCAGGCACACGCTGGTGCCCGAGTCGGCCGAGAGCCGGTTGGCAAGCACGCACCCCGCCGAGCCCGCACCGACGATCACGTAGTCGAAGCTCTCGGCCACTCTCTGCTCCCGCTGCCGCCATTGATCGGACCCGCGCACCGTACCATGACGATGTCCGCCGGTGGTGGCGGAATCTCCCGCCCGGGACCGGAACGCGCGGGAGAAAACCGTTGCCCGCGCGACCGGCGCAGTGTGAAATGACGCCACTGGTCCCGCAACCCCGGAGGCACCGTCATGCCGGATGCCGCATCCGCGCCGGTGGAGCTGCGCTACAGCGGCTGCCCGCACGACTGTCCGTCAACCTGCGCGCTTGAGGTGGAACGCCTGGACGAGCGCACCATCGGCCGCATTCGCGGCGCACGCGAGAACGACTACACCGCCGGTGTGATCTGCGCCAAGGTGGCCCGGTACGCCGAACGGGTGCACCACCCGGACCGGCTTCTGCGCCCGCTGCAGCGAACCGGGAACGGTTTCCGTGAAATCGGCTGGGATGCGGCGCTCGACGAGACAGCGGAAGCGTTCCTGCGCGCCGAGGCCCGGTTCGGTTCCGAATCCGTCTGGCCCTACTACTACGCCGGCACCATGGGGCTGATACAGCGCGACGGCATCAACCGGCTGCGGCACCTCAAGCGCTATTCCGGCCAGCACTCGACCATCTGCACCACCCTCGCATGGAACGGGTTCATCGTCGGCACCGGAGCGCTGCGCGGCACCGATCCGCGCGAGATGGCGCGCTCCGACGTGGTGGTGATCTGGGGCACCAATCCCGTCAGCACCCAGGTCAATGTGATGACCCACGCGGTTGCTGCCCGCAAGCAGCGCGGCGCGAAGATCGTGGTCGTCGACGTCTACCGGACCGGCACCGCCCAACAGGCCGACCTGTTCGTCTGCGTGCGGCCCGGCACCGACGGGGCGCTCGCCTGCGCGGTGATGCACATCCTGTTCCGCGACGGTCACGCCGACCGCGACTATCTCGCCCGCTACACCGATGCGCCGGGGGAACTCGAGGCCCATCTCGCCGGGCGCACGCCCGAGTGGGCAAGCCGGATTACCGGGACGCCGGTGGAGACCATCGAGGAAATGGCCGCGCTCATCGGCCGGAACCCCCGGACCTTCCTGCGCCTCGGCTACGGGTTTACCCGCTGCCGCAACGGTGCCGTCAACATGCACGCGGCGCTCTCGATCGCGGCGGTCACCGGTGCGTGGCAGTACGAGGGTGGCGGCGCCTTTCACAACAACGGCGCCATCTACGCCTGGGACAAGAGCCCGGTCGAGGCGCACGAGGCGATCGACCCGTCGATCCGCCTGCTCGACCAGACCCGGATCGGCGACATACTGACCGGTGACGCCGACGCACTGTCGGGCGGCCCTCCCGTCACCGCCATGCTGATCCAGAACACCAACCCGCTGATGGTGGCGCCCGATCTCAACCGGGTGCGGGCGGGCTTTGCCCGCGACGACCTGTTCGTGTGCACGCATGAGCAGTTCATGACCGACACCGCGAAGGCGTCGGACATCGTGCTGCCGGCCACGCAGTTCCTCGAACACGACGACATGTACCAGGGCGGAGGTCACCAGTACGTGATCCTGGGGCCGAAGATCATTGAGGCGCCGGGCGAGTGCCGTTCGAACCACGAGGTGCTGGCGGGGCTTGCGCAGCGGCTCGGTCTCGATCACCCGGGGTTCACCAGGACGCCGATGGAACTGATCGACGCGATGATGCGCCTGGCCGGACACGGCACCGCCGAGCAGCTGCAGGCCGAGCGCTGGATCGACTGCCAGCCTCCGTTCGAGACCGCGCACTACCTCGACGGATTCGCACATCCCGACGGCCGGTTCCGGTTCAGGCCGGACTGGTCGGCGGTGCTGCCCCGTGGCTTCGGTGCCTACGGGCCCGACGACATGCCCGCGCTGCCCGACCACTGGGAGGTGCTCGACGAAGCCTGCGAGGAACGCCCGTTCCGCATGGCGACGTCTCCGGCGCGCAGTTTCCTGAACTCGAGCTTCACAGAGACACCGGGATCGCTTCAGCGCGAAGGCCGGCCGACGGTGAAGATCGGTGGCGACGACGCCCGCGCGCTGGGGCTTGCGGACGGTGACCGGGCCCGTATCGGCAACGAGCAGGGCGAAACCATCCTGCATGTCGAGATCGAAGACGGACCCCGGCCCGGCGTGGTCATCGTCGAGAGTGTCTGGCCCAACGACGCCTTCGAGACCGGCATCGGCATCAACGCGCTGACCAGCGCCGAGCCGGCCGCTCCGGTCGGTGGAGGCGTCTTCCATGACACCGCGGTCTGGATCCGGCCGGCCTGACCCGCAGGGTGCCGGGAAGCGTCCGCGGGGAGCGCGCAGCCGCGCTTGAAGGCGTGCCTGGAAACCTGTAGCTGGCGCGACCGGGGAGTTTCAGTCATCCCGTGGACGAGGCCAGCATGATCCATCCTGTTTCCGTTCTCGCCGTCGGGCTTGTCATCTGCGCCGTTCCGGCCGCAGCACAGGACATTCCTCGTCCCGTGAAACTGATGACGGTCGAAGCCCCGTCGACGCAGCTGACGCGACAGTTCTTCGGCAAGGTGGCCGCGCGGCAGACCGTCGACCTCGCGTTCCAGACCGCCGGGCAGATCGTGCGGTTTCCCGCCATCGAGGGCCAGATCGTGCCTGCCGGCGGCCTGATCGCCCAGCTCGATCTCGAACCGTTCGCGCTGGCGTTCGAACAGGCGAATCTGAACCAGGACCGGGCCCGCAGGCACGCGAAGCGGCTGGAAAAGCTGCAGGGCAGGGCGGTCAGCCAGGCCAATGTCGAAGACGCGGTCACCGAGGCCGGGCTTGCCGAGATCGCCGTGCGCAACGCCGAGTACGCCCTGAAACACGCCACCCTGAACGCGCCGTTCGATGCCCTGGTGGCACGCCGCACCGTCGCGAAGTTCACGACTGTCAACGCGGGAACCCCGGTGGTTCGCCTGCACGACATGTCGGAGATCCGGATCGAGATCGATGTTCCGGAAGTCCTGTTCCAGCGTGCCGGCCGCGATCCGGATATCACCCTCAGCGCGCGTTTCCCCGCCAGCGAGACGCAGTTTCCGGCCGAAGTGCGCGAGTTCAAGGCCGAGACGTCCCGGGTCGGCCAGACCTACCGGGTAATCCTGGGCTTGCCTCCGCCCGGCGAACTCAACATCCTGCCCGGCTCCTCGGTCACGATCCTGGCTACCCGGCATCGACCGGATTCGCGCATCGTCCTTCCGGCCTCCGCCGTGGCCATTGCCGCCGATGGCTCCACCTCGGTGATGGTGTTTCGCGGGGACCGGGGCGAGGAAGGCATTGTCACGTCCCGGCCGGTCACGCTCACTGTCTCCGGCACCGGGAACTTCGAAGTGATCGACGGCGTGGAAGTCGGAGAGGAAGTGGTCGCGGCCGGGGTCAACGCCCTGCGGGACGGAACCCGGGTGCGGCGGTTCCGGGGACTGCCGAACTGAACCGGGTGTCATGAGAATCGCCCGCTCCAGTATCGACAGGCCGCTTCCGGTCTGGATCATCATCCTGACGTGTCTGCTCGGCGGGCTGTGGGGGTTCCTGTCGCTGGGACGGCTGGAAGATCCGGCCTTCACGATCAAGCAGGCGGTTGTCGAGACCCGGTATCCGGGAGCGTCGGCACAACAGGTCGCCGAGGAGGTCTCCGAGCCGCTGGAGTCGGTCATCCAGAAACTGAGCGAGGTAGACCGGATCGAGTCGGTCAACCGGCCCGGCCTCTCCCTTATCGAGGTGCACGTCAGGTCCGGGTTCGCCGGTGACGAACTTCCGGCGATCTGGACCAAGCTTCGGGCCAGGCTCGGCGATGCCGCGCTACGGCTGCCGCCCGGCGTCGGCTCCCCGGTGGTGAACGACGGTTTCGGCGACGTGTTCGGCCTGTACTACGCCGTCACCGCCGAGGGCTTTTCCGACGCGGAGAAGCACCAGCTGGCCACCTTTCTGCGGCGCGAGCTGCTGGCGGTCGAAGGCGTCGCCGACGTTGCCGTCAGCGGGCTTCCGGACGAAGCGATCTTCATCGAACCCGACCTCGCCCTTGTGGCCAATCTCAACGTTCCCCCGCAAGCCCTTGCCGCGGCGATCGCTAACGCCAATTCCGTGGTCGAGGCCGGATCGACCGATACCACGCGCATTGCGGCACCCGCAGGCTCGGACACCGTCTCGGAGATCGCGGGTCTCTCCGTCGGTGTCGGCGGCGAGACGATCAATCTCGTCGACCTCGCCGCGGTCAGCCGCGGCCGGCTGTCCGATCCCGGCCTGATTGTCCGGTTCGACGGCGTCGAGGCCTTCACCGTCGGCATCGCCGGTCTTGCGACCGACAACATCGTGGCCGTCGGCAAGAGGGTGGAAGCGCGTCTTGCCGAGCTCTCGCGGGACATTCCCGTCGGCGTCGAGGTGCACCCGATCTACCAGCAGCACCGGGTGGTCGAGGAGGCGTCGAACGACTTTCTCGTCAACCTGGCGATGTCCGTCGGCATCGTGACCCTGCTCCTTGCCCTGTTCCTGGGATGGCGCGCCGGCGCGGTGGTCGGAACGACGCTTTTGCTAACGGTCGTCGGCACGCTCCTGTTCATGATGATCTTCTCCATCGAAATGGAGCGGATCTCGCTGGGCGGGCTGATCATCGCGATGGGCATGCTGGTCGATAACGCCATCGTGGTCGCCGAGGGCATGCGCATCGCCATGCTGCAGGGCCGGTCATCGCGCGACGCCGCCGACGAGGCGGCCTCGCGGACCCAGGTCCCGCTGCTGGGCGCCACGGTCATCGGCATCATGGCGTTTGCCGGGATCGGTCTTAGTCCGGACTCGACCGGCGAATTCCTGTTCTCCCTGTTCGCCGTGATCGGCATCTCGCTGCTGCTGTCCTGGATCCTCGCGGTAACGGTGACGCCGCTTCTGGGCCACTATCTGTTCAGGCGAGGCAGCGGAACCGAAACTGCGGTCTACGGCGGTCTGGCGTTCCGGGCGTACGGCGCACTCCTGCACGGCGCACTCAAGGCGCGCTGGCTGGTCCTCGGCGGTCTGGCCGCGCTCACCGTGGTTTCCATGTTCGGGTTCACCCAGGTCAAGCAGCAGTTTTTTCCCGATTCCAACACGCCGATCTTCTTCGTCCACTACAAGCTGCCGCAAGGAACCCGGATCCATCGCGTCTCCGACGATCTCGCACGGATCGAGGCATGGCTGGCCGGGCGCGAGGAGGTCGAGTCCGTCGCGACCTTCGCCGGCCGGGGCGCCGCGCGCTTCGTCCTGACCTACTCGGCCCACAATCCCAATCCGAGCTACGGACATCTCATCGTCCGCACCCGCACCCCCGAGCAGATCCCGGCAGTGCAGGCGGAGCTCGAGGCCTTCGGCCGCGGCAACTTCCCCGACGGCGAGTTCCGTACCCGTCGCCTGGTCTTCGGCCCGGGCGGAGGCAATCCGATCGAAGTCCGCTTTTCCGGCAGCGATCCTGTCGTGCTCAGGAAACTCGGACAGCAGGCAATCGCCCGGATGGCGGCCGCATCGGGCGAACTGAGGGACCTTCGGACGGACTGGCGCGAACAGGAGTTGGTCATCTCGCCCATCTACTCCAGCGCCCGGGCGCAGACCGCCGGCATCACGCGCGAGGACATCGCGTCAACGCTCCGGTTTGCCACCGATGGCTTCCACGCCGGAGTATACCGGGAGGGTGAGCGGCTGCTCCCGATCGTGGTCCGGATGCCGCGCGATTCCGGGATCAGCCTCGCGGACCAGATCGTCTACTCCGCCACGGCCGCCGCCTTCGTCCCCATCGAACAGGTGATCGACGGCTTCGCCCACGAGGCGCAGAACACGCTGGTTCACCGCCGGGACCGCCTGCCCACCCTGACGGTGGCGGCCGACATCCCGCCGGACAGGACCGCGGCCGAGGTCCACGCAGCAATCCGCGCATCGATCGAGGACATGCCGCTGCCGCTCGGATACCGGATGGCGTGGGGCGGCGAGTTCGAGTCGTCGGGCGATGCGCAGTCCGGCCTTGCACGGCAGTTGCCGCTCAGCTTCATCGTCATGGTGCTGATCTCGGTCTTCCTGTTCAACGCACTGCGTCAGCCCCTGATCGTCTGGCTGCTGGTTCCGATGGCGGTCAACGGGGTGGTGATCGGGCTGCTCGGAACCGGGCTGCCCTTCACCTTCACGGCCCTGCTCGGGCTGCTCAGCCTGTCCGGAATGCTGATCAAGAACGGCATCGTGCTGGTCGAGGAAATCGATCTCGTCCGCCGCGAGGACCGGTGGCTGAATGACGCGATCGTGAGCGCCTGCACGACGCGGCTCCGCCCGGTGATCCTGGCGGCCGCCACAACGATCTTCGGCATGACGCCGCTGCTGACCGATGCCTTCTTCGTCTCGATGGCGGTCACGATCATGGGCGGCCTGGCCTTTGCATCGCTGCTCACGCTGGTCGCGGCACCGGTCCTCTACGCCGTGCTGTTCTCGGGCGAGGCGCGCCGCGGCATGGTCTCGGGTCAACCGGCACACTGAGGGCGGGCGGCGCGGCTGCCACCACCGGGACGGCGCCACGCACGGGGCCCCCGGGCCGGAGCACCGGCGCGCCTACCCGGACCTCCCCGTCGGCGGGTCCTGCATCAGGCCCGCCAGCAGCGCGGTCTCCAGACCTGGACCGGTGGCCGCGAGTTCTCCAGCGGCGGCGAGCCGCGCGGCGTCGGGCCGGTTCTGGCCAAGCTTCCAGGTCCCGTCCACCGCCTCGATGTCGAGTTCCACCGGCACGATGGCCTTGAGCAGCTCCGCCATGCGCCCCGGCGAGACCTTCCCCGGCGTCCAGGGCGGCTTGCCGGCAAGCCGGGTCTCGAACCGGGCGGACAGCGCCTCGAGATGAGCCGGCAGCCGGTCGGCCGGGCACAGCCGCAGCGTGCCGCGCAGGTGGACGGCGACGTAGTTCCAGGTCGGGACCTGGTCGTCGATCCCGTACCAGTCGGGCGAGATGTAGCCGTCGGGACCGCTCACGACCAGGACCGCGGGAACGGGGGACTGCCGCAGGACGTCAACCAGCGGGTTGGGCCGGGCGAGATGGGCGCGAACCGGTCCGCCGGCACGGTCCAGGTCGAACGGAATGTGGCTGATCCGCAGTCCGTCGGGCGTGCTTGCCACGAGCGCCCCGAACCCCCGATCGGATGCAAACTCGCGGTTCCGGTCCCCTGTCGCCCGGCGGAAGACGGGATTGGGATGCATGGCCCTTGCCCGGTTGCCCGAAGTGACCGTTCCTTCCTTCCCGGCGCCTCGTCGCCTTGCCGACGCCGGCGTGGTAGAACGCGCCGCACAATGCATCCAGAACAGGGAAGTGTCGACCCATGACCGTCGTCGTCCGGTTTGCGCCCTCTCCGACCGGCTTCCTGCACATCGGCGGTGCCCGCACCGCGCTGTTCAACTGGCTGTTCGCCAGGAATTCCGGCGGCAGGTACCTGCTGCGCATCGAGGACACCGACCGGGCGCGCTCCACTGCGGAAGCGGTGGCCGCGATCATGGACGGTCTCGACTGGCTCGGGCTCGGCGGCGACGAACCGCCGGTCTTCCAGCACACCCGCCTTGCACGCCACGCCGAGGTCGCACACGAACTGCTCGCACGCGGCCGGGCCTACCGGTGCTGGTGCACGCCGGAGGAACTGGCCGGAATGCGCGCCGAGGCACGGGCGCAGGGCAGGACCGCGCTCTATGATGGCCGCTGGCGTGACCGGGACCCGTCCGAAGCGCCGGACGGTGTCGACCCGGTCATCCGCCTGCGCACGCCGACGGACGGTGAAACCGTGATCGACGACCGTGTGCAGGGCCGGGTCGCGGTCCGCAACGACGCCATCGACGACTTCGTCCTGCTGCGGGCCGACGGCACGCCGACCTACATGCACTCGGTGGTGGTCGACGATCACGACATGGCGATCACCCACGTGATCCGCGGCGACGACCATCTGAACAACGCCTTCCGACAGCTGCAGCTGTTCCGGGCCATGGAGTGGCCCGAACCGGAGTTCGCCCACGTCCCGCTCATCCATGGCAGCGACGGCGGACGCATGTCGAAGCGGCACGGTGCGACGGCAGTCAACGACTACCGCGAGCAGGGATTTCTCCCGGAAGCGCTGTGCAACTACCTGCTTCGGCTCGGCTGGAGCCACGGGGACGACGAGATCATCAGCCGGGAGCAGGCGGTGTCCTGGTTCTCGCTCGCCGGCATCGGCCGCTCACCCGCCCGGTTCGACGAGAAGCGGCTCGGGGCGATCAATGCCCGGTACCTTCGGGCGGGTGACGCCGGCAGGCTCGCCGGCATGGTCCTCGAGCGTCTGCGCCGACGCCCGGACCTCGATCTCTCGGAGGAGTCCCTGGAACGGGTGCGTCGCGGCATTCCCGGCGTGGCGGCCCGGGCCCGGACGGTAACCGAGCTTGCCGATGGCCTCGCCTTCTATGCCGCCCGGCTGCCGCTTGCGATGAGCGCCAAGGCGGCCCGCGCGCTCGACGCGGACGGGTGCGGGCGACTGCGCGAGCTGCTCGCGACACTCGAGGCCGTTGATGACTGGAGCGAACCGGCCCTGGAGGCCGCCGTCAGGGCGCACGCCGCCGATCACGGGGTCGGGCTCGGCACCATCGCCCAACCGCTCCGGGCCGCCCTGACCGGCTCGCACGCGTCGCCGGGACTGTTCGAGGTTCTCGCCGTCCTGGGGCCGGGCGAGGCCGGTATCCGGATCCGGTGCGCATGCGGCACCGGTTGAACCGGAGTGGCAGAGGGCGTAGTGTCGCCAATTGGTGAATCGGAGCCTCGCGACAGCCGTACCCCGTTCGCCGGAATTCAGCGGCAGGGCGCAGAATATGGCGCAATCAGGAAGACCGCAGGTGCGCACACCCGGCAGGGACACGAGTGGATGACACAGACAAATTCCGTGAGTTTTTCCCTTACCAACAACCGGACCGGCGAGAGCTGGGACCTGCCGGTGATCGACGGCAGTGTCGGACCCAGCGTGATCGATGTCCGCCGCCTGTACGGGCAGACTGGTCACTTCACCTATGACCCGGGATTCACCTCCACCGGGTCATGCGAGTCCGGCCTGACCTACATCGACGGCGAGTCGGGGGTCCT
Organism: Alphaproteobacteria bacterium; assembly: GCA_022822665.1. Classification (GTDB taxonomy): domain Bacteria; phylum Pseudomonadota; class Alphaproteobacteria; order Thalassobaculales; family Thalassobaculaceae; genus Bin52. The sequence continues at coordinate 3,410 of JAJEAR010000079.1, read as the reverse complement.
GTTGCACCGCGGCTACCCGATCGAGGAACTCGCCGAGCACAGCCATTTCCTCGAGGTTGCCTACCTGCTGCTGTACGGCGACCTGCCGAACCGCGAGCAGAGCGACGACTTCGTGAACACCATCACCTACCACACCATGGTGCACGAACAGATCACCACCTTCTTCCGCGGATTCCGGCGAGATGCGCATCCGATGGCGATCATGTGCGGCGTGGTCGGGGCCCTGTCGGCCTTCTACCACGACTCGACCGACATCACCGATCCGCATGCACGCACGGTGGCATCGCACCGGCTGATCGCGAAGATGCCGACCATCGCCGCCATGGCCTTCAAGTACTCGCTGGGGCAGCCCTTCAACTACCCGCAGAACAGGCTGACCTACGCGGAGAATTTCCTGCACATGCTGTTCTCGGTTCCGACCCAGACCTACGAAATGAGCCCGGTTCTCGCCCGGGCCATGGACCGGCTGCTGATCCTGCACGCCGACCACGAGCAGAATGCCTCGACTTCGACGGTCAGGCTCGCCGGTTCCTCGGGCGCGAACCCGTTCGCCTGCATTGCCGCCGGCATCGCTTCACTGTGGGGTCCGGCGCATGGCGGCGCCAACGAGGCCGTGCTCAACATGCTGAACGAGATCGGAAGCAGGGACCGGATCGGCGAGTTCGTGAAACGCGCGAAGGACCCCGACGACCCGTTCCGGATGATGGGCTTCGGACACCGGGTCTACAAGAACCACGATCCGCGCGCCCGGGTGCTGATGCAGAGCTGCCACGAGGTGCTGGAGGCACTGGGCGTCGAGGATCCGATGCTTGATCTCGCGATGGACCTCGAGCGGATTGCGCTCGAGGACGAGTACTTCGTCCAGCGCAACCTCTATCCCAATGTCGACTTCTATTCCGGCATCATCCTCAAGGCGATGGGCCTGCCGACCAGCATGTTCACTGTGCTGTTCGCCGTCGCCCGGACCACCGGCTGGATCGCGCAGTGGAAGGAGATGACGGAAGACCCGACCCAGAAGATCGGCCGGCCGCGTCAGCTCTATACCGGCCCGGATCGCCGGGCCTACCGCCCGCTCGCCGACCGCGGCTGACGCCCGGTCAGCCGTAGAGTGCGCCGAGGACCGCCGCGGCGACGCCCGCGAGCAGCAGCAGTGCGAGCAGCGGGTGTCCCTGGCGCGCCGGCTGAAGCCCGCCGTGGCCCCGCACGCGGCCGGTGATCATCGGGCGGATCAGGTTGGTGCGCAGGACGTACAGGTAGACGAGCACCGCGACGAGGTGCAGCACCACCAGCGCGATCACGAGCTTGGCGTTCAGGTGATGCAGGCTGGTCAGCGTGCGCGAGGTCTCGGTCGAGACCAGGTCGGCCAGCGGGCCGTCGAAGAAGATGTCATCGGTCGCGAACAGACCCAGCGTCGCCTGGACCGCGAATACCACCAGCATCGCCAGCACGCTCCAGCCGCCGATCGGACTGTGCCCCGGTTCATGCTGCGCGCCGCGCCGGAGCCCGCGCAGGTAGCGCACCGCCGCGCCCGGACCGCGCACGAAACTGGCGAACCGGGCATGCTGGCCGCCGATCACGCCCCAGGTCACCCTGAACAGCACCAGGATCAGGACCGCGACGCCGAAGCGCTCGTGCAGCTCCATCTCGCCGATCTGGGCCGTGATCACGGCACCGGCGATGCAGATCACCAGGCTCCAGTGGAACAGCCTGACCGGCAGGTCCCAGACCGCGGCCCCGTGATCGTCGGGATCTATGCCAACCGGGACTCGAGCCATGACGCGCCCGCGAGCGCCAGTTCGTCGCTTCCCCATGGCGCGACCACCTGCAGACCGAGCGGCAGGCCGGAGTCTCCGGTTCCGCAGGGAACGGTGACACAGGGCCAGCCGAGCATGGTCCAGAGCTTGTTGAACACGGGGTCCCCGGTGAACCCGGGATCTGCCGGCGCCTCGCCCGGGGCCGGAAGGGTCAGCAGCAGATCGGCGTCACCGAACAGGGTCTTCTGCCAGTCGCGCCGGGCGCGTTCCACCTCGCTGCGGGCCGTATCCAGGGCCTGGTCGGAGACCGCCTGGCCGGTGGCGATCGACTCGCGGTAGAAGCGGATCAACCGTTCGCGATGGTACTCGTACTCCCAGGCAAGTGCGCGTCCCGCCTCGCCCAGCATGATGACGGTGTGCACGTCGGCGAGCCGTTCAAACGCCATCGAGGAGGCCCGGTCCCGGACCCTGGCGCCGGCCCGCTCCGCGGCACGCCAGGCGTCCTCGAAGACGGAAAGCGCGTCCGCCGCCGCGTCGGAGCGGAACGGGACGATCGTCGCGAAGGACGGCGCCCGCTCGGCGAATGCGCTGGTGTCCAGCTGGTCGCGCCCGCGCAATGCCGCCTCGAACAGGGCGATGTCGGCGACGCTGCGCGCCATGCTGCCGACGGTATCGAGACTGCCGCACAGTTCCTTGACCCCGGTCCGGTCATGGGTCCCGTAGGTCGGCTTGAAGCCAACCACGCCGCAGTAGGCGGCCGGTCTGATCACCGATCCCGCGGTCTGGGTGCCGAAGGCGAGCGGAAACTGGGTGTCCGCCGTACCGGCGGCCGACCCGCTCGAGGAGCCGCCGGGGGTATGGGCGGTGTTGTGCGGATTGCGCGTCGGGCCCGGGTTGCGCCAGGCAAACTCGGTCGTCACGGTCTTGCCCATGACGACGCCGCCGGCCTCCCGCGTGCGGGTCACCACCGCGGCGTCCCGGTTCGGCCGGTTCAGTCCGTGGATCGTCGAACCGTGCCGTGTGGGCATGTCGGCAGTGTCGATGATGTCCTTGACCCCGACCGGCAGCCCTCCGATCGGGCCCGGGTTGCCCGCTGCATCCGACGCGCGGGCCGCCGCGAGCGCCTGGTCATGATCGAGATGCGCCCAGGCGCGCACCTGATGATCGCGCTCCGACACCCGTTCTAGGCATGACCGCATCAGGGCTTCGGCCGTCAGGTCACCCGTACGGAGTGCCTGTGACGCCGCCACGGCCGAGAGTTCATGTGGTTCCGACACGCCGTACCTCCCGCTGCTGTGTGCGCCGATGCTGCGACATTGCCCGCGGGCACGCAACCGCCCTCTCGCACGCGATGGTCAGCAGGCACCACACCCACCGTGGCGCGCGTTCGCCCGAACCCTCCACCGTCGTGCCGGAATGCCCGGACGCCGGGGCCGCAGTGTCCGGAGAAGCTCCCGGAAACCGGTGACGCCATGGTCATGGCATCGCAGGCAGCCGCGGACGGGGCGGTGACGTGCCTAGCCTCGATTCCCAACGACCGCAATTGATGTGAGCCTGCGGTCCTGGGTCACAGGAAGCTGATTCGTAGCCTGCGGTTTCCGAGCCATGGCACGGCGATGTCGGTTTCGTTGTACGAGGCATTGAGGAGGAAGGGGT
>JAJEAR010000053.1 GCA_022822665.1 Alphaproteobacteria bacterium | reverse complement strand
GTCATCCATGCCGGGGATCTCGTGGCGGCACCTGGTCAGCGACTTGAACTGGTCGCGCCAGGTGAGGGTCTTTCCCGTCTTGCGCCAGCAGTCTTCCCGTTCCTGCAGTGCGGCGTTGTAGAGCTGGCGCTGTTCCTCGAGTACCCGCTCCAGCCACCGCCAGGCCGACTGCTTCCGTGGCAGAAGCCGGTACGTGACCTGGCGGTATGTGGCGGGATCGGGCATGGGAGTGTTCCAGAACAATATACGTATAGTGTATGAAATAATCAGGAACACACGCGCGAAACTGGTGCTGTCAATGCGCTCCCGCAGCGGGCGTCCGGCCCGGGAGACGCGAAACGATCGGAGGCTGGCGGCATGATGTTGGTACTACGGTTTATAATTTCCTGTCATAACGGGAGCGGTGCGGCGGACGTGGTGAAACCGGTAGACACGACAGACTTAAAATCTGTTTCGCATGCGCGAGTGCGGGTTCGAGTCCCGCCGTCCGCACCACCCGGGAGCCCGGCGCGGCAAGCAGCCCGCGCCGGCCGGGGCCGCTTCGGTGTCAGGCCACCGCCTGCCGGCGCAGGATCGGCCGGCGCCGCGCGTTGATCTCGCGCAGGTACTCGATGCCGTCGGCCGCGATGGCGTCGCCGACCATGTCGTCGCCCTCGGCCTCGAGCCCGGTCATGTCGATCCAGTTGGCGTAGATGGCCCGGGTGCGGTCGGTGATGATGCCGGCCTTCACCAGGGTCTTGGTCAGCACCCGGAAGATGTTGGTGTTGTCGGTCAGGCCCTTGCGGCGCTCGTCGTCGTTCCACACCTCCCTGACCGCGCTTCGAACCCACTCCCAGTCGAGGCCGAACCGCTCGTAGACCAGGCGCTTCTGGCGCACGTTGGTCAGGTTGAACAGCAGGGTCTCGAAACACTCCGCCGCCCAGTCCTCGATGACGTCGCGTTCCGGCTGCTCGAGGTGCGGGATGGTGTTGGCGGCCCAGATCTTGCCGAAGCGGTGGTGGAAAGCCTCGTCGGTCATCACCAGCTGGGTCAGCCGGCGCATCAGCGGATCGTTGGTGCGCGCATGCAGGCTGGCGAACGAGCCCATGGCCAGCCCCTCGACCAGCATCTGCATGCCAACGAGCTTCTTGTAGACCTCCGGTGCCAGCACCAGCTCGGTCAGCAGGGTGCCGAGCACGTCGCCGACCGGGTAGGGCCTGCCGTCCCAGCGGGCCTCGAGGTAACGCTGGAAGGCGGTGACGTGCCGGGCTTCCTCGCGGGCCTGGTTGGCGGCGTATTCCTGCGCGCCCTGGTCGTGCAGGATGTGGCACAGGCTCGCCGAGAGCGAGAGCGCCCCCTGCTCGCCGTGCAGGATGTTGGACATGTTCCAGCGGATGATCTCGTTGGCGAGCCCGATCTGCTGGCCCTCGTCGAGCCTGTCGCAGACGGCCGACTGGAGTTCCGGGAACTGCGAGCGGTCGAGCAGCGTTTCGTTCTCGAGATCGAACGGGATCGTGTAGTCGATGTAGGCGGGATCGAGCGGATCCCAGAAGTGGTCGTGGGTCCTGCTGATGATCTCGTCGAAGTAGTCCGAGCGTCCGCGATAGCGCTCGACGTCCATCATTGCCGGAAAGTCGTCCCGCTCGACGGCGGCGTAGGCAGGATCGCGTGTGATCTGTCCGGTCATGCTGCGCTCCCTGACGAGGATGCGGACCCCGGTTTCTACCAGCGCGGGCGGTTCCGTCCAAGGGGTTCGCGCGCCGCCCGCCGCTGGAGCAGTCGACAGTGACGGGCGTGGCAGGCATAGTCGGCGTCTGGTTCGGCCACGAGGTGGGTATGCCATGCCCGACATGACGGATCCGGGACCCGGCAGCACGGAACGTCCGGTCAACATCGAGCTGCTGCGCGTGCTGGAGCGCAAGGTGCTGTGGCTGGCCATGTGGATGATCCACAATGCCAACCACATCCGCGAGAGCCGGGACGGGCTGAAGGTGGGTGGCCACCAGGCGTCCTGCGCGTCGGTCACCACCCTGCTGACCGCACTCTACTTCGACATCCTGCGCCCGCAGGACCGGGTCGCGGTCAAGCCGCACGCGAGCCCGGTTTTCCATGCCATCCAGTACCTGTTCGGCAACCAGTCGCTGGCCGCACTCGAGGGTTTCCGGGCCCTGGGCGGGGCCCAGTCCTATCCGTCGCGGGTGAAGGACACGGGCGAGGTCGATTTTTCCACTGGTTCGGTTGGTCTCGGCGTTGCCATGACGCTGTTCGCGTCCATGGTCCAGGACTACACCCGCCTGCACAACCTGGTGCAGGACCCGGACCAGGGCGACCTGCCGGCGGGCCGGATGATCGCGGTCATGGGCGATGCCGAGCTCGACGAGGGCAATGTCTACGAGGCGATGCTCGAGGGCTGGAAGTACGATGTCCGCAACCTGTGGTGGATCATCGACTACAACCGCCAGAGCCTTGACGGCGTGGTGTCCGACGGACTGTTCCAGAAGATCCGCGAGTTCTTCGCCAATGTCGGCTGGACTGTCCACTTGCTGAAGTACGGCAAGCAGCTCGAACGGGTGTTTGCCCGTCCCGGCGGCGATGCGCTGCGCCAGTGGATAGACGACTGTCCCAACGACCTGTACAGCGCGCTCACCTTCAAGGGCCAGTCCGGTGATCCCGGCGCCTGGCGGGAGCCGCTGCGCACCGATCTCGGCGGTGTCCGGGGCATCAAGGAAATCCTCGACGAGCACGACGACATCGCGCTGCACCGGCTGATGACCAACCTGGCGGGCCAGGACATGGAGTCGGTGCTGGAAGCCTTCCGCGCGGTCGACGACGACACGCCCCAGTGTTTCATCGCCTATACGATCAAGGGCTACGCGACACCTCTCGCCGGTCATCGCGACAACCATGCCGGGCTGATGACGCCGGACCAGATGTCGCGGTTCCGCGCCGAGATGCGGGTACCCGACGGCGAGGAATGGTCGCCGTTCGGCAACCTTGGCGTGGATGTGGACCGGGTGCGCGACTACGCGATCTCGGCGCCCATCAACCAGGCGGGGTCGCGGGTCCATTCGCCGCCGAAGGTCGAGGTGCCCGACAGCCTGCAGCCGGAATACCGCGCCCGCGCCGCCACCCAGGCCTCCTTCGGCAACATCCTCCACGAGCTCAGCCGCGGCAACGCGGCGCTTGCGAGCCGGATCGTCACCACCTCGCCGGACGTGACGATCTCGACCAACCTCGGTCCCTGGGTCAACCAGCGCGGCATCTTCAGCCTGGACGTGCGCAACGACGTGTTCCGGGAGGAGAAGGTGGCCTCGGCCCAGAAGTGGCTGCGGCACGGTGGCGGCCAGCACATGGAACTCGGCATCGCGGAGAACAACCTGTTCATCCTGCTGGCGGCACTCGGGCTGTCAGGCCCGATCTTCGGCACCCGGCTGCTGCCGGTCGGCACGCTGTATGATCCGTTTATCGCCCGCGGCCTCGATGCGCTGAACTACGCCTGCTACCAGGACGCCCGGTTCATGCTGGTCGCAACCCCGTCCGGCCTGACCCTGGCGCCGGAAGGCGGCGCGCACCAGTCGATCTCGACCCCGCTCATCGGCCTGGGCCAGCCGGGACTGACCTCGTTCGAGCCGGCCTATGTCGACGAACTCGCCGTCATTATGCGCTGGGGTTTCGAGCACATGCAGGCCGACAACGGCGGCTCGCTCTACCTCAGGCTGTCGACCCGGACCATTGGGCAGCCGGAACGCGAGATGACGCCGGAACTGCGATCCGGGATCCTGTCCGGCGGCTACTGGCAGGTCGAGCCCGGCCCGGGCAGTCCGCTCGCGCTTGTCTACACCGGCCCGGTGGCGCCCGAGGTGCTCGACGCGCACCAAGCACTTGCCGAGGACATTCCCGGTCTGGGCGTGCTCGCGATCCCGTCCGCCGATCGTCTCTATACCGACTGGCGCCGTTCGCTCGAGACCGGCAGCCCCGGCCGGCTCGGCGATCTGCTCCGGGGCCTTGCGCCCGACGCGGTCCTGGTCACGGTCCAGGACGGCCACCCGGCGCATCTCAGCTGGCTTGGTGCCGCGACCGGTCACAGGGTTCATCCGCTCGGTGTGGCCGACTTCGGCCAGTCGGGCGACCTGCCCGACATCTACCGCACCTACGGCCTTGATACCGATGCCATCATCGACGCCGCAGCACGGATCTGCGTCACCGCCGCCACCGCGGCCTGAGGCAACAAGTCACGGCGCCTGCCCGCCGATGAACGCACGCACCGGCCCGCAGATCCTCAAGCCGCGCCTTTACTCTTTCCATCTCTCACCGAAGCTGCTGCTGGGGTGACCCCTTCGGCAATCCCGGTTGCTCCTGCGCAATCCGACGGAACGCATCACGGGCTCGGTATTCACCGCCGTCTGTCGCGCACGGTGCGCCCACCGCCGCAAACACGCGACACGCGGGTAGCCGGCCATGTCCAGCTATCGAGGTCAGTTCCATCAATTTCTCCCCAATACCCGACGCCTGAACTCAACCGGAGAGAGTATGGGCACAGCCAATGCGCCAGCGAGCTCCGGGATGTCGGAAACTCCAGTCACCAGTGCATCCGCACGCCCGGCCAGCGCCAACTCCAGAAACGGCCGGTCGAACGGATCGCGACATTCCGGAACCGCAGGTGCCGGGACCGGCACAACGACGGTCTGGCAGTAGGGGAGATAGTCATCGAGCAGGTCGCGTTGGTCCTCGGCATTCAGCGCAAACCTGGGGTATCCGAGGACCCGGATCAGTTCCGCAGTGGTCTTCTGACTGGCGAGCGGGCAGACGCTGCCAGAGCGCCACGCGCCCCGAAGCCAGGACAGCGCACCGGCATGGAAAACCAGCGCTGATACCGCAACATTCGTGTCCGGAACCGCGTGGAGCGGCGTCATGCGCCCGACCGGGCCCAGGCAATCGCATCCTTCACATCGGTCTCCGAGAGCCCAAGTTCGGCGAGCTTCGCGCGCACCCCGTCCGCGCGGTTGACACGAACCGGCGTCAGCACAATACGACCGTTCTCCGTGGTCACATCGAAATAGTCTGTCGCTTCCACGGCGGCGGTCACCGCCTTGGGCAGGGTCAACTGGTTCTTCGAGGTCAGCTTTGCGAGCAAGATCGTTTCCCGAACAATGGGTGCGAAGTAAGCAAACAATGTGTCATTGTAGACGTAACGGTAAGAATACGATCAGTCCTTACTAAGGAAGCCGGACCGTCGGTCAATGTGCTGTCCGGCCTGGTGACGTCGCTTACCAGACCGCGGATGTGTCCCGATGGCACCAGTTCATCGCAGTGTTGTCCGCTGTCCCGGGAAACCAACAAGGCCAGCAGCTGTGTGCCCGACCACGGTTGGCGCACTCGATCGAAGCTGGCGCAGTGGTTGCAGCCTACGTGAATGTCGGCACGCCTTCGGCGGCCGCGGCTTCATTGATCCGTCGATCGAGGCTTGCCAATGCACAGTCCTCGCGGATTGCGAGCGCCAGATAGATTGCATCGTAGGTTGTCAGGCGGTGGGACCGCGCCAGCGCCATGACCTCGCGATCGTCAGCGTCGTCCAGAGAAACAATGAGCGGCTGGCGCGGCCGTGTCAGGGAGGTCTCGGCATGGCGCCTGTCGATACGTCCCCGGTGCTCTGCGGCCAGCGGGAGATTGCGCAGCTCGCGCCAGATCACAATCGGAGCCTTGGCAGTTACTTCGCCCGGCCGGATCAGGGCAATGTTCGGCAGCAGTGGCCTACTGGTTCGGTAGAATCCGGCTGTTGCAATCGAAGCGTCGGGACGCGATTGCCATCAGCGCATGTGTCCTTCATGACGCCACGACAGTATCTCGTCGGTCGTGACCGCCTTTTGTTTGACCCTTTGCCGTCGCAGCGTTGCGATGAGTTCTGCTTGGTCAGGCTTGCCAGAGATCCGCGTCACAAGGGCAACCGGCGTTGCACCCCGGCATATCACCAGGTCCTCGCCCGCTTCCACCGCGGCCAGTAGGGATAACAGGCGAGTCTTGGCCTCACCGATTTTCACATGTCGGGGCATGGTTGTCGCACTCCTCGTTCGCCCGGCACCGAATCCTCACTCAGCCAGTGCGCCTGCTGTTTGTCGCACGCACAACAGTACTTCCCGCACACGTCCGGTCAAACACCTGGCCCATTGCCTCAGGAGCGGTGCCGTGGCCCGAGTTCCTTCGGGCCTGCGCTGCTCATCCCCGTTTAATTCAGCACCACCGCCGTCGGCGCCGTGGTGCTCCGACTGGTCTGCGTAGCAACGAGTGCACGTTGCTTCCTTGGCCAATGTTCTCCTGACTGCCGCCAGTCGGCGCTGTGGAGCGGTATGCGGGGAAACCTGATCCGTTTCAACCATACGGCTGGCTGTCGGGATAAGGCGCCAGTCGTCTGATCTCCGGAGCAATGGGCGGTAGGGTTCACCACAACATCAGGGATGGCTGGCACGGGCAATCCATGATCCGGGTACTGCTCGAGGAGGTGCAGTTCCTGGTCAACAGTCATTGCTCCCACCCTGCGCTCGGACCACTGTCGCCTGGGCAGGATCGTCCGATCCCGCCAGGTCACGCCGTACAGGTTTGACGCTCAGCCGCCCGTAGGGAAGCCGCCTGTAAACTCCGTCAGCGGCTTCATCGGCTTTCGATCGCTTCGGTGAACCCGAAGTCGATGCAGACATCCGGCAGGCAGGTCGTCCGGATTTCAGTGGTCGGCCCGATTCGCCACCCTTCCATCCCGGGTATCGCTTCGCATCTCTTCTGCGAAACCTCCATCCGCCATCTCCCCTGCCAGTGACGATACTGTTGTGCCCGTTGCCGAGTGTAGCCCGTCCGGCCCCGGCGCTGGTCTCTTCCAGTCGCGGAGGTCGGAGCACGTGGCCTCTGTTCGGTCGCTCGCTATGCTTGTCGCCACCGCGCGGACGCGGGGAATGAAGCAGGAAGGGGGCAGCTGCCATGTCCGCAAGACGCGCTGAACGCAAGCCCAGGCGCCGGTCCCGCGATGCGCCCCCGATCTTCCGGGGGTGGCTCTCGACTGACGAGGACGAGATCAAGCGTCGGATATGGCGGGGGCGCACCGAGATCGAAGGGGTCCAGCCCGTATGCGAGGAAGCAGGCCCCTTCTGCGACTACAGGGTGACGTCCTCCAGCGGCAATACCTACAGGGTGGAAATCCGAAGCGTGCGGGATCGCATCAATTCCTGCGAATGCCTCGATCACAGGGCCAACCAGCTCGGTACCTGCAAACACATCGAAGGTGTGCTTCGCCGGATTGCACGGCGCACCGGATCACAGAAGTCGAGTGGCCGTATCGAGGTCTTTCTCGACGAGCGCGACGGCCGCAACCTTCGTCTCTCGGTACCCGACGACGTGGCGCGGGACCACCCTGGACTGACGGCGCAGGTGAAACGTCACTTCGGTGAACTGGAACAGGGGGCCCGGGAAGCGTTGGCGAGCCTGCGCGACATCGCGGGCGGGAACCCTCGTCTCCTTCGCGTCTCGCTTCGTCTGGAGAACTGGGTCGAGGCCCTGCACACCGAAAGCGAACGCTGGCTTGAGCGCGCCACCTTCGAAGCGGATTTGAAGGCCGGCCGGTGCTCGATGGATATGCTCAGGCTTCCGCTCCTGCCTTACCAGGTCGAGGGTGCGCTGCACCTGGCCTTCGGTCAGCGCGCTCTCCTGGCCGACGACATGGGACTGGGCAAGACCGTGCAGGCCATCGCTGCCTGCGCGTTGCTGCGCGACCTGCGCGGGATCGAACGGGTGCTTGTCGTCACTCCCGCCTCCCTGAAGGCCGAGTGGCAGGAACAGATTGCGCGTTTTTCCGACTTCACGACCACGGTGGTCTCCGGCAACCCGCTGAACCGGAAGGAGGCCTATGCCAGGGGCTCATTCTTCACCGTGTGCAGCTACGAGCAGGTTCTCGCGGACGGACGCGCGATGCTGGAAGGGGTGAAGCCGGATGTCGTGATCCTCGACGAGGCGCAGCGGATCAAGAACTGGCAGACCAAGACGGCCAACGCGGTCAAGAAGCTGGAAAGCCGGTACGCGTTCGTACTCACCGGAACGCCCATCGAGAACCGCATCGACGAGATCTATTCGATCGCTCAGTTTCTCGATCCGGAACTGCTTGGTCCACTGTTCCGGTTCAACCGTGAATACTACGAACTTGACGAAAGGGGCCGACCGCAGGGTTTCCGGAACCTCGAAGGACTGGCCGGCCGAATATCCTCGGTGATGCTGCGTCGACGCAAGGATGTCGTGGAATCCCAGCTTCCGTTGCGGTCCACAAAGACCTTCCTGGTTCACATGAGCGAGGAGCAGCTCGAGGTCTATCGTGATCATGAGTATTCGGCCAGGAGGCTCGCCGCGATCGCGGAAAAACGACCGCTGACCGCTGAAGAGTTCAAGTTGCTGCAAATGCATCTCGCATGCATGCGAATGGTCTGCGACTCGCTCTACATCCTCGGCAAGGACCAGAACCCGTGCCCCAAGATGGACGAGATCGAAAACCTGGTCCCGGAGCTACTCGAAGACCCGGATTGCAAGATAATCATCTTCTCTGAATGGGTGCGCATGCTGGAACTGGTCCGGGTCTTCGCGGTTGATGCCAACATAGAGTTTGCGTGGCACACGGGGTCGGTTCCTCTGCAAAGACGGCGTGAAGAGATACGCAGGTTTCGCCAGGATCCGCACTGCCGCCTGTTCCTTTCGTCGGAATCCGGCGGTGTCGGGCTCAATCTCCAGAGCGCCGACACGGTGATCAACATGGACCTGCCATGGAACCCGGCCAGGCTGGAGCAGCGGATCGCCCGGGCGTGGCGCAAACACCAGCAACGGCCGGTCAGGATCTTCAACCTGGTGAGCGAGGGCACGATCGAGCACAGGATGGTATGGCTCCTGGAGGCAAAGCGAACGCTGGCCGACGGCGTGCTCGACCGGCGGGGCGACCTCGACACCATTCCGCTTCCGACCGGCAGAACCGCCTTCATGGAACGGCTGAAGGCAGTCCTCGGGCCGGATCAGGACGCGCGGCCCGATGAGGCGGGCACACAGCCGCAGTCCCCGCGCGAGGCCCTGCGCGACCGGCTGATCGCCGATCACGGTACCGCGCTCAAGCGGATTCTGGGCCAGGGGGACGGCGCCGCAATCCTGGCGGTGATCGACATGCCGGCGGAACGGATCGCTGCGGAGGAGGAACGCCTGGCGAAACTGACGGAACTCGCCGTGACGGTGATCGACCCGGCAACCCACGACTCGATGTTGCGGTTGGCCCGGTCAGGGCTGATCGCATCCCCGATGGAGACCATGGAGGTCATCTACCCCAAGCCGGGCGACAGCGAAGTCGAGGACAACCAGGCGGAACTGCTTCGCGCCCGGGCACTCGCAGACCGCGCAACCCACAAGCTGAGGGCGGCGCAGCTTCTGGCTGGTGGCGGTTTTGCCGAGGAGGCGCGGGCGCCGACCGTCGACGCGATCAAGCTTGCCTCGGGCACGCTGGCCGAACTGGCCTGCCAGGCGGAACCCGAGGACGCGGAGGAAGCGGCCGGATTTCTTTTGCGACAGGAATCGGGAGGGGAGGCTGCCGGAATTGCGCTGGACGCGGTGCGCGTCCTTTCGGGCGATGCGGAGGAACAGGACCCTGTCGGTATTGCGGCGGCTTTCCTGGATCACGTGTCGAAGCAGGTTTCAGGCGCGACGTCGGACACGACACCCCGGGGAAGCTGAATGCCGCATGGCGCCGAACGCAGGCGGTTCGAACCAAACTCGCCTGCCGGCGCCACACCGGGAGCGGAGGCCGGACGTTGCGTCATCCGTCGTCACGAAAGCCGTCACGGAAGCCGGGGTCCGGGGGCGTATCGGCGGGCAGACCGGCAATTTTGTTCCGCACCTGATCCGGAAACTCCACGACACGAGAATCGGGTCGGAAGGAGTGCCCGGACCGCGCCTTCATGCGGCTTGGACCGCATGCCGCGGGCCTCGTCCGACATGCCGTCCCCGTAACCATCGGAACCTGGGTTCTCTGTCCCGGTCACGCTGAGCGAACCATCGACACCGGACCGAACCGTCCAACGCGATATGGCGCAAAGGTGCCGCCGAACCGGGCACCAGATCTCATGTAAAACATTCATTTTATGCCAATATCTCCATATTTTTACTGAAAACTCACTCTGGCGGCCTGTTTGGTCGTGATTTCGGGTAACGCGGACACCCGGCGGTGTCCGGGCTGTTTACCCAGGGCCCGCCGCTGAATCGCACGCATCGCAGGTCCGCGGGTCGCATCCAGAGAGCCGGTCGATGCGGTGCGCGGCGGCCTAGCCTCGATTCCCAACGACCGCAATTGATGTGAGCCTGCGGTCCTGGGTCACAGGAAGCTGATTCGTAGCCTGCGGTTTCCGAGCCATGGCACGGCGATGTCGGTTTCGTTGTACGAGGCATTGAGGAGGAAGGGGT
>JAJEAR010000016.1 GCA_022822665.1 Alphaproteobacteria bacterium | reverse complement strand
GGGCCGGGTCTGTCAGTCTGCCACAGCGGGCAGCTTCTCAGGTTCAGTTTCGCTCACGGGAGCGATCGATTCCAGTGTCATGTACCTGGCTCTCTGGACAGCCCATTCGTCGTTCTGCTCGAGCAGGATCGCGCCGACCAGGCGAGTAATGGCCTGCTGGTTGGGGAAGATGCCGACCACGTTGGTCCGTCGCTTGATTTCGCCATGGAGTCGTTCGAGCGGATTTGTCGAGTGCAGCTTGGTTCGGTGCGCGGCCGGGAAGGCCATATAGGCCAGCACGTCATGCTCGCTCTCGTCCATGATGGCCGCGAGCTTTGGCACCTTGGGCCTGAGCTGGTCGGCGACCTGGCGCCACTGGGCGGACGCGCTGCTCGCATCCTCCTGGGCAAAGGCGGTGGCCACGAAGGCGTGGACGACACGTCGGCCCTGCTTGCCGGCATGGGCGAGGAGGGTGCGCATGAAGTGCACGCGACAGCGTTGTGAAGTGGCGCCGAGGATGCGGGTTGCGGCCGCCTTGAGCCCCTTGTGGTCATCGGAGATCACCAGCTGGACGCCACGCAGGCCGCGGCGGGCCAGGGAGCGCAGGAACTCGGTCCAGAAGGTCTCGGCCTCCGACGGGCCGATCGCCATGCCGAGCACCTCACGGCGGCCCTGGTCATTGACGGCCACGGCGACGGTGACCGCGACCGAGACGATGCGCCCGGCCTCGCGTACCTTCACGTAGGTGGCATCCAGCCACAGGTACGGCCAGTCGCCTTCCAGCGGCCGGTTGAGGAAACTGTGGACCTTCTCGTCGATCTCGCCGCACAGCCGCGAGACCTGGCTCTTGGAGATGCCCGACATCCCCATGGCCTGCACCAGGTCGTCAACCGAGCGGGTCGACACGCCCTGGATGTACGCCTCCTGGATCACCGCGGTCAGTGCCTTCTCTGCCGTCCGGCGCGGTTCCAGGAAGCCCGGAAAATAGCTCCCCTTGCGCAGCTTCGGGATCTTCAGTTCAACCGTGCCCGCGCGCGTCTGCCACGTCCGGTCCCGGTAGCCGTTGCGCTGGTTGATCCGGTCCGGCGAGCGCTCGCCATGCCCGGCGCCGACAAGGCCCTCGACCTCCAGATCCATCAGGCGTCCGGCCGCGAACTCGATCATCTCGCGAAGCACATCCGTGTCGGAACTGTTGGCCATGAGGGATTGCAGGGCCATCATGTTATCGGTGGTCATCGTGGTGTTCCTCCGGTCAGGTGGATCTCGAAACCCAAACCTTACCGGAACCACGATGGCCCCACCTCAGGTCAGTGGCCCGCCGCTGCGGCGGGCCACTGACCTGAGGTGGGCGCCTGGCCTCCTACACCACTCCTGGGGACACAACCGGCCGTCGCGAAGAATGGCGTCAAGTGGCAGCAACGGGAAAGTTCCAAGCAGGACCTCGGTGTCGACCCGCGGGGCCGCTCGATGATGCTGTCAGCTCGCTCGAGGTTTTTCTGACTGATGCCGGCTGCAGCTACTGCCCGAGACGGGAGCGGGTCAGGCGGCGATCGACAATGAGGGGTTGCCGGCTCAAACCCGAGATTTCTGCAGTGCCGGCCAGGCCATGGCGTGCGTGACTCGCTTGAGTTCCGGCTGATCGGCCGTTACTGCACCAGCCGGGTGTTCGGGAAAGCGGCGAACCAGCCGAACCAAAACGCTCGCTGTGCCGGGATGCGCCGGAACACACGCCCGTCACCGGCGCTCAGGGCATGCTCGTCCATTTTCCAGACCATGCCTGAGCTGTCCTCCACGGTGCTGTTGCCATCGTACCGGGTGAATGTCACGTCTTCACTCGCGTAGGCGCGGTTGGCGCCCGACGGATCGGTCAGCACCACGAGCGCCACGTCCTCGACTGCATCGTGGTGGACGGGGTTTTCGGCAAGGAACTCGGCCGATATGGCGAGGGGCGCCTCGAGGTGATGTGCGAGCAGAACCGTGAACACCTCGTCCTTGTTTTTCAGACGGGTGTCGACGACCGGAACCGAGAACATCAGTTCGTCAGTTGCGAAGTAGTCGCGGTAGGCAGCCCCTTCAGCGTAGTTGCGCTGATGGCCCGTATCGATCGAGAGGACCCGGGTTCCGGGATGCCGTCGCCGCCATTCTTTCCAGGTAGTCGTTACCACGCTCCCGCGCTCCAGCACGATGTTCTTCCCGGCAAGCGGACCGACGACCGGTGCGCCCAGCATCGTGCTCCACAACGACTGGGTAGCCTGATCGTACATGAGCTTGTTCGAACGATAGAGGAAGCCGCTTGTGCCTAGTCGGTGAAGGACGCCTTCGTGCCTGGTGTGAAAGAGGATCACGGTACCGCACAGGGTACAGTACACCCCGGCCACGGGCACGCCACCGACGGTGTCGACGAACATTTCGTGCCAGGCGAGGATGCGCTTCGGATAGGCGCGGGCATCGCCGTTGACCGAGATGCCGAACACGATGTTGTCGTCCTCGATATAGTGGACGTCTTGCGCGCCCAGCATCGCCGGGTCGCGAAGCGGCGGGATGCCGTCCTGCCGGACGCCGCCCCAGACGATTTCGTCGAGCCGGATCCGAGGTTTGTCGGCCGTGTCAAAATACGCCGAGAATCGAGGGTCGATGAGGCTGTAGAGCGCACTCTTGAAAGCGGCATAGCGCGGGTGACGCGCCTCGGGCGAACTCCACATGTGACGCTGCCAGGCGAACAGGTCGTGGCCAAGCCCGACACCTGTCTTCCGTTCCATGATTTCGACCAGGGGGCCGGAGACCTCCGTGCTGCGGGTCAGGCGGAGGACTTCAAGAGCCATCGGCAGGAATGACGGATCCCACTGTGTCTCGATCAGTTCCATGGCCGGCGTCCTGTCACCCAATTCCCCGACAAGCAAGGTCAGGAATGCCCGGGTGACGGCGCGGTCGGTGCTTTCAGCACGAGGCTGAACGGCGGCCGCCCCCAGCAACAGCAGCATGCCGAACACAATGACGAGACTGCGAATGGCAGGCATGGGATACCTCCTTGACCTGCCCCAAAACCGGATCACGTCGAATGGTAGTGCATTGCGATCGATCAAGGTAGGGCGTCAGCAAGTGCCGCACCCCTGCGGGCCGGCCAGACCCTGGCTCAACCGTTTGACAGCAGAGTCCACTCACACTGTTGAGACCGGCTGTCCGGGTGGATCACTTGATTCGAGGAAGCGGTTGTACCGGCAATGTCTGGATCCGGGACTGCGTTGAGACTATGGCCGTCCCGGTGCCTTCGCACGTCGTGTATTTTGGGACTCAGGCCGGCTCAAGTCCGCCATGCACGACAACGAGCCGCGGTTCACGACATGAGCGTCGATCTCGACAGCCAGACGATCGACGGCGTTCGCCGCGGGTATCGGATCGCACTCCACCGACTGAGCATTCACCGTTTGCCGTCCGGTTCCAACCTTGACGGCAAGGAGCTGGTCTGCGGCGATCCCCGGTACGCAGTCTCTCGAGCAAACCACTCGGCACTTCACCCGGCCCACTTTCCAGAAACAGTATCAGGCCCCTGGACCGGCGCGGCGGAGGGCAACGACGGGGATTTGGCGCTCGGCGGTGGCGCGATAGGTGGCGAAACGTGAATTTGCCGCAACTACCCTGTCGAACAGAATGGTGCGATCGTCTCCCCGGACGACGCGGGCCATGGCGGAGAAGCGTTCACCGCGGACCTCGACGACGACGTTCGGGTCGGCGACTAGGTTCAGATACCAGGCGGGGTGGTGGTCCTGGCCGTAGTTCGAAGCCACAATGACGAGGTCGCTTGCCTCTTCGAAGTGGAAGTACAGCAATGGCGAAACGCGTTGCTTGCCGCTCTTGCGTCCTTTCGTCACGAGAATGAGGACTTCCGTACTTTCGAGCCGGCCCAGAAGGCGACCGCCCGAAAGGCGGAACAGAAACCTGTGAATCGGGACGAAGAACCACGCAATGAGACGTCGCTTCCAGGTTGGCATTGTCGGCTCCCTTGAACTCGATCATGCGAACCGCAGGTCTTGGTGTGATAAGGGTACTCTGCCTGCCCCTCCTGCAACACGTGGCAACATTCAGGCGTGATCGATACACCTGCGCCACGCCAGGTCTTCTGGTGCGGCGTCTTCAATCCGTCCAACCGTCCAGGTCCGGCGCCGGCGATCGGCATGTGGGACGATATCGAGTGTGATCCCGAGCCTGGTGCAGGGCCATGCCAGGTACAATCGCCTCCGATCGAACGAGGAACGGATCGGCGGGAAAGAGGGATGTGATGCCGGAGGCGAGGATACCCCGGTGTGGACCGGCTCAAGGAGCGTGTCGCTCCCGCCGGTTATCGTGAAGTCGGCACCAGACATGATTGCGTCCCTATGGGCATGGCGGCGACCAGAAATGCGTCCGCCA
>JAJEAR010000015.1 GCA_022822665.1 Alphaproteobacteria bacterium | reverse complement strand
CGCGCGATCGGCGTCGACATGAACACGCGCCAGGTCGCCGTCAGCGACGGGCAGCAGGCAAGCCTGCTGCCGGCGCCGGATACCCGCCGGCTCGAGGCGCGGAAACGGCGCCACCAGCGCCGGCTGGCGCGACACAAGCGTGGCTCGAAGCGGCGAGCGCGCACCCGCGCCCGGCTGCGCAGGACCGAGCGGCGGATCGCAACGGTGTGCCGGAACTGGCATCACCACGTCAGCCGCGGGCTTGCGAACGCGGCCGGCACCATCGTCGTCGAGGATCTGGAGACGGGGCGCATGACGCGCAGCGCGAAGGGAACGGCCGAGGAGCCAGGGCGGAACGTGAAGGCAAAGGCGGGGCTGAACCGGGAGATCCTCGCAACCGGCTGGGGAACTCTGCGCCGGATGCTGGAGTACAAGGCACTCCGGGTCATCGCGCTCGATCCCCGGCATACCAGCCAGACCTGTGCGGCCTGCGGACATGTCGATGCCCGCTCACGGCGTGCCCGGGCATTCGAGTGCGTGGCCTGCGGCCACGCGGATCACGCGGACCTGAACGCGGCCCGCACCATCCGGCGTCGGGGACTGGCGCTGCTGCACGGCGAGGAGCGTTCGGTTCTGCCGACTCCAGTGACCCGTGAAACGGATCGGAGGCTGGCAGCGTGACGCTGTCAACTATCCGATATAAGTCCCAGCGCAAACCGGTCTCCGACCAACCGACCAACGCGGCATCAAGCGGGGTGACCCTGGACAGGAAGCTGCTGAAGTCCCTCGCGCGCCGGTCCGACCGTCCGGGCCTCGTGTACCTGGGCGGCTGGATCGCGGGCCTCGGTGTGACGGGATCGCTGGTGGCGCTCTCCCTGGGCAGCCCCTGGCTGGTACCGGCCCTGTTCGTGCACGGAGTCCTGCTGGCCGTGCCCGCCTATGCCGTCAGCCACGAGACGGCGCACGGGACCGCCTTTCGCAGCCGTCGGCTGAACGAGTTCGTGTTCTGGATGACATCGCTGATCTACATGGAAGAGCCGTTGCACCGGCGCTACACCCACACCAGCCACCACACCCACACCTGGCATGTCGGCAGGGACGGCCAGATGCCGTTCGACACGCCGGTATCGCTTGGCGGCTGGCTGGCGGAGGTCAGCGGCCTCGCACTGCTGCGATTTCACGTGGCCGTGCTGCTTCGCCTCGTGTTCCGGCGCTACTCGCGCATGATGACCACGGTCGTGCCGGAAGGCGAACGGGCCAGGATGACGCGGAATGCGCGGATCTTCCTGGCGCTCTACGCGATCCTCGGCGTCTTGCTCGCGACCGGTTTCCTGTGGCCGTTGTGGTTCCTGGTGCTGCCGCGGCTGATCGGCGCGCCGGTGATGCTCCTGTTCACGCTGATCCAGCATGTCGAAATGGCCGAAAACAGGGCGTCGATCCTGGAAAGTACGCGATCGTTCCGCACCGCATGGCCGGGCCGCTTCTTGTACATGAACATGAACAACCACGTGGAGCACCACCTGTTCCCGCAGGTTCCGTTCTTTGCCCTGCCGGCGCTCCAGGAAGCCCTGGCGGCGCAATTGCCGGCGCCGGATCCCGGGTTCTTCCGCACCAACGCGGAGGTGCTCTCGGTCGTCGTGCGTCGCAGCCTGGGCCTGCAGACAAGGGCGTCGTCCATCCGCCAGGCGCCACACATGGTCAGCGCGGGCGGAGCAGCGGCGCCCATCGCGCAGAGGTCCATGTGATGCGCCGGGCTCATGCCCGCGGTGGTCGACCGGCCACACTGAACCTGGCGAAGGGCGCCCCGCGATCCGGCACGGCGGCCGGCATCACGATGACGCAGGCCTTCGAGACCGACGACAGGATCGCGAGCATCGGCCCGATCACCGTCACGGGCCCCGCCAGCTTCGAGGTCCGTGCGGCCGCGCCCGCCACCCCTGCCACCGGCGGCCGCGCCATGGCGCAACACGTGACCGGGGACGAGGTTCCCGGAACGGCGATCCGGCGCGCGGAACGGGGAGCCGACGCGGCCTGGACGACCCCCGGCCGGCGCGCCGTCGGGCGATTGGCCGCCGAAGGTCCGTGTGTCCGGGACGATCCCGGCCCGCCTCGCCGGTCGCCGACACGCATCGGCGTGCTGCGGATCGCGGGGAAGGCCGGCGCCGACGCGATGCATCCGCGGGCGGTCGTTGGTCCGCTCGGGGACGCGGGAACTTTCAGCGTCGAGTTCGAGTGGGTCGAAGCTCAAGCCCTTGGGGACATCAGCGGGCGGAGCGGCCTCGTGACCCGCTCGATCGGTGCCGGCTCTGGTGGCAACATCATTCTGCCGTTCATGCAGGACATCTGTGGTGACGTCGGGAACCCGCCGCGCCGCCCCCGGGCCACGGGAGAGCGTGAGCCGTTGCCCGGACGTCTCCACCCGTGGCAGCCGGTGCATCGGTGAACGACGCGGCCGACTACGCCAGGGCCTTCGCGGCCCGGCCCCGGGCCCTGACGCTGGAGCAGGCGGCGCGGATCACGCCGCCCGTCCAGGCCACGGACACCGAGGGCATGATCGACGTGCCGCGCATGCGCGCCTGGCGCCAGGGTCGCCTTCGCGAGCAGATCACGGCGCACGGGCTCGACGGTCTTGTCCTGACCGAGCCGCTGTCGATCCGCTACGCCACCGGCGTGCGCAACTGCACGTTATTCCAGATGCACATCCAGGCAGGTTACCTGTTCCTGCCGGGCGACGGGCCCGTGACATTCTTCGACAGCCAGCCGGGGCGCGAGACCGGCCTACAGCTGGAGACCATCGACGTCGTGCGTGATGACCCCGTGCCCCTGTCCTACATGTTCTGCGGCTACCGTCAGCAGGAAATGGCGCGCCGGTGGGCTGCCCAGATCGGCGACCTGGTCCGGACACACTGCGGCCGGGGAGCACGCATCGGCATTGATCGCGCGGGCTTTCATGCCGAACAGGCACTGGTCGAGGAGGGATGCGCAGTCGTTGACGCCGCGCCGGCCCTGGCACAGGCGCGCAAGATCAAGAGTCCGGAAGAAGTCCTGGCCATGAACCTGGCGCTGGCGACGGCCGAGGACGGCATGACGCGCATGCGACAGGCCCTGCGGAACGGGATCTCCGAGCAGGAACTCTGGGCCCTGATGTGGCAGGCCCTGATCGAGAAGGGAGGCGAGTGGCTGGATTACCGCCTCCTGGCCTCGGGCGAGCGGACCAATCCGTGGCAACAGGAAGCGTCGAGCCGGACGATCCGGGCGGGCGACCTGGTCGTGTTCGATTGCGGTCTCGTCGGCCCCTTCAGCTACGGCGCAGATGTCAGCCGGGCATTCCACTGTGGCCCGGGTTCGCCAAGCGGCTACCAGAAGTCGCTGTATGCCCGCGCCTGGAACGAGGTCATGCACAACACGGACCTGTTGCGGCCCGGGCGTTCCTTCCGTGACTTCATCGCCCGGCGCTATCTCCAGGAGCCCGGTTTTGGAGACCAGCCCTACCCCTGTGCGGCCCACGGGCTGGGAATGGCCGATGAGTGGCCGGTGATCCTCCATTCGACGGACCATGACGACCACTACGACGGCGAGTTCGAGGCCGGAATGGTGATTTGCGTCGAAAGCTACGTCGGCGAGGTCGGCGGCAGCGAGGGTGTCAAGCTCGAGGACCAGGTCCTGGTCACCGGGAAGGGACCGGTCGTGCTGTCCCGCTACCCCTACGAGGAGTCGCTCCTCTCCCGCACCATCTGAACCGGAACCCTGCACATGAACGACTGGATCGAGGTCGGCGGAACCGACGACATTGACGAAGACGATCTGCTCCGATGGGATCATGACGGCCGGACCTTCGTGATCTGCAACACGCAGCGGGGGTTCTTCGCGCTCGACGGGCTCTGCACCCACGAGGAGCAGCACCTCGAGGACGGACTCGTCATCGGTGGTGTCGTCGAATGCCCGCTTCACCAGGGCCGGTTCGACATTGCCACGGGCAGGGCTCTCGGCCCGCCGGTCTGTGTCGACCTGAAGACCTATCCCGTGAGGGTCGAGGGCGGCCGGATCTTCATCAGGATCTGAACGCGGCGCGACCGGCGCCGATACCTGCCGCGTCGGGCAACTGGACGCAGCCTGGTTGCGCGCACCCCGGCGATGCCGTTCCCGGGGATCGTCGGCCGGCACACGCGGAGCTGCAAGTCGGGCCTCCGGGCCCGCACGGGACCTGTTCGCTTGACAAGGGGCGGAGTTTTGTCGCCTTCGTTCGACAAGGCCAGTCAACCGGAGCACCGGCCATCGGGCCGTGCCGGGAAGAGGTGCAGGATGGGAATGCGAAGACAGTCGGTCGGCTTCCTTGCCGCCCACGGGGACGAGTTCATCCGCTACTCGGTCGAAGGCGGCACGCTGCGGGCGACCGGGTCGGCGCGGGCAGGGTTCGACATCCAGTACGCGTGGCCTCACCCGACCCGTACGCTTGCCTACCTCGCGATCAGCAACGGCGGGCCGGGCGAGCGTGGCAGCGACCATGCGCTCGCGGTCTGCCACCTGGGGCTTGACGGCCCCACCTTCGGGACCGAACCGGTCCGGCTTGCCGCGCGTCCGCTCCATCTCTCCCTCGACCGGGACGCCCGGCACCTGCTGGTTGCGTACAACGATCCGAGCGGGATCACCGTGCACCGACTGACGTCCGACGGGCGCATCGGCGAGGAGGTGGCGCAGCCCGAAGACATTGCCTGGGGCACCTTCGGCCATCAGGTCCTCGTCACTCCCTCCGGCGGGGCGGTGCTGTTTCCGTGCCGCGGGCACGATGCGCGCGACGGGAACCCCGAACAGCCCGGCGTCCTGCAGGTGTTCGGCTACGACGACGGCCGGCTCACGCCCCGGGGCCGCATCGCGCCCGGCGGCGGGTACGGTTTCGGGCCGCGGCACCTCGACTTTCACCCCGATCTGCCCTGGATGTTCCTCGGGCTCGAGCGGCAGAACGAGATCCTGGTCTTCCGGACCGCCGGCGACACGGTCGATCCGGAGCCGGTGTTCCGCATCAGCACGGTCGCGGATGCCGGCGAAGGCCGCCAGGCGATCGCCGCGCTCCACGTCCATCCCGACGGCCGCCGGCTCTCGGTGTCGAACCGGTGCTACGGGACCGTCGCCAGTCCCGCGGGACCGGTCATGGCAGCCGGGGAGAACTCGATCGCGACCTTTGCGATCGATCCGGACACCGGGCACCTCGAGGCGCTCGCGCGCGCCCCGACCGGCGGCTACCTGCCGCGGACCTTCTCCATCGATCCCGACGGAACCGTGCTGATCGCGGCTAATTCCGAGGCGGCGCGCGCGCGGACCCCGGGCGGAGACGCGATCGATGTCGCACCCGGGCTCGTGATGTTCCGCACCGAACCTGACGGCACGCTGCACGAGATCGACAGGACCACGGTCGAAATGCGCGGCAAACGGCTGTTCTGGGCCGGGTTCCTGTGACCACGCGGAGTTCATCGCACTGGCGATAGCCGCGGCAGGCACTGGCGCAACCGCCGTGCCGGAGAGTAGAACACGCTGGCAAACACTGGGAGACGCATCCTTCATGAGTATCAACGGAAAGGCGTACGTCGCCGGGGTGTACGAGCACCCCACGCGCAGGGCGGTGGACAAGTCGCTGGCGCAACTGCATGCGGAATCGGCGCTCGGAGCCCTTGCCGATGCCGGGCTCGGCAAGGACGATATCGACGGGTATTTCTGCGCCGGCGATGCCCCCGGGCTCGGCGCGCTGTCGATGGCGGACTATCTCGGGCTGCGGCTGCGCCACATCGACACCACCGAGTGCGGCGGATCGTCCTACATCCTGCACGTCGGCCATGCGGCCGAGGCGATCGCGCTCGGCAAGTGCTCGGTCGCGCTCATCACGCTCGCCGGCCGGCCGCGCGCCGAGGGAATGGCGACCGGGACGGCGCCGCGCAACTACGGCAGTACCTCGCCCGACGTGGCGTTCGAGTTTCCGTTCGGACCCACCGTGGTCAACATGTACGCGATGTGCGCCAACCGGCACATGTACGAGTACGGAACCACCAGCGAGCAACTCGCCTGGATCAAGGTGGCGGCATCACACCACGCCCAGCACAATCCTGATGCCGTGCTGAAGAACGTGGTCACCGTCGAGGAGGTGGTGAACTCGCCGATGATCTCGGACCCGCTGCACCGGCTCGACTGCTGCGTGATCAGTGACGGCGGGGGCGCAATCATCGTCACTTCGCCGGAGGTCGCCCGCTCGCTGGACCGGCCGCTGGTCAGGGTGCGCGGCGCCGGCGAGGCACCGAAACACCAGATGGGCGGCACGATCGACCTGACCTATTCCGGCGCCCGGTGGTCGGGGGCGACGGCCTTCGAGGAGGCCGGGGTGAAGCCCGCCGACATGAAGTACGTGTCGATCTACGACAGTTTCACCATCACTGTGCTGATGCAGCTCGAGGATCTCGGTTTCTGCGAGAAGGGCCAGGGCGGCAGGCTGGTCAGCGACGGCAACCTGATCTCCGGTGTCGGGGCGTTGCCCTTCAATACCGACGGCGGCGGACTGTGCAACAACCATCCGGCGAACCGCGGCGGACTGACCAAGGTGGTCGAGGCGGTCCGCCAGCTGCGCGGAGAGGCCCACCCGGCGGTCCAGGTCGCGAACTGCGACCTCGCGCTCGCGCACGGGACCGGCGGGTCGCTCGGCACCCGGCACGGCGCGGCAACCGTGATTCTGGAACGGGAGTGAGACCCATGGCCAGCAGAACCTTCCCCTCCCCCGTGCCCGATCCCGATACCGAGGCCTTCTGGCAGGCGGCGAAGGACGGTACCCTCATGATCGGGTCCTGCCGGAACTGCGGAGAGAAGCACTACTATCCGCGCTCGGTCTGCCCGCACTGCGGCAGTGGCGACGTCACCCTTGTCGCATCTTCGGGAACCGGTGAGATCTACTCGTGGAGCGTGCTCCGCCGTGCCGATCCGCCCTACGCCATTGCCTATGTCACGCTCGACGACGGTCCGACCATGATGACCAACATCGTCGATTGCGACCTCGACACGCTGGCGATCGGACAGCGGGTGGAGCTCGTCTTCAGCCCGACCGAGGACGAGGACGGCCCGCCGGTTCCGACCTTCCGCCCGGCCGCGCCCTGAGTTCCGCGACCCTGCCGGCGTAGTGGTGCCAGAGGATCCGGGCGGCAACGCTGCGCCACGGCCTCCACCGCTCGCCGATCCTCGCGAGTTCCGCCGCGCCGGGCCGTTCGGGAAGGCCGAGCAGCGAGGCCGCGGCTGTCTGCAGCGCGAGGTCGCCCGCCGGCCACACGTCCGGGCGCATCAGGCAGGTAAGCAGGTAGACATCGGCCGTCCACGGGCCGATGCCGCGGATCCGCGTGAGCCGGCGCCGGACCTCGTCGTCGTCGCAACCGGCGAGCGCATCCGGGTCAAGCGAGCCGTCGAGAATGCTGTTCGCAAGCTCGCGAATGCACTCCGTCTTCTGCCGGGTGACACCGGCGGTCCGGAACTCCTCCCGTGACAGGCCGCACACACGCGCAGGCGTGAGCCCCCCGGCGACCTCGGCCAGGCGGCGACAGGTGGTGCGGGCCGATGCGAGCGAGACCTGCTGCTCGAGGACGAGCAGGACCAGGCTGGCAAACCCGCCCGGGCGCTCGCGCTTCGGCGGCGGCCCGAGACGTTCGACCACGTCGCGCAGGCGTGCATCGCGCTCGCCGAGTTCGCGGACAGCCCGGGCGATGGCAACGGCGGTCAGGGCGCGGTCGGGCATAGCTTCCGACGGCACCCGTTCAGCGGATGCCGGGCGGGAGCGGGATGTCTCCGCTCTCACGGTGCAACCGGTGCCAGGCGGCCTCCGCCGCCTGCTGGGCCTCCGCGATGACCGCCTGCTCATCGAGGGTCAGGATCCGTCCCTCGCGCATGACGAACCGGCCGTCCACCATCACCGAGCTCACCGCGCCGGGATGGCCGTAATGCACGAGGCTCGAGGCAAGGCTGATGATCGGGCGCAGGTGGGCGCGGTCCAGGTCGATGATCACCAGGTCCGCCTTGCTTCCGGGCTCGATCGTTCCGAGTTCCGTCCCCTCCCCGAGGGCGCGGGCGGCGTTGCGCGTGACCGCGTCCAGCATTGCGGCCGGCTGCGGGTCCACCTCCCCGACCGGACGGCCGCCGCGCCGGCGCCGGTGAATGATCGACCCGATCTTGAGCGCGTGGAACATGTCCTCGGTCATGTTGTCGGTCCCGAGCACGACGTTGATGCCTGCATCGAGTATCCGGCCGATCCGGACCCGGTGCGGACCGAGACGCGAACTGTTGGCGGGGCAGTGGACCATGTGCACACCGTGACGGGCGCACAGCTCGATGTCGCTGTCCGTGCACCAGGTCCAGTGGGCGGCGACGACGTCGGGGCCGAGCCAGTCGTGGTCGCGCAGGTACTCGGCCGGGGTGGAACCGCGCAGCGCGCGCACCTGGCGCACCTCGCCGGGGCTCTGCGCCAGGTGAACCGTGCGCCGCAGCCCGTGACGGCCGGCAATGTCGTTGAGTTCCCGCAGCATCCAGGGCGAACACACGTCCGGCGCGTGGGCGGCGACCTGGCAGCGGACCCGTCCCTCCCCGCGGCCGTGGAACCGCTCGATCAGGCTGGCGGTCCGGTCGAGAAACTCCCGGCCGAACGACCGGTCATGCTCGTAGACGCCGTACCTGATCTTGCGGATCAGGGCATCGGCGGCATTCTCGGCCAGCCACAGGCGCAACCCGGAGTCGACGAGCGCATCGGCATATCCGTCAAGGAACCGGAACACCTCGACCAGGGTGGTGGTCCCGCAGCGGATCGCCTCGACACAGGCGAGCCGGGCCAGCGCCGCGCGCTCGTCCGGCGTCATGGCAAAGCTGATCGGGGTCATGTAGCCGAAGATGGCATCACCCCCCATATCCTCGACGGTTCCGCGCAGCACCAGCAACACGGCATGGGTATGGGAGTTGATGAAGCCCGGGATCACCGCCTTCCCGGACGCCGGGACCACGCGGGCACGCGGATGGTCGCGCACGAGACTCGAGGTCGGTCCCACCGCGAGAATGCGCGTCCCCGCGACCGCCACCGCGCCGTTGGCGATCTCGGTGCGGGCCCGGTCACAGGTGAGCACCCGTGCCCCGGTAATCAGCGTGACCCGCTCTTTTGCATCGCCGTCCATCACCCGTGCCCGTTCGTCGTTGCACCGCCGCGACCACGATACAGGCCCGTGCCGGACACCACCAAGACACGGCCGCATGGCGCGGGGCGGCGTCCGGTCTTACAGTGCGATGACTGATGAACGCGGGAGAACGAGATGACCTTCTCGCTGGCGGGGCGCTGCGGCCGGACCGGGATGCTCGGCGCGGCGGTTGCCACCTCGAGCATCTGCGTCGGTGCCCGGTGCCCGCATGCCCGGGCCGGAGCAGGCGCGGTGCTGTCCCAGTTCCGCACCGAACCGCGCCTCGGGACCCGGGGGCTCGAGTTGCTTCAGTCCGGGATGTCGGCGCCGGATACACGCGACGCGCTGGTCTCGGGCGACCCGGCCATCGCATGGCGGCAGCTCGCCATCGTGGACCGCAGCGGCGGCACGGCGGTGTTTACCGGTGAGAATGTTGCGGAGCTGCATGCGGCGGCCGAGGGCAGGCAGTGCGCCGCTGCCGGCAACCTTCTATCGCGGACCGGTGTTGCCGCCGCGATGGTGACCGGCTTCGAGGCGCATCCCTCCGATCATCTTGCCGACCGGCTGCTGCACGCCCTCGAGGCCGGCGAGGCGGCAGGCGGCGAACGCAAACAGATCAAGTCCGCGGCACTCCTCGTCGTAGCCGATCACGACTTCCCCCTGGTTGACCTCAGGGTCGACCTCGATCCCTCCCCGCTGGCGCGGCTGAGGTTCTTGTGGGAACTCTACGAGCCGCAAATGGATCGCATGGTGACCCAGGCCGTCGACCCGGCAAGCCTGGACTGACCCTCCCGCCCAGGACTTTCCCATGCCAGGTCTGATGCTGCCATCAGCGGATGAACGGAGTGCGAACTGACCCATTTCTGCCGGTTTTCTGGCTGCGGGACGGTCCACGAATCGGCACTGGTGCCGATGTCATGTCCGACGCCCGGGTAGAGTTGTTCCGGAGGTATGGCGGCTTTGTTGGCAGCGTCCGGGCCCCTGCCCGGACGCGATCGGCTCTCAGGGCCGGATCAGGGCTGCGAAGGCTTCGCCGCGGTTCAGCTTCAGGCTCCGCCGGGTGTCAGCGAGGTTCTCGGCCTTGCGGCGGTTGGCAAAGATCACCGCCAGCGCGATGGTGTTGAGGCTGGCCCGGTTTGCCGGTCCGTGGCCAGTTCGGGTCAGGCAGGCATCCTCGTCGTAGACGCAGTCTCTCTGGCGATGATTCATGCTTTCTACCGACCAGTGGCCGCGATTCAGTCGCAGCAAGTTCTACGGTGACGCGGCCGAGGCATCGAGCGAGGTGATAAGATACGCGGTCTCGGTGGAGGCCTTCGCGCCATCGTCACCGTGCTTCAGCGGCTCCCGGTAGCGGGTGACACGGGCGAGCTGACTGATGCCGGGGTAGTTGATCAGCTTCTTGATCGGGGTCAGGACCCTGATGGAACGCTGCTCCAGACGTCCATGACACTTCTCGAGGTCTTCCGCGAAATGGCCGGTGGCGTCCCTCTCCCAGTTGATGCTGTCGAGGATGCCAAAGGTCTCCGACGCGTTGCCCTTGACGGTGAAGACATAGTCGGCACCGCAGCCCTGCGTGATCAGTGTCGCGGTGGCGCGTACCGTGTGCAGTGCGTCGACGGTGATCACCGTGCCGCGGATGTCACTGCGCTCCAGAAGGTCGTGCATGGCCGCCGGTTCGCCGCCGTCACCGTTGAAGCCGAGCAGCCCAAGGGGTGCGCCGGATGCATGGTCGACGAGGGCCACGGTCTCGTAATGGCTCTCTCCCGTGCGCTTGCCATCGGCGGCACGCGCCCGGGCGAGGGGAAACCGGGGCCGGGAGTAGCGGGCAACCACGTCTTCGAGCGCCGCGGGGTCGATAGACTGGACCACCCGGTGGATGGTCGACTTCGAGACCGGATCGCGCACCCCCGTCCTCGGGTTCTTCCATGCGCCGATGGCCTCCAGCTGGGCCGGGGACAGCGACCGCGCGAACTGCGCGGCGGCGAGACAGCCCTTCATGTTCGCAAGCTCGGCAAGGACATGCACGGTGAGCACGCAGGCCGCCGTGTGCTTCCTTCCCTGCCCCCGGCGGAAGTCCTGCACCGCCGCCAGTTCGTCATGCAGGGAGCGCACCGTTTCCAGATCCCGCGGAGCCAGCTCAGGATCGGCGGGCGGCACCACCGCGTCCGGAAGCGGCTGCTCTCTCGAAAGCAGAGCCCGGGCATTGCGCCGAAGCGACTTGACGAAGATCTGCTTCGGCTTGCCGTGCGGGTCGGTGTACTGCCCGTTGGAACGGGCGAACCCCATGGTCTCGCCCAGTCCCTCCCAACCGCTCCCCGGTACATGGTTCCGGCAAACCGCTCCGGATCGCAGAACGTCTCGGCCAGAACCACCTTGTGGCCGTGCATCGAAAGCCAGTCGTCGGCGAGCCGGTCGGTCATCCGCGAAAGGAAGAACGAGGCCAGATTCGGGAACACCCCGGGCTCGCCGAGGACCAGGAACCGGGTGTTGTTCGCGATCAGTTCAAGACGCCCGAACTGCTGCTCCGGCTTCCAGCCGGTCCAGCGGTCGCGCGGCGCGCACTTGAAAGCGCCGTTCTGCCACGCCGCAAGGAACAGCCAATAACCCATAAAGGTTGCGACATACCGCAGACCGCGGCCCGCCAGCCGGCGAAAGCCGAGATATTGGTGCTCGTCCATCAACCCATCCCACACCAGCCGCTCTTCCGGCTGCACCAGACGAACCGCGACCTCGGACAGCGAAAACCCGTCGGGGGGCTCCTCGTGCACCGGCCAGGCGTCTACGCGATCGCGAACCATCATGACCGACAACGCCGCACATCTGGCACGGGAACGCCAGCAACAAATGTCGCGCCCAAGGCACAGCAAACGCTCGCAACACCAAAATGACCGGTGTCAACATCAAATCAATCAAACACTGCGTGGGATGGCCCTGCCCTCCCGCCCGGGCGGCGTTGACACCGTGGAGTCGGCCAGCCACAGTCCCTCGACCACGACCGCGACGTGTGCCCGGCGACAATCGCGGTCACGTTTCTCAAGGGAGACTGTCATGCGGCCACTTCAGATCGTGCGCGGCACCGTCGTCGCGCTCGCGGCGCTCACCATCGCCTTTACCGCCCAGGCGGCCGACAAGACCATCAAGATCGGCGTGATCTACGACTACACCGGCCCGCTCGCCGGCGGTGGATCGGAACTGCAGGCACGCGGTGCGAAGATCATCATCGATCACATCAATGCCCAGGGCGGCGTCGAGGGCTACATGATCGACCCGATCTACGCCGACGCCCAGTCCAAGCCCGACGTGGCCATCAACGAGGCGGTTCGGCTGATCGAGCAGGAAAACGTCGACATGCTGCTGGGGTTCTACAGTTCGGCCCAGTGCGTGCCGGTGGCCGCACGCGTCGACCAGCTGCAGAAATTCATGTGGATCACCACCTGCATCTCGCCGGCCGTGCTCAAAGACCGCAATCTGAAGTACGTGTTCCGGCCCCAGGTTCACGGCGGCATGTTCGGCACCTCCTCGACCGACTTCCTGGCCGCCTACAGCCAGGAGAAGCTTGGTATCGCGCCTGACAAGCTGCGGGTGGCGATCATCCACGAGGACGGACCCTACGGTTCCGGTGTTGCGGCCGGCAACGAGGCCGGCGCCGCGGCGCAGGGCTTCACCGTGGTGCTGAAGGAAGGCTACGCCGCCACGGCACCCGACCTGTCCTCGCTGGTCACCAAGCTGAAGCGCGCCCGGCCGGATGTGCTGCTGCATACCGGATACAACCCGGACATCTCGCTGTTCCTGCGCCAGGCCCAGGAGCAGGGACTGAAGTTCCGCGCCCTGATCGGGCACGGCGCCGGGTACGGGGTTCCCGACAAGCTGTATGAATCGCTGGGGTCCGCCGCCGACTACATCTTCAACGTCGATCCGGTCGCCATCTGGCTGCTTGACCCGGCAACCCTGGCCGAAGGCCTCGGGGACGTGACCACGATGGTCGGCGAGGAGTACGCGAAGTCGGTGGAAACGCCGGACATGGACCTGAAGCGCATTTCCGCCCATGTCGGGATGGCGGCATCGAATGCCTACGTCTTCTTCACCAATGTCCTGCCGCGGGCGATCCGCGATCACGGCGGCATCTCCGCCGACGCGCTGCGGGCGGCGGCACTGGAGACCGATATCCCGGTCGGCGGCACAATGCTCGGGTTCGGGGTGAAGTTCCCGCAGCCCGGAAGCGCCATGGACGGCCAGAACACCGAGGCGTTCCCGGTGGTCATGCAGTACGTCGACCGCGCGATCAAGATCGCGTGGCCGAAGGAACTGCAGACCATCGACCCGGTCATGCCGCTGCCGTCGTCGTCGCCGTTTGCCCGCTAGGACAACCGGTCACCGGGGTGTGACGGCGTGTTGAAGGTCGCCAACCTCGTGAAGCGCTTCGGCGGCTTCACGGCGGTCAACGACGTGTCTTTCGAGGTCGATCAGGGCGAGATCGTCGGCCTGATCGGCCCGAACGGCTCGGGCAAGAGCACGATCTTCAACATGCTGGCCGGCACCTTTCCGCCGACGAGCGGCTCGATCAGGTTCGAGGGCCGCGAACTCGCCGGAATGATGCCGCACCGCATCATCCACCTCGGCATCGGCCGCACCTTCCAGATTCCGCGGCCGTTCCGCCGGCTCTCGATCCTCGAGAACACGGCGGTGGCCGGGTTCTACGGTCAGAGCCATGCCGACCGGGCCGGCGCCTGGTCGGCGGCCCGCGACGCGCTCGATCTGGTCGGCCTTCCCACTGATCCGGACTCCCGGGTCGACACGCTGGGAGCGGCCGGGCTGAAGAAGCTGGAGCTCGCCAAGGCGCTGGCCACCCGGCCCCGGCTGCTGCTGGCCGACGAAAGTCTCGGCGGCCTGGACGATGCGGAGATGGACCAGGCGGCCGTCATGCTGAGGCGGATCCGCGAGGAAATGGGCATCACCATCATCTGGGTCGAGCACATCATGGGGGTTCTGATGCGGGTGGTCGACCGGGTGATGGTCCTGGATCACGGCGAACTGATCGCGGAGGGCGCGCCCTCAGGCGTGGCCAGGGATCCGAAGGTGATCGAGGTCTACCTGGGCCGGGGAGCCGACGACGCCAGCGAGGCCGCCCGGCGCGGCGCAGGCCAGCCGGCCTGACGCGGCCAGCGTAACCGTACGGGTCAGGACAGGTGCAGCCCATGCTTGCTCTTTCCGGAGTCGATGCCGGATACGGGTCCTTTCAGGCCCTGTTCGACTGCACGCTCGAGGTCAGGACCGGCGAGGCGGTGGCGGTGATCGGCCCCAACGGCGCCGGCAAGACCACGCTGATGCGGGTGATCTCCGGGCTCATTCCCGCCCGGTCGGGCACCATGACCATGCAGGATCTCGACCTGGTCGCCACGCCGCCGCACGACATCATCAGGCTGGGCATTGCCCACGTGCCGGAAAACCGCCGGCTGTTCCCGCGCATGACGGTGGAGGACAACCTGCGGATGGGGGCCTACATCCCGATGGCGCGGGCCCGTTTCGGCGAGCGGCTGGAGTTCGTCTACGACCTGTTCCCGCGCATGAGGGAACGGCGCAACCAGCTTGCCGGCACGCTCTCCGGCGGCGAGCAGCAGATGTGCGCGATCGGCCGCGCGCTGATGAGCGGCCCGAAACTGCTGCTGCTCGACGAACCGTCGGCCGGTCTCGCCCCGGTGGTGGTCGAACGCATCTTCGAGCTGATCAGGGTGATCCGGGAGCGCGACCTCACCGTGCTGATCGTCGAGCAGAACGTGCAGCAGGTGCTCCAGGTCGTTGACCGTGCCTACGTGCTCGAGGCCGGCTCGATCCGCATGAGCGGCAGTGCGCGCGAGCTTTCGGACAACGAGGAAGTCCGGCGGCTCTACATGGGTCTGTAGACCGGCGAGGAACGGAGGAACCGGATGGGTCGACTCGACACCGGGAGGATCCTGGCCACCCTGGCGGTGATCATGTTCGCCTGCCTGGCCTACGTTCCGACGATTGTCAGGGAAGGCGATATCGTCTTCGCGCTGACGGACGTCTATCTCTACGAAACCATGATCAACGGGCTGTTGCTCGGTGGTGTGCTGGCGCTGCTCTCGCTCGGCCTCAACCTGATATTCGGCGTCATCGACGTGGTGTGGATCTGTTACGCCGAGGTGGTGATGCTGGGCATGTACGCCATCTTCTACTGCCACACCGTGTTCGGGCTGCCGCTCATCCCGTCGATGATGATCGGCATCGCGCTCACCGCGGTGCTGGGCTACGCCATCCACTACCTGGTGATCCGCCACCTGGTGAACGCCCAGCCGATCAACCAGCTCCTGGCCACCGGCGGACTGCTGTTCTTCTTCCAGAGCGCCGCGACACTCGCCTTCGGCATCGAGTTCCGCAATCTCGGCGTCAGCCTCGGGTCGTTCGCGCTGACCCAGGACATCTACGTTTCCTGGGCGCGGCTGGCCGCCTTCGCCACCGCGGCCATCTGCGTGCTCGGGCTCTACCTGTTCCTGACCCGCAGCTACACGGGAACCGCGATCAGGGCCATCAGCCAGGACCGCGAGATCATGACGCTCATGGGCGTGCAGCAGGGCCGGATGTACCTGATGACCAGTGCCATCGGCGGCGGCCTGGCCGGTCTCGCCGCCTGCCTTCTGGTGCTGCAGTACGACGTGCACCCGTTCGTCGGCCTGAGTTTCGGACCGATCGCCTTCATGATCTGCGTGCTCGGCGGACTGGGCAACATGGTCGGCGGCTTCATCGCCGCCTTCATCTTCTCGGAACTGATTGCGCTCGGCGGCTACCACTTCGACATCGAGTGGGGGTACGTGTTCGCCTTCGTCTTCTTCATCGTCATGATGTTCATCCGGCCCGAGGGCCTGCTGGGGAAACGGTCTTGAGCGAGTTCCGCGTGGCGCTGGCGATCGCCGGCGTACTGGTGGTGGCGGCCATCGTCGGACTGCCGCCCTACCCGCTGCACATCATGATCGTCATCCTGATCTGGGCGTTCACCTACACCGGCTGGTCGCTGATGGGCCGGTTCGGCCTGGTCTCGCTCGGACACGGCGCCTTCATGGGCATCGGCGCCTACGTGACCGCGCTGCTGTGGAACTACGGCGGCCTGACACCGTGGCTCGGCATTCCGGTCGCGCTCGCCTGCGCGGTGCTGCTTGCGGTGGTGGTCGGGTACCCGTGCTTCCGGTTCCGGATCACCGGTCACTACTTCGCCCTCGTGACCCTCGCGCTGAGCGAAGTGGTGCGCCAGACCATCATCGCGACCCGGGACCATACCGGCGGGTCGCTGGGATTCACGCCGACGCCGAAGGGCAACGACGACACGCCGTCGATCATCGCGCTGCAGTTCGACGAGAAGGAAACCTGGTTCGTGATCGCGATCGTCGTGTGGCTGGCCGGGCTCGCCATATGGCGCCTGGTGGACCGCTCGATGATCCGCTATGCGCTCGACGCCATCAGCGAGGACGAGGACAGCGCGGCGGCCGCCGGGATCAATGTCACCCGCGAAAAGCTCAAGATCACCATGATTTCCGCGGTGATGACGGCGCTTGGCGGCGCACTGTACATGCAGTACCAGCTGTTCATCTCGCCCGATACCGTCAGCGGCATCGCCATCTCCCTGCAGATCGTCTTCGCCGTCGTCACCGGGGGCATATTCGTACAGCTCGGCCCGACCTTCGGCGCGGTGATCACCCTGCTGCTGGCCGAGATCCTGCGGGTGCAGATCGGCACCGATGCGGTGGGTCTCGACAACGCGATCTACGGCATCGCGCTGGTGCTGTTCATCATCTTCCTGCCGAAGGGCATCCTCGGTTCCCTGATCGACCGGTTCGCGACGCGGCGCGGCTGACGCGCCGGGACACCGCGGGCCGGAGACCCGGCCACCCCCGGAACCTTGTCCCCGCCCCTCTCCTTGACTACGATATGTCGTGGAGGCAGACGAGATGACAACTACATCGGCGGGCATCCGCACCACCGGCCTGGGAGATGCGCTCGCCGAGCGGTATCTTGCCTACGCGCTCTCGACCATCATGTCGCGATCGCTTCCCGATGTGCGCGACGGGCTGAAGCCGGTACACCGCCGCCTGCTCTACGCCATGCGGCAACTGCGCCTCGATCCCGGCCAGGGATACAAGAAGTCGGCCCGGGTTGTCGGCGACGTCATGGGCAAGTTCCACCCCCACGGTGACGCCGCCATCTACGAGGCCATGGTGCGACTCGCCCAGGACTTCGCCCAGCGCTATCCGCTCGTGGACGGACAGGGCAACTTCGGCAATGTGGACGGCGACAACGCCGCCGCCATGCGTTACACCGAGGCGCGGCTGACCGAGGTCGCCGGGCTGCTGCTCGAGGGCATCGACGAGGACGCGGTCGACTTCACCGATACCTACGACGGCGAGAGCCGGGAACCCGTGATCCTGCCGGCGGCCTTCCCGAACCTGCTGGCAAACGGGGCCCAGGGCATCGCGGTGGGAATGGCGACGTCAATTCCGCCGCACAATGTCGCGGAACTATGCGACGCGCTGCTGCGCATGATCGACAGGCCCGAACTCGGCATCGACGAACTGCTGACCCTGGTTCGCGGGCCCGACTTTCCGACCGGCGGCGTTCTGGTCGAGAAACCGGACAACATCCGCGACGCCTACCTGACCGGCAAGGGCAGTTTCCGGGTGCGCGCCACCTGGAACGTGGAGAAACTGCAGAACGGTACCTGGCAGGTGGTTGTCACCGAAATCCCGTACCAGGTTCAGAAGGCAAGGCTGGTGGAACGGCTCGCCGAACTCATCGAGGGGCGCAAGATCGCGATGCTTGCCGACATCCGCGACGAATCGGCAGAGGACATCCGCCTGGTGCTGGAGCCGCGCAGCCGCAGGGTCGACGCCGAACTGATGATGGAGAGCCTGTTTGCGGCCACTCCGCTCGAGTCGCGGGTCCAGCTCAACCTGAACGTGCTCGACGCCTCGCGCACGCCCCGGGTCATGTCGCTGCTCCAGGCGCTGCAGGGGTTCCTCGATCATCGCCACGAGGTCCTGATCCGGCGCAAGACCCATCGCCTGACCAGGATCGAGGAGCGTCTCGAGGTTCTCCAGGGTTACCTCGTGGCCTATCTCAACATCGATGAGGTGATCCGGATCATCCGCGAGGAAGATGATCCGAAGACGGTCATGCGCACGCGCTGGGAACTCACGGACCGCCAGGCCGAAGCCATCCTCAACATGCGGCTGCGCGCCCTGAGGAAGCTCGAGGAAATCGAGATCCGAAAGGAATTCGACGAGCTGTCGAACGAGAAGACGGAAATCGAGACGCTGCTGAAGAACCCGGACTTGCTGTGGCAGGCCGTGGCGGGCGAACTGTCGCGCCTGCGCGAGTCATTCGGACCGGACACCGAACTCGGTCGTCGACGGACCGCGATCGGCGGGCCACCGCCCGACATCGAGATCCCGCCGGACGCGCTGACCGAACGCGAACCGGTCACCGTGGTCTGTTCCGAGAAGGGCTGGATCCGGGTGATCAAGGGTCACGGCGCGGACGAGGCCGGGTTCCGGTTCAAGGAAGGCGACGGCCTCCGGTTCCTGCTGCGGGCCCACACCACCGACCTGCTCACCCTGGTTGCAAGTGACGGGCGCGCCTACAGCGTGCAGGCGGACAGGCTTCCGCGCGGCCGGGGCCACGGCGAACCCCTGCGCCTGATGGTGGACATGGCGGAGGACCACGACCTCGTGGCCCTGCTGGTGCACCGCGAGGATGCCCGCTACCTGATCGCCAGCGGAGACGGCCGCGGCTTCCTGGTTCCGGGCAGCCGGTTCGGAGCCCGGACCCGGGCCGGGCGCCAGGTCATGTCACCGGTCGACGGCGCCCGGGTCGTGCTGTGCCGACCGGCCGGGGGCGATCACGTGGCCGTGGTCGGCAGCAACCGCAGGATGCTGGTGTTCCCGATCGACGAGCTGCCGGAGCGCTCCGGAGGCAAGGGTGTCATCCTGCAGCGGTACGCCCGGGGCAGCTTTGCCGACGCGACGGTGCTGAGTGCAGAAGAGGGGCTGACCTGGCCGATGCCGGGGGGACGTCAGCGCCGGATCCGCGAACTCGACCAGTGGATGGGCCGGCGCGGACAGGTCGGTGTCGCGGTTCCAAACGGCTTCCCGCGCCCGCCGCGGTTTCCGGACGGCGGAACCTGAGCAGAGTATGACCCCTGTCCCGTACTGCAAGACCCGGAACGGGCCTATACGACAATGACTTGAAAATGTAGTCCAATCTTGGCACAATTTGGACACGGCAAGACCATCAACGACATCGGCTACATATCGGCCCGGTCACATAAGGAAAATAATAATCTTGCAATTTTCAGAACTAGGCCTCAGCGATGAGGTTGTTGGAGCGGTCGCCGATTCCGGATACACCACACCGACGCCGATCCAGGACCAGGCGATCCCGATCGTCCTGCAGGGTCGCGATGTTCTCGGCTGTGCCCAGACGGGAACCGGCAAGACCGCCTCTTTCACCCTGCCGATGATCGATATCCTCTCCTCCGGACAGGCCAAGGCACGCATGCCGCGTTCGCTGATCCTGTGCCCGACGAGGGAGCTTGCCGCCCAGGTCGCGGACAGTTTCGAGCGTTACGGCAAGAACTGTTCACTCACCAAGGCATTGCTGATCGGCGGTGTCGCCTTCGGCGAGCAGGACCTGCTGCTCGACCGCGGTGTCGACGTGCTGATCGCGACTCCCGGGCGTCTGCTCGATCACATCGAACGCGGCCGAGTGCTGCTGAACGACGTCAAGATCCTGGTCATTGACGAGGCCGACAGGATGCTGGACATGGGGTTCATCCCGGATGTCGAGCGGATCGTCTCCCTGCTTCCCCGCATCCGCCAGACGCTGTTCTTTTCCGCGACGCTGGATCGGGGAATACGCGAGCTCGCGGATGGTTTCCTGATCAATCCGAAGTCGATCACGGTTGCGCCACCGTCCAGCACGGCGGAAACGGTGGAACAGTTCCTCCTGGTGACCGAGGCGTGGAAGAAGCGTGCGGTCCTGCGCACCCTGATCGACCGGGAGAAGGTCGGCAACGCGCTCATCTTCTGCAACCGCAAGCGTGACGTCGGGATCGTCCACCGCTCGCTGGTCCGCCACGGCTACGACGCGGTGGTCCTGCACGGTGACATGCCGCAACCGGCGCGGACGGAAACCCTGACACGGTTCAAGGCCGGGGATGCCCGCCTCCTGGTCGCGAGCGATGTCGCGGCGCGCGGCTTGGACATTGCCGAACTCAGCCACGTGTTCAACTTCGACGTCCCGACCAATGCCGAGGACTACATACACCGCATCGGCCGGACCGGGCGCGCCGGTCGGTCGGGACGCGCG
Organism: Alphaproteobacteria bacterium; assembly: GCA_022822665.1. Lineage (GTDB taxonomy): Bacteria > Pseudomonadota > Alphaproteobacteria > Thalassobaculales > Thalassobaculaceae > Bin52. The sequence goes on along the minus strand of JAJEAR010000015.1, from coordinate 41,022 downwards.
TTCACCATCTCTACCGACGAGGACTCCCGGTACCTGCAGGCAATCCGCAACCTGATCAAGCGGTCGATCGAGACCATCGACATCGACATCAGGGACCAGCTGGTCCAGGGACGGACCGGCAACGCCAGGAAGGGTGCGCGGATGGTGCAGGAACAGGAGCAGGCGACGGGAATACCGACCGGCACGCAGCGGCGCCGGGAACGGGTTCCTCCACCGGTGCCCAAGAACGCACCCACCACGGGACTTGGCGACCATACACCGGCGTTCCTGCTGCGCCCCGCACGTCCGGGAGTTGCCTGAACCACGCTGGCGGGCATGACCACGGGGACGGGAGGCGAGGCCGTGCAGACGATCTTTGTGCAGGTCAAGTGCGAACCGGGAGCGGCCTACGCGGTGGCGGACGCCGTGGCGCAGGGGGTCGAGGAGGTGTCCGAGACCTACTCGACCTCGGGTCATTACGATGTTCTGCTGAAATGCTACCTGCCGGACAGCACGGATATCGGCCACTTCGTGACCGAGCGCATCCAGCGTCTTGAAGGGGTCCGTGACACCTTTACCATCATCACTTTCAAGGCCTTCGGCTGACGCATCGTCGCGCGACCGGTCGAGACTATCGGGGAGGGACCGCGGCACCAACCGGACCGGATCGGAAGGTTGACGTGGCTCGTTTCAAGATCGACTACAGCCTGAGCGACCTGTGGCAGGACACGCTCGGCGGCAGCACGGCGATGTTCGTCGCCCTGCCGCTCGCAGTCGCCTACGGTGTCGTTTCCGGCCTGGGGGCCGCGGCCGGGCTCTACGGCGCGGTCGCGGTCGGGTTCTTCACCGCCGTCTTCGGCGGCACGTCCACCCAGATATCGGGACCGACGGCGCCGATGGCCATCATCATGGCGGTGATCGTCGCCGATTACGCGGACACCCTGTCCGAAGCCCTCATGATTGTCATGCTTGCCGGGGTGATGCAGATCGTGATCGGGCTGCTGAAGCTCGGCCGGTTCGTCGCCTACACCCCGTACGTGGTGGTGGCCAGCTTCATGACGGCCATCGGTATCCTGGTAATGGCCATCCAGGTCCTGCCGATGCTCGGCTCGGCACCGGCGCCGGGAGGGATTATCGGCATGCTGTTGGGGTTGCCCGACGCGCTGCGCGCTATCAACTACAGCGCGCTCGCCATTGGATGCGTCACCCTCGGCGTGGCCATAACCTGGCCGAGCCGGCTTCGCCGCTACCTGCCACCCACCCTTGCAGGACTGGCGGCGGGAACCGCGCTGGGCGTGCTGTGGCTGGGCGATGCGCCGGTCCTCGGGCCGGTTCCGACCACCCTCATGGTTCCGGACCTGACCCTTCCGTCAATCACCTTCCTGCTTGACGCGCTGCAGCCCGCGCTGCTTCTGGCGTCGATCGGCTCGATCGTCAGCCTGCTCACCGCGCTTGCCGCCGATTCACTGACCCGGACCAGTCATAACCCGGAGCGGGAACTGGTCAGCCAGGGCCTCGGCAACCTGGCCGCCGGGCTGATCGGGGGCCTGCCGGGCGCCGGGACCCCGGTCTACACGATCGCCAATATCCGTGCCGGAGGGCGCACGAGGGTCTCCGGCCTGATCTGCGCCCTGCTGCTGCTGGCGCTGCTGCTCGGTCTCGCACCCTATGCCGACCCGATCCCGCTGGCGGCGCTCGCCGGCGTGCTCTTCAAGGTCGGGTGGGACCTGGTCGACTGGTCACTGCTGGCGCGACTGAACAGGCTTCGCGGCGAGTACACCGTCACCATCGTGGTCACGACGCTGATTGCCGTGTTCATTGGTCCGATCATGGCGGTGGTGCTGGGAATGATCATCTCTTTCCTCGCCGGCGCCCTGCGGGTCGGGCAACAGGAACTCGACAGCGTGATTTCGGTCCCGTTGCTGGACTCGGTCTTTCTCTACGACGACGACGAACCGGAGGATGCGGACCCGTTTTCCGCCCGGGTCGGAATGCTTGTTCTCAAGGGAAACCTCACGGTGGCGTCGTCGAAGAAACTGGTCCGCATCATCAGTATCGACCTGCTCGAGCACGAGGTCGTGATCCTCGACTTTGCCGGCGTGACCTTCATGGACGACAGTGCCGCGACCGTGGTGAGGCAACTGATCGACCTCGCGGCCAGCGAGGGAACACCAACCATTGTCACCGGGAGTTCAGGGGAGATTGCCGAGACACTCGATGCCTTCGATGTCCTGCACTCGGTCCCGGGCGAGCGGATTGTCGAGGACCAGGACCAGGCCCGGGGCCTCGTCCGGCAGATCCTGGGACTTGATCCGGCATGACCGCGAGCATGAAAAGCGGTCCCCCCGCCTGACCCGGAGGCGGCCGCGGATATCCGGTCGAACGCGAAGGACGCCCGGGAAAAACCGGGGCGGTGGCGAACGACCCCGGGGAGAAGCCGGGCGCAGCCAACGACACGGGTGGACCCTTGGCAGACAGGTCAGGGACGCGCACCGCACGTCACGGGGTATTGGCCGGCCCGGCAACTCGTGAAGACATGCCGTCGAGGCCGGAACACCGTGCGTTCCGGGCAACCGTGCAGGCCCCGGAGGGGAGTTGTCGGCATGCGGAGCGTCGTACCTCTGCTCACCTGACAGGCAGGAACCTGTTGGACCGCAAGCCGGTCAGCAATCGGTGAGTGAAAGCCTGCCGTCGCACGTGTTCAGTTGACTGACCTTGTCCGGATCCACGCTGATGGTCTCCCAGAACCAGCTTGAGCCCTCCCTGTCGCACTTCGCGTTGATCGTGCACTTCCTGTCGTCGTCGGAGTAGGTAATCGTCTCCTCCGAACAGGCCTGGTTCGCCGAACTGACCGTCCACACGATCGTGCAGGCGACCACACTGTTGGCGCTGCCTCGCTCGAGGGCCACGACGCGAGGGCGATGAAGCTCAACAGGCCCAGAACCAGTCCAAGCCTTGCCACTGTCATATCGTGCTCCGTTCAATTGCACGGTATGCCGATCAGATTTCCGGGCCGGAACCGGGTCTCGCGGCATGATCACGACGACCCGGCATGCGCGGCAAGGGACAGCGCACCCGGAGCATGCGGGCGGCAAAGGTCGTGAATTCGCATCTGCGCCGGCGCAAAGGCGAGGACACCATCCAGCACCGCATCCGGTGCGCCCTTTCGCCGGGCCGCCGGGTGTGGTCGCTTGCGGAACGCGCCTGTCCCGGGCCGCAACCGGCCTTGCGAACTTCCCGGGACGCCACCGGGCCGGGCCGGTTGCCAGGTGGCGTAGAATGGACCCGGGGGACGCGCCGGGACAGGACCGGATGGCGGCGCCCGCGCGCGGCGGCGGGAATTCGTGGAGGGCACGGGATGGGAAGAGCCCGGGAGTTGCCGGAGCCGTCGTGTGTGCTCGAAGTGCCCACCACCGACGGAAGCGTCATCCATGTCCGCCGGCACGGTATCCCGCGTGGGCCGCGCCTGCTTGTAACGCACGGGAACGGCATGGCCGCGGACGACTATTTCCCCTTCTGGGGCGGATTGACCGACCGGTTCGACATCTTCGTGCACGACCTGCGCAATCATGGCTGGAATTCCGTTGGCCGACTGGAGGACCATCGCGTCGCCAACCTGATCGACGACGGGCAGCGAGTGGTGTGGTCGATCGGGAACAGGTGTGACGTGAGGCCCCTGGTCGGCGTGTTCCACTCGCTGTCCGGAATGATCGGGCTTCAGTTGGCCATCGGCAGGATGGTCCGCTTCCGCGCACTCGTCGTCTTCGACTTTCCGGTGGTGCCGCCCGGAAAGACCCGCAAGGACCTTGAGGCGGTGGGAGCGTACCTGGCCCGGATCGCTCGGAAACGCCGCGGCCGCTACCCGACACATGCAAGTTTCGCGCGAGTGCTGTCCCGGGTTCCTGTATTCAACCGGTTGCAGCCGAGGGACTTCGATCTGATCGCACGAACGACCCTGAGGACGTGCGAGGATGGAAGCGTCGAACTCCGATGCCCGCCAGAGTACGAAGCGCAGATGTTCGAGGAATTCTACTCCTGGTCGAGCATAACGGAGGCGAGAGACGCTCCCTGCCCGGTCAAGGCGATCTCCGCAGACCCGACGATTGTCGGCACCTACCTCCCGGGAGAAGGGATGGAAGAATTGATGCACGTCGATTACGACTTCGTCCCGGAGACCTCCCATCTGCACCAGATCGAAGCGCCGGAGCAGTGCCGCCGCGCGATGCTGGAGTTTCTCGACGAAATCGGTTGCCGGGACCAGGCATGACTGGTTGGGGTCGAAACGGCCTCATCGTCGATGCCGGTGTGATCCTGTAGGGTGTTCGCATCAAGCCCCACTGCGGCGCGACTGCATCTCCTGTTCCTCCCCCATCCTCCTCCGTGTTGCCGCCGGTATTGCGCAGGTCACAGGCTGTTTGTCGCGCCAAACGTCGCCACTGTGATGAACTGCAGAGTAGTTTTCCTGTCATCGAGGTCATGAAGCCCGGGTGTCTCCGGGGACTGTCCCCGGCGGGCAGGACACGGTTGCGCCGCATCGGAACCGGGCCGGACACCGCATGCGCGCCCGGCAGTCGTCACGGCCGTTCCCGAATGCGCCGAGAACCGAATCACGATTGTCGCCTGGAGAGAACCTCGATCGGCAGGACGCGCCGATCCCGCATGGCGCGGCCCGAGTTCGCCATCGCGACACCAGCCTTTTCACCGAGGACCAGGATGACGGCGCGGTGGAGCGGCTTGCCTCCCGCCTCGACGACGGCCCGGGACCGGGCGGCAAATTCGTGCGCCTCGCTGCTGGTGTCGCGCAGGTGCTCGATCCTGAAACCCTCGGCCTCGAGGTCGGCGCGGGTCGCCTCGGGTGTCGAGAGGAAACTCGACGCGGCGCTGGCCGCCCACGCGACGGGGTAGTCGGGGTCGCCGCCGGGACCCTGTGCCACCTCCGAGAGACACAACCACGCGCCAGGCTTCAGCACCCGGTGGATCTCCCGGTAGAACGCACGCTTGGGCCGGATGTTCATCGACACGTTCATCGAGTAGGCGCCGTCGAACGCCCCGTCCTCGAACGGCATGGCGAGCGCATCACCCTGTTCGACGGTCACACGCTCCTCGAACCCGAGCCGTGCTGTCAGCAGCCGCGCCACCTCGCAGAATTCCGCCGTCAGGTCGATGCCGGTCACCCGGCAACCGAAGCGTCGCGCCATGTAGCGAGCCGGACCGCCCAGCCCGCTGCCGATATCGAGGATCCGGTCCGTGCCCGAGACCGGCAGGTGGCGCGCCATGTCCTCGGTCGCCTCCAGTCCACGGGCGTGAAACTGGTCGTAGGGTGCAAGTTCCTCCAGGGTCGGGCGGACCGGATCGACCCCGTCGTCCCTGAGGTGCTCCTCGAGGCGTTCAAGCAGGTCGCCGCTGGTGTAATGATCCGCAATTCCGGATGTCGGTTCCATGCCCGGTTCCCCGCCAGTGATATTTCCGACGATAGCAAGGTCGCGCAGCACTTCCATACTTCGCGTCACCACCACGGTGAGCCGCGGCGTGGACATCGACCGGTCGTGCACACACCCGGCGAGTCATCCGCCCTGTCGCCAAACCGGTGCCCAACGCTGCCAGCCCTGTTTCGTTCCCGCCATCGCGAGGACTGCGACCATGCCGGACAGGGTCGGGTCCGGGTTCAGATGGTGCCGATCTTCCACGCCCGGAGCAGTCCGGGCATCACGTGGCGAGAGCATTCCATACGTGGACCGGGACTTCTCCAAACACGGTCACCAGGCTTGCAGCGAAGCCAGGACCTCCTGCAGCGCCAGCCCGGGCGATGCGAAGGGATCGATCACCCTGACCTGCCCGAGGAGCCGGCCATGCTGCAGGTCCTCCTTCAGAAACACCGAACAGGCACAGGAGTGCGCCGTCACAACGATCAGCGAATTCCACCACGACAGGATGTAACGCTCCTGGATTGGGCAGGCCCTTTCGAGTATCGCCAGGTCTACCGCTACCGGTTGCCACGCAGCGAGATCGCGCACGATGGCGCGTGCTTCCTCGGCGTCGCAGGCCGGCTTCACCTTGCGCGTCAGCGTGGCGTAAGGCTCTTGCAGGACCTGAAAGCTGTTCCGTGTGGCTCAGAGGTGCCCGGGATGTGCCATCCAGTCCCCGGCGCGGGACTGCTTGCTTCGACTCGAAGTGTCCTGCCAGTAGACGAGGACGATGGTGTCAACGAAGACCGGTCCGGTCATGCGACTCCTCGCGCGTCGGCCAGCGTCCGTCGACCCAGTTCAGCCTGCGCGGCTTGCGGGCCAGAAGTCGTTCCATGGCGAGGTCGTATTCAATCTCCCCGCGCCGCATTCCTTCAAGCAGTTCCGCGAGCCATCTGGATACGCTACGCCCGTCCTCGGCGGCCCGGACCCTGAGCCAGGCTGCGACTTCCTCCGGCAATGTGACGGTGACGTTCTTCATGACACGAGATTCGTGTCACACGATGTTCGTATCAATCTGCGCCGTTCAACCGCGCGCGTGAAGGACTGCACGTGCCATACCTGCGATCGTGAAGGATCCCCCGACATCCTCGGCGCGGAGCCCGCGGCCACGCTGGACGAGATCGAGCGAACCCGCCGCGCGTTTTCCGGAAACCCGCATCCCCCCCATGCCAACAGGGGCGACACGGTGGCGCTCCACCGCTTCCGCGAGGTCACCGGGGCCTGTCACCTGCCAGGCGATCCCGGGCGGCGGGCGGAGTTCGACGCGCCCGGCTGGCAGCACGGCCATGCCGGCGGTTCTGGACCCGGGCGCGCGCCCCGGGGCGGCGACGACGGGGTGTCCGAGCTCAGCGACGGGATCAGCGGACGGTCCGTCGACCTGTTCGGCGACATCGAGAGCAACCGGCGCGTTGTCGATTTCGACCCCCTGCAGGACGTGGGTATGTTCCTTCGTCCGACAGGCGGCGATGCCGGCCTGAAGCCCCGAAACGGCGGCTGCCGTCAGCGTCTTGCGTTCCGTTCGGAAGTCCTTTCTCCGGTCGACGGATCGACCGGACAAGGCAGTAGCCTCCCCGACCGCGTGAGAGTCCATCCGGCTGCTGCAACCGGGCGCGCTGCGAAGCCCGGCTGATGCCATGTTTCCGGCAGGCCGTCGCATCGTCGGGACGTTTACGCACCGGGACGTGTCTGGCCTTGACAGGCGGTGCAGCGACCGGTTCTTCATCGGTTCCCGGGCCGGGCCGGCGCTTCGGTCGCCCGCAGGAAGGCTGGGTTCGAATGGCTTTTGAAAGCCCCTCTCCCCGCAAGGTGGACCTGCTCGTCGTCGGCGGCGGCATCAACGGTGCCGGCATCGCGCGGGACGCGGCGGGCCGCGGCCTCGGGGTCCTGCTGTGTGAACGGGACGACCTCGCTGCTCATACCTCGTCCGCTAGCACCAAGCTGATCCATGGCGGACTCCGGTACCTGGAACAGTACAATTTCCGGCTCGTGCGCGAATCCCTGCGCGAACGCGAAGTGCTGTTGCGCAACGCGCCGCACATCGTCTGGCCGATGCGTTTCGTGCTTCCGCACCACGCCGGGCTTCGCCCCTGGTGGATGATCCGGCTGGGCCTGTTTCTCTACGACCGCCTCGGCGGCCGTGCCGTACTGCCGCCAAGCTCGAGCGTGGACCTGCGGCGGCATGAAAGCGGCCGCGCCCTGCAAGGCCGATATCGCCGGGCGTTCGAATATTCCGACTGCTGGGTGCAGGACTCCCGCCTGGTCGTGCTGAATGCACGCGACGCTCAGGCCAATGGCGCGGAGATCCGGACGCGCACGCAATGCGTGTCGCTCGCCCCGGGCAATTCGGGCTGGAAAGCCGTTCTGAAAGACCGGCTGTCGGGCGAGCGGTTCACCGTCACTGCACGAGCTGTCGCCAATGCGACCGGCCCCTGGGTAGGCCGTACCCTCTCGCTCGCCAGCGGCGCGGATGAGGACCGGAGTGTGAGGCTCGTCAAGGGCAGCCACATCGTGGTGCCCAGGCTCTTCGACCACGCCCATGCCTACATCTTCCAGGGCGGAGACGGGCGTGTGCTGTTCGCGCTTCCCTTCGAGGAGAACTATACCCTGCTGGGAACGACGGACGTGGAGTTCACCGGCGAGCCCGGACGGGTCGAGATAACGCCCGGGGAAATCGACTACATCTGCGAGGCCGCGAACCACTATTTCGAGACACCTGTCACGCCGGACGACGTGGTGTGGACCTATTCCGGTATCCGTCCGCTGTTCGACGACAAGGCAGAAAATGCAAGCGAGGTCACTCGCGACTATGTTCTCAAGCTCGACCGCGGGCCGGCTCCGATTCTCTCGGTATTTGGCGGCAAGATCACGACCTATCGCAGGCTTGCCGAGCAGGCAGTGGACCTGCTGTCCGGGCCTCTCGGCGTCAACCGGCCGGGATGGACCCGCGTCGCACCGCTTCCCGGCGGAGATATCCCCGGTGCGGATATCGCCTCGTTCGCGGCCCGGTGCGCGGCGCGCCTTTCATGGCTGCCCGAGGGGCTTCTCGGGCACTACATGCGCCATTACGGGACCGAGACGGATACCCTGCTTGCCGGCCGCGGGAGCGTCGCCGATCTTGGCGAGCATTTCGGAGCCGGGCTGTACGAAGCGGAGGTGGAGCACCTGGTCCACCGGGAGTGGGCCCTGACCGCCGAGGACGTCCTGTGGCGACGTACCCACAAGGGCCTCTGCGTCTCCACCGACGGCGCGGCGCGCCTGGGAGCCTATCTTCAGAGGGTCTGCGGCGCGTTCTGACGCCAGGGCGCCAGCGCCTCGATGGCGCGGTCGGGATAATCAGTGACGATGCCATCAACGCCAAGACGGGCCAGTGCCTGCATGTCGTGAACGTCGTTCACCGTCCAGACAACGACCCTGAGACCGAGATCCCGGGCCTCGGCCAGTGATTGTGCAGTCAGTTCGGTGTAGTAGGGCGACCATACCGGCCCGCCGAAACGATGCACGATCCCCGGCACCGAGCCGCCATGCGCGTGGATATCCAGGCCGGCTGTCCAGGGAGACGGTCCGGGCCGGTCGCGCAGGATGTTGTCGCGCCATTCCTGTTCGGCCGTCAGGCAGCCCAGGGGGACCTCCGGCGCGAGCCTGCGGATCTCTTGAAGCACGCGCCAGTCGAATGCCCGGACGCTCGATCGGGGAATCATCCCCTCCGCCCTCAATGCCGCCACGACCGCCTCTGCGAACGCCTCCGGCGGCGCCGTTTCGCCTGGTGCCAGGGGCGACAGCTTGATTTCGATGTCGAAGCCGACCCCATCGGCCTCCGGCCGGCGTCCCAACGCCAGGACCTCCGCCAGGGTCGGGATATGCGCACCGTCGGACGCCCGCTGGTGCGGAAACCTTGCGGATGTCGGGCTGCCCGGCTTCGCCCTGCCGACATCGAATTCCGACAGCTCCAGCATGTCCAGGTCCCGAAGCAGCGGCCCTGGCGGCGTCAGCCACCTGCCGCCGGCATCACGCGTGTGGCCCGGGTTGAGCGCGTGGTCGTGATGGACGACGGGAACGCCGTCCCGGGTCAACCCGATGTCGAACTCGAGGGTATCAACAGCGAGCGCGATCGCGCACTCGAATGCCGGGAGCGTGTTTTTGGGCAGCAGCCCCCCGTGCGCCGCGATGCCCGCCTATTTCCAGCATGTGCCCGCTCAGGTCAGCCGCGTGCCGTCGACGGGGTCGAAGAAGTGGACGTGTTTCGGCGCAACGGCCAGGGACAGCACCTCTCCGGTCGCGACACGCCGGGCGCCGTCCAGGCGCACGGTCACCGCCGCACTCTCTCCGCCGTCGGCCAGCTGTCCGTGGACCAGGCTGTCCGCGCCGAGCGCCTCGACGAGTTCGACGACGACTTCGAGCGCCGCCTCCTCGCGGGAAACAGGCTCCAGGTGCTCCGGCCGGATGCCGACCGTGATCCGGCCCCTGCCGGCGGAAGCGGGCGGCGCAACCGACAGCGTCGGCTCCGCCCCATCGAGGTGGGCTCCGCTCCCGTCATCGGCAACCGTCCCCGGCAGGAAGTTCATCGCGGGCGAGCCGATGAAGCCGGCGACGAACAGCGTGGCCGTCGCATCGTAGATCTCGAGCGGCGTGCCGACCTGCTCCACGAAACCGCCGGTTTCCAGAGTCTGCTGCTACATACGCAGGAACGTGGTTTTCCCCATGCCCCATGCCGCGTCGAGGGCAATAACACAAGGTCCCACGATCGAGCCTACCAGGCTGGTAAGGATTCCGGCCGCCTCGGTCCGATTCAGCCGGTCGTTCTCGAACGGTGCGTGGGGTGAAGCGATGACCGGCACTGGTTGGACATGAAACTTCATCAACTGGACTTACTGACTGATTCGAGACGAACAGTGTATCGGCACCCCTGATAGGGCAGGGAGAGCGGCTCAAACAACACGAAACTGCCCTTCTGCAGCCCGCTGACAGCGTGTACCGGCGCGGCGCAGCCAAATGCGGGTCGCCGCCGAAATGCGCCGCCGGTCGCGTTGTGAGCGACAGTCTCGACAGCTGCCGGTTTTGTCCACGCAGGCGAACAGCCCGATACCAACAGCTGTCGACAGGCCACCAGCGTTGGCCATTGACCCCAGATAGCATAATTCGATATCATCGCGGTTGATATGGAGCCGGAGGCGTCGGCATGAGCACAAGCATTGTCGTCCGCGACATCGACCCCGGAGACAAGTCCTGGCTGCGGCGCGAGGCCCGGCAGGCCGGGGTATCGATGGAAGAACTGGTGCGCCGCCTGATCCGCGAAACGCGCGCGAAACGCGAACGCCGGCTAAAACCGTCCGAAGCCTTCGCGCGGTATTTCGGGGAGGAGCACGGCGTCGAGCTGCCGCCGCCGGCCCACCTCGGCTACAGACCGCTGTCGTTCGCCGGAGCGGAGGAGGAATGACGGTCCGGCTTGCATGGCTGGTCGACACGAATGCGGTTTCCGAAATGATGCGGCCGCGGCCTGACCCGAAGGTTGCCGCCTTCCTCGATTCCATCGCCGACGAGGGGCTGGGTATCGCGTCCGTCACCGTCTGGGAGATTCTGAACGGTATCGGCCGGCTCGACCCCGGCCGGCGTCGCCGCGAGATCACCGAACGATTCCGGGACCTTCTCGACGACCAGTTCGAGGACCGGGTCGTGGCGTGGTCTGCGGCGGATGCGCAAGCCTGCGCGCGGATCATGGAGGATAAGCGCCGCCGCGGCGAGCCGCTGGACAACCATGTTCCGGACGCCTTCCTCGCCGCCACTGCGGCCGTGCGCGGCCTTGTCATCGTGACCCGCAACCAGGCGGAATTCCGGAACACCGGCGTCGAAACGGTGGATCCCTGGACCGGCCGCCAATCTTGAGCTTCGCACCGGACGCCGGGTCCCGTGTTCCCTGCCGACGTCCCGACCCACATGAGGCCCCGCCCATGCCCATGGACAACCAATCCCCCAATGCCGAACTCCGGGTTTCCGACGCCCTGGCGGAAATCGAGCGAGTGAGCCAGCAAGATACCGACGGCAAATGGCTCAAGCGTCTGACGCGCGACTGGCTCCCCTGATCGCCGACTGGGACATCGGCGACGCTTGGCTTTGGGATGACTGGCCCGACCGGAAGACCACGGACCTCGGGATGGATGCCGTCGCCCGGCGGAAGAGCGACGGCAGGCTGATCGCCATCCAGTGCAAGGACAGGAAGCTGGACGAACATGGGCGGGGGAAAGACATCGGCTATGACGACATGGCCAAGTTTACCGCCATTTCGGAACCTGAACTCTGGGCCGAGCGTTGGCTGGTTGTCATCGGGGACACCCGGATCGGGCACAATGCGAAGGAGGTCCTGGAGCAGCTACTGCAGAAGCCGGTAACGCGGATCAATATCGAGGCCGATCTCCGGTTGAGTCTCAGGTTGATTGTCGCGCTGCACACCGGCGGCCGAACTCGCCGCGCTCTGTCACGAACTCTGTCCGACTCCTCTTTAAGACAACAGTATTGGGGCTAGAGCGTGCGACGCGCAAGGGCGAGTGCGTCTTCCAGAACCGTGATGTCACCCACCTGGTTGGCGAGGATCAGGACGAGGCGGGCGTTGAGCCGGCGTCCGTCTTCATCCGACAGCCCCTCGTGCGCCTCGATCAGCATCTCGTACCAGCGGTCGGGATCATCGATGCGCGAAGCGCGTACCAGGTCGCTCACTGTCCTGTCTCCCTCCCGCCGCATGCCCGTGCGAGCGCATGCGCGAGCGCGGTGGCGTCGCACCCCTCCCGCCAGCGGGCGGCGACATGCTGATCCGGTCTCAGCAGGTACATCGACCCGGGCACGGCGGCCCAGCGGCGGGCGGCGAGGCCGCTTGCCTCCGTCACCAGCACGTCTACGCGTGGCTTCAGGTTGGCAAGGATATCCTCACACCAGAGTGGCTTCCCGTTCCGGGCGGTATCGGAGAAACACAGGAGCACGAACCGCCCGCCGAGACGGTCGAGCAGCCACCCCGGCTCCAGGGGGGCGTCGATGGCCGGCGCACCGGGCGCCGGCCCGAGACCGCCGAATGCAGGGTCGTCCGGGCTGCTGAGGGCGGAGCCGGAGTAGCTGTGCGGCAGTGACAGCCGTCCGCTGTTGACCAGCGCGCGCGCGAAGGGCTCGCTCTCGGCCAGCGAGAGCACCGCATCCCGCAGGTCGGCACTCGCCTGGTTCTTCGGCGTCATGAAGTCGGTGCTGCGCGCGGCATTCAGGATGTTCTCGTCCGCCGCCGGAACCCGCTCGTCATCGTAACTGTCGAGCAGGGAGGCGGGTGCGGCGCCGGCCTCGACCAGAGCGAGCTTCCAGGCGAGGTTGTCGACGTCCTGTACGCCGCCGTTGCCGCCCCGGGCCCCGAACGGGCTGACGACATGGGCGGCGTCACCGGCGAAGAACACGCAGCCGTGGCGGAACCGCTCCATCCGCCGGCAGGAGAAGCTGTACACGCTGATCCATTCCAGTTCGAACCGGGTGCCGGGACCGACGACGCGCCGGATCCTATCGGTCACCCGTTCGGGCTCGCTCTCGCGTTCCGGGTCGGCATCGGGACCGAGTTGCAGGTCGATCCGGACCAGGTTATCGGGCTGGCGGTGCAACAGGGCCGACTGGCCCGAATGGAATGCCGGCTCGAAGTAGAACCGGCGTTCGAACGGAAACCCCGCCTCGACCCGGATGTCGGTGATCAGGAACCGCTCCTCGAAACTCCGCCCGACCATTTCGAGCCCCAGGGAACGCCGCACCGTGCTGTGCACCCCGTCGCAGGCCAGCACGTACCGGGCCTCGATCCCGTACTCGCCGTCCGGCGTACGAACCCGAACGAGCGCACCGTCGGCGTCACGGTTGCACACGCCGGTGACCTCGTTGCACCAGCGGATGTCGGCAAGCCCCAGCTGCTGCAGGCGCCGGATCATGCAGGCCTCCGCGTGGTACTGCTGCAGGTTGATGAAGGCCGGCATCCGATGCCCGGTCTCGGGCAGCAGGTCGAAGGCGTAAAGCTGCCGTTCACCCCGGTAGACCCGCCCGGTCTGCCAGACAACACCGTGCCCGAGCATGCTCCCGGCGGTTCCGGAACGGTCCAGGATCTCGAGCGTGCGCTTTGACCAGCAGATCGACCGGCTGCCGGTGGCAAGCCTGTCGCCCTTCTCGAGCAGCACCGTGCGCACACCCAGACGGGCGAGTTCGAGTGCCGCGGCAAGGCCGACCGGCCCGGCGCCGATGATCACGATCGCGCACCGTTCCGCACTGCCGGAGCCGACGGCCGCGGGCCGGCGGTAGACGAGCCGGGGCGCCGGCGCGATGCTCATCCCCGTTCCCGCCAGGCGCAGGCGATGTCGCGGGGGTGGCAGAACCAGGCCACGCCCGGATCCTCCGCCGCATGCGCCAGCCAGCGCCTGATCGCGTCAAGGCAGCGCGGCTGACCGGACAGATGCGGCCTGAGCACCGGGCACATCACCACAGGCTGGTGTGCCGACTGGCGCAGCTGCTCGTCGAAATGATCCGAGAGCATGGCGGCGAACTGGCGCGGGGTATGGCGACGGATTTGCACCTGCTGCAGGTCGTCGAGTTCCGGCGCAAGCGGGATGCAGGGCATCCGGTGATCGCCGCTCGAGAGCCAGACCGGCTGATCGTCGCCGCAGACCGCCAGCAGGTAGCGACAGCCGGCGTCCCGCACGGACGGGAGGTCGACCTCGCCGGGTACCAGAAGCCCCCGGGGCGCCGGGATCCCGAGATCCGGGTACCGCGGATCCGGGACCGGGTCCACGGCAACGAACTCGTCGGCCCGGGCGGTGAACATCGCCGTCAGCCGCGGGTGGCGTGCCAGGATGCCGGAACCGGCGGCTACAGCCACCGGCAGCTCGAAGGTGCGGAACATCTCCAGCAGCCGCCATGCCCCGACGCTCATCCCGTAGCGCTCGGCTACCGGATCATCCACGTCAAGCGCAAGGATCACCGCGACGGCAAGCCGCCTGCTTCCCGGCCAGCAGAAACCGTTGCGGTCAATGATCGGATCCGCAACGGCAAGACCGGAGGGCATCACGCCGTTCGGCGTCTCGGTCCGGTGGTCTGACCGAGCCGGACCGCGGCGAGCGCCGCGGACACCGCGACCTGTGTCGGATCGATCACCGTGATACCGAGCCTTTCCTCGAGCGGGGCACGGCAGGCGGCCATGCCGGCGCATCCCAGCACCAGCACATCGGCACCGTGGTGATCGCGCAGGGTCTCGCCGACCTCCCCCAGGCGAGCGAGGGTGCGCGACGCATCGGCCAGTTCCACCACCGAGAGCCCGATCGGCAGGTCGGCCGCGAGCCTGGACTCGATCCCCAGCGACCTGATGTAGCGCAGGTGCCGCGGCACCGAGCCGGACAGGATGGCAAGGACACCGAACCGGTTGCCGAGCGAGAGCGCTGCAAGCATGCCGCTCTCGGCAATTCCGAATACCGGCCGGGCCGTGGCCTCGCGGGCCGCGTGCAAGCCTGGATCCGAGAAACACGCGACGACAAACGCGCTCGCCCGGTGGTCGTGCTCCCTGACCATGCGCACCACGTCGCCCGCCACGCGGTCAACATGCTCCTGGGTCTCGACACCCGGCGGACCGCCGGGATTGGTCAGGCTCTCGATCTCGGGACCGGCCGGCAGCCGCAACGGGTCGAGCGCCCGGTCCATGGCCTGCGTCACCTGCTCGGTACTGTTGGGATTTATCACGATGACAGGCCCGGTCATGCCTTCTCTCCAGTCTCCGGTTCGAGAGCCTTGCCGACGATCTCGCCGACATCGCCCGACAGGTCCCGGGTTGCCATGATGCGTTCAAGTTCGCGGTGCATGAGGCCCCGGCGCACGGTGTCGTACCGCCGCCAGCGGACCAGCGGCATGACCAGGCGGGCGGCAACCCGGGGGTTGAAACGGTCGATTTCCAGCACCCTGTCGGTGAGGAACCGGTACCCGCCCCCGTCGACGGCGTGAAACCGGACCTGGTTACCGCCCGCGAAGCTTCCGATCAGGGAGCGGACCCGGTCCGGGACCCCGGGATCGTATCCCGGATGGGACAGCAGTCCGCGGACCACCTCGAGTGTATCCGGCAGGCTCGAGGTCGCCTTGAGCGCAAACCACTTGTCAAGTTCGAGCGGCCGTGCACGCCAGCGGTCGTGGTAGTGCGCGAGCGCTTCGGTTCTCTCGGTGCAGTCGACGGTGTTGAGCGCCTGCAGTGCCGCCATGGCCACGCTCATCGACTGCGCTTGCGTGTACTGCCCGAAGGCAAGCCCGAGTGCCGATGCCCGCCGGGTTGCCACCAGGTAGTCGAGCGCGACCGCCGCGAGCGCACGTGCACCCATGGCGGCGCTCGACAGGTCGTCGGGTGACTGGCCCGACAGGGCGTGCGCGTGCACGGCTTGCAGGTCATCCCACAACGCGGTCCCGATCCCGGCCCGCAGGCGGGTCCGGGCCGCGTGGATCGCGTCGACGTCGACGATCTCCATCTGGTTCGCGAGTTCGGTCTCACCGGGCAGCCGGACCAGTTCGGCCCTGAGCGCCGGTTCCAGCCGCTCGTCGTGCAGGGCGGAACGCACGGCCTCGATGAAGGCCGGGTCGCCCCCGGCTTCGTTCCGGTCGCGTGTCGCATCGAGGAGCACCGTGCTGGCGCTGCGCTGAAACGCATCCCAGCGCACGAACGGATCGGTGTCGTGGGCCGCAAGGTGAAGCAGGTCCGCGCCATCAAGTTCGAGGTTCAGCTTCACCGGGGCCGAAAATTCCCGCAGCAGCGACGGAACCGGCCGCTCCGGGATACCCTCGAAGGTGAACACGTTCTCGGCGTCGCGGATCTCGAGTACCCGGTCGGTGGGGGCGTCGTTTCGCGACTCACCCGACAGCTGCAGCGGCATCTCGCGTCCGGCGCCGTCAAGCAGACCGATGCGCAGCGGGATCGTCATCGGCTGCTTGTCCGGTTGTCCGGGCGTGGGCGGAACCCGCTGCGACACCCGCAGCGTCGCCTGCTGCCGCTGACGGTCGTGCTCGAGCAGCGCCGAGAGTTCCGGCGTTCCGGCCTGGCTGTACCACAGCTCCATGTCGCCGAGGTCGATACCGTTGGCATCCGACATGGCGCTTACGAAGTCATCGCAGGTGACCGCCTCGCCGTCGTGGCGCTCCAGGTAGAGATCCATGCCCTTGCGGAACCCCTCCTCGCCGAGCCGGGTATGGAGCAGGCGCACCACCTCCGCTCCCTTCTCGTACACGGTCAGGGTGTAGAAGTTGTTGATCTCGATGTAGCTGTCGGGACGAACCGGGTGGGCGGTCGGACCGGCATCCTCCTGGAACTGGTGCGCACGCAGGAAGCGCGCATCCGCGACCCGCTTCACCCCCCGGGAATGCATGTCGGCAGTGAATTCCTGGTCCCGGAACACCGTCAGCCCTTCCTTCAGGCTGAGCTGGAACCAGTCACGGCAGGTGACACGGTTGCCGGTCCAGTTGTGGAAGTACTCGTGCGCCACCACCTCCTCGATACGCTGGAAGTCAACATCGGTGGCACTGTCGCGGTCGGCCAGCACCAGCTTGCTGTTGAAGATGTTCAGTCCCTTGTTTTCCATCGCCCCCATGTTGAAGTGGCTGACCGCCACGATCATGAAGAGATCGAGATCGTACTCGAGGCCGAACCGTTCCTCGTCCCAGGCCATTGCCGACTTCAGCGCCCACATCGCGTGGTCGCACCGGGTCTCGTCGCCGTGCTCGACATAGATCCGCAGGGCGACGTCGCGTCCGGACCTGGTGACATGGCGATCCTCGACCCAGGCAAGGTCACCCGCCACCATCGCGAACAGGTAGGACGGTTTCGGCCAGGGGTCATGCCAGGTGGCGCTGTGGCGGCCTCCGGCAAGATCACGGGTCTCGACCAGGTTGCCGTTCGACAGCAGGACCGGGTACCGGGCCCGGTCCGCCACGATGGTGGTCCGGTAGACCGACAGGATGTCCGGCCGGTCGGGAAACGGCGTGATCCGGCGGAAACCCTCGGCCTCGCACTGGGTGCAGTAGATGCCGTTCGACAGGTATAGTCCCTCGAGCACCGTGTTGTCGGCGGGTCGTGTCCGGCTCGTCACCACGAGGGTGAAGGTCTCATCGACGCCGGCAACCTCGAACCCCGGTTCGGACCGTTCGGGGACCGGCAGTTGCCGGCCGTCAAGCACCAGGTCGAGAACCTCGAGATCCAGCGCGTCGAGCACGAGGACATCGTCGGCCCGTCCGTCGTTTCCTGTCTGCGCATGCGGATTGCGCCGGCCCGCGAGCGTGGCGGTGACCGTTGCCCACTCGTCGGCGAGGTCAATGACGAGGTCGACGGTGTCGACGAGAAATCGTGGCGGGCGATACTCTGCGAGCCGCTTCGGTTCTGTCGGTTCTCTGGAACCTGGCGTGGAAACCACAGTCATCGCGCCCGATCCGGCCCCCGGATGATCCTGGATGGCCGAAGCTGGCAGGGGACCGGCCGGACTGTCAACATCGGGGACAGGGCCGGATTCCGGTCGCCGGCCCGGCTTGCTCAGGATCCGGCCGTCAGCCCGTCAAACTGCGCAGCGGCTGAATGTTGTATGCCTGCTCGCAGTGTTCCTCGCAGTACGGGCGGCCTTCGCTCACCGGCGCTCCGCAGAACCCGAACCCGGAACTCTGCGGATCACCGATCGGCCAGCAACACCGCGTCGTCGCCCACTGCGCCGCGACCTCCTGCAAGGCGCGACGCCGTCCCTTGACGGCGGGAGCCGCCACCTCGGGGATGGGAGATCGCCGCCGCGGCAATCCCAGGCGCTGTGCCTTGCCGACAACGGCGTTGCGGGTCACGCCAAGCACCCGGCCGATCTGGGTGACCGACACACCCTCGGCCCAGAGTTCCCTGAGCCTGACCAACCGATCCTCGTTCCACGTGGGGGATGGTTGTATGGACATTCACTCCTCCCGAGATCCCTGAATGGCCCAACATTTTGTAGGTGAGTGCCAAAAGGTTACCCGGTGTAGAAGAAGTTCCGCAACAGAAATCAGTCCCTGCCGCCACGGACGGCGTCAGTTCCGGGTCCTGATCGCGATTGCCAACAGCAGCACCAGCCCGGTTGCGGACATCAGCAGCAGGGCCGTCGGCGGACCCAGCCAGTCGGACAACAGGCCGAGGGTCACGAGCCCCACCGGCGAACAGCCGATGCAGACCGACAGCAGTCCCATCAGCCGGCCGCGGAGTTCCAGGGGCGCCAGGCTCAGCACCAGGGTGCTCTGCATGCTTCCGAAACCGGCCATGCCGAGGCCGGCGCCAAACAGCAGCGCCACGGCGAGCCAGTAGTATGGAGCCAGCGACAGAAAGACCACACCGGTCACGAAGACGATCGATCCGCCGACGAACAGCGGGGTGTACCAGCGCGGACGCACGACCAGCGAGATCGCCAGCGCGCCGATAAAGGCGCCCGCGCCCTCGACAGCTGACAGCAGGCCGATCAGGGCCGGTTCGACCTGGTAGCGGGCCCGGCCGAGTACCGGGATCATGGCGGCATACGGAAACCCGAACACGTTGAGCACGATGGTGAAGAGATAGATCCTGAGCAGGTCTCGCGACTTCATCACCACGTCGAGCGCGCGGCGCAGGTCACGCAGGAACGAACCGGACGCCGCCGCCATCGGTGTCGGGCCGACCGTCAGCGAGAGAGCAACGACGACGCAGGCGGCGTGCGCCCCGAGCGAGAACAGGAACGCGCCCTCCAGACCCAGCAGTCCGTACAGGATGCCGCCGCTGAGCGGTCCGGCCATGCGGGTGGCATTGTTGGTCGCAGAGTCGAAGGACACGCCGGCGCCGAGCCGCTCGGGGCCGCAGAATTCGCCGAGCAGCGTTCGCCGTGCCGGGAAGTCCATGGTCCAGCAGGTTCCGCTGACAAAGGCGCAGACCACCATGTGCCAGAGCTCGATGGACCCGGTCCAGGCGAGCACGCACATGGTGATCGAGGAAAGGGTGGTTATCGCGAAGGCGGCGGCAAGCAGCCGGCCCCGGTTCACCCGTTCGGCGAGTGGCCCGGTCACCGAGCCGAACAGCGCCAGCGGAACCTGCCGGACCACGGTCATCACCGCCACCTGCAGCGCCGAACCGGTGGTCTCGAACACGAAGATCCCGACCGCGAGCACCTCGAGCCAGCGCATGGTGTTGCCGAGCAGGCCGATCAGCCAGATCCGGGCGTAGGCACCGTCACGCAGCAGGGACAGGAGCGGACTCGACACCGTCGTGTCACCCCGCCGCCACGCGGGCGGGCCCCGGTAGCTTCGCCGACATCACTGCAGGACGGGTGCTGTTCATGGCTTTCGCCGGCGTACCGGTTGCGGGGGGTGCGAGAGGAGGCCTGCGACACCGTTCGCCACAAACTTCATCCCGTCAAGCGTCAGGCCGGACTCATCCGGCGGCCACGGCGCCTTGTTTCGTGCATGCCACATCGGAGAAGATGCCGGCCAACCGCCACCGGTCCGGAGACCGCCACCATGAGCGACAGCAGACCCCGTGTCCTTCTCTTCGGGACCGGCGGCACCATTTCCTATTCCGGCAGGGACAGCATGGACCTGTGGGAATACATGGACCACGGTCGCCGCATGCCGGTCCCGGAGATCCTCTCACTGTTTCCGGAAGCGGAAGCCGCGGCCACCATCATCCCGGTCGACGTGCGCCAGGTCTCCAGTTCCGGCATCACTCCGGACGACTGGCTGGCGCTTGTCGACGCCGTACACCGTTCGGTGGCCGCCAACCCGGACGTCGACGGCGTGGTGATCACCCACGGCACCGCGACGCTGGAGGAGACCGCCTACTTCCTGTCGCTTGCGCTCAAGGTCGACCTGCCGGTGGTGATGGTCGGCGCCCAGAGACCGAGCTCGGGATTCGCAACCGACGCCGGCTCGAACCTGTTGTGCGCACTGCGCGTCGCCTCGGCGCCGCAGGCCCGCGGGCTCGGAGTGCTCGTGGTCCTGAACGAGGAAATCCATGCCGCCCGCGAGGTGACCAAGACCTCGACCCTGCGGCTGGAGACCTTCCGCGCCCCGGATATCGGAATGCTCGGCTACGCCGACCCCGACGGATCGGTCGCCATCTATCGCCGGCCGGTCCGGCCCTGCTGCCGCGACACCGAGTTCGACGTTGCCGGGATCGGCGAACTGCCGCGGGTCGACATCGCGCTCAGCTACGCCGGCGCGGACGATGCGGCCATTTCGGGTTTCGTCAACGCGGGCGCACGGGCGATCGTCTGCGCCACCCTCGCTCCCGGCCTGCCCACGCCCGTCCAGGAACAGGCGCTCGGCGCGGCCGCCGCCCGGGGTATTCCGGTGATCTACAGCAGCCGGGCCGGAAGCGGGCGGGTGCTGCGCCGCGAGTCGATGCGCAGGGCGGGCCTGATTGCGGCCGACAGCCTCAATCCGCAGAAGGCGCGGGTTCTCGCCATGCTGGCACTCACCCGCACCAGCGATCCCGACGAGATCCAGCGGATGTTCGACACCTACTGACAACCAGTGCACCGCGACGGACGGCTTCCCGTTGTCCGGCACACCAGCCCGGAGACGACATGGCATGAAGGGCAGTATCCTCTCCCTTGTGCGGCTCGCGCCGCGGGACCGCGAGGCGATCGGCAGGATCGACCCCGGGCTGCGGCTGGTGGAAGCCGCGGGTTGGTTCGACGGCGAGATGCGGGAGACCTGGCCCGCATTCACCACCGACCGCTACCTCGCCCCGGACTCGACCGGCCACGGCACGCGCGAGGAACGCGACCGGCTGCTCGCCGATGCCGAGATCATGCTGGTCGGGTTTCCGTTTCCCGTCGACCTGCGCGCCCGCGCCGCCGGGCTGGCCTGGGTGCACCAGCGCCCCGCCGGTTCCTCGAACATGCGCCACGGCGACCTCTGGCAGTCCGACGTCACGGTCACCTCGTCGCGCGGCCACGCCCACAACCTGCCGATCGCCGAGTACGTGCTCGCCGGAATGCTGCATTTCCTCAAGGGTCTTCACCTTTCTTCCGCGGAGCGGGAGGCGGGCGGGTTCAATGCCCGCGGCTACCCCGGTCTGCAGGTCGCCGGCAGGACGATGTGTGTCATCGGGGTCGGCGGCATCGGCCGCGAGGTCGGCCGGCTCGCGGCGGCCCTGGGCATGAGGGTCACAGGGATCAAGCGCGTTCCCGGCCCCCCCGAACCCGGGTTCGACCGCGTGACCGGGCCGGACGGGCTGCATGCGGCGCTCGGCGAGGCCGACGTCATCGCGCTGTGCTGCCAGTGGACCCCGCAGACGCACGGGATGATCAACGCCGCCGCCTTCTCCGCCATGAAACCCGGAGCACTGCTGATCAACGTGGCCCGCGGCGAGATCATAGACGAGGAGGCGCTGTGCGATGCACTTGCCGCCGGAACACTCGGCGGTGTGGTGCTCGACGTCTACGACGGCGAATTCGAACGGCCGCCGGACCCGCGCCTGTGGTCCGACGAACGCGTGGTGATCACCCCGCACATCTCGGCGAAGTCGGACATCAACACCCACAGGGGAACGGCGCTGTTCCTCGAGAACCTGCGCCTGTACCTCGCCGGACGCCCGCTGAAGAACGTCATATCCTGGGAACAGGGGTACTGAGGCGTGTTGGCGCCCTGCAGGCGGCCCATGTAGCATGGGGACCGTGCGGACCGTTTCCGTGCACGGCACCGGTGGGAACCATGACCGACGGCTTCCGCATCGGAATTGACCTCGGCGGGACCAAGATCGAATGCGTGGTCATGGACCCGGCCGGGTCCGTCTGCTGGCGGCGGAGGATCCGCACGCCGCGCGGGAACTACGACGGGACCATCGCCGCCCTGGCGCGGCTTGTTGCCGCCGCACGAAGGGCTGCCGGCAACCCCGCACCGGTCGGCATCGGCATTCCCGGAGCGGTTTCGGCCCGTACCGGGCTGGTCAGGCACAGCAACGCGACCTGGCTGATCGGCAGGCCCCTGCAACAGGACATCGAGGCGGCGCTCGGCGGCCCGGTTCGGGTCGAGAACGACGCAAACTGTCTCGCGGTCTCGGAGGCGGCCGACGGAGCCGGAAACAGCGACGGCGTGATCTTCGCCGTCGTGCTCGGAACCGGCATCGGCGGCGGCCTGGTGGTGCACGGCCGCCCGGTGTCGGGGGCCAACGCCATTGCCGGCGAATGGGGGCACAATCCCCTGCCCTGGCCCGGGGACAGCGAACGACCCGGCGACCCCTGCTACTGCGGCCTGTCCGGCTGCCTGGAGACCTGGCTGTCGGGTCCGGCACTCGCGCGCCGGCACTGCCGCGAGACCGGGCAGACACTCGAGCCCCGGGAGATCGCCCGGCGTGCCGGCGCCGGCGACCCTGCCGCCTCGCGCACCCTGGATGCCTGGACCGACCGGCTCGCGCGCAGCCTCGCGACCGTGATCAACCTGCTCGACCCCGACGTGATCGTGGTCGGCGGCGGCCTGTCGAACATCGGTCGGCTGTACAGCGACGTCCCGAGGCACTGGCAGCGGTACGTGTTCTCGAACGAGATCCGGACCAGGCTGGTGCCGGCGGCGCACGGAGACGCGAGCGGCGTGCGCGGCGCCGCCTGGCTGTGGCCGCGTCATCCGGACCGGCCGGGATGACGTCGCCGGGCCTGTGCCGGGACTGTTTCGCATGGTCGCACGGTATCGATGCGTGTCCGCACTGCGGATCGCCGCGGATGATCCGCCACCGGGAACTCTCCGAGCTCACCATCGCCCACCTCGACTGCGACGCCTTCTATGCCAGCGTGGAGAAACGTGACAATCCGCAGCTGGCTGCCCGGCCGGTCATCGTCGGCGGCAGCACCCGCGGCGTGGTGTCGACCGCGTGCTACATCGCCCGCATCCGCGGTGTGCACTCGGCGATGCCGATGGCACGGGCACTCGCCGCCTGTCCGGACGCGGTGGTCCTGCGACCGGACATGGAACGCTATGCCGCGGTCGGGCGACAGATCCGGGAGATCATGCGCGAGACCGCGCCCTTGGTCGAACCGCTGTCGATCGACGAGGCGTTCCTCGACCTGTACGGGACCGAACTGCTGCATCGCAGCTGTCCCGCCGAAACCCTGGCCCGGCTGGCCGCACGCATCGAGAGCGAGATCGGGGTCAGCGTCTCGATCGGTCTCAGCTGCAACAAGTTCCTTGCCAAGGTGGCATCCGACCTCGACAAGCCGCGGGGCATGAGCGTCATCGGGCGGGCCGAGGCTCCCGCCAGGCTGGCGCCGATGCCGGTCTCGGTGATCTGGGGTGTCGGCCGGCAGCTTGACCGCGCGTTGCGCCGGTCCGGGATTTCGACCGTGGGTGACCTGCAGAAGGTTCCGGAGGCCGAACTGGTCCGGCGCTACGGAGCCATCGGCTCCCGGCTTGCCGCCTGTGCGTGGGGCCGCGACGACCGCACGGTCGATCCTTCCCGCGAGAGCATCAGCATCTCCAGCGAAACCACCTTCGAGACCGACCTGCGCGAGCCGGAGCTGCTGGTTCCCGTTCTCTGGTCGCAGTGCGAGACCGTCTCGCGGCGCCTGAAGGAGGCGTCCAGGGCCGGCCGGGTGGTGATGCTCAAGCTGCGGACCTCGACCTTCCGCACCGTGTCGCGCCGCACCACCCTCACCTCCCCCACCCAGCTGGCCGACACGCTGTTCAGGGCCGCCCGGCCCCTGCTCGAACGCGAGACGGACGGACGGAGTTTCCGGCTGCTCGGCGTCGGCGTCACCGGGCTCGCCGACGAGGAAGAAGCGGACCTTCCGGACCTGGCCGACCCGTCCGGACAGCAGCGCAAGCGTGCTGAACAGGCCATGGACGCGGTTCGCACGCAACAGGGCACCGCGGCCATCATCAAGGGACGCAGCCTGTCGAGGAACGGCCGGCAGTAGCGCCGGGGACTCAACGCTCAGCGGCAGTCGGGCAGCGCGTTCAGGCTGACCTCCTCGAGCCCCAGATCGATATCCAGGGCATCGTAGTGCAGCGTCAACGAGGAGACGGCCCCGCTGTCGTGCAGGTGCATGCTCACCTCGTAGTCGGGCGCATCGACCCGGGCATCCGTGCTGAAGTAGCCGAGATGGACCGGCCATGACGTGCCCGAGAACAGGATCTCCGCGACCGTCGGGTCCAGGCCTTCGGGAGCGTTCCACCCCGTCTTGCCATTTCCGATCACGGCCGTGACCAGGACGTCGCCCTCCATGTGGTCGGAACCGGAGAATTCGCGCGCCGAGAACACGCGCGTGGCGCGTTGCGCCTCCTCGAGCAGTTTCCTGCTGTGCGCGACCGGAAAGAGGGTCTGCTCCGACAGCACCACGGGAGTGTCGTGGCCATCGTAGGTGGCCACGAGCCGGCCGTTGCGCCGCTCGACCCTGCCGCCATGGGACTTGGTGACGGCCTCGCGGTCCCCGCCCCACGTCCTTTCGCCGGCGAACCTGAGCCAGGCGCCGTCCTTGCCCTCCCGCGCGGTATGGCTGAGGATGGTCGGTGTTCCCTGACCAAGCGCGTTCACGAACCCGATGACGGTCTCCTGGCTCAGGTGCCACGCGTCGCAGTCCTCGATCAGACTGATCTTCAGCCCCCCGGAGAAATCGAAGACCGAGCTGTCGAGGTCGACCCTGGAGAGCGACATCGAGTAGGTCGCCGAATGGGGCACGATCCTGACATCGCCACTCCTGTCTCCGGCAGACAGGGCCGGTCCCGTTGCCGGCATGACCAGGGTGGCAGTGATCACCGCGACGCGCAGAACCCTCCCCGACATGGCGGCACCTTCCATTGACCCGGTGAACGCGGCAACTATGGGCCCCGGATGCGGCGGCGACAATGATCCCGCTGCCGCGGCGGAGCCCGGTGCGCGGCCATGCCCGCGCCGCGATTGCACCCGGCCCTTGTCATTGTGCTCCGGATCGGACAGCGTTGTCGGCTCCGGCCCGGCGAACGGTACAGGGTGGACATGACGGCAACGGCACTGCTCGGGCACCTGGAGACCGGGATCGCCCTCTTCAACGATCGGGTCCTGGTCGTCTTCAAGTGGCTCGCGATCGCCTTGCTGGTCAGCATGCTGGCCATCGTCGATATCGCGGTCTTCATGCGCTACGTCATGAACGATGCGCTGTCCTGGTCCGAGGAGATCGCCAAGTTCGTCATGGTCTGGCTGACCTTCGTGGTCGCGCCGCTGGGTCTTCGAGCCGGCGCGCATGTCGGCATCGGTGTCCTCATCGGCAACCTGGGCGGTCGGAGCCGCCAGCTGCTGCTGATCGTGATCTACCTCGGCATCATCGGCCTGATGGTCGCGATCATGAAGGAGGGTTCCTTCATGGCCTGGAACGCCCGGATCCAGCGGGCGTCGACCATCGATCTCTCCATCCTCTACGTCTACATCTGCATGCCGATCGGCGCCTTCATGGTCGCCACGGTGTCACTCGAATTCCTGCTGAATGCCATACGCGGCGTCATCGACCCGTCCCAGGCCCGCCCCGGGGGCCCGGGTGACGTCACACAGGCCAACGATTGACGGTGCACGCTCGTGACAATCACCTTTTTCTGGATCTTCCTCCTGGTCATGGCGATCGGCATGCCGATCGTGTTCGCGCTCGGGTTCGCCCCGATGGTCGGCTTCCTGCTGGCCGAGAAACCGATCTTCCTGAAGATGCTGGTCCAGCGGACATTTGCCGGTATTCACCAGTTTCCGCTGCTCGCCATTCCGTTCTTCATCCTGACCGGCGAGATCATGAACCGGGCCGGCATCACCATCAGCCTGGTGAACTTCGCCAACACCCTGGTCGGTCACCTGAGAGGCGGGCTTGCCCACGTCAACATCGTGACCAGCATGCTGTTCGCGGGCATCAGCGGCTCGGCGGTCGCCGATACCTCCGCGGTCGGATCGATCCTGATCCCGGCGATGGAGCGCGACGGCTACAGCCGCAAGTTCGCCGCCGCGGTCACCGCGGCCTCCTCCGTCATCGGCCCGATCATCCCGCCCAGCCTCATCATGGTGGTCTACGCCTTCATCATGAACGTGTCGGTGGCGGGGCTGTTCGCGGCCGGCCTCGTTCCCGGCCTGATGGTGGGCGCCCTGCTGATGTTCGTCACCGCGATCATTTCCAAGCGCCGCAACTATCCCAAGGCAAGTGAACGGGCCAGCCTGAAGCAGGTCGGGCGAGCCGCTTGGGGGGCGACCCTGCCGCTGCTCACCCCCGTGATCATCCTCGGCGGCATTCTGGGCGGCATCTTCACCCCGACCGAATCCGCCGCGGTTGCAGCTCTCTATGCCCTGCTCATCAGCCTGTTCGTCCTGCGTTCGCTGAGCCTGAAGGACCTGCCGTCCATTTTCCTCAACTCGGCGATCACCTCGGGCGCGATTCTCCTGATCGTCGGAACCGCGACCGCCTTTGCCGCCATCGCCAGCCTCTCCCAGGTTCCCACGGCCCTGTCGTCGCTGTTGTTCTCGATCTCCAGGGATCCGCTCCTGATCCTGTTCCTGATCAACGTACTGCTGCTGATCGTCGGAATGTTCCTGGATGCGGGCCCGGCAATCCTTATCCTCGGCCCGATCCTCGCCCCGACCATGATCGCACTCGGGATCGACCCGCTGCACTTCGCGGTGGTGATGTGCATCAACCTGACGATCGGCCTCGCCACGCCACCAATGGGCCTGATCCTGTTCGTCGCCTCCAGCATCTCCAGGCTGCGCGTCGAGGTGATCGCGCTCGAGATGCTGCCGCTGCTGGCAGTCGAGATCCTGGCGATCTTCATCGTCACCTACTTCCCGTTCATCTCGATGTCGCTGCCCTACGCACTCGGTTACACGGCGATCGAGCCGGGCCTGTTCCTGATCTCGCCCGGACCGTCGTGACGCGGGCGCGGCCCGCCGGAACCGGACAGCCGGCGGCCGGGTATCCGTCCGCGGAACCGGGGCGCGCCGGAACCCGCGGGACGAACAGCACCGGCGGGTAACGGGAGCACCCCGATGTCCACGATGGCGCAGGTGATACACCGGCTCGGTCCGCCCGACGTGATGGAATGGCGGGAGTGGCCGGTGCCCGATCCCGGTCCGGGCGAGGTGCGGCTGCGCCATACCGCCATCGGCGTGAATTTCGCGGACACCTATCACCGCGGCGGCGTCCCGCACCCCTGGCCGGTTCCCGAGCCGCCGGTGGTCATCGGTTTCGAGGGTGTCGGCATCGTCGAGGAGGTGGGAGACGGGGTGCGCGACTTCCTGACCGGAGACCGCGTCGCCTACGGAATCCCGCCGCTTGGCAGCTACGCCGAAGCGCGAAACTATCCCGCCTCGAGCCTGCTCCACCTGCCCGAGGGACTCGACGACCGGGTGGTCGCGGCCCTGCTGATGAAGGGCATGACCGCGCAGTACCTGCTGCACCGGACCTATGCCGTGCAACCGGGCGATACCGTCCTGGTCCACGCGGCGGCCGGCGGCATGGGCCTGATCCTGTGCCAGTGGGCACGGGCGCTCGGCGCCACCGTGGTGGGTACCGTCTCGACGGCGGAGAAGGCCGAGGCGGCCCGCGCGGCCGGGTGCGATCACCCGGTGGTCCGCAGCGAGCGGGACTTCGTCTCGGTGGTACGCGACGTCACGGACGGCGAAGGATGCGCGGTGGTCTACGAGGCGATCGGCAGGGACACGCTGCAGCGTTCGCTCGACGCACTGCGACCGATGGGCGTGTGTGCCGCCTACGGCCATGTCTCCGGTCCACCCGATCCCGTCGACATCATCACGGATCTCGGACGCCGCGGCTCGCTGTTCATCACCCGGCCGGCGATCATGCACTACGTCGCCAGGCGCGAGGACCTGGAACGCACCGCCCGCTCCCTGTTCGAGGCGATCGGGAGCGGGATCCTCGACGCCAATCTCAACTACGAATACCCGCTCAGGGACGCGGTACGGGCACATGCGGCGATCGAGTCGGGCGCCACCCTCGGCGCAACGGTGCTGATCCCCTGACCGGGTGAAGGGCGGGACCCGTTCCCTGTTGCCGGTCGCGGCGGACAGGTGCGGGTCAGCGTTGGCACTGCGCCATTGATTGCGGGGATGGGGGATGCAACCATCCCGCAGGCTCTGGAACAGAGGAGGAATTCAAAAATGATACGTCAAACCCTCATGCGCGCCGCGCTTGTCGGTCTGGCACTGTCGCTCGGCAGTGCCGGCGCCGCATTCGCGGCCGACTACACCATCAAGATCTGCCACATCGGTTCGACGGATGACGAGGACCACAAGGGCTCGCTGGTGTTCGAGAACTTCGTGGAGGCCCAGACCAACGGACGGGTCGAGGTCGAGATCTACCCGGCCGGCCAGCTGTGCGGCAATTTCCGCCAGTGCCTGGAATCGGTCCAGCTCGGAACCTGCGAGATCACCGGTACCACCGTGGGCGGTATCGCCAACATCTTCCCGGAAATCCAGGTTACCGACCTGCCCTACATGTTCCCCAATGACCGTGTTGCAGAAAAGGTCATGAAGAGCCCGTTCATGGACGAGGTGCGTCATGCGGTGCTGGAGAAGACCGGCACGCTGCGGCTCATGGGGCTGAACAATACCGGGGGATGGCGCGACTTCTTCACCAAGGACGTCTCCATCAGGACGCCGGCGGATCTCGAGGGCGTGAAGATGCGCACCATCGAGTCACCGCTGCAGGTCGAGATGGTCAACCTGCTCGGAGGCAACCCCACGCCGATCCCGTGGCAGGAGCTCTACACCTCGCTCGCCACCGGAGTGGTGGTCGGAACCAAGAACGGCATCACCGACATCGTGAACATGAAGTTCCACGAATTCCTGAACCGGGTGACTCTCGATCACCACGCCTACATGTTCCTGTTCTGGTGGATGA
This sequence comes from Alphaproteobacteria bacterium, assembly GCA_022822665.1. Classification (GTDB taxonomy): domain Bacteria; phylum Pseudomonadota; class Alphaproteobacteria; order Thalassobaculales; family Thalassobaculaceae; genus Bin52. The sequence continues at coordinate 11,726 of JAJEAR010000015.1, read as the reverse complement.
ACAACGACTTCCTGCAGGCATTGCCTGACGATCTCAAGGGCGTGGTCGCGTCGGGTTTCCATCACATGACCGCGATGGCCTCCGACGATCCGAAGTTCACCGCCCTCGCCGCCTACGCGGCATTCAAGGAAAAGGGCGGTGAGGTCTATGTCCCGACTGCCGAGGAAAAGGCGCAGTTCGTCGCGGCTGTCCAGCCGCTCAAGGACTGGTACGTCGAGAAGTTCGGTGACAAGTGGCTGAAGCTGCTCGAGGAGTCGATTACCGCCGCCGAGGCTGAAATCGTCGAGGAAGACCGCAAGCTGCTCGAGTAATCGTACCGGCACCGGCTCCGGCGCCAGCCGGAGCCGGTCCGTTCCGGCGGGCGGGCGCCTGCCGCAGTCAGGAACAGACCAGGGACTTCAGTCATGCTTGAAAGACGCAATCCGGATACGGTCCATGCCCCCAGGGGCTACTCGCACTCAATCGAAGTGCCGGCCGGCGCCACGTGGATCCACATCTCCGGCCAGATTGGCCTCCGCCCCGACGGAACCATGGTCGAGGACGCACACGGTCAGATTGACCAGACCTGGGACAACCTCGCCGCCCAGCTCGATGCGGCCGGCGTCACCCGCGACGACATCGTCAAGATCACGGTATTCCTGACGCGGCGCGAGGATGTCGATTACTACCGGGCAACACGCCAGCGGTTTTTCGGGGACAGCGTCCCGGCGTCAACCCTGCTGTTCGTCGCCGGCCTGGCCGATCCGGCCCTGGTGGTCGAGATCGAGGCCGTCTGTATCAGGACCGGCTGAGGACGCGCGGCACCGCAACCCGGTCGGCCGCCAGTGACGGCGGGCCCGACTCCCGGTTCTGCATGACCACCGACTGCTGGCGCGCAAGCGCCGGCAACGGAATGTCGGCGAAGCCCGTTCCGCCGTCCCAGGCCGCCGGAATGTGCTTGAATGGCGAGGGGCGTGGCAGCACAGGCGGCGCGGCAGTCCCGGCCACCGGCGTGGTGGGCCGGTCGTCGGCGCGCAGTCCTGACGGCACCAGCCTCGGAACCACCGGCAAGGCATCGTCCGAGATCCCGGTCCCTGTCGCCGCGCCGACGCGACCGGTGTCAACCGGGATCGCGGCCGCGACCTGGATTGAGCCGAAGGGCAGGGAATGGGTCTCGACCCGGTTCGAGCCGAACGCGCTCGCGGACGCGAACCGCCTCGGCGCACCGGCGGAGTTCCTGGCCGGGCCGTTCGCACTCCCGATCTCCAGCGCCAGCGTCCGGACCTTCTCTTCCGTGACCGGTTGCTCCGTCGTCAGGTCGGGACCGCCATCGGCATGATCTCCCGGAAACGAATCCGGATAGGTGACCGCGATCTGGATATCGGCCTCGGTGTATTCGCGGCAGATCGGATTGAGGAAGAGCAGCCTGTGCAGTGCACAGTCCTTCCCGTTGGCGGCTGAAACGATGTGGTCCGACGTGCTCTTGCCGGTGGTCAGGACCGAGAACCCGGACACTCCGATCGACGCGGCCGACATGACAGGCGGAAGGAACGGGAGGCACCCCGCAAGCACCGTGCACAGCCCCACGCTCATGGCCACACGCATCATGACCGCCACTCCCTCCTGTCCCGGTGACGCCGACTCCTGCATCTACCCATTCAACAGCTTGGCTGGAAGAGTTTATCCGATAACTGAGATCACTGCAAGAACATGTTGAACCGGCGACACTCTTGAGGGTCGCGGACCTCCGATGTATAGCTCGGACATGGCACTTGTAACCGATTCGCGGGCAGTCGCGGAACTCTGCCGTCGGCTGGCTGAAGAGCCGTACGTGTGCGTGGATACCGAGTTCATGCGCGAACGGACCTACTATTCCCGGCTCTGCCTGATCCAGCTGGCAGGCGCACGCGACGCGGTGGCGATCGACGCGCTGGCGCCGGATATCGATATCGCGCCGGTGTTCGACCTCATGAACAACCCGGGCGTGATCAAGGTCCTGCACGCCTGTCGTCAGGATCTCGAGATCTTCCACGACCGGACCGCTGCGGTTCCCGCCCCGGTGTTCGATACCCAGGTCGCGGCCATGGTCTGCGGCTTCGGAGAGTCGGTGAGCTACGACGCGCTGGTGCACAACCTGACGGACATGCGCATCGACAAGGGCTCCCGCTACACCGACTGGGCCCGAAGGCCCCTGTCGGATGCCCAGCTCGCCTACGCGCTTTCCGACGTGACCGGCCTGCGCCAGGTCTACGAAATCCTGCAGGAGCGGTTGCGGACCAGCGGACGTGCCGACTGGCTCGAAGAGGAACTCGCCGGTGTCACCGATCCCGGGGCCTACGCCATCGACCCCCGGGAGTACTGGCGACGGATCAAGGTCAGGAACAGGTCGCCCCGGTTCCTGGCACTGGTGCGGGAACTGGCGGCCTGGCGTGAAATCGAGGCGCGGCGACGGGACCGGCCGCGGGCCTGGATCATGCGTGACGACATCCTGCTGGCGATTGCCACCCGCGCACCCCGGACGGTCGAACAGCTCGCCGGCGTGCGCAACGTATCCGAACGTGTTGCGTCGGGACGCAACGGACGCGACCTGCTGGATGCGGTCGCCCGTGCACGTGCACTGCCGGACCACGCCTGTCCACAGCTGCCCGCTCCTCCCGCCACGTCCTCCCGCACGGCGATCGTCGACCTGCTCCGGGTCCTGCTGAAGCTGAAGTCGGAGCAACATTCGGTGGCGGCGCGGCTGATCGCAACTTCTGCCGATCTCGACGCCATCGCCGAACACGATGGCGCGGCCGACACGCCGGCGCTCAGGGGGTGGCGCGCACGGATCTTCGGCGACGACGCACTCGCCGTGCGCAACGGCGAGCTGGCACTGCGTGCCCGCGGCGACCGGGTGGAGCTGGTCAGGCCGTGACTTCCCGGGCGTCGATCCGCGCCCGCGGCTCCATGATGACCGGCCTGCCGAGCACGGCGGATAGCTGCGAGACCCGCCGGGCGACGGTCTCACCGAGCACGACCGCGCGTTCACCCGGATAGCGAACGACAATCCGGTCGGCCTGCGGGATCACCTCGAGCTCACTGAGCAGCCGCGCAACGCCACCCGAATAGCTGAATCCGAACCGCAGGACGCAGCCGATCAGGTTTGCGAGTTCCCGCTGCTCCCGTGTGATCAGCCGTGCCACGGTCCTGGCACGCGGATGATCGATGTGACCGTTGTAGCGCGCCAGCACCGCGAGAGCGACAAACACCCGTTCCCCGTGCTCAAGGCCGACCAGGGGCAACCGCAGGACCTTGAGGAAGGCGTGCTCGCCACGGTAACTGGGATGTTCGGCCCAGGCTGCGTCGCCGAGCAGGCAGATGGCGTGCACGAGCCGCTCCGGGACAGGGGTCGGCAGGAAGCCGGTCACCCAGCGCTCGAGCACTCCCTCTTCCAGTGGAAACCTGCTGAACGGGCGGACGATGTCGGAAAAGCCCGAGAGCAGCGGATCCCGCTGCCGGTCCTCCGGCGACAGCCTGTCGTACAGGCACCCCTCGCGCAGGCCGAAGGCCGAGAACACCAGTCCGCCGACCCGGCCGAGCGAGACCAGGCGATGCAGGACCAGGGCTGCGGCCGGGATCGTGTCGACCCGGCGCCGCGAGACGCCCGGTTGCGCGGCGAGCCTCCTGTCGTCGGCGACACGTTCGAGAAACCTCAGCGCACGGTCGGGTTCGATCCTGTAGCCGTGAATGATCTCGAGCGGATAGCGGCGCCTGACCATGTGCAGGCGCGCGAGGCTGCGCCAGCCGCCGCCGACAGCGAAGAACTGCCGCCCGGCAAGGTGGTCAAGCCAGGGAAGGCGCTCGATGTGACGGTCGATTCGCCCTTGCACCTGTTTCCGGTTCCCCGGCGTCAGTGCGCCCAGGCTCAGCGCCCCCAGCGGCATGGTCGCGACCGACCGTGGCGACCCGTCCGGAACGTCGATCAGCTCGAGGCTGCCGCCACCCAGATCGCCGACCACCCCGTCGCAGCCAGGAAAGGCACTGATGACGCCGCAGGCGGACAGGCGTGCCTCCTCGGCGCCGGACAGCAAGCGCACCCGGATCCCGAAGCGGCCCTCGAGGTCCTCGGCAAACGCCGGTCCGTTCTCGGTGTCGCGGACCGCCGCGGTGGCGATGACGTCAAGCCGTGCCAGCCGCATCTCGCGCGCCATTTCCAGGAACCGGGCGATGATGTCGACAGCGGCCGCACGTCCGGTTTCCGAGAGCCTGCCGGTCCGGCGCATGTCGGCGCCCAGGCCACACAGCGCCTTTTCGTTGAACACCGGAAACGGCATGCGCCGATCGCCGGTAAACACGACCAGGCGCACCGAGTTCGATCCGATGTCCAGCACGCCGACCCGGTGGCCGTTGCCGTCTTCCCACGCCGACGCGGAGTACGCCACTCTCAGGCCTCCTGCCGGACGCGCTTCGCACTGGCCGGAGCCGGAGACTGCCTGCGAAGCGCACTGCCGCGGCCCGACAGGCTCGGGTTGGTCATGAAGTAGGTGTGGGCCGAGAAATCGTCGTCCTGCGCCTTCACCCGGATGTACCGGCCGGAGGCTTCCAGTTCCCAGCTGTTCTTTCGGTCCTTCAGGTTCGCCCCCATGATTTCCGTCTGGACCTGCCGGTGGACCGTCTCGTTTTCAATCGGAACGAAATGCTCGACCCGGCGGTCGAGGTTGCGCGGCATCCAGTCAGCCGACGAGATGAAGACCAGCGAGTGTTCGGACGGCAACCCGTGGCCGTTGCCGAAACACACGATGCGCGAGTGCTCGAGGAACCGGCCGACAATGCTGCGCACCCGGATGTTCTCCGACAGGCCGGGCACGCCCGGACGCAGGCAGCAGATGCCGCGCACGACGAGGGTGATCTCGACGCCGGCACAGGACGCCTCGTACAGCTGGTCGATGAGGTCGGGATCGACCAGCGAGTTCATCTTGGCCCAGATCGCCGCGGGCCGGCCCTCTTCGGCGTAGGCCATTTCGGCGCGGACCAGCTCGATGATACGGCTGCGCAGCGACATCGGTGACAGTGCGATCTTGTCCATCGCCAGCGGAGTCACGTAGCCGGTCATGTAGTTGAAGGCGCGCGCGGCATCGAGGCAGATCACTTCCTCGCAGGTGAAGAATGACAGGTCGGTGTACACCTTCGCCGTGATCGGGTGGTAGTTGCCGGTGCCGAAATGCGCGTAGCTGCGCAGACCGCCGCCTTCCCGCCGCACCACCAGCGACATCTTGGCATGGGTCTTCAGGTCCAGGAACCCGAACACCACCTGCACCCCGGCCCGTTCGAGATCCCGGGCAAGCCGGATGTTGACCTCCTCGTCGAACCGCGCCTTGAGCTCGATCATGGCGGTGACAGACTTGCCCGATTCCGCCGCCTCGATCAGCGCCTTGACGATCGGCGAGTCATGGATCGTCCGGTACAGCGTCTGCTTGATCGCGACCACCGCCGGATCGGTTGCCGCCTGGCGCACGAACTGCACCACCGCATCGAAACTCTCGTAGGGATGGTGGATGATGATGTCCTTCGCCCCGATGGCGGCGAAACAGTCACCGCCGAAGTCCCGGATCCGCTCCGGGAAGCGGGCGTTGAACGGTGGCCAGAGCAGGTCCGGTCGCTCGTCGGTGATCAGCTGCGACAGGTCGGCGAGCCCGACCATTTCCTGCAGCGCGAACACCTCTTCTCCGGAGGTGTCGAACTCGCGCATCACCAGTGCGCGCAGGTCGTCGGGCATCGAGGAATTGGTGGACAGGCGAATGACGGTTCCGCGGCGGCGGCGGCGCAGTGCGGACTGGAACGACACCACCAGGTCCTCGGCCTCCTCGTCGATCTCCATCTCGCTGTCGCGCAGGACCCTGAAGATCCCGTATTCCATGATCTCGAAATTCGGAAAGACCGTGTCGGCGTGCTGGAGGATCACCTGCTCGATGGTGATGTAGCGGATATCCCTGCCGGGCAGGCGCACGAACCGCCCGACCTGCCAGGGCAACGGCAGCAGCGCCTCCATGTGGTGGCCGTCCGACGACCGGCGCAACCGCAGCACCAGGCAGGCGCTGCGGTTGGGGAAGAACGGAAACGGGTGCGCCGGATCGATGGCAAGCGGCGTGAGCACCGGAAAGACCTGTGCCAGGAAATGCTCGTCGAGCCACGCCCGGTCGGCCGCATCGAGATCATCGTGGTCGACCAGGTGGAACCCGGCATCCCGCAGTTCCGCGGAGAGCTCGTGCAGGCAGTCCTGCTGGCCCTCGATCAGCCGGTCCGCCTCCTTCGAGATCGCCCGCAGCTGCCGCGACGGAGTCAGTCCGTCGGGACTCGAGGTGGTGACCCCGGCCGAGATCATTCCCTTCAGCCCGGCCACCCGGACCATGTAGAACTCGTCGAGGTTGGCACTCGAGATCGACAGGAACCGGAGCCGTTCGAGCAGCGGGTTCTCCGGATTGCAGGCCTCCTCGAGCACCCGGTCGTTGAAGGCGAGCCACGACAGCTCCCGATTGATGAACCGGTCCGGAGAGTTCCGGTCCGGCACCGGTTCCTCAAGGACTTCCGCGCTGGTCATCGTCGGAGCCTCCCCGTTTTGCTCCCGCCGTCCGGATCAGATCGAACTGCGGAAGGCGCCACCGTCCATCAGCAGGTTCTGCCCGTTGATATACCCGGCATGCACGCTGCACAGGAAGGCGCAGGTCTTGCCGAATTCCTCGGCGGTTCCGAACCGTCCTGCGGGGTTCTCCGCCGATGCGGCCTCGTACATCTCCTCGTAGCGCATGCCCGCGGCCTTCGCACGGACCACGAGATTGCCGCGCAGCCGGTCGGTATCGAACGGACCGGGCAGAAGGCCGTTGATGGTCACGCCGCGGCGGACCGTGTCCCGGGCAATGCCGGCACAGAACCCGGTCAGCCCGGTCCGGGCGCCGTTCGACAGGCCAAGGATCGAAATCGGTGACTTCACCGAGCCCGAGGTGATGTTGACGATCCTGCCGAAGCCCCGCTCCATCATCGCGTCGACGGTTGACCTGATCAGCTCGATGGCGGTGATCATGTTGGCGTCAAGGGCCGCGATCCAGTCCTGCCTGCTCCAGTCGCGGAAGTCGCCGGGCGGCGGACCACCGGCATTGTTGACCAGGATGTCGATGTCTCCCGCCGCCGCGAGGGCGGCTTCCCGCCCCTCCGGCGTGGTGATGTCGCAGGCGAGCGCGGTTACCGGGATACCGCGCGCGGCCCCGATTTCGCTTGCGGCCGCTTCCACATCCGCCCTGGTGCGGGCGCAGATCGTCACCTCCACTCCGGCCTCGGCCAGTGAATCGGCACAGGCGCGTCCCAGCCCCTTGCTCGCCGCGCAGACAAGCGCCTTCCTTCCAGCAATGCCCAGGTCCATGGTCAGTGTCCTTCCGTTTCCTTGGTTATCCTGCCCAGCACCAGCCGGGCGAGTGGCAGCGTCACCGACCGGTGTTCGGTGAGCGATATCCTGTCAAGTTCCTCCACCAGCTGCCCGGCTGCCTCGAAGGTCCGGTCCATCCTGCTGGTGAGGTAGGCCAGTGCGCCGTCCTCGACCTGCAACTGGCGGTCTCGGAACATCTTCGCCATCACCTCGTGCAGCAACCTGTCCTCGGGCTGGCCGATGGCAACCACGGCAAGGGTCGCCAGCCGGGACGCCAGGTCCGCGGGCAGGATCCCGATGCCGCCGCACGGCACCCGGCTCAGCACCAGCACCGTGCCGCCCTGCTGCATCACGATGTTGTAGAGCTGCAGCAGGGGCAACCCGGGCCAGTCGGCATCGAACCCGTCGACCAGGAGGTGGCGCGCATCGTCGAGCAGTTCCAGGGGCGGCCGACGGACGAGTCCCGCCCGGTCGACGCAGGCGGCGCCGGCCCGTCGCCGCCAGGCGATCCCGAGATGGGTCTTGCCGCATCCCGCCGGTCCGACAATGTTGAGGCCGGTGATCTGCTCGGGCCAGTCCGGCCAGCGATCGACCCAGGCCACCGCGTCGCGGTTCGAGGCGCACACCACGAATTCCTCGCGCAGGTACCCCGGCGCGTGACCGAGATCGAGGGTGAGTTGCCCGGGCGCGGTCACGACCGGTCCCGATCGCGCGGTTCACCGGCGTCATCGGGCGGCGGTATGCCATGCAGGTGCAACGGGCTTGCGAGGTACCGGTCGAGTGCGAACCGCCCGATCACTCCGATGACGGCCGCCACCGGCAATGACAGCAGCACACCGACGAAGCCGAACAGGGTTCCGCCGGCGAGCAGGGCGAATATGACCCAGACCGGGTGCAGGCCGACGGCATCCCCCACCAGCTTCGGGGTCAGGACGTTGCCTTCCAGCACCTGGCCGATCACGAAGATCACTCCGACGACAACGATCGGCTGCCACTCCGGAAACTGGATCGCGGCAAGGCTGATGCTGAGCACGCCTCCGAGGATGGCCCCCACGAACGGGATGAAGGAAATCCCGCCCACGAAGATGCCCACGACGATTCCGAAGTCCAGGCCGGCCAGGCTGAGCGCGGTGCCGTAGTAGACCATCAGCACCAGGCAGACGCTGCCCTGACCACGCACGAAGGATGCCAGCGTCGTGTCGATGAGCCCCGCCTGTTCCCGTATCACCGGACCCTGCGCCTGTGGCAGCCAGCCGCTTATGGTCCGCACCAGGCGGTCCCAGTCGCGCAGCAGGTAGAAGGCAACGATCGGCGTGATCAGGATCAGCGACAGCAGGTTGGTAATCGCAACCCCGCCGGACAGCAGTCGTCCGACGGTGCGGGTGATCCAGGGCAGGACCCCGCCGGCGAGCGACGGCAGGGACTCGAGCGACCCGTCACGCGCTCCGGCATGTACGTTCTCGAGTACGGAACGCACCAGCGGTTCGATCCGGGCGACCACCGCGGGCAGCAGTTCCGCGAGCCGCAGCAGCTGCGCGTTGACCACCGGGACCAGCAACAGCAGGAACCCGCACACCGCGACCAAGAAGCCGCACAGCACCAGGGTGGCGCCAATGGTCCGGCCGCAGCCCGCCCGTTCGAGCCGGTCCACGATCGGGTCGAGCAGGTAGGCGATCGCCAGTCCGGCGACGAACGGCAGCAGGACGTCGGCAAGCACGACCAGGAACAGCCCGGTCGCACCGAGCAGCAGCAGCCAGAACAGTCCGCGTTCGCGTCTCGTCATCGTCAGCTGCGCGGCGCGGCCGGGCTGCCCGCCGCTGGTGGACGGTAGCGCTCGGGCACCTGCCGCGAGCGCTCGGTGAGCACCGGCTCCTCCCGGCCCTGGTGGAGTTCGAGGTCCCGCTGGCGCAGCGCCGTGCGCAGCTGGTCGACATCACCGATCATGACGATGTCGACGACCGCCGCCTGGCGCGACAGGCGGCGCACGATCACGTCGCGAACGATTCCGATCGACTCGATCTGACGGCGAATCGCGAGCCAGCGGCGAAAGGAGTCCTCGATCGGTATCAGTACCGCGACGCTGGTCCTGGCATCCCGGCTGACAAGGTTGGCGCGTTTCCAGTCATCCTCCAGGGCCGCGACCACCTGCTCGACCGCCGCCTGGAACGCGTCCCCGCTCCCGACCGAGACCGGGTCGGCGCGGGCCTCGGGTCCGGATCCCGGTCCGTGGCGAACCAGCGACACCTCGAGCCCGGTCGTCTCCCCGTCGGGAACCGCACGGGCCAGGGCGATGACGGCGTCACCGGCGCCGTAGCGCTCGGCAATCAGCTGCAGGGGCGCCCAGTCGCGGCCGACCGCAGCACTCACCGGGAGGTCGCGCATGTCCTGCAGGTCGCCCCAGGGCACGACGATCGGCAGCAGTCCGTCGGGCGGTTCGAAGTCCTGCCACGCCTCGCGCCAGGGATTGGGGTCTTCCCACAGCATTTCGTGCACACCGTCGCTCAGCACCGGGATCACCAGTACCGGACGGCTTCGCGTCTCGGCGAAGGAAATCCCCATGTCGTTCATCAGGTTGCGGACCGCATCCGGCCGGAAACCGAACGACAGTTCCGCAATGTACCGGACCTCCGAGGTCCGCTCCTTCAGGATCTCGTAGTCATGGATGAGCGCGCGCACCTCCTCCTGGCCGAGCCCGGTCAGCCCCGCGGACTGTTCCGCCAGCACCATGCGTTCAACGAGGCGCCTCCACGCCAGGGTCTCGCCGCGCTCGAGCGCCTGTTCGCGTGCGACCAGCGACGATGACGCCGTCACGTCCACCTCGACGGGTGCGATGATGAACACGTCGTCCTCCGCCCGCACCGCCACGGTGGCCATGGCAAGGGCCAGCACGACGAGCACCGCCAGCATGCCGGGACCACATGGGCGCGCGGGACGGAACGATTTCATCTGGGCAGCCTCCGGGAGCAACACCACGCATCCTATCACACCGCCGCCGCGACACCCTCGCCCGGTACCGGAGCAGAAGCCTGGTTCGGGAAACCTGGTCCCGACCGGGCCGTGCAGGTCCCCGAACAGCCTGCCGGCCGGCGTCGCGCGCCCTTCACCGGCGCCGCCAGCGAACCGCACGAAACCCGCGCATGGGGGGCCGCGGTCCCGGCGCACCCCCGCTGCCGGCGCCCCGGGCCCCGGCCCGCATTGATCACGGCCGCCACCAGCATCCAGTTCGCGCGACGCGCCGCGATGGCTTCGAGCCTGAACCCGCGAACAGGGGCGAACCGAATGAAGGAAACCGCCGTCATCGTCGCGCTCGTGCTGCTGTTCGCATCGAGCCACCTGCTGCTGTCGAGCCGGGGGATCCGCGCCCGGCTGGCCGCGCGGCTCGGCGCGAGACGGTTCCTGGTGGCGTATTCTGTGGTTTCGCTGGCGTTTTTCGTGCCGCTCTTCCTCTTCTCCTTACACACACCTTCACCCTGGGCCTCAGCTGTGGGCCCTGCCGGACCCGGATACCGTCGTGCTTCTCCTGGTGCTCGCAAACGCGGCCGGGGTGGTGATGCTGGTGGCGGGCCTGCTGAGCCGGGGCCCGGCGCCGTTCGCGGGACAGACCCTCGAAGACCCGGCGGTGTTGCACCGGATCACGCGCCATCCGGTGTTCATGGGCACGAGCCTGATGGCGGTCGGCATCGCCGCCGCGGTCACCGCGCGCTGCCTGCATCCCTCGACCGGGGGCTGCAACGTGCTCGGCTGAGGCCGTCGTGCCGCGGCACCGGACCGCCCTCGGATCCTTCGGTTGCTCCTCGCGCGCCGCCGGCGGTTGCGCGTTCATCCGGTCGAAGGAGGCTGACGGCGATCCCGGGCGCGCGCGCCCGTCCGGCTCATGACGCATCGTCCGGCCGGGCCATGCGGTATCCGACGCCGCGCATGTTGACGATGCAGGCGGGCCTTGCCGCGTCGTCGCCGAGCTTGCGCCGGAGCTTCTTGACGTAGGTGCGCACCAGATCCACATCGCCCTCGTGCCGTCCGGCCCAGACCAGGCGCAGCAGGTCTTCGGTGGTCGACACCCGCCCCGCGCCGCGCGAGAGCACCCCAGCAGCTCGAACTCGGTCGCGGTCAGCGTCACCTCGCGCCCCGCCACGCGCACCCGGCGCTCCGCGTAGTGGATCTCGAGTTCGCCCAGCCGGTATGGCTCGGGATCGGCCTCCCGGCGCAGCGCGGCCCGGATGCGGGCCACCAGCTCGGTCGGCGAGAACGGCTTGACGATGTAGTCGGCCGCGCCCGTCTCCAGCGCCCGCGCGATGATCCCGTCGCGCCCGTAGGCCGAGATGAAGATGACCGGCAGGCTGCCGAGCTCCGG
>JAJEAR010000048.1 GCA_022822665.1 Alphaproteobacteria bacterium | reverse complement strand
GCCGAGTGGCCGATCGCGATGGCGTCCGCGCCGAGCGCCAGCGCCTTGGCCACGTCGCCGCCATTGCGGATGCCGCCGGCATAGACCAGCGAAATCTCGCCCCGCTTGCCGAGATCGTCGATGGCCCGCCGGGCCTGGCGGATCGCGGCGATGCCCGGCACGCCGGTCTCTTCGGTCGCCAGATGCGGTCCGGCCCCGGTGCCGCCTTCCATGCCGTCGATATAGATCGAGTCCGGGTCGCACTTCACCGCCATGCGGACATCGTCATAGACGCGCGCGGCGCCGAGCTTGAGCTGAATCGGAATCTGCCAGTCGGTCGCTTCCCTGATCTCCAGGATCTTCAGCGCCAGGTCGTCGGGCCCCAGCCAGTCGGGATGGCGGGCGGGCGAGCGCTGGTCGATGCCGGCCGGCAGCGAGCGCATCTCGGCCACCTGGTCGGTCACCTTCTGGCCCATCAGATGGCCTCCGAGCCCGACCTTGCAGCCCTGGCCGATGAAGAACTCGCACCCGTCCGCCAGCAGCAGATGGTGCGGGTTGAAGCCGTAGCGCGACTGGATGCACTGGTAGAACCATTTGGACGAATAGCGCCGTTCGTCGGGGATCATGCCGCCTTCGCCGGAACAGGTGGCGGTGCCGGCCATGGTGGCGCCTCGGGCAAGCGCGGTCTTGGCCTCGAAGGACAGCGCGCCGAAGCTCATGCCGGTGATGTAGACCGGAATGTCCAGCTCCAGCGGCCGCTTCGCGCGGGGCCCGATCACCGTCCTCGTCTCGCACTTCTCGCGGTAGCCCTCGATCACGAAGCGCGTCAGCGTTCCGGGCAGGAAGGTCAGGTCGTCCCAGTGCGGGATCTTCTTGAACAGCGAGAAGCCGCGCATCCGGTAGCGGCCGAGCTCCGACTTCACATGGATGTCGTTGATGACTTCCGGCGTGAAGATCTGGCTCTTGCCGAGGAGGTATTTTTCCTCGATTTCCAGCTTGGAGTGGCCGGTGTCACCCGGGGTCGGATCGTCCAGCATATCGGTCTCTTCCTGCGGTTCGACGGCGGTTCGCGAAACGGGTCCTGCCTAGAGGACCAGCTTCTTCTCCGACGGTTCGAGGTTGTCGTAGCTCCAGAGCTGCTTGCCGGCGACGATCTTGGTGAAGTGATCGACACCCTTCCCGGGCAGCAATTCGTACATGGTCAGCTTGCGGGTCAGCCAAGCGCGGTCGAGGTCGGTCAGCGCCGCCGGGACCGCATCGACGCCAAGGTCCTGGATCTCGCCGCCGATATAGATGGTGCCGTCATACATCGAATCGCCGAGATTCTTGCCGGCATTGCCGCAGACCACGATGCGCCCGCGCTGCATCATGAACCCGGAAAACGCGCCGGTGTCGCCGCCTACAATGATCGTGCCGCCCTTCTGGTCGATGCCGGTGCGCGAACCGACCGAGCCCTTGCACACCAGATCGCCGCCGCGCAGCGCGGCGCCGAAGGTGGAGCCGGCATTCTTCTCGACCAGGCACACCCCGGCCATCATGTTCTCGCCGAACGACCAGCCGACGCGCCCGGAAATCCGGACGGTCGGGCCGTCGAGCAGGCCGCAGCCGAAATAGCCGAGGCTGCCCTCGACGATGAAGTTCATCCGGTTGAGGATGCCGACGATCAGCGAATGCTTGGCGCCCGGATTCCGGAGCACGATGCTGCCGTGGCCCGAATCCATCAACTCGCGGATTTTCCGGTTGATCTCCGAGGGCTCCAGCTCGGCGCAGTCGATTTCCGCGCGCCGGTTGAAGTCCACATCCCGCGCGAAGTGGTAGGCGAAGCCGCCTTCGTTCTGGAGCGTGAACTTGGTCTTGATGTCCCGGCCCGTCAGGGGCTCGGTATGCATGCCCATCTGGGCGGAGACGGAGTCGCTCACGCCTGCCATACCCGGATCTCCTCGTCATAGGGGTCGGTGGTGTCGATCTCGTGCGGGATGATCGCCCTGATCGCCACTTCCTCCGAAGCCAGCGCCACCATGTCGTCCGCCTCGTAGAGGACCATCGGCTTCGCGGCCATGGTGTCCTTGGCCATGCCGAGTTCGTTCCGCGTGGTGATGAGATAGGTGAACACCCCGTCGATCTCGTGGATCGACCTTTCGAGGGAGTCCTCGAGCGTCATGCCCTTCTCGAGATTGACCGCGGTGTAGACCGCCAGGAGCTCCGAATCGCAGTTGCTGACGAAGCGCTGCCCGCTGCGCTCCAGCTGGCGGCGCATCAGCCAGTAGTTGGTGATCTGGCCGTTATGGACGACCGCGATGTCATTGTACGGATACGCCCAGTAGGGATGGGCGGACCGGATATCGACATCCGATTCGGTCGCCATTCTCGTATGGCCGATGCCGTGAGTCCCCCTGAACACGCCGAGATCGTAGGCGCCGGACACGTCGGCCGCGTCACCGAGATCCTTGATCAGCTCCAGGGCGTTGCCGATCGACAGGATCTCCGTGCCCTCGATCTCCTCCATCTGGTCGGCAAGGTCCTTCATGTCGCCGTCATAGGCGATGCGGTAGCGGCTCGCATATTCCGTCGGCCCGTCCAGATCGAGGACGGTAACGCCCAGCTCCTCCAGCAGCCCGTCAACGGCTGCCTTGCGTTCGGCGATCGCCCGGCGGATTTTCGTCCCGCGGCCGAGATCTTCCTGTTCGGCCACCTTGAACCGCAGGATGTATTCGTTCGGTCCGGGCTCGCCATAGACCGCGAACCCGGTCGAGTCCGGGCCGCGATGCTTCAGCGCCTGCAGCATGGCGGTCATTTCCCCGCCGATATTGCGCGCGCCGTCGCGGTAGATCAGTCCTGCAATGCCGCACATAGCATGCTTCTCCCTTCGAGCGCCGTGCCTAGGGCAGGCAATTCAGATAGGTGTCCATGTCCCACTCGGTCGTGGTGTGCAGGAAACGCTCCCACTCGTCGCGCTTGTACTCCTCGTAGAGTCGGTACATGTCACCGGGCATGGCGGCCTGGATCACCTCGTCCTCGGCGAGCGCGTCCAGCGCGGCGCCGAGCGTCATGGGCAGTTTCTTGACCAGCTTGCCGGCTTCCATGGCCTGGTAGATGTTGCGGTCTTCCGGCGGGCCCGGATCGATGTCGTTCACGATCCCGTCCTCGGCCGCCTTGAGGATCGCGCCGGCCATCAGATACGGGTTCACCATCGAATCCACCGACCGGTATTCGAAGCGGCCCGGCGCGGATATGCGCAGCCCGGTCGTCCGGTTCTGGTAGCCCCAGTCGGCGAACACCGGCGCCCAGAAACCGGTATCCCAAAGGCGGCGGTAGGAGTTGACGGTGGAGGCGCCGATAGCCGTCAGCGCGCCCAGATGCTTGACGATCCCGCCGACCACCTGCAGCCCCACCTTGCCGGGCAGCTGCACGTCGTCGGTATCGGGCATGAAGGTGTTTTCGCCGCCCTTCAGGTAGGTGAAGTTGTTTTCCATGCCGGGCAGCGGATCGTTGCCGAGCGGCTTCAGCTCCTCCTCGCCGCCGCGCCACAGCGAAATGTTGTGATGGCAACCCGAAGCCGAGACGCCCATGAACGGCTTCGTCATGAAGCAGGCGATCAGGTCGAACTCGCGGGCGACCTGGGCGCAGATCTGGCGGTAGGTCGTCAACCGGTCGGCGGTGCGCAGCGCATCGTCGAAGGTGAAGTTGAGCTCCAGCTGGCCGGGCGCGTCCTCGTGGTCCCCCTGGATCATGTCCAGCCCCATCGCCCGGGAATATTCGATCACCCGCATATAGACCGGGCGCAGGCTTTCGAACTGGTCGATATGGTAGCAATAGGGCTTCGAGAAGCCGCCGTCCGGCCTGCCGTCCTCCCCCCGCTTGAGCCACATCATCTCCGGCTCGGTGCCGTGGCGCAGATGCAGGCCGTCGTGGTCTTCCTGGAATTGCGCGTGGATGCGGCGCAGATTGCCCCGGCTGTCGGAGGTCAGGAAGGCGCCGGGATCGTTGCGCTCTTCGCGGTTGCGGAACAGGGTGCACCAGATCCGCGCGACCCGCTTGTCCCAGGGCAGCTGGCAGAAGGTTTCCGGCTCCGGGATGCCGACCAGCTCCTTTTCCTGCGGCCCGTAGCCCAGATATTCGCCGTGCCGGTTCAGGAACAGGTTGACGGTCGCGCCGTAGACCAGCTGGAAGCCCCGCTCGGCCACCGTTTCCCAATGATCCGCCGGAATGCCCTTGCCACATATCCGTCCGGTGATCGACACGAACTGGAGATACAGGTACTGGATCCCCATTTCGTCGATCATCCCGCGTACCTGCTTGACCAGTTCGTCGCGGCCGTCCTGTTGTACAAAGGTTTCGATATCCATCATGTCGCCGTCCCTTCCTGGCGCGCTTTTCCGAGCCTTGCCGCATCGCCCGGGCCGTTGGCATAACCAATATGAACCATTATGCCCGCCCCGGCCGAATGGAGTTGGCTAGCATATTATGCACTGAAGGACCATGGTGTCATTGGCAATTGTGAGTTTGACAACCGTCTCGGACCGACGCCACCCTCGGATTGAACGATGTCCAGTTTGCACCGGATTGTGACCAATTGCAAACCAATAGTGCCAATATCAACCAATTTGGGGGCGGTCGGGAAGTGCGGGATTTTCGGGAGGGTACAGACCTGAAACACCAATCCCCATGAGTAGAGACTCAGGAACAGACAAACAACAAAATGTTATGTCCGACCACATCATATGGTGTGCAGCCGGTGCTGCCGTCCTGTACCTTGTGTGTGAAGCCCACGGGGAGGACTGCGTGCCGACAGGCATCGTGATCAAGAACACCGACTGTACGGTTGATGAAACCAGGCCTTGATGTACACGGTGCCATGGATCCGCTCGCCGGCGGAGGCGGAAATGGCGCATGCGATGATCGACGGAACCACTGTCGGGGTTCATCGCCACAACCTCGGCGCAAACGGGGGGCTCGCAGTCAGGCCATCGGACGCTTGCGCGGCGGGGTGACAGGCAGGATCGCGGTCTTGACCAACTCTCTCGACACCCCGCCCGCCCGGCCACGACAGCAGGTCGGCTGCCGCCTGATCGAGGGTACGGGTTTCGGCGGGGTGATCGCCGAAGCGGTTTTCGGCGCCAACCGGATCCTGGACCGCCGTCGGGCCGGGAGCGTCATCGAACAGTACGCCGATCGCGCCGCCGCCCGACACGTCGACCGCCATATCCGCCGATGGCACGATCGCGTCGAAGAGGTCTTTCAGGTATCGGGGAGTTCCGGCGTATCGAAATCTGATACGACAAGGCCGACAGGAACTTCCAGACCTTGCTCTATGCCTGCTCAACCGTCATAAACGCTCGATGAATCTCAACAAGTCTTAGCGGGACAGTGAAATTCTTGGCGAATTCGGGAGTGTGCCGTCATGGACGACGCGCGAGAACCTGCACAGGAATTCCAACCGGTTTCCGGTCCGGGCTACGCGGAGCGCGGCCGCCATGTCGGCCAGATCACGACCCAGCTGCGTGAGGCCATTCGCCGCGGATTCTACGTGGACGGAGACCAGTTGCCCGCAGAGCGCGAGCTCGCCGAACGCTTCGACACTGCGCGCAGCACCATCCGCAAGGTTCTGCTCAATCTGGAATCCGAAGGATTGATCGAACGGCGGGTCGGCAGCGGCACGTTCGTCACATGCGACGATATGTCGACGAGCGCCGTGCACGACATCGTCAGCCGCGTCAGCCCGCTGGAACTGATCGAAGCGCGCCTGGCCGTCGAGCCGCACATGATCCGTCTCGCGGTGCTCAACGCAACAGCCAATGAAGTCAAGATGCTGGGTTCGATCCTGAACGAACTCGAACTGTGCCGGAACGACAAGGAAGCCTTTACCCGGCACGACAGCATGTTCCACGAATGGCTGGCCAGGAGCTCCAAGAACCCCCTGTTGCTCCACCTCTACCAGCAAATCAACGCGGTTCGCGGCCATGACCAGTGGGTCGCCATGAGGAACAAGATCCTGTCGCCCGAAGAGATTGACGAATACAACCGCCAGCATCGCGCCCTGTTCGAAGCGATTGAACGCCGCGACGTCGTCTCCGCGGTCAGGCACATCAACGAGCACCTGGAAAAGGCGCGCCAGGACCTGATGGGCGCCGCGTCGGCATAAAAGGATTCCTGCAGGCGCGCAGGATCGGGCGTTCAGGCCCGAACCCGGGATTTCGTCGGATCGTAGAAGGGAAACGGCACTACTCTCGCCGGGATGCGCTTCTGGTGCCCGTCCAGCTTGCCGACTTCTACTGCGGTGCCTTCCGAAGATGCCGTCACGTCCATCCGGCACAGCGCGATGTTCTTGCGCAGGATCGGTGAGCGCATGGCGCTGGTGATGACGCCGACCTGGGCACGACCGACATGTACGCAATCACCGTGGGCTCCCGCCTCCTGTCCTTCCAGTTCCAGACCGACCAGCTTTCGCTGCGGCGAGTCCCTGCGCCGGGTCAGGGCTTCCCGACCGACGAAGTCATCTTCCTTCGTCTTCAGGGGCACGGTGAACCCGATGCCGGCCTCGAACGGGTCGGTCTGATCGTCGAACTCGTAGTTGGCGAACACCAGGCCGGCTTCGATCCGGACCATGTCGAGTGCCTCCAGCCCGAAGGGCGAAAGCCCGTGCGGTTCGCCGGCCGCCCATATCGCATCCCACACGCCCGAGGCGTCGCGCGGGTGGCACCAGACCTCGAACCCGAGCTCGCCGGTGTAGCCGGTTCGGGAGACGATGATCGGGATCCCGGCGTGATCGCCGATCCGCCCGATCGCAAAGCGAAACCAGCCGAGCTCCTCGATCGATGGCTGGGCAGGCGGTGTCCACACCACCTCCCTGAGGATGTCCCGGCTCCCGGGACCCTGTACGGCCACGTTGTGCAACTGGTCTGTCGATGAGCGGACCCAGGCATTGAGCCCCAGCTTCACCGCCTGTTCGCGCATCCACTCGCCGCCATAGTCGCAGCCGCCGATCCAGCGGAAATTGTCGTTGCCCAACCGGAAGGCAGTGCCGTCATCGATCATGCCGCCAGTCTCGTAGCACATCGCGGAATAGACCACCTGTCCGATGGCCAGCCGGCGCATGTTCCGGGTGAGCACCCATTGCATCAGGCGCTCGGCGTCCGGCCCCAGGACCTCGAATTTGCGCAATGCCGACAGGTCCATGATCACCGCGCGCTCGCGGCACGCCCAGTATTCGTCCAGCGCACCCCGGTTGGTGAAACTGTTGGCCAGCCAGTAGCCGTTGTATTCGGTGAAGTTCCGCGTGTGCTCGGCAAACCGTGTGTGGAAACCGGTTTCCCTGGTTAGCTTGGGATCGGCGTCGGGAGTCATGCGATAGGCCACCGCTTTGGAAAAAACGTTCTCGCGCGGGTAGACCCGCACATGGATATCGGTCGGGTTCCAGCCATTGGCTGCATCGATATCGTCCGGGCAGGCGGACGAGACGCAGACCATGTCGGTCAGGGCCTGCAACAGCACGTAGTCACCCGGACGTGACCAGGGATCATCGTGAAACGCCTGATTGGCGCCGTCGAACCCGGTGTTGAAGAAGAAGTTGAGCGCCATCCAGCCGCGGCGTGGCGCGATCCCGAACGGCGCCAGCGCCCGGTTGAAGTTGTCCGTGCAGTTGACGTGGCCGGGATAGCCGACGTCGTCATAGTACTTTGCCGTGCAGGCGTAGAGGAAACTGTCGTGCCGGCCGCACGTGTCGCGGACCACTTCGACCATCGGGTGCAGGTCCTGGTCGAAGCATTTCGACAGCAGGCCCGGCGCCGGATAGGCGCTGCCCATCAGCGTGCGGGTGCCCGTCGCGTCCAGGCAGACTTCGCGGCCCCGTTCGAGGCCGGCGACGGTGAACGCCTGGAAGTCCGAACATTGCCGTCCCTGCACGTCGATGATCTGGATGAACTCGCCGGCCTTGACCTCGTAGACCTCGGCAGTGCTGGCAGCGATACGCTGGTCGATCCTCGGATCGGCCAGGGGCTCCGGCACCGGATACTCATCGGGCGCGACCGGGTTGGCGCGGGCGACGAAGATCTCGATCCGGGTCGGCGCGTCCTGCCGGTCGACGCGCATCGCAGCCCCCGGGGCCGCCACGAAGCACACCAGGGACCGCTCGGCGGTGAACGTCGCTTCATCGCCTGCGCGAGAATCCCCGCCAAGGATGTCGATTGACCGCGCCGCCGAAATATCGAGGCCGCGCCGCTGCAGGCTTCCCGCCAGCGAGCGGGAGTGTTCGTCGTCCATTCCCAGGATCGCCTTGAGGCCTTCGGCGGTTCCGTTCGTCGCGGTGCCCAGTGCTTCCGTATCCGGTGAGCCGGTCGGGGCAAACGCCGACACCTCGGCGGACTGCCTTCCCTCCCGGTCGCGAACCGTGACAGCGTCGCCCGGTTCCAGCGAAAAGACGATTGACGCGCCACCCTCGGCGACATAGCGCTCGACCCCGAAGCCCAGGGTCGGGACTCCGGGAAGCAGTACGGCGCCGGAGGTGGAGGGCCGTTGCACGAACGGTACCTTGCCTGTTCTGTCCGTCATTCCAGCCCCAACAGCTTCCTGCATTCCCGGGCCCAGGCGTTGATCAATCGGCCGGTGATCAGGCCCATGCGGGCGATGCACACAACCCGGCGACCAGAGACCGGTCGGCATTGTTGTCGGCCTTGGACCGGAATACCTCCTGACCGAGGTCAGTGGCGCCGATGAAGGCGATGATTACCGCCATTAACAGTGCATACATGATCGCCGGGATAAGGCAAATGAAAGACGGGAAGGTCTGGGAAACTGACCGGAAACGCGAGTGGTTTCGCCACATGTGGTGTATCCACGCCGGATTGCACACCAGACGAGGATGTCCACATGGCCTGGGACGAGGCCACTCACGAGCAGTACAGTCGCTCGCGCAAGCGGTATGAAACTGATGTCACGGATGAAGGGTGGGAAGTGACCGCACCGCTTCTCCCCGAGCCATCGTGGAAGGGACGACCACGCACGGGTGGCCACGACCGGGGGCGAGAGATCGGGAAGCCGGGCAATGAGGTCAGGCTTGTTCCATCGATCTGCGTGAAGTCGCTCGTCAAGCGAGCCCGGCGCGGCTGACCGCCTCGTCGCCTTCGGCAGGATGGATGAGGGAGCATCGGCGCCACGCCGGGGAACTGCACCTGGTGGTCGTGGACCACGCCGACCGCATTGCCGCCAGCCTCCAGCATGGCGAAACCCGCCCCGGTCGCCGGACAGTGGCCCGCGACGCACATGTGGCGCCGCGCCGTGACCGGTGGCCGTTACGGCAGGTCCGCGATCGCAGACGCCGTTCGCCGGCTATTCGGTCGTCTCGAGCTTGTCCTGGGTGCGGAGTTCGAAATCCGACGCGTCATGGCGCTCGCGGAGCTGGTCCTCGAGCGGTCCCCTGACCCGGTTGACTTTCCGTCCCCGGATCACGGCATCGCGGGCCGCGATCTCGTCATGCCAGCGGACGACATTGGCATAGTCCGTCGCGGCCAGGAACTCGGCGGCGCCGTAGAGCGCGTCCGTCGTCAGCACGCCGTACCAGGGCCAGATCGCCATGTCGGCGACGGTGTAGTCGTCGCCCGCCACGAAACGCGTCTCGGCCAGCTGCCGGTCGAGCACGTCGAGCTGGCGCTTCACCTCCATCGTATAGCGGTCGATGGGATATTGCTGCTTGCTGGGCGCATAGGCGTAGAAATGCCCGAAGCCGCCGCCGAGATAAGGCGCGGAACCCATCTGCCAGAACAGCCAGGAGAGGCATTCCGCGCGCTCGGAAGGGTCTTCCGGGATGAAGGCGCCGAACTTCTCCGCCAGGTAGAGCAGGATCGCGCCGGACTCGAACACGCGCGTCGGCCTGGGCAGCGAATAGTCCACCAGTGCCGGGATTTTCGAGTTCGGGTTGATGGCGACGAAGCCGGAGCCGAACTGCTCGCCGTCGCCGATATTGACCACATAGGCGTCGTATTCCGCGCCGCTGTGTCCCTCCGCCAGCAGCTCCTCCAGCATCACCGTGACCTTCACGCCGTTGGGCGTGGCCAGCGAGTAGAGCTGGAGCGGGTGCTTGCCGCGCGGCAGCTCCTGCTCATGCGTGGCACCGGCGATGGGGCGGTTGATCGAGGCGAAGCGTCCGCCGCTCTCGCGCTCCCAGGTCCAGACTTTCGGCGGTTCGTAGGCAGAGGCGTCGGTCATGTCGTCGTCCTTCACGGGCATCGGGCATCGGGGATGCGGGAAATACGCGGACCGACCGTTTACCATCCCCGGACCCGGATTGCATGCGCGACGGGTCCCTCCCGTCCCGGACCCGGAGCCGTGATCGAACGCTTTCCCGGAAGACAGGTGTCCTGACCGCGGAGCATATGCCCCCGCCGGCCTTGAAGGTGGCCGCGACCTCGCGACCATCGTGCCGCCCGCATCCGCCCCTGTCCTGCAGGTGTTATCCGCCGAGATAGGCACGGCGAACATGCGCGTTCTCGCGCAGGTCGGTTGCCGGGCCTTCCAGCGCCACGGTCCCGGTTTCCAGCACATAGGCGTACCGCGCCAGCCGCAGTGCCATTTCCGCGTTCTGCTCGACCAGCACGACCGGGATGCCGCGCCCCGAGATGTCGGTGACAATCCGCGTGATTTCCTGGACCATCACCGGTGACAGGCCCATCGACGGCTCGTCCAGCAGCAGCACCCGGGGGGCGCTCATCAACGCCCGGCCGATCGCCAACATCTGCTGTTCTCCGCCGGACATGGACCGCGCCGTTTGCCGACGCCGCTCGGCGAGGCGCGGAAAGTGGTCGAAGACCCCGGCCAGCGACACCCGAACGGCGGCCCTGTCCGTGCGCAGGAAGGCGCCCGTGTGCAGGTTTTCCTCGACTGTCAGATCCGGAAACACCCGCCGGCCCTCCGGCACGTGCGCGATGCCGCGGCGCACGATCTCCTCGGGTGCCAGTCCGTCAATCCGGGCATCGTCAAAGCGGATTTCACCCCGGGTCAGCGGTTCCAGTCCGGAAATGGCGCGAAGGATCGTCGTCTTGCCGGCACCATTGGCGCCAATGATGGTTACGATACCGCCTGCAGGTACCGTCATTGACACGCCCTTGAGCGCCGCGGTCTTCTGGTAGAGTACCTCGATATCCCGGATTTCAAGAAGCATGGCCGGCGCCGTCGGTCGAACCGAGATACGCTTCGATCACCGCCGGATCGTTGCGCACCATTTCCGGCGCGCCCTCGACCAGCAGGGCGCCGAAATTCATTACCGTGATGATGTCGCAGAGATTCATTACCGCCTGCATGTCGTGCTCGACCAGTATGATGGTGACACCGCGGTCGCGGATGCGCCGGACCAGCGCCATCATGCGCCGGGTCTCCTCTGGATTCATCCCGGTGAAAGGCTCGTCGAGCAACAGTACCCTCGGTTCAGCCGCGAGCGCGACCGCCATGCCGAGCATTCTCTGGTGGCCATGCGGCAGGTTCGACACCGGCTCGCCGGCCAGTTCCTGCAGTCCGAAAAAGTCCAGCGTTTCCATCGCCTTTGCATCTGCTGCCCGCTCGGACAACCGGTCCGTGCCGATCAGGCGGCCGATGAAACCGGCCCGGGCGCCGAGATGGCGCCCGACCCGGACATTGTCGAGGACCGAGAATTCCTGAAACAGGGTCGAGCCCTGGAACGTGCGTACCAGCCCCATCGCGGCGAGTGCGCTGGTCTTGCGGCCCGAGATGTCGAGGCCGCGAAAGAGCACCTGCCCGGCGGTTGGCGCGTAGAAACCGCTGATCACGTTGAATGTCGTCGTCTTTCCCGCACCGTTCGGTCCGATCAGGCCGTGGATTGCGCCCTCGTGGACCGAAAAACTGAAATTGTTGACTGCCACCAGGCCACCGAACCGGCGAGTAAGCCCGCGGGCTTCCAGAATCGGCCGTTCGCCGGACGGATTCATGCCAGCTCTCTTCCGCCTGCGGCCGACCCGCTGCGCCAGAGCTGCCATCGGGTCCGCAGCCGGGGTCCGAGGCTTTCAAGCCCATGCGGAAGGTAGAGGACGGAAAGGATCAGGATGGCGCCGTAGATCAGGGGACGCGCCGTATCCAGGCCCAGCGCACGCAGGACGATCTCGTTGATGACCGTGAGCACGACAACGCCGAGAATCGGGCCGTGGAAGGTGGTGGTGCCGCCGACAACAGCCCAGACCAGGACATAGACCATCTGATCGACGCTGAAACGGGTTGGATTCACCGCGCCGACATAATGAGCGTACAGGCCGCCGGCGATACCGGCGAAAAAGGAAGCGATGACGAAGGCGAGGGTGCGGTAGCGGAACGTGTCCACGCCCACTGACTCGGCAAGCCGGTCCTGCCAGTGGATCGCGTGGAAGGTCAGCCCGATGCGCGACCGTTCAATGCGGTAGAGGATAAACAGCGAGACCGAGACGACCACCAGCGACAGGAAGTAGTAGTTGACCGGCTCGTAGAAATCGATCGACAGAAAGCCGGTTTCGATGTCGGGAAAGGGATCGATGCGCTTCAGACCCTTGGGACCACCGAATGGATCGGTGAAGCGTTTCCAGATCAGCCGGATGATCTCGCCGGCCGCGAACGAGCCGATCAGGAAATAGAAGCCCTTCATCCGGAACAACGGGAAGCTCAGGAGCGCCGCGATGGCTGCCGCCATGCAGCCCCCGAGGAGCATGGAGAGCGGCACCGGAATGCCGAACTGCTTTGCCAGCAGCGCACTGGCATAGGCTCCGACTCCCATGATGACAACATGGCCGAGCGACCATTCGCCGGTCAGAGTCAACAGCCGGTAGCTGCAAACCAGGAGGACGTTGATGACGAGGAGGACCGCGATTTCCTGCTGCGAGTAGCTCAGCATGTACGGCAGGGCAGCCAGTATCGCGAACAGGAAGACCCACCGCAGTCGCCACACGGCCCGCCGGATCGAACCGGCGGGGCCCGCAGTCGACATGGTGTTCGTCGGTTCAGGCACGTTCCTTCGCCCCGAACAGGCCGGTCGGCCGGGTCACAAGCACGGCGAGCATGAGGGCCAGCCCGACGATATTGGCGATCACCCCGTCAAAGAACGTGGTGACGAAGGTGTGGACGAAGGCATAGATAACCGCCGCGATGACCGCGCCTTCAAGACTGCCTACACCGCCGACGATGATGATGATGAATGCCGTGACGATGATCGAGTGGCCGATATAGGGTGTCGGGTTGACCAGAGGCGCCGTCAGGGCGCCGGCCACGCCCGCCAGCGCGGCGCCGATGAACATGGCGACGCGCGCCGTCTGGTTCATCGAGATGCCCTGGAGGGAGGCCGCTTCCGCGTCCTGGGCGCAGGCACGCAAGGCCCGGCCGAATTTCGAGCGCTTGAGGAAGGCCCAGAGCGCGGCGAGCAACAGGACGGCGGCGACGATCACAAACAGCCGCTGGTATGTCAGGATGGCGCCGAAAATCTCCATCTTGCCCTGGGTCGAAGGCGGCACATGACCCATGCGCCGGCCGAAGCCGAACACAGCCAGGGTTTGCAGGATCAGAAGGAAACCGATGGAGGCAATGAGGCCGCCCAACGGATTGTCGCGCAGCGGGCGGAACATCGTTCGTTCCATGAAGATGCCGACAAAGCCGACAAAGACAAGGCCGGCGGCGACCGCGAGCAGGAACGGGAAGGTCTCCTGAGCGTACAGGAACACCACGCAATAGGCGCCCACCATATACAGTTCGCCGTGGGCGAAGTTGATGACGCCCATGACGCCGAAGATCATCACCAGCCCGACCGCGATCAGCGCCATGTAACTGGCGGCATAGGTCGCGTTCACGGCGGTCTGCCACAGCAGGTCCATCAGATCAGCGTGCCTCGGCGGCTGGGCGCACAAACACTGCCGGGACCGGGCGGGGCCCGGTCCCGGCAGCCTCTAGCAGCACGGCAGGCCATGCGGTACGCGAAGCCTCAGCTGCGTTGGTTCCACATCTGGCCCAGGGCCGTCATGTGCTTGATCATCAGGTCCTTGTGCTTGTCCCACCAGGCGGGAATGGACCTGAAGTCCTTGATGGTGGCCTTGCCGCCTTCGATGACCACGACCGGCCAGTCGCCGACCAGGGCGTTGTCGATGCCGAACAGTTCCGTGCCCCACCAGTCCGCCGTTCCGAAAGCATGCTTGCCCGTGCCGCCGGCCTTCATCGCCTCCAGGACAGCCGCCGGTTCGGCGCTGCCCGCCTGGCTGGCGGCGTCCGCCCACAAGTCCATGATCGAGGCGTACTCCCAGGACACGGCTCCCCATTGCGAGGCGCCGTAACGCTTGGCGTACTCGGCGTAGAACTCGTTCGGGTTGACGAAGTTCACGCCCTCGCTGTTCAGTGCCGGGTCGTCGAAGTCCGGGAACTGGAAGATGAAGCCTTCCATGAACTCTGCCGACGTCTTCTCGATGATCTTCTGGTAGAAGTCGGCGGTACAGGAAATGATCTGCCCCTTGTAACCCTGCTGGAACGCCTGTTCGCACAGCGGGTGGACATAGTCGGCGTAGCAGGTATCCAGACAGAGGATGTCCGGGTTCCCGGCCATCAGCTTGGTCATGACCGGCGCGAAATCGGTCGTCGTCGGGTCGAAGAACAGGGGCTCGTCGATCATCTCGATCCCTGCCGCCTCGAACGCTGCCAGGTAGGTTGCCACCGACGGCTTGCCCAGGGAGTCGTCCTGCGCGCACATGACGGCGGTCTTGAGGTCCGGTTTGTTCTCCGCCAACCACTCGACGCCGGTCACGTTGTAGATGGGATGCACCTCGCAGGGCGCCAGAAGAGTGGTGCTGTCGGGCGACAGGTCGCTCGGCAGCAGCGTCGAAAACAGCATACCCTCGCGTTCGGCGATTTTCTCCACACCGGGCCAGGTGTCGCCGCCCAGCATCATGATGAACTTGACGCCGTCCTCCTTGATGAGCTTGGTGGCGCCGGTCTTTGCCTTGGCGGCGTCGTACTCGTTGTCGTAGCTGACGAATTCGATGTTGTACGACTTTCCGCCGACATTGACGCCGCCCTTGGCATTGACCCAATCCGCCCAGATCAGGCAGCCGTCCAGACCGGGTTTGCCCCAGGCCGCCACCGGGCCCGTGAGCGGGGCCAGGAATCCGATCTTGATGGTGTCGCTGTCGGCGTAGGCAACACGCGACAGGCCGCTGCCCATCGCCGCCAGCGCCGTTCCCGACGCCGCGGTGGTCCCCAGAAATTTCCGCCTGCTGATTTTCCTGTCGAGTGACTTGCGCAACATGCGTTCCTCCCAGAATTGATACGCCTGCGCCTGCGCCCGTTGCCTGGCGGCGTCGCCAAGGGGCTGAACGGCAGCCCGAAAACGCGCCGTCAAGTCTGCGCAATCGACCGTAACCGGGTGCCGATCCGTCGGCGCCATGACCAATTTCGACCATTTCGCACGGCGGATCGACCAGGTTTGCACGGTTGCAGTCGATCTCGTACAGTATTGCCAATTGGGGCTGAATGCAAGCAGGATATGCGGTAACGTGGCCATTGTGCTTGATGGCACCCGATCCCGGCGAGCCGAGTCACTGCCAGGAATCACAGTCATATGGGCATAAGACAGCGCATAGTGGTTTTGATTGGTATGGATTGGTTATGGCCGCCGAGGCGAAATTCTGAAACCGCGCGGGCGATTCGGATCAGACCGGACCGCCGGCCAGGACAGTGAGCAAAGTCATGGACAAACGGGTTGCTGTGATCGGTGCGGGGCCATCCGGTCTCGCCCAGTTGAGAGCGTTCCAGTCGGCGAAGGCCGGCGGTGCGGACGTTCCGGAAATTGTCTGCTACGAGAAACAGGCGGACTGGGGTGGTTTGTGGAACTACACGTGGCGCACCGGGCTGGACGAATACGGCGAACCGGTCCATTGCTCGATGTACCGGTACTTGTGGTCGAACGGCCCCAAGGAAGGACTGGAGTTCGCGGACTACACCTTCGAGGAACATTTCGGGAAGCAGATCGCCTCCTATCCGCCGCGCGAAGTGCTGTTCGATTACATCGAGGGCCGGGTGAAAAGGGCGGGCGTGCGCGATGCAATCCGCTTCCTGACGGCCGTCCGGCGGGTCGATTATGAGGAAGCAACGGGCCTGTTCACCGTCGCTGTGCACAATCTCGAGACCGACGAGGAGACCATCGAGAGCTTCGACCATGTCGTCGTCGCAACCGGTCACTTCTCGACCCCGAACGTGCCGCATTTCGACGGCCTGGACCGGTTCAACGGCCGTGTGCTGCACGCCCACGATTTCCGGGACGCCGTTGAGTTCAAGGACAAGGACATCCTGATCATCGGCACCAGCTATTCGGCCGAGGACATAGGCTCCCAGTGCTGGAAGTATGGCTGCAGGTCCGTCACCGTCAGCCACCGCACCGCGGCCATGGGCTTCGACTGGCCGGACAACTGGAAAGAGGTGCCGCTCCTGCAGAAGGTCGAGGGCAACACCTGCACCTTCAAGGACGGCTCAACGGCCGATGTCGATGCCATCATCCTGTGCACGGGCTATCTGCACCACTTCCCGTTCATGGCACCGGAACTCCGCCTTCGTTCCGCCAACCGGCTTGCGACGGCCGACCTCTACAAGGGCGTCGTGTGGGTGGACAATCCGAAGCTGTTCTATCTCGGCATGCAGGACCAGTGGTACACCTTCAACATGTTCGACGCCCAGGCCTGGTATGTGCGCGACATCATCATGGGGCGCATCGAGGTGCCGGTCCGCGACGACCGGGCCGCCGACGTCGCGGACCGGGAGTCCAGGGAAGACGCGCTGGAAGACGACTACGCCGCGATCCGCTATCAGGGCGACTACGTCAGGGAACTGATCGCCGAGACCGACTATCCGAGCTTCGATGTGGACGGCGCGAACGATGCCTTCTTCCAGTGGAAGAAGCACAAGAAGCAGAACATCATGACATTCCGGGACAACGCGTACAGGTCGGTGATGACCGGTACGATGGCTCCGGTCCATCATACGGCCTGGGTCGATGCCATGGACGATTCGATGGAGAGCTATCTCCGGAACGATTGACGCTGTCTGAACGTCCGAACATGGCCGACGTGGCGACGGAGTGGGAGTGGGATGCCCTCTCGATGGCGGCGCTCGGAGCTTACCGCGCGGCGCGCAGAGAGGAGGCGGTCCACCTGTGGTGGCGGGCGGGCGCTTTGGCGCAGGGTTTTCCGGACGGGGATCCGCGCCGGGCCGCCAGCGAGAACAACAGCGCGCTCGCTCTCCTGATCGATCAGGATCACGATGCCGCGGTCCCCGCCCTGACGTCCGCGCTTGCCTCTTGGGAGGCCGCGCTGGAGTGGACGCAAAGCATGGCGGTCAGCGCCGTGCCCCGCAGTTCGCTCTTTCACCAGCGTATGGAACAGCGCCATGTCGCGGTCTACGCCGATGTCCGGCGTGCAAGGCACCGCGAATTCCTGAGCGGTGCGGCGGCGCTGACCCGCTTCAATCTCGCGATTTCCCGGCTCTTCCTGGACGACGACGAAAATGCCGATGTCCTGCTCGCGGCCGCGCTTGCCGAACGGGAGCAGGCGTTCGGGCCGAACAACACGGAGGTCATTGAAATCGCGCGGGTGCTGTCTGGCCGGGCCGATGCCGCCGGGGACGATGCCCGGATGGCCCTGTACGACGCCAGGATCCAGGCCGCCGCCGGGAATCGTGCGCGCGACGTGCTCGACATCTGGCGCAAGGAACAGCCCGTGGAGATGACCGACACCCGCCGGCTCCTGTCCGCAGGCTATCTCACGACAATCGTTCACGAACGGGATTTTCTGTAGCGGCGCCCGGCCGATGCCAACGCCCCCAACTGCTGTCGCGGCCAGAGTGCGCACCCCGTGCGCAGGGTCACCACACACCATTGGGGTCGGGGTGGCGGGCTTGGGTCTGTCACGGCGACCAGCCCGTCACGCAGGATATGCAGGGTGTGCCAGAAGGCTCGGGCCTGTCGCCCGTTTCGACCGCCAGCCAACCCGAAGATCATGAGGCACGTGGACTCGGCGCCTTTGCCAGGAACCCGGCCGGGCGGTCTCGCGCCGGCCCGGAAGATCGGTCCGCCGCGCCCGTGTCGGGGGATACTCCGGCTGAGAAACCTCGGAAACCGGGCCATCCGGGAGTCCCCGACTCCGGGCTTTCGCTACTGCCACGGTTCCGGTCTGCCTCGCGTGCCGTTCGGGCTTTCCGGCCGGTCATGCAGGCCGTCAGGCGTCGCGGAACCAGAGCGTTCTTGCAAGTCGTGGGTGCCCGGCCGCATCGCTCACCTTTCCGCGCGCTGCGGCCGCAGACGCCCGTGCGCAAGGCTGTGTTCAGTGCCAGGTTGCCTGCGTTCCGCATGGACGGAGACGTCCGGAGCCCGCAAACGCCGCAATGGACTTCGCGGACAGTGTGGCGGTACCATGATTTTTGCGTGCGCACAGCGCCATGAAGGCGGAACCAAAAACGGGAGGGCAGGACGGATGACATGGCACATTCGAGTGGCGGCAATCGGTATCGTTTCGGCCCTGACTGTCTCGTCCGCCAGCTGGGCGGCCGATCCCGAGTCCTGCAAGTCTGTCCGGTTCTCGGATGTCGGGTGGACTGACATCACGTCCACCACCGCGGCCACCTCGGTGGTGTTGACGGGCCTCGGTTACGAGCCGAGCGCGAACGTGTTCTCGGTGCCGGTGACCTACCAGGGACTCAAGAACGGCGATATCGATGTATTCCTCGGCAACTGGATGCCGACGATGGAAGCGGATATCGCGCCCTATCGCGAGGACGGCTCGGTCGAGACCGTGGGCATGAACCTGACCGGCGCCAAGTACACGCTTGCCGTCAACAAGGCGGCGGCGGACGGCGGCATCATGAACTTCGGCGACATCGCCGGGCACCGTGACAAGCTGGACGGCAAGATCTACGGCATCGAACCCGGTAACGACGGCAACCGGCTGATCCAGAGCATGATCGACGAGGATGCCTTCGGTCTGAAGGGCTTCGAGGTGGTCGAGTCCAGCGAGCAGGGCATGCTGGCCCAGGTCGTCCGGGCAAACCGCCGGGATGAATGGATCGTGTTCCTGGGCTGGGAACCGCACCCGATGAACGCCAACTTCGAGCTGACCTATCTCGACGGTGGCGATGACTGGTTCGGGCCGAATTTCGGCGGTGCCGAGGTGTTTACCAATGTCCGGCGCGGCTACGCCGGGGAATGTCCCAATGTCGGCAGGCTGCTGGCCAATCTCGAGTTCACGCTGGCAATGGAAAACGAGATCATGACCGCGATCCTCGATGAGAAGGAGGAGCCGGACAAGGCGGCGACCGCGTGGCTCAAGGCCAATCCGGATATCCTGACCGGCTGGCTCGACGGTGTCACGACCATGGACGGTGGTGACGGCCTGGCCGCTGTCAGGGCGCATCTGGGGCTCTAGTCGTACTCCGGTCCCGACGGCCTGTTTTGCCTGGGGACGGCCTTGGATTGGCTGACGGATCACAAGATCCCGCTCGGCAGATGGATCGAGTCCTTTGTCAACCTGCTGCTGGACCACATCGCCTGGTTCTTTGACTTTCTCTCCGAGCTCCTGGCATTCCCGATCGAGGGACTGACCACGCTGGCGCTCGCCCTCCCGCCGCTGCTGCTGGTGGCGGCGGTCGCCGCATTCGCCTTCTGGCTTCACCGGTCCTGGAAGCTGGCGGTTGCGGTCCTGCTCGCGTTGCTGCTGGTCATCAACCTCGGCTACTGGGAGACCACGGTCCAGACGCTGGTGCTGATCCTGTTTTCCACCGCGGTCTGCATCGTCGTGGGCGTCCCTGTCGGCATTGCGGCGGCGCACCGGCCGTGGCTGTACAACGCCATCCGGCCGATACTGGACCTCATGCAGACCATTCCGACCTTCGTCTATCTCATCCCGACCATGATCATGTTCGGTCTGGGAGTGGTGCCGGGGCTCATCTCGACGGTGGTGTTCGCCATCCCGGCCCCGATCCGTCTCACCCATCTCGGCATTTCCAGCGTGCCCCAGCCGCTGCTCGAGGCCGGAGCGGCCTTCGGGGCAACGCGTCGCCAGCTGCTGTGGAAGGTGGAACTGCCACATGCCATGCCGACCATCATGGCGGGTGTGACCCAGTGCATCATGTTGAGCCTCTCCATGGTGGTCATCGCGGCGATGGTGGGTGCCCCGGGACTCGGCGTGCCGGTCCTGCGCGCGCTCAACACGGTCAACATCGCCAAGGGCTTCGAGGCCGGGCTCGCCATCGTGATCGTCGCCATCCTGCTCGACCGGATATGCAAGCAGCCCGGCGGCGGCCGGGACAGGGGCTGAACCATTCACGCCATCGAGCTCAGGGACGTGGATATCCTGTTCGGCGGCGACGCCCGCGCCGCTCTGGCCCTTCTTGACCAGGGCGCGGATCGGCAGGAAATCCACGATGCCACGGGCGTGGTCGTGGGCGTGGCCGGCGCGTCGCTTGCCGTGAGGCGCGGCGAGGTCTGCGTGCTGATGGGCCTTTCGGGTTCGGGCAAGTCGACGCTGCTCCGCGCCGTCAACGGACTCTGCCCGGTGACGCGCGGCCAGGTGCTCGTGCAGGATGGCGGATCCACGCTCGATATCGCCGGCTGCAACGCCGCGATGCTCCGGCACATGCGCATGGAGCGTATCGCCATGGTATTCCAGCAATTCGCGCTGCTGCCATGGCGCACGGTCCAGGAGAACGTCAGCTTCGGCCTCGAACTGCGGGGAATGAACCGCGCCGAACGTGACACCGTGGTCGAGGAAAAATTGAAGCTTGTCGGTCTCGACCGCTGGCGCGAACGCTTCGTCCATGAACTTTCCGGTGGCATGCAACAGCGCGTGGGCCTCGCTCGCGCGCTCGCGACCGACTCCGACATCCTGCTCATGGACGAACCGTTCTCCGCCCTCGATCCCCTGATCCGTGAACACCTGCAGGACGAACTGCTGGGCCTCCAGCGCCGTCTCGGCAAGACGATCCTGTTCGTCAGCCACGATCTCAACGAGGCGCTCAAGCTCGGCCAGCACATCGCCATCATGGAGGCCGGCCGGATCGTGCAGTTCGGTGAACCGGAGGAGATCCTGCTGAACCCTGCGAACGCCTACGTCTCCGAGTTCATCGCGCACATGGACGCGCTCAACGTGCTGAGATGCCGCTCGCTGATGACCCCCGTGGAGGATATCCGTCGCGAGGGAGATGCCCTGCTGCTCGACCTGTCCGGGCACAACCGCATCGCGCTCGGAGCCGATGGCGCGCCCCTGGAGGCCACGGTCGAGCCCGGCCCGGCCAGGATCAGGCACTACGAACCGGAGATGGACCTCGCCGCGCTTGCCACCGGCGACATCTGCGCGGCGCCGGCCGAACTGGGGATGCGCGTGGCCATCGAGATCCGGCACCGTACCGGACGGCCGGTCCTGATGGTCGAGGAGGGGCGCCTCATCGGCGTCATCAGCGACGAGGAAATCTACCGGGGCCTCCTGGGCCAGGGGAATCATGGCCCGTCCACGACCTGACGCTGCAGACGCCCGTGATGCCTCACTCCGGGGAACCGGGGCTCCCCGGGCAGTCTGGCGGAGGGTTCGATGCACATTCCGGCTCTCGTTTGCCGGAACGGGATACGTCCATCATGTCGTGCAGACAAACAGGTCTGGCCTTGCCGTCCGGATACGGCGACGAACGCCAGGTCCTGCAGCAACGGGTTGGACACGACCGCGCAGGAAAAGTGCTGGACGCCTGCCGCCTGGTTCTCCATGTTCACCGTGTACACCCCGGACCCGTCTCTGCCCCCCGGTATGCGCCCGGGGTTTTGTCTCGATGGATTCGCCCATCACGCCGGTTCTTGCGCTCCGGCCGTCCAGGCTTTGCGATATCCGCGTTTCGAAACCGTTCTCCGGGCCTTCCTGACGTCATCGTCCACCTTGCGGAAACCTGGCTCCGGCTTCCTCAATCGCTTCGCCTGACCGCCGGGGTCATACCGGTCCGTCAACTTCCAGACGCGCGGGGCACGTCGCTCGGCTCGTTCGACAGGTCCGGGTGTCTCAAAGATCGGCGCCATGACGCTGGACCTGTCGGGGACCGGGGCCCGATCGATACGCCGACACCCTCTTGCCGGAAAAGCTTGCGCTCGCCATCAGAATTCGCCGGGTTGCATCAATTCCGCGAGTCGCGTCGGGTTGGACTCAGCCGGTTCCCCGCCCTCACTCGGTCTCGAGGCAGGCCCATGCTGCCGGACCTCCTGTCTTGCGCACACGGTGACTTTCCGGCATGGGCAGGGCATGCCTGACGTTCATATCCAAGATGGAGTCATCAACCCATGAAACTCTACCAGTCGATCGGGCCGAACCCGCACGTCGTGCGCATGTTCATGGCCGAGAAGAACATGGACATCCCGATGGAGACAGTTGACCTGATGGGCGGCGAGAACCGGCGCGAGGCGTACCTGGCGATCAACCCGCGCGGGC
The DNA here is from genome assembly GCA_022822665.1 of Alphaproteobacteria bacterium. Taxonomy (GTDB): domain Bacteria; phylum Pseudomonadota; class Alphaproteobacteria; order Thalassobaculales; family Thalassobaculaceae; genus Bin52. The sequence continues at coordinate 94,017 of JAJEAR010000048.1, read as the reverse complement.
AGAGCCCCGCCCTGGTGACCGACAGTGGCCTGGTCGTTGCGGAGATCACCGCCATCTGCGAGTACCTCGAAGACATCCGGCCGGCCCCGGCCCTGATCGGCACCACGCCGGATGAACGCGGTGAGACCCGGATGTGGACCAGGCGCATCGACCTCTCGTTTTGCGAACCGGCGGCGAACGGCTTCCGGTTTTCCGACGGGCTCAAGATGTTCGAATCCCGCATCCGGTGCCTGCCCGAGGCGGCCGAGGGGCTGAAGGCGGTGGCACAGGACGGACTGGCCTGGCTCGACGGACAAATGCAGGGCAAGGCCTGGGTGTGTGGCGACAGGTTCACCCTCGCCGACATCATGCTCTATTGCTTCCTGCACTTCGCCGCCCGGGTCGGTCAGCCGATCAACGAGGCGCACACCAACATCGCGGGCTTCTACGAACGCGCCGGTGCCCGCCCGAGCGCCGGAGCCTGACTATCGAGCCATGCGGCGATTGCCCGCGCGATCTCGTCGGGCGAATCCTCCTGGATGAAGTGACTGCCCGCGACGGTCACTTCGGTCTGGTTCGGCCAGCTCCGGCAGAATTCCCGCTGGGCGCCGACCAGGATCGCGCCCGGCTCGGCGTTGATGAACAGCTTGGGCATCGGTGAGGTCGAGAGCCAGTCCGCGTAGTCGCGCACGATCGCGGTCACGTCGTTCGGCGTGCCGTCGATCGGGATCTGCCGCGGCCAGGTGAGGGTCGGTCTGCGACCCTCTCCCGGCTCGGCGAAGGGCCGGCGGTACTCGGCCATTTCCCCGTCAGTCAGCTGGCGCATGATCGAGCCTGGCAGCACCCGCTCGACGAACAGGTTCTTCTCGAGGATCATCTCCTCACCGGCTGGCGAGCGGAACCCCTCGAACACCCGTCGCGCCTGTGGATTCCATTCGTCCCAGGCAAGGGGGCGCACGATCGCCTCCATGTAGACGATGCCCCGCATCCGGTCCGGATGCCGCCGTGCCCAGTCGAAACCCAGTGCCGACCCCCAGTCGTGCACCACGAGGGTGACATCGCCGCTCACCCCCAGGGTATCGAGCAGACCGTCGAGATAGTGCCGGTGCTCGACGAACCGGTACCTGTCGGGACCCGGGTTCGCGAGCTTGGCGGAATCACCCATGCCGATCAGGTCCGGTGCCAGGCACCGTCCGTGTCCGGTGAGCGCCGGCATTATGTTGCGCCACAGCCATGAGGAGGTCGGGTTGCCGTGCAGGAACACGATCGGGGCCCCGGCTCCGGCCTCGACCCAGGCCATGCCGTACCCGTCGATCTCGGTGTGGTGCTTGCGGGGCCGTTCCACGCCGTCATTCTCCCCGGAACGTCGGCCGTCGCTTGGCAAGGAAGGCATCAAGCCCCTCGCGACCGTCCGCGGTGGCGGCCATCGCACCGATATGGCGCGACTCCTCCTCGAGCTGGACCTCGAGCGACTGTTCGAAGCTGCGGCCGAGCAGACGCTTCACCGCACCATAGGCGCGGGTCGGGCCGGCGGCGATGCTTCGTGCCAGCGCATCGGCCTCGTCGGCGAGGGCGTCGTCATCGACTACTCGGGTGACCAGTCCCCAGTCGAGCGCCTCCCCGGCGTCGAGCACCCGGTTGGTCAGGATCAGTTCCTGTGCCCTCCTGAGTCCGACCAGGCGGGGCAGGAAGTACGAGGAACTGGCATCCGGCGACAGGCCTGCCCGGGTGTAGGCCATGGTAAACCGGGCCGACCGGGCGGCCAGCACGATGTCGCCGAACAGTGTCATGCTGAAGCCGCCGCCGGCAGCCATGCCATTGACCGCGATGATCACCGGCGCATCCATGTGCCGAAGCCGCTGGATGCCCTGGTGCACCAGGGCTGTGAGTTCGATCAGCCGATACTCGATCTGCTCGGTCTGGCCCGAGAAGTACTTGAGGTCACCGCCGAACCCGAACATGTCGCCGGTGGCGGTGAGCAGGCAGCATCGCACCGCGGGATCGGTGCTTGTTCTCAGTGCCGCCTCCATGAACTCGAGCGCAAAGGTCCGGTTGATTGCATGGCCGGTCTCGGGGCGATCGAGCACGATGCGGGCGATGCCGTCCGTGCGGTCGAACTTGATGGTCTCGAACTCCATGGATCAGGTCACTCCGTGTTGCTGCAGGGATGAACCGTCAGTCGAGGGGCCGGGTGGCCGCATCGAGCCAGCAACGCACCCCGGGCTCGAGATCCGGCGAAAGCGTGTCGCGGACCCGGGCGTGGTACTGGTTGATCCAGTCGATCTCGTGCGCGGCCAGCAGGCCGGTGGTGATCATCGAGCGGTCGAACGGGGCGAGGGTAATGGTCTCGAAGCCCAGCATGGTTCGCTCGCCGCCGTCCGGGTGCTCCTCACGGACCACCAGCAGGTTCTCCAGGCGGATGCCGTACTCGCCCTCGCGGTAGTATCCCGGTTCGTTGGACACGATCATGCCCGGCTCGAGTGCGACCGTGCCGGAGCGTCCGGAAATCGACTGCGGGCCCTCGTGGACACCGAGATAGGATCCGACCCCGTGACCGGTGCCGTGATCGAAGTCGATGCCCGCCTGCCAGAGCGGTGCCCGTGCCACCGCATCGAGCCGATCCCCGGTGGTCCCCTCGGGGAACCGCATGGTGGCGAGCGCGATGTGCGCCTTCAGGACCCGGGTGAACCGGTCGCGGGCCTGGGCGCCGGGGTCGCCGACGGCGATGGTGCGGGTGATGTCGGTAGTTCCGTCCCGGTACTGCGCTCCTGAATCCACCAGGTAGAGGTCGCCCGGGCGAATGGTCCGGTTGGTCTGCGGCGTGACCCGGTAGTGGACGACGGCGCCGTTCGGACCCGTCGCCGATATCGTGTCGAAACTGAGATCGGCAAACAGCTCCTGCTCGGCGCGGAACGCGCGCAGCCGGTCCGCTGCTCCCTGTTCATCGAGCTGGCCCGAGGGAGCCTCGCCCTCAAACCAGCACAGGAACCGCACGAAGGCCGCTCCGTCACGTCGGTGTGCCGCCCGCGCGCCCTCGATTTCGACCGGGTTCTTGCGCGCGCGCGGCAGCACCACCGGGTCTGGGCCGGTCACCACCGTGCCGCCCGACGCCGTGACATGGTTCGCGATCCAGACCGGGCTCGAGGCCGGGTCAAGCCGCAGCCGGGCACCGCGGGAGGCACGGTGTGCGAGTGCCGCGGCGAGGCCTGACTGTGGGTGGATCGACACGGCGTTGCCCAGATGCGCCCGGGTCGCATCGGTGATCTTTCGACGGTCGACGAACAGCTCGACGGTACCGGCCTGGTCGAGGATCGCGAACGACAGGCAGAGCGGAGTGCGCGGGACGTCACGCCCCCGGATGTTGAGCAGCCACGCGATCGACTCGGGCGAAGTCAGTACCGTCGCGTCATGACCGTCTGCTGCGAGGATGTCGGCGATGGCCTCGCGCTTGCCGGCGGATGACAGCCCGGCATGCTGTTCGGGATGCGGAACCGCCGGCGAGAGCGGGGCAGCCGGCCGGTGCTCCCACAGCTGGTCGACCGGGTTGGCCTCGAGCGCAACGGGAGTGCCGCCGGCCCGTTGCACCGCCGCTTCCAGGCTGCGGGCGGACTGGATGCTGTGCAGCCACGGGTCGTACCCGATGCGGTGACCCTGCTGCACGTGTTCGCCGATCCAGTCCGCAAGTGGCTCACGGGTGATGTGCCGGACCTCCCACACCGAGGTATCGACTTCTCGGACGACCTGGATCGTGTAGCGTCCGTCGGTAAGAATCGCGGCGCGGTCCTGCAGCACTGCTGCCACCGCCGCGGATCCGGTGAACCCGGTCAGCCACGCCACGCGTTCGGCCCGGTGGGGCAGGAACTCGCCCTGGTGTTCGTCGGCCCGCGGCAGCACGAGGCCGTCGAGCCCCTGGCTGTGGAGCGTGCGTCGCAGCCGGCACAGCCGTTCGGTCTGCGTGAGAGATGATGTCGGCGTGCGCGAGGCCCGGTGGGCGCGCAGTGCGAGCAGTCGCTGTCTCAACCGGGCGTCGGACGGAGAGCCCAGCATCTCGAGCCAGCTTTCGTCGTCATTCCCGAGTGGCGTGGCGTTCACACCGTCAAGGAACTCCAGCAGCCCGTCAGGCGAGATCTCGTGACCGCGGTTGCTGAGTTCGCGGGCGAGAGCGGTGGCGGATTCGATACTGCCGTTGTCGAGGGAACCGCTCATGGTGACTGCGTATCCCGGCCAGGTCAGGTGTTCCCGGACGATAGGGCCACGGCGGAAAGCCGGCAAGATGGCCGGGTAACAGCACGGCACTCATGCGTCAGGTGCAACTCCGCCCTGCGTCCGGAGCGGGAGAACACCCGCAGAGCAGGCGTATACCGCAGCGGATCCGCGGGAAACTCCGGGCCGCCATGCCGATCGTGCAGTGCAGCCGTGCAGTTTCTCGTCTGGTACCACGCAAGGGCGCTCTCCACATTGGAAGTGTTCACATGAACAGCATGGCTCGTCGGGAACCTTTCCGCCGGGTACTGGAGGCCTGAAATGAAAATGATCGATGCCAATGCCGCTCTGCACGCTTCGGGCCAGCCGGCCAACACGCCGATCGCCCGGTTTCCGTTTCCTGATCACACCCAGGTCGAGCGTTTGCTCGCCGCAGGCCGTACCGCCCGCAGCGCCTACCTGGTCGCGCTGGTCGAAAAGGGATTTCGCGCCCTCGGGCACGGCATCGTCGGTGCCGTGCGGATGGTTCGGCGCTGGCAGGTCGCGATGGAGACCCGCGCGACTCTCGAGCGCCTGAGCGACTACCAACTCCGCGACATCGGCCTGACACGTCACGATGTCGACGTGCTGGTCGGGCACATCCTTGCCGGGCGCATCATAGGAGCCGGATCGCTCGCGGCGAGCGGTCCCGCCCCGTCGCTTCCGGTCAACCGCAACGTCTCTCCAGGGCAGTTGCGCCGGGTTGCGTGAGAGTTCCTCCCCCTCTGCAGCCCGGCACGTGACGGCCGGCGGTTCCGACACCGCCGGCCGTCAAACCCGAGCGTGACCGTCGGTCGCGCGCCCGCCGCAGCACCAGCGTGCACCAGTCGCCGATCAGTACCTGCCCAACCTGCCTGAACCCATGGCGACGGTATGCTGCGCGTACCATTCGGGCCTGGCTTGCGAGCAGGCCCGAAAGCACGATGTGTCCGGCACTGCGAACCCGGCGCGCAGCGTCCGGGGCCAGTGTGACCAGCGGTTCCGCCAGAATGTTTGCCGTCACGAGATCAACGGTGGTGGTGCCTGCACCGGAAAATCCTGTCGCGCGCCGAACCACGATCCGCGAGGAGGCCCGGTTGATTGCCGCGTTGTTGCGGGCGGTCTCGACCGCGGCAGGGTCGCAGTCGAGCGCCAGCACGCGGGCACGCGGCCACAGTCGCACGGCCGCGACAGCGAGTATTCCCGACCCGCAACCGAGGTCGATGACCGTGCGCGGGCGCACCGACCTTGCGAGCCGGTCCAGTGAGCGCAGGCAACCCTCGGTACTGGCATGGGTGCCGGAGCCGAAGGCGCATCCGGCCTCGATCTCGATCGCGAGCAGGCCGCAGCGTTCAATCGGCCGGTGGTGGGCGCCGTGCACCAGGAACCGGCCGTACCTCAACTTCGGAAAGTGACTTCGGTTGCGCCCGAGCCAGTCGATACCGTCGAGCCGCTCGTGAACGATCCGGGGGACCGGAATGGCATGCTGGTGGGCCGTGGTCTCGATGGCGCGGACCAGAACCGCCCAGTCCACGAGGCCGGAAACGATCGCCATGACGGTACGGTCCTCGTCCCCGGCAAAGACCGAGACACTGTCTACAAGCGGCTCGAGGGCATCGGCAAATGCCTGTGCCGCCGTGCCGTGTGCGTCAACGGCGATGCTCCAGACCGCAGCGGGAGCGCCGGTCACGGGCGTGAAATGTACTGCGCGACGACCATCTTTCGGCCGGCCTTGTCGAACGCGACCTCCACCTTCTCGCCATCGACACTCTCGACGGTGCCCATGCCGAACTTCAGGTGGAACACCCGGTCGCCGGTGGACCAGGCCTGGTTGCCCGACCCGTCGATCACCATGCCGCTGCCGGTCCGCCCGCGCATGTCGTTCAGCCGGATGGGGTCGACGGGTGCGGACCGCCGCCGGTACCCCGGGCCACGCTGTTGACTGGGGGTTACCATGCCGTGACCCGGCCACTGCGTGCGCTGGGCCCTGCCGCGGCGGGTGACGTGGCCGGTCGGCAGTTCATCCAGGAACCGCGACGGATGGCTCGGGCGCCAGCTCCCCTGGGCAAACCGTGCCGCCGCGTGGCTGATCTCCACCGCCTCGCGTGCCCGGGTGAGCGCCACGTAGGCGAGGCGGCGTTCCTCCTCGAGACCCCGTGCGGTTCCGATGGAGCGGGGATGCGGGAACAGGGTTCCCTCCCAGCCCGGCAGGAAAACCGCGTCGAATTCGAGGCCCTTGGCCGCGTGGATCGTCATCAGGCTGATCCGGTCCTGGGTCTCGTCATGGGCTGCGTCCATGACCAGGCCGATGTGCTCGAGAAAGGCGTCGAGAGACTCGAACTCGTTGAGTGCATCGACCAGTTCCTTGAGGTTCTCGAGCCTGCCCATCGACTCGGGCGACTTTTCGGCCATCCACATGCCGGTGTAGCCCGATTCATCGAGGACCGTTCCCGCCAGCGCCGCCGGAGTGACGGTGGACTCCAGCGACTGCCACCGCTCGAAGTCCTCGAGCAGGGACCGCAGTGCCCTGGTGGTCTGCGGACGCAGGGTCCCCTGGTCCACCACGGTGCGAATCGCCGCCCAGAGCGAGTGTCCGTCCTCGCGCGCCCGCGCGTGCAGCGCCTGGAGCGAGGCGGGTCCGAGGCCGCGCTTGGGCCGGTTCAGAATGCGCTCGAGCGCCAGGTCGTCGTGCGGGTGGCGGATCACGCGCAGGTAGGCAATGGCGTCACGGATCTCGAGGCGCTCGTAGAACCGCGCGCCGCCGACAATCCGGTAGGGGAGCCCGGTGCGCAGGAACCACTCCTCGAAGGCGCGGGTCTGGAACCCGGCCCTGACCAGGATCGCCATCTGCGCAAGCGGGGTCCCGTCGCCGTGCCGCGTGGTGATCCGCTCGGCCAGGGTTCGTGCCTCGGCATCGCTGTCGGAGACGCTGTGCACGATGAGCTTCTCGCCCTTGGCCCCGTCGGTCCACAGTGTCTTGCCCAGGCGCTCGCGATTGTGGGAGATGAGAGAGGATGCGGCCGCCAGCACGTGCGAGGTCGACCGGTAGTTCTGTTCTAGCCGGATGACCGTTGCACCGGGAAAGTCGCTTTCGAAGCGAAGGATGTTCCCGATCTCGGCGCCGCGCCAGTTGTAGATCGACTGATCCTCGTCGCCGACGCAGCACAGGTTGTTCCGCTTCTGGACCAGGAGGCGCAGCCACAGGTACTGGGCCACGTTCGTGTCCTGATACTCGTCGACCAGGACGTGGCTGAAACGGTCCTGGTAGTAGCCCAGAACATCGGGGTTGGCCTTGAACAGTTCCAGGCAGTGCAGCAGCAAGTCCCCGAAGTCCACGGCGTTGAGTGCTTCCAGCCGCTGCTGGTACTGCGCGTAGATCTCCGGCAACCGCCCTCCCGCCAGACTTTCCGTGCCCTCGTTCGTCACCGCCCCCGGGGTCAGGCCCCGGTCCTTCCAGCGCTGGATGGCATGGATCAGGGCACGGGCCGGCCAGCGTTTCTCGTCGATCTCCTCTGCCACGAGGATCTGCTTCAGCAGCCTGATCTGGTCGTCGGTGTCGAGGATGATGTAGTTGGGCTGCAGACCGGCGAGTTCGGCGTGTCGGCGCAGGATACGCGAGCCGAGGGCATGGAAGGTGCCGAGCCATATGCCAGGCGGTTCGTCGCCGAGAAGCCGGGTGACCCGGTCGTTCATTTCGCGTGCCGCCCGGTTCGTGAAGGTGACCGCGAGGATCGACCATGGCCGGGCGGTCCCGGTCGCGAGCAGGTGGGCGAGCCGGGTGGTGAGCACCCGGGTCTTGCCGGTGCCGGCGCCGGCCAGCACCAGCAGCGGTCCGTCAAGTGTTTCGACGGCCTCGCGCTGGGCGGGATTGAGCCCGTCAAGGTAGCGACCCTCCGGCGCGTCGGCGCCGGAGAAACGTGGATGGTCGGCCATCTGCGTCGTGCCCTCCCTGCCACCGGGAACCGCGGTAGCCGTTCCCCGCCGTCCATCGAAGGTGTGTTGCGTGCACGACACAAGTGCGACGCAATTGTCACTTTGCATTGTGCCGCGGAACACTTCGGCCTCGGCAGGGTGCATCCTGCCAGACTCCGGATGTAGTGGTCCACAGCGCCATAACTACACGACATGTGACCCGGTACGACACGGCATGTGAACCGGCCACCGACCGGCATGGTCAGGACTGACTGACGGTCGTTCGGAGCGATAACTTGCTGTAGGGCGTAACTGCTGATAGTGCACCGGCTCGGGCGTGAAGCTAGGGGGAGTACGATGAACGGAGTCTGCGTGACGGCTACCGATCGGATTTTCGGTCGTTCCGGCCTGGCGGACGGGTTCTGGACATCTGTGAGCCGATGGATGCGAATGGCGCGTCGCCTGGTTCTGGTTCTGGTGTTGCTGCTCCCGGCCTGTACGACGATACCGTCGGATTCGGCCCTCGAAGATGGTGATCCGCTGGAGGGGCTGAACCGGTCGGTGTTCGCCTTCAACGATGCTGTCGACCAGGCGGTGGTGCGACCGGTGACCTGGGTGTACAGGACGGTCCTGCCTGCGCCTGTTCGCGACGGTATCAGGAATTTCCTGACCTGGCTGAGGAGCCCGCTGCTGCTGGCGAACAACCTGCTGCAGGGTGATGTCGAGCAGGCGGGTGTCACCGTATCCAGATTCTTCATCAACGGGCTCACCGCCGGCCTTGGCGACCCGGCGAGCGCGTTCGGACTGATGCATCGCGACGAGGACTTCGGACAGACGCTGGCCGTGCACGGGGTTGGCGATGGTCCCTACCTGGTTCTGCCTTTCCTTGGGCTGTCGAACGGACGCGATACCGTCGGTATCGTCGTCGAGGTCCTGGTCGACCCGATCGGTCTCTTCGGTCACAGCGATGTCCGCACACAGGTTCAATTGGGCCGCACCGCGATGACGGGTATCAACTTCCGCGACGAGAATTTTGAAAGAATCGACGATTTGCGCGAGAATTCGATCGACTTCTACGCTGCTGCCCGGTCCATCTATCGCCAGCACCGGGCAGCGGTGATCAGCAACGGCGAGATTTCGGACCCGCCCGTGTTTGACCAGGAACCTGCTGACGGGAATACGCGTCCGAAGCCCAAGACATCCGATTAGTCTGTGGACACACCGGTTTGGTTGCGACTGAGACGGAGATGGCGATGAGGGTGCGGGGACTCCTGCTTGTGGTTCTGGTGGTGGCGGCATCCTGGGCATGGCGCGGTGACCTTTCCGCGGCGGAGACCGGCAAGGCGGCGGAGCAGTTCGTGAGTGAACTGTCCAACCGGGCCCTGTCCATCGCCGGCGACGCGAACATGTCGCGGGATGCGCGCCACGAGCTCTACGGCCAGATCCTCGATCGTGACTTCGACCTGAAGTGGATATCGCGGTTCGTGCTGGGCCGGTACTGGCGGCGCCTGTCGGAGGCCGACCGGAACCACTACCAGACCCTGTTCCGCGACCTGGTGATCCACACCTATGCCCAGCGATTTACCTCCCACAGTCATTACACGGTCGAGGTCATTGGCCACGGGTTCAGCAAGCAGGGTCATATCCTGGTCGAGACCCGGGCTTCCGACGGCAAGATGACGCCGATTTCGCTGGACTGGAGACTCGTGAACAACGGGGATGGCTTCAAGGTGATCGACCTCGTGATCGCCGGCATCAGTCTCGGGATCACCCAGCGCAACGAGTACGCCTCGGTGATCAGGTCCAATGGCGGCCGGGTCGAGGTGCTGCTGACCGAAATGCAGCGCCAGCTCGAGGGACTCGACATCTCCCAGGTCAGCAAGTCATAGCGTCCTCGCGGGCCTGAACAGGAGGGTCCTGGCCGGGATCTGAAGTCGCGACCGTCGGCGGCCCTGCGCGCACGCCCCCAATTCCTGCGGCCCTGGCAATCTGAGCGTCGGTCTGGCCCGCCGCGTCAGCACCGGAGCGCAAACGGTTCTCCGCGATGTCCCTGGCGCCAGGGGGGGCCCGCCCGTGTTCCCGGCGGGGTCGCTTCGGTGGTTCCCGGTCCGGTTGGACGACCGGAGATGGCCATGCCGGCTGTTGCCGGGATATCGGCACGGGGGCCGGCGGACGGCCCGGCCCGGGCAGCTTTCCACCGTCGCTGTTACTGCCTGTTCGCCGGGCACACGCGCTGCGGGAATTCGCAGGGAACGGTCATGTGCCGAAGCGCTGGCTCGCGTGCGCCGGGACTGTCGCAGCATCCCGTGCCGGAGGCGGCGCCGGCCGCCGGCACGGGGTCCGCCGGCATCCGGGCCTGCGACAGGCGAACGGACAGGGTGCGCTTGCCTCCCGTCGTGACCACGTGCCAGCACCCGTGCCCGGTTGCGTCACCCGGTCCTGAGCCGGATGGAGCGGGCGAATGCGGCGGGTCCGGCAGGTGCCGCCTCTACTGCCGGTGGGGATTACTGGCTGCGACGGGGTCCGGGTTCGCAGAACGGGCGATCACCACGACCCCGCCGGGTTTCCGGCCATGATGCCCGGCGCACCGTTCGCGGCTGGACCGGGAAGCGCCTGTTCCCGTTCGCGTCAGGCGCGGATCACCGGCTTGTAGCGGACCCTGTGCGGCTGGTCGGCCCCGGTGCCCAGCCGGCGCCGGCGATCGGCTTCGTAGGACTCGTAGTTGCCCTCGAACCACTCGACGTGGCTGTCGCTTTCGAAGGCGAGAATGTGGGTCGCGATGCGATCGAGGAACCAGCGGTCATGGCTGACCACCATGGCGCAGCCGGCAAACTCGAGCAGTGCGTCCTCGAGCGCGCGCAGCGTGTCGACATCGAGATCGTTGGTGGGCTCGTCGAGCAGGATCAGGTTGGCGCCGGACTTCAGCATGCGGGCGAGGTGGACCCGGTTGCGTTCGCCGCCCGAGAGCTGGCCGACCTTCTTCTGCTGATCGGGTCCGCGGAAGTTGAAGAGGCCGCAATAGGCCCGGCTCTGCATGCTCCGCTTGCCCAGCGCGATCTCGTCAAGTCCGTCGGAGATCACCTCCCAGACCGTCCGGTCGGGCGGAAGCTGGTCGCGGGACTGGTCGACGTAGCCGAGCTTGACCGTCTCCCCGATCCTGATCGAGCCGCTGTCCGGAGCATCCTCGCCGGTGATCATGCGAAACAGTGTCGACTTGCCGGCGCCGTTGGGACCGATGATGCCGATGATGCCGCCCGGCGGGAGCCTGAACGACAGGTCGTCGATCAGAAGGCGGTCGCCGAATCCCTTGGCGAGGTGATCCGTCTCGACCACGAGGTCGCCGAGGCGGGGGCCCGGCGGAATGGTGATGCTGGCGGAAACCAGGGTCTCGGACTGCGTCTGCCCCAGCAGCTGTTCGTAGGCGGTCAGCCGTGCCCGGCTCTTGGCCTGGCGGGCCCGCGGCGATGCCCGGACCCACTCGAGTTCGCGCGCCAGCGTACGCGCCCGCGCGGCTTCCTGCCGCCCTTCCTGCTCGAGCCGCCGCTGTTTCTGTTCCAGCCAGCCCGAGTAGTTGCCCTGGTAGGGAATGCCGCGGCCCCGGTCGAGTTCCAGGATCCAGCCTGCCACCTCGTCGAGGAAGTAGCGGTCATGGGTGACGGTCACGACGGTTCCCGGGAAATCGTGCAGGAACCGCTGCAGCCACGCGACGGACTCGGCGTCGAGATGGTTGGTCGGCTCGTCGAGCAGCAGCATGTCCGGGGCAGACAACAGCAACCGGCACAGTGCCACCCGCCGCCTCTCGCCACCCGACAACGGTCCGACGTCGGCATCGCCCGGCGGCAGGCGAAGGGCATCCATGGCGATATCGACCCTGCGGTCCAGATCCCAGGCGTCGGCCGCGTCGATCCGCTCCTGCAACTCCGCCTGTTCGCCCAGCAGTTCGTTCATCGCGTCGTCGTCGAGCGGTTCGGCAAACCGGGCGCTGACCTCGTTGAACCGATCGAGGAGGCCGCTGATGTCGGCAAGCCCTTCCATGACCGTTTCCTGCACGGTGCGGCCGGGTTCGAGCTGCGGTTCCTGCGGCAGGTAGCCGACCTTGATGCCGTCGGCGGGCCACGCCTCTCCAGAGAAGTCGGTTTCCGCCCCCGCCATGATCCGCAACAGGGTCGACTTGCCGGCGCCGTTGATTCCGAGGACGCCGATCTTCGCGCCGGGCAGGAAGGAAAGATGGATGTTGTTCAGGATTTCACGGCCGCCCGGGAAGGTCTTCGACAGACCCTTCATCACGTAGATGTACTGGGGAGTGGCCATGGGTGGTGTCCGGGATGGCTGACAGGTTCAGGGCACCGGTTTCTACCGATCAAACAGCCGCGGCGCAATTGCCTGGCACGGTCACGTCGGTGCGGCCCGGCCGGGCAGGGCCCAGCCGGCATCGGGTCCGGCAAGCTGTTCGGTACCGAAACTCTCCTGCGGGATCATCTCTCCTGCCGCCCACAACTCCGCGAGACCGGCGGCGATGTCGCCCGGCAGCCAGTCCGACAGGCCGGGCGGGGCGCGGTGTTTCGCGCCGCTATCGCTGCGGCGCCGGCGGCCGTGGCGCAGCAGCCACCGATAGAGCCCGCAATGCGGCTCCAGCGGTGCGAGACACCGGGTCTGCCGCTCGCGGTTGACACCGGTCGGGATCTCGAGACCCGGGGGATCCAGGTCGCCGACGTAGAGAAGTCCGGATGCACCGGTCAGCTCCGTGACCTGTTCCAGCTGCCTGTGCGTCTTGCGCACCGCGTTGCCGTATCCGCAGGCGATGGCGGCGTAGATGCCCTGCCTCGCGTTCCACAGCCGGAAACTCTCCCACGGATGCAGGTTCTCCAGCACCAGGATCGGCATCCCGGGCGCGGGCCGGTCCGGGATCTCGAACGCAAGCGGCGGCGTGACCGGGCGGCAGCCGATCAGGCCGATCGGGATGCGGCCGTCGAACAGGGTGGCGCCGTCGGGGTCGAGATAGGTCTCGAGCCGCTTCTCGTTGCCGAAGATCTGCAGTGAGCGTTCATTGACCGGTACTTCGCGCAGGGCAATGTTCCGGTGCCTGAGCAGGAAGCGGTTGATGGCGGCGAGCGTGGTGCGGCGCCGGCCCCGTTCACTGCCGGCAAAGGCAACAAGTTCGGGGACCCAGGCTATCGGCCGGGGCGTGGGTGTTGCGGCAAGCCGGTCGATACACAGCGTGGCCGACTTCGGCAGGTGCGGCATCCCGGTCCGTTCCCAGTATCTGGTGTGCGGCAGGGTGACGTGACCGGCTGCCCGTGCGGCTTCGAGCGCCTCGAGCAGCAACCGGCGCGGGGCGGGGGCGTCCGCCACCTCGGGAAAGGCGGCGAGATGGGCAGTGCGCAGTTCATCGAGCGTGAACCGCCGCTTGCCGAGGCTGCGCAGGTGTCCGACGAAATCACCCATCCGCCCGCTCGAGGCTGTCGACATGGGCCTGCATCGCCTCGACCGCGAGATGGATCCTGTCGGTGCCGAGTTCGCGCCGGGCGCGGCGCAGCCGGACGATGTTCTCGAACTCCCCGAGCGCATTCGTGTCCTGGATGCCGGTGGCGTAGAACAGCTGGATGCCCATTGCGTTGGCGAGGCCGATCTGGGTCTTGACCAGCAGCGTCTTGTTCGCCTTGCCCAGCGGGTTGTCCATCATCAGGATCCCGGCGTCGCCCGATGTGCCGTGCAGTTCCTCCGCGCGCAACCGCGCGACCACGAGGTAGATCATCATTGCCGCCGTCAGCAGCTCGCCCCCGGAGACCGCGGTCTGTTCGACCGGCATGTACTCGGTCTCGCCTTCACCCTTCGGCTTCAGGATCCGGATACCGAGCCGCTGACGGCCCCGGGCAACCCGCAGCCGGTCCACCAGTTCCGCCGCAAGGTTCTGGCCGGTGTCGGGGACCCGTTGCGACTCGGCGAGGTCGGTCACGTACTGCTCGAGGATGTCCCGCCGCCGGTCGGACCCGAGCCGCGTGAGGTCGGTGCTGACCCGGAACACGCTCTGACCGCCGAATCGCGGCACGCCATCGGGAATCCGCCCGTCGCGCACCATCCGGCGCAGGATCCCGAGTGCCCTGCGCAACAGCATGTCGAGTTCGCCGACGCAGGTCGCGAGGTCGTGATCGAGCCGTGCCAGTTCGTGTTCGATCGACGCCAGTCTCTCCTCGATCTGCCGGGCAGTCTGCCCCGCGGCATCGGCAGCGTCATGAACCAAGTTGGCGGCGAGATTGGAAGCGACCTCACTTTCGCCCTTCAGGGTACGAAACTGATCGGACATCGCGAACCGGCGTACATCCTCGTGACGGTCACGAAGCGCGCGATCGGTGTCCGCGAGGATCCGGCTGCCGTCGCGCAGGGAACGAACCAGGGTGTCGACGACTTCGTCGAGCGCCTGGTCGTCCGGTAACTCCGCAACCCGGCCAGCGGCAGTAATCTCGTCCGGAAGGTGGCCCGCGATCTCACGGGCCCTGTCATGGCAGGTGCGTGCAGTGGTCTCGGCCGCCCCGGCCTTCGATCCGGCCTCACGTGCGGCCTGCTCCTGCCTGCGCGCCTCCTGCTCCATGGCATCCGCTTCGACCACCGCTCGCCGGTACAGCGTTTCCAGGTCATCGGGCCCGGTGTCACCCAGGTCCTCCGCCTGTCCGGATCCGAAGGTCGAGCCAAACCGCTCGGTTTCCTGCTCGAGCTGACGCTGGGCGTCGCGGTCCTCGACCTCGGCTTTGGTGCACGCGCCGCGGGCGGCCTCGAGGACGGCCGCGGCACTGCGGGCGCCGTCCTCGATCTGGCCCTGCTCCAGCAGCGCGCGCACCCGGTCGCGGTCGAGCTGGTGATGCTCGTCACGGTACTTCTGCCCGGCACGCTCTAGCTGTTCGTCGACACGTCTCTTCTCGCCACGCAGTCCGTCGACCTTGCCGCTTTCGAGCGCCGCGAGGTTCCTGCTCTCGGTCCCGAAACCGTCGCGCAGTGCCGCGAGATCCCGGTGGACGGAGCCCTGGCCGGCGACGGGTGTGACGGCATCGGCCTCCTCCTCGAGACCCGCCGCCTCGTGCGCCGCTGCCTGGGCCTGTTCGCCCTCGGCCCGCGCCTGCTCATTCAGCCGGTCCCGTTCCGCAAGGGCCGCTTCCGCGTCCCTGCCGGCCTGTTCCGCCCTGCCGGCATGTGCGAGCCGCTCACGTTTCCAGTCAGCCTCGTGGCGCTCGTGGGCCTCCAGGTGTTCCCGGGCCCGCCCGGCACGGTTCCGGTGCCCCACGGCCTCTCGGTCCGCCTGCGCGGCGTCACGGCGGCAAGCCTCGGCCAGCGCGGCGTGGCCTTCTGCTTTTGCCGCGAGTTCCTCGAGTTCGCGATCATGCCTGGCCCGTTCCCGTTCCGCCTCGCCGATGCGTGCATGCAGTTCCTGCCGCTGCGGAGTGTCCCGCCGCCACTCGGCATGTCTGCGATGCAGGTCTTCAAGGCGCTTGAGCCCCTGTGCGAGTTCATCGACACGCTGAGCGAGGTCCCGGAACTGGTCCTCGACCTCTGCCTGACGGGTGCTGGCGGCATCCTGGCTGTAAGCCGCGTCGTGCGGATACGGGATGACGAACCGGTCGTTGGACGGGTCCGCGGCCGCATCGTCAGCGACGGCGACCACCAGCGGCCTGCCCGTCGCCGGAGCGTTCGCCACCGCACGCCGTGCTGTCTCCAGCGCGTCCCGGTTCGGTACCGCGACCCCGGCAAACCGCGCCGGGTCGGCCTCGGCAAGGCGCCTGACCTCGTCGATCAGGGGTGTCACCTGGACCAGCCAGGCCGCGTAGGGCTGGGCATCGACGATGCCGGCGTCGCGAAGATGGCGCGAAATCGCACGCACATCATGGTCGACCCCTTCAAGCCCGGCTTCCTCCAGCGCGTCGAGGACCTGTCCCAGGCGGCGATGAGCGCGCTCACGCTCATCGAGCGCGCCGCGCGCGTCCTCGACGGCCTGGGTGAGCACCGCCGCCACCGCTTCACTGTCCGGGTCGACCTCCGGCTCTCCCGTCAGCTGCAGGATGTCGGGGTCGCGGCCCAGGCGTTCTCCGGCCGCGGCAGCCGCGGCAGCGTCGGCTTGATCCCGCTTGAGGCCTTCATCGAGCCTGGCACATCGTTCGCGCAATGTACCCCGGGTCTCGGCGCAGGCCCGGTAAGCCGCATTCTCGCGTTCGGCCTCGGCCTCGAGCGCGCGCGCCCTCGCCTCGGCACTTTCGGCAACATGCTCGTGCCGTCCGGCCGCGTCGGCGGCACTCTCGCCTGCTCCGAGTAAGCCCTGAGTGCGCAGTCCTTCGGCTGCCTGGGTCGCGAGGTCCAGAAGGGTCTCGTACCTGGTTGCCTGCTTGCGTTCTTCAACCAGTGTCCGTGACAGCGTCATGCGCCTGGTCTCGGTCCGATCCGCATCGGCCTCGAGCGAGCGGCGCGCGCGCTCGTGTTCCGCCTGGTCCTCCCTGCGCCGGGTGACATTGTGAAGCAGCGTAGCCTTCAGGTCCGCGCCCATGCGGGCGAGGCGGTCACGCTGCGGGGCGAGGTCGGCGTTGGCCGCGTCTATGCTGCGCTGCAGGCTCAGGCTCTCGGCCCGCAGCCGTTCGACTTCCCGCAGGTCGAGGGCGGCGGCATGCAACAGATGATCGTCGGTGGCTTCCCGCAGGTGCTGCTCGGCACTGGCACGCTGCCGGGCCGCGTCCCCGGCCCGGCGGTGTGCCCGCTCCAGCGTGACCGATGCGGATGTCAGCCGCGCCCGGTGCGCCGCCGCACTCGCCTCGCGCGAGCCCGCGTCATGTCGTTCGGCATCGGCCCGGTATTCCTCCGCTCGAGCCTGCAGCTCGCTCGCCCGCTCGTGGAGGGAATCGCGCAGTGCCGCGGCCCGTTCGAATCCGTCCTGGAGGCCGGTGCGGGCGCGCCGGTAGGCCGAGGCGGCCTCGACGAACGGTACGTAGTGTTCCTGGAGCCTGTTCAGGCCTTCGCGGCGGCGCGCAAGCTGCGGCCTGTCGGCCAGCTTCTCGACGTGGACCTCGAGAACCGCGCGCACGCGCAGCGCCTCCTCGTCGGGGATGGTGAGTTCGAAGAACTTGCGGATGAAGTCGGACTCGTCGCGGAAATCCAGGAATTCCTCGATACCGCCCTCGTTGCGATTGAAGTTGACCTGGGCGCGAAGCAGGGTGGTGTCGACCTGTTCCTCGGCGAGCTTGCGCCGCCAGTCGCCCTGGTTGGTGAAGGACTGGAAGTTGCCGGGGTGGGCCGAACGCATGTCGTGCAGCCAGCGCTGCACCGCCTGCAGTCCGTCAAGCTTGCCGCCGGCCAGACCCGGAATCGGCAGGGTGTCGAAGCTGAGCTGCTCAGTGCTGCGGAAGGTGAAGAAGAACCGTTCGAGTTCCCGGCGGTTTCCCTCGCCCCTGGGGACGACCACCTGGCCGGTCACCAGGCGCTGCGGTTCCAGGAACGAGGATTGCCGGCTCGCGTGCAGCCACTCGACGATGATGAAGCCGGGCCTGTTTCCGAAATAGTCGCGGAACCTCTGGCTGCGGTTGATCTGTGTCTTGAGGAATCGCCGTTCGTCGGTATCGAAACACGAGAGCACCAGTGCGAGGAACGAGGTCTTCCCACCGGTATTCTCGAGGCTGAAGACGGTATGGGCCGGCAGGTCTGTGCGTGGGTTGACCAGCGGGATGGTGGTCCCCGGGTAGTAGGCCTCGTGCCAGCCGCAGTCCGCCAGGTGGATCCGGGTGACCATGGGCATGGGTCAGGCGCCCGGCCGCACGCCGCAGGCCTCGATGCAGCGCCGGTAGAGTTCGTTGGCGGCGAGTTCGCGCACCTGGAGACGATAGCGTGGTGTCGCAATGTAGACCTCGCCGTCCTCGGTGGGCGTGCTGATGACCATCCCGTGCTCGCCCAGCTGGTTCAGCACCAGCTTCACCATGGCCATCAGCGAGCCGAGCCCGGCCCGTTGCAGTGCGTCCGGCCGGGCATCGGGAATACGGGCGATCTCGCGCCACGCCTCGATCAGCCCGGCATCCTCGAACTCCGGATCCTCGGCCGAGCGGGCCTCCAGACCGGCGCACAGCGTGCGCAACACCCCGACCACGCGTTGCGGCGAAACGGAGAACTCCCCGCCGGCCGCCGTATGTTCGATGTCGGCGGTGGTCGGAAAGAAGGTGGCCGCGATTCCGACGTGGATCAGTGCGAGCACGCCGGCCTGCATCTCCTGCAGCCCGGACCTCAGGTCCGAGAGGGTTTCGGCGAAGACGCTGTGCGGACCGCTCGGCGCCAGCACGATGCCGGTGGGCAGCACGTCGAGCACCCGCAGGTCGAGCATCGGCGCCAGTTCCCCGACCAGAGATCTCAGTCCGGGATCCGCGCGCCACAGCGCCAGCAGCCGTGCATAGCCGGGATCGCCGCGCAGGGCCGATGTCCGAGGCGACAGCCCCTTCCTGAGCAGCAGAACGGCCTGCTGTGCCCTGGTCAGGCGGTCGATGTCGTCCATTGCTCCGGCTGTCTCTCGAGCACGAGGTTGTCGCCGGTAACCCGACGGTGGTTAATGGTGCCGTCGATCGACGCGACGACGTCGAGCGGGTCCTCCCCGGGCGACCAGGAGCGCAGCATCAGGAACAGTACGCACCGCAGCATGCGGGGCTCGAGCTCGTCCTGCTCGCCCGCGGCAAGTACGCCGTGCATGTCGATGCGCCCGGCCGCACCCACGGTGCGTGCGAGCCAGTCTCCCGCCTCGGCGATTTCGTCCTCGGCAAAGGTCGGGGCGACCGGAACAAGGTCGGTGAATTTCCCGCCCTCTGCCTCGTCCGGATCACAATGCTCCCGCGGCCGGGTACAGAGTTCGAAGGCCCGGGTCAGGTCGAACAGCCGCGGCGGTCTCGGTGCTCCGAACAGCACCACGATATCGTCGGCGATCGCCGCGACCGAGCCGATTGAACACGACAGCAGCGGGACCAGCACCTGGTCCTCCAGTTCGGGGATGTCGCGCCTCGGACGGGCGCGGAAGGCCTGGACCTGGGCATCGCGGAACTCTTCCGACGCGGTCATCACCCGCATGAACAGGTCGTGGTGGCGGGACCGGCATTCGGTGAGGATTTCTCGCAGATCGATCAGATGGTCGCGTTCCTCTCCGCTCACGGTTCCGATCACGTCGCCCGCGGCTCCGATCATCTCGGCCTCGTGCCGCAGCCGTTCCTGCAGGTGGGCGCGGGCCGCATCGAGCATCGGGATGGTCTGCTCGCTCCAGGTCATGCGTTCGATGGCGCGACGGGCATCGAACAGCGCATCGTCGATCGCCCGCCGATAGTGGATCGAGCGCAGCCGCGCCCGTTCGGCCAGCGTGCGGGCGTCGCGAAACCGGCCCCGTTCGATCGCCCTGCGAATCATGATGGCCTCGGCTTCCTCGGCGAAATCCGGCGGAACGTCGAGCATGCCGAGTGTCAGGACCTGGGCATCACGGTGAAGCCTGAACCGCACCGTACCGTCGACGTCAACGGCCAGCGTGAGCAGCTGGAAGGTGTGGACCAGGGTCCGTCCGTCCTCGCGGCTGAAGTAACGCTCGCTGAAGGCCCGGTGACCGTCGCGCGCATTGGCGAGCTGGTCCACGATCACCCGCCCGATCCGGCGACACTCCTCCTGGTTCAGACCCGGCTGCATCAGGTGCGCCTCGGATGCGAGGAACGCGACGATCTCCTCGTCGGTCGCGCCACCGTCAACGGCAGACCTTTCCATGATGAAGTCGATGGCGACCAGCGCCAGGTACTTCAGGTCCAGGGTGTCGACCAGCACCGGATCGATGGCGAGGCCGCGGAAGCGTTCCGGCGACAGCCGGGCGATCGGTTCGGCCACCAACAGGTTCTTCTGCTGGCGGGTGACCGGTTGCCTGTGGAGATTGCGGGTGACGTCAGCCATCCAGGGTCCGTCTCCGCCGGTCTATCGCCGGGCCCGTGCTGCAATGCGGTCGCGGATGTCGAGAACGCGCTGTGCCCGGGCGACGACCGGAACATCGATCATCCTGCCCTCGAAGGCGACGGCGCCGTCGCCCGCCGCCATCGCCGCGTCATAGGCCGCGACCATCGCTTCGGCCCGGTTGACCGCGGCCTCGTCCGGGGTGAACACCTCGTTCAGGATCGGGACCTGTGCCGGGTGAATGCAGGCGCCGCCGTCGAACCCGAGCCGGCGCGCCACCTCCACGTTGGAGCGGAACAGTGCGAGGTCGGTGAACTCCGCGATCGAGCCCGGATAGCCGATCGGCATGACACCGGCTTCGCGCGCCGCGACCTGCACCCCCTGGTAGAAGGACAGCAGCTGCAGCCCGTCCGGCTCGGCCATGCCCATTTCCGCCGCGAAGTCCTCCTGGCCAAGGGCAAGCGCCGCAAGCCGCGGCGTGGACTGCGCGATGGCCCGGACGTTGGCATAGCCGCGCGGGGTCTCGATCAGGATCATCAGCCTGGTATGCCCGTGTTCCATGCCGCGCTCGCGCTCGAGTTCGCCGATCATCTCGCACAGGGTCTCGACAAAGTGCGCGGTGTCCACCTTCGGCAGGACAAGGCCGTCGATCTCGGGCCAGACCGAGGCCTCGATGTCGGGCACCGCGAGATGCAGCGGCCGGTTGATCCGCACCAGGACATCGGCGCCGCCGCGCGAGACCGCGCGGGCGACATCACGGACCAGGCTGCGGGCGCGGGGCTTCTCGGCCGGAGCGACCGCATCCTCGAGGTCGATCTTGATGGCATCGGCCCCGCGCTCGTGCGCGCGGGCCACGAACCGTTCGCTGGTGGCCGGCACGTACAGCATCGATCGCCACAACGGCTGGGTGTGCGTCTTCATCAGATGATCCCCTCGCTGGCCAGTTCGGCGCGCTCCGCGGCTCCTATGCCGATCCCGCCCAGGATGCGCTCGTTGTGTTCGCCGAGTTCCGGTGCCGGGTACCGGAGGACCGCCGGGGTCCCGGACAGTCTCGGGACCGGCGCGTGCATGGGCAGGGTTCCTGTCTGTCCGTCGGGCAGGCGGGCGAGCGAGCCCCGCTCCACCACGTAGTCGTGGTCGACGAGCTGTTCGATATCGGCAACCGCCCCGACCGTGACAGCGGCGGCCTCGAAGATCCCGAGGCACTCCGCCTGGGTGCGGGCGGCCATGAATTCGGCGACGATCGGGTCGAGCAGGTGGTTGTTGCGCAGCCGGTCGGTATTGGTCCGGAACCGTGGATCGTCGATCAGGTCCTCCCGCCCGATGGTCCGCATCAGCCTCTCGTGCATCGCCTGCATGGATGCCGACAGGGCCACGTACTTGCCGTCGCGGCAGGCATAGACGTTGCGCGGTGCGGTGGTGGTCGACAGGCTTCCCGTCCGCGGCGGGACCTGGCCCGAGAGCGCGTGGTTGGCCGCCATCGGTCCGAGGACCGAGAGGATCGGCTCGAACAGGGACAGGTCGATCACCTGGCCGCGGCCGCCCTTCATTTCGATCTCGCGGGTCGCGACCATGGTGGCGAAGGCGCCGTATAGCCCGGCGATCATGTCGGCGAGCGCCAGCGGCGGCAGCACCGGCGGGCGGTCCGCAAACCCGTTCATGGCGGCAAAGCCGGACATGGCCTCGACCAGGCTGCCGAACCCGGGGCGGTTACTCCACCGGCCGGTCTGGCCCCAGCCCGAGACCCTGACAATGACCAGCGACGGGTTGACCGCGTGGAGATCGTCGGGACCCAGTCCCCAGCGCTCGAGGGTCCCGGGCCGGAAATTCTCCACCACTACCCGGGCATCGGCCGCCAGTTCGAGCAGGATCTCGCGTCCGCGCGGTCGGCGCAGGTCTAGGGTGACACTCAGCTTGTTGCGGCAGTAGACCTTCCAGAAGGTGCTGACGCCGTTGACCAGCCAGTTGCGCAGGTCATCGCCAACACCCGGCCGCTCGATCTTCACCACCTCGGCCCCGTGATCGGCCAGCACGTGGGTGATGACATTGCCCGAGACCAGTCGCGACAGGTCGAGCACCCGCACGCCGTCCAGCGCACCCGTACTGTCCGGGTCCCAGGATGCCCGGGGCAGCCGGCCGGTCACGGGAGCGCCCCCCGGCAGGCTTGACCTCGATCGCACCTGCTTCGCACACTGCGCGCTGAGTTCCACGATCCGGCAGGAGGGCGACAATGTCCGAACTGGTAGAGCATACCTTCAACGTCCACGAGGATTCACTGGCGATGCTTGACGATGCGATGCAGAAGCACGGTCTCGAGGACCGGAGCAAGGCCCTGCGCTGCCTGCTCGACTTCTGCGCCGAAGACGGGGACTGGGAGGAGATCTTCGAGGTGATTCGCTGCCGCAGGTGCTGACCGGGGCCGCGGACCGGCGGCCTCAGCCTGCCCGGGCAGTGTCGATGACATGCGCCACGTCCTCCCGTGTCGTCTCGAAGCTGGTCACGAGGCGGGCCGAGACCTGACCGTCCCGTTCACCCCAGCTGTAGAACAGGCACCCGGCCCGGGCAAGGGCACCGCTGGTCGCGACCGGCAGGTCAAGAAAGATCATGTTGGTCTCGACCGGGAACTGCAGCGTGATGCCGGGGATGCCGTCCAGTCCGTCGGCGAGTTCCACCGCCATCCGGTTCGCGTGCCCGGCAAGCCGGATCCAGCGGTCGTCCTCGAGCCACGGCACCATCTGCGCCGAGGCAAACCGCATCTTGGAGAACAGGTGTCCGCCGCGCTTGCGTCGGAACTCGAACTCGTCGCACAGCGCGGTATCGAAAAACACCACGGTTTCGGCGCACAGCGCGCCGTTCTTGGTGGCACCAAGCGAGAGGACGTCGACGCCGCTGCGCCAGGTGATGTCGGCCGGTGAACACCCGAGCGCGGCAACGGCGTTGGCGAGCCTTGCGCCGTCCATGTGCAATGCGAGACCGTGCTGCCTGCACACTGCGGAGATGTCGCGAACCTCGTCCAGGCCGTAGACCGTTCCGGATTCGGTGGACTGGGTGATGCTGACGGCGGCCGGCTGGGCCCGGTGCACCCGCGGCGCCGGCGTGGCGAAGTCGAGCCGGGCCGCGAGGTCTTCGGCGGAGATCTTGCCGTTCTCCCCGTCCATCAACGCCAGCTTCGCACCGCCGGAAAAGAACTCCGGCGCCGCGCACTCGTCCTCCTCGACATGGGCGGCGTGATGGCACAGGACCACCCCCCAGGACGGGACCAGGGTGGCGAGCGCCAGGGCGTTGGCTGCCGTCCCGGTGCCGACCGGGTAGATTGCGAGCGGGTGCTCGAAGGCGGCGGCGGCGCGGTCCCGGAGCCGTGCGGTCCAGGGGTCGTCTCCGTAGGGCATCGCCGGTGTCGCGGCGGCATCCGCCAGCACCCGCATGATCTCGGGATGTGCGCCTGCGGTGTTGTCACTGGCTAGATTGACGGGTCGGTGTGCCACCTCGTCCTCCTGTCAGGGGTGCGGTTCGAGCGTGATGCGGCCTCGCTGCCTGCCGGTCCGTCCGTCGATGACCAGGACGGAGGCAGAGCCGTCCGATGCCCGCAAGTGAATGTAGAGACTTTCACCCGCCGCCGTGATGCCGTGTATCTCGTGTCCCGCCGGAATCCCGGCCGAAACGGTACCGAAGTTCCCGGCGGCGGACTGACTGGCGCCAGAGGTCATCCGGTTGTATATTGTGACACCGATCGTGATCACGCCGGCCACGATCAGCACACCCATTATGACCACCAGGAGTTTCAGCGCGTGCAGGCCTGGCGGGACCGGATCGGTTCTGGCAGTCTGTTGTGGTTTGGCCGACATGAATTCTCGACAGGATCGTCTTCTGCAGTTTCGCGCCGGTGAACCGACGTCTCCGGACGCCGGCGCGGCCCGGCTTGACCGCTGGCTTGCAGATCGCGTTGCAGAGCTTGGCAGCGTGCCGGGCCTCTCGCGCAGTCGAGTGAAGACCCTGATTCTGAACGGCCTCGTCTCGGCGGACGGCGCGACGATAGCCGACCCCTCGGCACCGGTCAAACCCGGATGCGGGTACGTCCTGACCCTTCCGGCGCCGCGCCCGATCGAGACCGAGGCCCAGGATATCGCGATCGATATCCTGCACGAGGATGCGTCGCTGATCGTGCTCGACAAACCGGCCGGCCTCGCGGTTCACCCCGCACCCGGATCTCCGGATCACACGCTCGTCAATGCCTTGCTGGCGCACTGCGGCGACTCGCTCTCGGGCATTGGCGGCGCGTTGCGGCCGGGGATCGTCCATCGGCTCGACAAGGACACCAGCGGACTGCTCGTGGTGGCGAAGACCGACGAGGCGCATCACGGGCTGATGCACCAGTTCGCCGCACGCACAGTGGAACGGCGTTACCGCGCACTGGTCTGGGGAGTGCCGGATCCTCCGGCCGGCCGGGTCGAGGGCGCGATAGCGAGGGACCGGCGCAATCGCAAGCGCATGGCGGTCACCGGCCGTGGCGGCAAGCCGGCCGCGACCCGGTACCGGGTCGAGCAGCAGTTCGCAGCCCGGGCGAGCCTGCTCGAATGCCGGCTCGAGAGTGGCCGCACACACCAGATCCGGGTGCACATGACCCATATCGGCCATCCACCGGTCGGCGACCGGCTGTACGGCAGCGGACATCGCCGCAAGGGTGCCCTGGCGGAACAGGTTGCCGCGGCGAAGGCGCTCGGGCGCCAGGCACTGCACGCGCATACCCTGGCCTTTGTCCATCCCGAGGACGGCAGGTGGATGGAATTCAAGCGGGATCTTCCCGCCGACATGGCGATGACGGTGCGGTGTTTCGCCGCCGCGGACAGTGCGGCGGTGTGAATGATGGACAGACGGACATGCTGCACCGGGAGCTGCAGCCGGGGAACAGGATGATGGCGAAGCCACCGGCAACAATTCCCTCTCTGGGAGCCGAGAGCAACCTCGCGCGGTACCTGCAGGAGATCCGCAGGTTTCCGATGCTGCAGCCGGACGAGGAGTACATGCTGGCGCGGCGCTGGCAGGAGGACGGTGACACCGAGGCGGCACACCGGCTGGTCACCAGCCACCTGCGGCTGGTTGCCAAGATCGCCTCCGGCTACCGCAGCTACGGCCTGCCGATGGCGGAACTGATTTCCGAGGGCAATGTCGGCATGATGCAGGCGGTGAAGCGGTTCGATCCCGATCGCGGCTTCAGGCTCGCCACCTACGCCATGTGGTGGATTCGCGCCTCGATCCAGGAGTACATCCTGCACTCCTGGTCGCTGGTGAAGATCGGCACCACGGCGGCGCAGAAGAAGCTGTTCTTCAACCTGCGCCGCATCAAGGGCCAGCTCCGCGCCATGGAGGAAGGCGATCTCTCGCCCGAGAACGTGACCGCGATCGCTGACCAGCTCAACGTGGCCGAGCACGAGGTGGTGGCGATGAACCGGCGGATCGCCGGGCGGGATCACTCGCTCAATGCTCCGCTCACCATCGAGGGCGACGGGGAGTGGCAGGACTGGCTGGTCGACGAAGAACCGGACCAGGAGTACATGCTCGGCGAGCAGCAGGAACTCGAACAGCGTCGTGACATGCTTGCCCGCGGCATGAAGGACCTCAACGAACGGGAAAGGCGGATCCTGATCGAACGCCGCATGCGGGAACCGGCGATGACGCTGGAGGAACTGAGCCAGGAGTTTGGAGTGAGCCGCGAACGGATCCGCCAGATCGAGGTTCGGGCGTTTGCCAAGCTCCAGAAGGCGATGCGCCAGTTCGCGGCCGACAACGCGTGACGACTGCCGGATGCAACCCTGGCTGCGGGGAGGTGAGGACCCCCGCGGGGCGCGGCCGCCCCGGGGCACCGGCTCCGGCGTGACCCGGCACGTCTGCACCGGGTCCTGATCCGCCATGACTGCCGACCGTCGCATCCTGCTGTGGATGTGCGTGCTGATCTTTGCCAACCAGCTCGGTTTCGGGGCCATGGTCCCGTCGTTGCCACTCTACGCCGCGTCGTTCGGGGTTTCGGCGACGGCGATCGGCATGGCGATCGCGGTTTACGGTCTGGCCCGGTTCGCACTCGCCATGCCGTGTGGACAGATCGCCGATCGGTTCGGACGGCGCTGGGCCCTGGTCCTCGGTGGCTTGCTGTCGGCGGCCGGGAACGTCTGGAGCGTGTATGCGACAGGCTATCCCGAGTTCCTGCTGACCCGCTTCGTTGCCGGTGCCGGTGCGGGCATGACGGTGACCGCCGGTTCGATCGTCCTTGCAGACATCTCGACGCCGGAGCGGCGCGGCCGGATGATCGCGATATACCAGGGAAGTTTCATCTTCGCGGTCGGGATCGGACCACTGCCGGGCGGTATCCTCGCCGAACACTGGGGGCTCGACGCCCCGTTCTGGTTCTGCGCCGCGGCCAGTCTCGTCGCCGCCGCCGTGGCGTTCACCGTGGTCGCGGAGACGCGGCACCTTGCCGCCGGACGGTTGGGCGGCGTGCGGCTCCCCCCGCTCGGCCAGCAGATGAGGTTGTTGTGGAGCAACGCCGGTTTCATGCTGGTCAGCGGCATCGCGCTGATCAACGCGCTCACCCGCACCGGTGGACTGTTCAACGTGGTGCCGATCATCGGCAGCATGCGGATCGGGCTCGACTACGACGAGATCGGCATCGGTCTCGCTGTCGGCAGCGTGCTCGGCCTGGTCGCGGTCTACCCGGCCGGAATGGCGGTCGACCGCTGGGGCCGCAAGGTCGTGATCGTACCCGCGACCGCGATCACCGGTGCCTCCTTCGTCATGTTTGGCGTGGCGGATTCGTTCCTGTGGTTTGCCGCCGCGAACGCGCTGTGGGGGATTGCGTCAAGCATCGGCGGATCGGCTCCCGCGGCCTATGCCGCCGACAGCGCCCCCCGGGGCATGAATGCATCGGCGATGAGCATGTTCAGGATGCTGGGAGACATCGGCTACGTGGTCGGGCCGATCATGCTCGGCCTGATCGTCGACCTGCACGGATCCGGGGCGGCGCTGATGCTCTCGGCCCTGCTGCTGGTGGCCATCGGCCTCGCCTTCGCCCGCTGGGCGCCGGAGACCCATCGCGCCGTTCCGCCCCGTTCGTAGGCTGGCCGGGCCGTTTGTTGATGCCGGAGCAAATGCGCGGAAGTTCCGGCTGCGGGCCGCGCTTTGAAAAAATGAGCGATGACAGCGCCGGGGCCGCCCCGACAAGGGGACTCTTGCGAGGTAAGGTTGACGGGTTTACGCAGCCTGTCGTGATCGACGTACGAGGAGACTTCGCACCCAGTGACGGACGACATGCGAACGGGCCAGCCAGGCCCGCGATGAGCAGGGACGATCGGGGGAGGAATCCCGGCGTCAGGGGCTCTTGCCGAACCTTGCGCAGCGCGATCTTCATACCATGTCGTACATGTCCGTCCAACTTGCGCCTGGTTCCGCACGTTCGGCTTGATGCTTGAAAGCATCCTTCGGAATTACTCGATTGGCCTCTGCAAGACCCCGATGGAAATCTTCGGCTGAAGGAATGACGCCCATTTCCTCCAGTCCCAATCAGAAACGACCAGGTTGTGATTTTTGCAAGGCGGGGCCTGAAATCCATCGTCTTGACGCGGTTCTCCTCGAACAGCAGGAGGCCATAATCGCCGGGGCCCATGGTTTCCCTGATCGTGTCGGAAAATTGCCAGATGGACGTCTCGCCGGCGTCCCGGATCCTCTTCAGGATATCTCGCCGGGAGGTATTGCGTTCCAGAGAACCCCGATGCCTGCCTCGCAGTGCGCTCCGTCGTTCTTCCCGTAGTAGCCGTCCTTCTCGAAATACCCCACGCCCCGCGCCGGAGAGGCGATCCTGTCGATCGACACTACCAGCCTGTCAGCTCCGCGGCGGCGTTGAAGCAGGTGTATCCGGGCCGGTCCATACCGGCCAAATGTATGCTCGTGGCGCGTGGAACAAGGGCTGAACGGACGGGCTCACCCGACTGGCGCCGCAAGGTGCTGCGAGTCCTCTCGTGCCGCTACAGACAGACGGTGCGACGTCTTTCATCCTGCACGGTAATGCCGAACATGTGCGCCACACGATAGTCCGTTCCATTTGCCACCGGAGCCTGTGCCAGCTCTACGAGGCCGACTCGCCCCGGCTGCTCAAGCAGGACCTTGCGGAACGGGTGCGCGGCATCCTGACCGCGCTCGCCATGGTGGAGACAATGGAGGGCTTCATCCGCGAGGTGGCGTCCGGATGGCGGGTTCACCGGCTGACCGGAGCGCGACGGAACGCGTGGAGCGTGTCCGTGTCGGGCAACTGGCGGATCACGTTCGAGGAGCGGGACGGTGGCATCGAGCGTTTGAACCTGGAGGACTGCCACTGATGACCAGCGACGGCATCAAGTTGGGGATGACTTCCCCGCACGCCGGCGCCTTCATCCGGATCGAGGCCCGTGAGGCGCTGGGTTTGAGCGTGTCGGCGGCGGCGCGGATTATCGGCGTGCGCCGGGCAACGCTTTCCGACCTGCTGAACGGCAACGCGTCGCTCTCGCCCGAGATGGCGGTGCGGTTGGAGAAGGCGTTCGGGCTCAACATGGACCTGCTGCTGCGGATGCAGGCATGGCATGACGCCACGCGGATGCGGGCCCGTGCCGACGAGATCGACGTCTGGCGCTGCCAGCCGGCGTGACTGGCTGTTCGCGCGGAGTTCCTTGCTCTCACCCTCCAGGGGGCACATACGCCCCGCTGGAGAAGCCGGCAGGGGCCAGGAGTATGATCTTGCTCTTGAAACCACGCTCGGAGGTCTGACAAGGCCGGATAGACGCGACAAGCGTGCTCTCCGGGACGTGGTTGTACGGGGGAGCGGCAGGCGCCGGAACAACACCGTGCTCGGGTCACGCGAAGCGGAGCGCCAGGCTGCTCAACAACGAGATCTGCATCGGCAGGCTGGTGTGGAACCGCCAGCGCCTCATGAAAACCGGACACCGGCAAGCGGGTCGTGCGGATCAGCCCGCCCGAGAAGTGGATCGTCGCGCAGGTTCCCAAGCTCCGCATCCGGAACGACGCGCTTGGGCACGCGGCCAAGGCCAGGCAGAGGGAGCCTGCGGAACGGTACGCCTCCGCCTTCGCGGCGACCCGGAACGCTTGCGCCAGCCGGGTGAACGTCGTCCGCCGGCCACGCTACCTGTTCTCCGGGCCGCTCGAATGCGGCATCTGCGGCGGCTCCTGCGCGATACGAGGCCAGGGGACGCTACGGCTGCTCCAACCACGTCATGACGGGTTCGTGTTCCAACAGAAGGACGATCCGACGCCCCGTCATCAAGGACCGGTGCTGGCGGGGCTCAGGGACAGGCTGACGGCGCCGGAGGCCGCCGCCGAAGCGATGAAGGCGCATGTCAGGGAGACCAACCGGCTCCACCGCGAGCGCCGAGACAGGCTGGAAGGAACTGGCGCAGATCGAGAAGCGGATCGCGGCCATCGGGGAGGGTGGTTGCGTGCGGGGCATGTCTGACCGGCTCCGCGAGTTGGAGGCCCGCCTGGACGAACTCACCGGGCGTGCGTGCCTCCCCGACCTCCCGGACATCCACCCGGGGACACGGGAACGCCACTGCCGGACCACCCCGGATCGGCTCATTCCGGCGATCGGGGAACGCCGCCATTCACGGAACCGCGGCATGCAACCGGAACTCCGCGCCTGTGCGTCACCACTGACAGCGTTACGGCAACGCCGCCGGACCCATCGCCCGTTCAGGGATCACGATGTCACAGCGGGCCCGCAGACGGCGGTCAAGGTCGCTGTCGAGCAGGCGGGGCCGGTCGGTCGCAAGGATCCGGTTCCGGGTTTCCGTTGCCCTGCGGACCTGGTCCGGCTTGCCGAGTTCGACCCATTCCTTGGGACTGGTCCGGTCCCCCACCTGCGGATAGACGAACTCGCGCTGCATCAGCCGCAGGGTGTGTGGCTGGCCGAGGTAGTGGCCCGGGCCGCTGCAGCACACCTCCCGGATCACATCGAGTGACAGTGAGTCCTCGGTAACCTCGATGCCACGCACGCCGCGCATCGCCTGGCCGAGCAGGTCGTTGTCGAGGATAAGGCTCTCGAGGCAGAACCCGAGCAGGGAGGCATGCATGCCGGCGGCCTCGTAGACGAGGTTGAGACCGGCAAGACCGGCCATGATCGCGGTGGCTCCCTTTTCGTAGCCCGCTTGGTAGTCGGGCAGCTTGGCATCGCTCATGCCGGCCGGCGCCCCGCCGGTCAGGTCGTAGAAGCAGGCCATCTGGCCGCAGGCGGCCGACAGCAGGCCCTGTTCGCCGGATCCTCCAGACATCGAGCCGGTGCGCAGGTCCGACACGAACGGCCAGGTCCCGAAGATGGCCGGCGATCCGGGACAGATGGCGTTGACGTAGACCAGTCCCGCCAGGACCTCGGAACAGGCCTGGACCACCGCTCCCGCCAGTGCCGCCGGGGCGGTTGCGCCGGCCTGGCCGGCCGAAAGCAGCAGCACGGGCATGCCGCCGCGCACACAGGTTTCCAGCACACCGCAGGCATCCTCGGCAAAGGTCAGCGGAGGAACCACGAAACAGTTCGAATTGCTGACGAAAGGACGCTCGCGCCAGGCCTTTTCGCCACCGGCCACCTCGTGCAGGATCTCGAGGCCCAGTTCGGCGCCGGCGCGCTTCGTGAAGCTGGTACCGATGTGCTTGCCGGTTCCCGCAAGACAGGCGTACAGCGTGTTGGTATCCAGCTGCAGCAGCCCCTCGACATCGGTGGGGGTGACCGGGCGCTGGAAGAAATGGATGTTGTCGAGGTGCTCCACCAGCACCGCTGCCTGGTACAGGTCGTGGACCGTGGCGTTACGGTAGGAGGCGGTTACGACATCGACAATCTGCGTTGCCGCACCGGCTGTTCCGAAATAGACGTTCGAGCCGAACGGCTCCATGTCGTGCGCCGGGTTTCGTGCGTGCAGCGGGAACTTCCTGCCGGCGCCGGCAATGGTGTCCTCGACCAGCCCGCGGGGAAACCGCAACCGGCCGTCACTGCCGTGCACGGCTCCCGCGGCCTCGCACAGTTCGACACAGGAGGCCGTGGCGCCGGACAGGCCGATCTGTTCCAGCACCTGGAGGACCGACTGGTGAATACGGCCGACGTCGTGGTCGCCGAACGGCCGGTACCAGCCCCCTGCCAGGCCGCCGCGAACCGGGCGGATGTCCTCTGCCAGCGGCGCGAGGCGTTCCTCGCGGCGGGCGGACCGGCCGCGGCGCCGGCGCGGGGTTGCGTCGATGACCGATGTGCCCATGCCGCTTCCTCCCTGTGCGTTACGCCTTCAGGCGCAGGTTGTCGGGGTCATAGACGGCCCGGCGCGGTGCGACCCGCGCCGCGCGCCGTTCTCCCAGGATCTCGATTTCGAGCGCACGGCCGGGTTCGAGTGCCGCGGTCTCGCAGACCGCCAGGGCCAGCGACTGGCCGACCCGGTGTCCGTAGCCGGCCGACAGCACGAGCCCGACCGGGGTTGGCCCGTCGAACACCGTCGACAGGGCGATCGCCTCGCCGTGTCCCGGCAGCGCCGGTTCGTCAACGAGAAGCGTGGCGCAATCGCGGACTGGTCCGGCCTCGCGTTCGGCAAGCAGTGCCGTCCGGCCGACGAAATCGTCCTTGCGGAAGTCTATCCAGCCGGCCAGGCCACTCTCGATCATGCTGTAGTCGCTGCTGAGGTCGCTCTTCCACGACCGGTAGCCCTTTTCGATCCGCATCGAGTCCAGCGCCAGCATTCCGAAATCGGCGATGCCACAGGCCTCGCCGGCCTCGAGCACCCTGCGGTACACCGCTGCGGCGTGTTCGAACGGGACATGCAGTTCCCACCCGAGCTCGCCGGCATAGGAGACCCGGATCGCGTGTCCGCGCGCCATCGCCACCTCGACCGGACGGTGATGCAGCCACGGGAATTCCTCGTTCGACAGCGCGAGTGCCGTTGCATTCGCCATCACCTCGCGCGAGCGCGGCCCGGCGATGACGAGCGTCGTCCAGCGGCTGGTCAGGTCCTCGATCCGCACGTCGCCTGACCGGTGCCCGAGGAGCCAATCACGGTCGTGCCAGTAGCCGCCTGCCGGCCCGAGCAGCCAGAAGCGGCCGTCATCGAACCGGGTGATGGTCATTTCGGTCAGGACCCGCCCCGCCGGAGAGGCGAAGTAGGCAAGGCCGGTCCGGCCCGGGGCCGGAAGCCGGCCGGTGATCATCCGCAACAGCCAGGCGGCCGCGTCGGAGCCGGTGATCTCGAAACGCGAGAACCCCGGCAGGTCCAGGACTCCGGCCGCGCGGGCGACGTGCCGGCACTCCTCGCCCACGGTCCCGAACCAGTGTTGCCGGCCCCAGCCGCAGGCCGGTCCGCGCCGGTCACTGTCGCGCGGAAACCAGTCGGCCCGCTCCCAACCGCCGGCGGCGCCGAACTCCGCACCCCTGGCTTCCAGCATGGCATGGACCGGCGATGTCTTCGCCGGCCGGCCCGCCGGCCACTGGATGCCCGGGAAGTGCATGGCGTATTCGTGCGAGTAGACCTCGATGCCCTTGGCCTCGGCGTAGACCTGGTTGGCGTGGTCGGTGAACCGGCGCGGGTCGATCGACCAGCTGTCGGTTGATGTCTCGCCTTCGGTGATCCACTCGGCCAGCAGTCTTCCGGCTCCCCCGGCCTGGACGATGCCGAAGGTGAAGACGCAGGCCTCGAAGGCGTCGGGCACGCCCGGCATCGGTCCGACCAGGGGGTTGCCGTCGGGTGCATAGGGAATGGGCCCGTTGACCACCCGGCTGATGCCGGCCGTACCCAGCACCGGCACCCGGGCGCACGCATCCTCGATGTACCACTCGAGCCGGTCGAGGTCGTCCGGGTAGAGCTGGAACGAGAAGTCGTCGGGCATCGGGTCGTCACGACCTGTCCAGTGCGCCCGGCAGTTCCGCTCGTAGGGTCCGAGCAGCAGCCCGTCGATTTCCTGGCGCAGGTACCAGGAACTGTCGGGGTCGCGCAGCAACGGCAGCCTCCGGTCGCGATCGGCAAGGGCATCGATGGATTCCGTGACCATGTACTGGTGCGACAGGGCGACTGACGGGACCTCGCGACCAAACATCCGCCCGACTTCGCGCGCCCGATAGCCGGCGGCGTTTACCACGTACCGGCAGCTCACCGCGCCCTGCGGAGTGAGCACGCGCCAGCCCCCGGCAGTGCGCTCGACCCCTGTGACCGGGCAGAACCGGACCACCCTCGCTCCCAGGCCGCGCGCGGCGGCGGCCAGCGCCTGGGTCAGCTGTGACGGGTCGATATCCCCGTCGGTCGGATCCCACAGCCCGCCCTCCAGGTCGTGGGTCTCGAGAAACGGGTAGCGGGCGCGCAGGTCGTCGGGACCGAGGAGTTCGAATTCCAGCCCCATGTTCCGTCCCATGGACACCACATGCGCGAACTCGTGCATGCGCGCAGCGCTGTGTGCGAGCCGAATCGAGCCGGTCACGTGGTAGTTGATCGGGGCATCAGGCCGCGAGGCGAGTTCGCGGTAGAGCGCGGTCGAGTCGCTCTGGAGCTTCATGATGCTCCAGGATGCCGAGAAATTGGGACAGTTGCCGGCCGCGTGCCAGCTCGAGCCCGAGGCGAGTTCGGCCTTTTCCAGCACCACGCAGTCCGCCCAGCCGGCGAGAGCCAGGTGGTAGAGGACGGAACAGCCGACGACGCCGCCCCCGATGACGACGACCCGGGCATGAGCTGGAAGATCAGCCATGGCCCCGTACCTCCAGCTATGCCGACCACCTGGCCACAAGGGTACGTCAGTCGCGCGTGTTCAACAAAGCGAATCATCGCGGGGCAGCGCCGGATCTTCACGGGACAGGCCGGCAGTCAGCACCGTCCGACGGGATGGATCGGCAGGCAACGCCTTCCGCTGGCCGGGGAGAGGCCCCGCGGGGCGGAAACGGCGCCGTCAGCTCCGTTCGGTCGGTGGGTTCTTTCGACGGGAAACCGGCCGGCCTTGTTCGTCGACCCGGCCGAGCTCGGTGCGGTAGATCGACTTGCCGAACGGGCTTTTCCTGATCTCCTGGATGTGACCGGTGTCCCAGGGCCGCTGCACGTCGAAGATCGTGCGTTCCGCAACCCAGCGTTCGTCCACCGTCTGGGCGCGGAACACCATGAAGTGGATGCCGAAGACCATGCCCCACGACAGCATGACCCAGAAGGTCCCCCAGCCATCGAAGAACGCAAGGTCAATGGTCCCGAGTACGGCCAGGCCGGCCAGGAACAGCGGCTGATGCCAGCGGTAGGTCGCCAGCAGTGCCCGGTTCAGTCGCTCCAGCGTCTGCACGTTCAGAACAGGCGCCGCCGCGACCGGTTCTGAGGTTCGCGGTGCGGCAGCATCCGGTAGACCCGGCAGATCTGGATGACCCGCCACATGTAGCGTGTCAGGAGCAGCAGCAGGACCAGCAGGACCAGTTCGTCGACCAGTGCCATGCTGTCGGGAAACCCGAACCCCAGCACCGCCAGGAACACGATGACCGGTGCGCTGGCGACCCACAGTGCGGCGTAGACGATCTTGACCGTGCCGACCAGCACTGCGGCGGAAACAACGGTAAAGCAGTAGATGGCCGCGAGCTTTGAAACCCCGAAGGGCGCATGGCCGGTGATGGAAGCAAAGGTCCCGATCCCGAACAGGACCGACGCCATGATGGCAAAGAAGAACAGTTCGTTGTCGGCCTGGCCGCGGCTGAGCTTCGCGACCGCGGTGAAGTACGGGGTGGTGTCCTCGTCCCACACATAGCGTTTCAGGAAATCCTGCCACTTCCACATGTCGCTTGAACGTGCTCCTGTGGCCTCAAGAAAAAAAACGGGCGCCCGTCAAACGGCGGGCGCCCGCAGGGACAAGGTCGCGTTTCCGCGGGCCTCCGCGTCAGGTCTGCTTGTTCTGGACGACTTCCTCACCCAGGATCTGCTTGGTCTGGAGTTCCAGATCTTCCTCGACCGACACGCTCAGGTCGACGTCCATCCGCTCCTTGCCCTCGATCGTCGCACCGGTATCTTCCGGCCATTCGAGGGTCATGAGTTCGTAGCGCATCGCCTGTGGCGCGGTCAGTGCCAGCAGGGCCTGCAGCCACACCGCAATCCCGGCGATGAAGGCGACGCAGAACCCGAGCGTGAGCACAGTCTTGATGATCCACCGGTGCGGCAGTCCCACCTGGGAGGCGGAGATTTCACTGATCGCCCATGAATCGTAGGCAAACGAGGCCGCGAAGTAGATCACCACTGCCGTGTACGGCAGCATGAAGAAAGTGGCGCCAAGCAGTTCGAGCCAGGCCTTGCGCCGGAACGCGAGATGTTCGCGCACCAGGTCGACCCGGACCTGGGTATTCCAGACACAGCCGAACCCGAGCACGAAGGCGAACAGCGCGGTGTGGAAGTGCCACTGGCTTTCCTGCAGCAGCGTGGACTCGAATAACGGGCCCAGGCCCCACTCCTCGGCGGCAAACTTCAGGTCGATCTGGAACTTGCCGGTCTTGCGCAGGCAGACATCGTACACGGTCACGAGGATCAGCGGTACGAACAGCAGTGACGCGTACCGTCCACACCAGTCGACAAAGCCCCTGAGTGTCAGCGACAGCCCGACCAGGGCGTCGGCGGTCGGCTGGTTGAACAGCCGTCCTCCGGTGATGTTACCGGCGTCGATCCGGACAGTTTCTTCGGCAGCCATCAGTTGCGTCCTCCCCTACCCGTGCACGACATGCATCAGCCACAGTGCGACCTGCGGGTACGCCAGGATGGTGATGACGCCCAGCGCCTGCAGGAAGACGAACGGGATGATGCCCTTGTAGATTGACTCGATCTTGATCTCACGCGGCGCAATTCCCTTCATGTAGAACAGCGCGAACCCGAAGGGTGGCGTAAGGAATGACGTTTGCAGGTTCACGGCCAGCAGGATGATGAACCAGAACCTGATGTCCTCCTGCGGCAGGTGACCGCCGAAGTCCAGCCCGGCTACCAGCGGCGTGAATACCGGCAGCACGATCAGGGTGATTTCCAGCCAGTCGAGGAAGAACCCGAGGAAGAACACGATTGCCATGATCAGGAACAGCATTCCCCACGCGTCCAGGCCCGCCTTCTCGACGATGAGGTGCTCGACGACATCGTCTCCGCCCAGCGACCGGTAGACGTAGGCGAAACAGGTGGCGCTGATGACGATGAAGAAGATCATCGAGACCGTCTTCGCCGAGGTGTGGCACACCCCGACCAGGGTTTCCTTGTTCAGCCGCCGGTTGAACGCCGCAAGCAGGGTTGCACCGAAGGCTCCGACTGCGCCTGCCTCCGACGGTGTGGCCCAGCCGAGCAGGATCGAGCCCTTGATGAGCGTGATCAGGAACACCGGTGGCAGGAAGCTGCGTGCGATCAGCGGTCCCATCTCGTTGCGCGGGACATTGAGCAGGTTCCCGGGCAACGGTGGCGCCATGCTTGGCTTGATGGCCGAGATCGTCGCGACGAAGATCAGGTAGAAGGCCGCGAGGGTCAGTCCGGGGACAACCGCGGCCATGAACACGTTTCCGACCGAAATCGCCATCAGGTCGGACATGATGATCAGCATGATGCTGGGCGGGATCAGGATCCCGAGTGTGCCCGACGCCGCGATCACGCCGCATGACAGCGCATGGCTGTAGCCCTGGCGCATCATTGTCGGCAGGGCGAGTGCGGTCATCATGGTGACCGAGGCGCCGATGATGCCGGTCATGGCCGCGAGGATCGTGCCCATGACCGTGACCGCGAGCGCAAGCGCGCCGGGAACACGTTTCAGCAGAACCTGGACACAGTACAGCAGGTCGTTGGCGATCCCGCTCCGCTCCATCATGACGCCCATGAACACGAACGCCGGAACCGCGACCAGCACCAGGTTCTCGGCCGCCTGGCCCCAGATGCGGGGGATGAAGTTGAAGAACTCGATCAGCGAGAAGGTCTCGAGGAAGAAACCCAGAACGCCGAACAGCATCGACAGGCCGCCGAGGATGAAGGCGACCGGATAGCCGGAGAACAGCAGCAGCGCGAGGGTCACGAACATGACCATCGAGATGTACTCCTGCGCAACCCAGGTCAGGGCCTCGCCTCGCGAGATCTCCTCCTCGACCATCAGCCAGCCGGAGTAGTTGTAGGCGCCGTACGCTGCCAGCAGTACGACAAGCCCGAGCAGCGTTCCCAGCAGTACGGCGATCTTGCCTTCGGCCGAGCGCCCGCCACCCACGCTTGAATGATCCATTGCCTCTCCCCAAGCCCCTCTTCAGGAAACTGCCACTGCTGCGGCGTGCTGCGGACCACGGTTCCCGGCACCGGCAGTCATGCGTCCCGCGAGCAGTTCCGACCGCGCGTTCAGGCCATTCCTCGTCGAGCCGATTGTCACTCCCGGGTTCCGATCGTGCGAAATCTACGCCAGACTTCCGGCCGACACAACACGGCCCGCGACTCGAACTGCCGCGAACTGCCCTCCCGGGCCCGGAATACCCGCTGTCCGCCTGCCACTACCGGTGGTCTAGCCATAGGTCGATCGCATCAGCCACAGTGCGACGTCGGGCCAGACCATGACCGTCACCACGCCCAGCGCCTGCAGGATCACAAATGGGATAATGCCCTTGTAGATCGACTGAATCTTGATCTCGCGCGGCGCGATGCCCTTCATGTAGAACAGCGCGAAGCCGAACGGCGGGGTCAGGAACGACGTCTGCAGGTTCACAGCCAGCAGGATGATGAACCAGTACTTGATCTCGCTTGACGGGACATGGGTGCCGAAGTCCATGTTGATGATCAGCGGTGTGAACACCGGCAGGACGATCAGGGTGATCTCGAGGAAATCCAGGAAGAAGCCGAGGAAGAACACGATCACCATCACCAGGATCAGCATGCCCCACGGGCCGAGCCCGGCCTTCTCGATGATCAGGTGCTCCACCACGTCGTCGCCGCCAAGGGACCGGTACACATAGGCGAAGCAGGTGGCGCTGACGACGATGAAAAAGATCATCGACACGGTTCGCGCCGAGGTCTGGCACACGTTGACCAGGGTCGGAAAGTCCAGGCGGCGGTTGGCGGCCGCAAGCAGCGCGGCGCCAAAGGCGCCGACCGCACCGGCCTCTGACGGCGTGGCCCAGCCAAACAGGATCGAGCCCTTGATCAGGCCGATCAGGAACACCGGCGGCAGGAAGCTGCGGGCGACCAGGGGCGCCATCTCCGAGCGGGGGATGTTGAGCAGGTGCCGCGGCAACGGCGGGGCGATTTCGGGCCGAACCGCCGCGAGTGTGGCCACGAACACCAGGTAGAATGCGGACAGGGTCAGTCCCGGCAGGATCGCGGCCATGAACACGTTGCCGACCGAGATTGCCATGAGGTCGGCCATGATGATCAGCATGATGCTGGGCGGGATCAGGATCCCGAGCGTGCCCGATGCCGCGATCACGCCTGTCGAGAGCGCGTGGCTGTAGCCCTGGCGCATCATCGTCGGCAGGGCGAGCGCGGTCATCATGGTCACCGAGGCGCCGATGATGCCGGTCATGGCAGCGAGGATTGTCCCCATGACCGTGACCGCAAGCGCGAGCGCGCCCGGAACGCGCTTCAGCAACACCTGGACGCAGTAGAGCAGGTCGTTCGCGATCCCGCTGCGTTCCAGCATCACTCCCATGAACACGAAGGCGGGTACCGCGACGAGGACCAGGTTCTCCGCCGCCATGCCCCAGATGCGAGGAATGAAATTGAAGAACTCGATCAGGTGGAACGAGCCCATCAGGTAGCCGAGCAGACCGAACAGCATCGACAGGCCGCCGAGGATGAAGGCGACCGGGTAGCCGGAGAACAGCAGGATCGCAAGGCTCATGAACATGGCGATCGAAAGATACTCGCGCACGACGGCGTGGATCGCGGCCGACCGGGTGATCTCGTAGTCCGCCATCACCGTGCCGGATTCGATACCGACGCTCACGACGCCCACGGCCACGACGAAGCCGATGAAGGAGGCGAGAATGACCAGCGACTTGCGTTCCGAAGTCCAGCCCGATACGCGGTCCATCATTGCGAGGTTCTCCACATGCGTGCGTCTGACCGCGCCACCTTGGTGCAGGGCGCCTCACCCTGCGTTGCGGTCCGCAGGCGGCCGCGCCGTCCGGTCGCGAACCGCTCTGCGGTGTGTCGACAGCAAAACCGGGGCGCGAGGCCCCGGTTTCACCGCGGGTGGACTCACCCGACGTTCAGTGCCGATCAGTCGAGGTAGGTCGACTTCAGCGCCTGGGCATCACCCCAGATCTTGTAGACCTTGCGGAAGGCGAAGTAGCTGTCCGCGAACTCCTTGAAGGTCGCGTCCTTCGCGGATTCCTCGGCGACCACTTCCTGCCAGGCCCGCTCGAACACGGCCAGCTGATCGTCGGTCCAGCGCCGGTTGGTCACACCGTGCTTGGACTTCATTTCAAGCATGGCCTTCGGGTTCTCGGCCTCGGTCTCGGCATACTCGATCACCATGTTGGCCTTGCAGCCCACGTCGAGCATCATCTGGTAGCGCTCGGGAAGCCCGGCGTGGTTTTCCCGGTTGACCAGGAGTTCACCGGTCGAAATCTGCTGGTGCCAGCCGGGATAGTAGTTGTTCTTGGCGATCTGGTGGAAACCGTAGTCGATGTCCATGTTCGGCATCGAGAACTCGGTCGCATCGATCACGCCGCGCTCCAGCGCCGGATAGATGTCGGCACCGGCGAGCAGCTGGGTCGAGACGCCGATCTTGGTCATGACCTTCGCACCCAGGCCGAAGAAGCGCATCTTCATGCCCTTCAGGTCGTCGAGCGACTTGACCTCTTCCTTGAACCAGCCGGAGGTCTCGGCACCGATCGATCCGCAGGAAAGTGCGCGCAGGTTGTGCTTGGCGTAGATCTTGTCCGCGATCTCCTCACCGCCGCCAAACCACTGCCAGCCGAGGAACTCGCCGTACTGCGGGCCAAACGGCACCGCGGTCATGAACGCGAGGCCCGGATACTTGCCGGTGTGATAGCCGGGCGTGGTGTAGCAGGACTCGACCGACCCCTTGGACACCGCGTCGAAGCACTCGAACGGCGGAATGAGCGCGCCGGGTTCGAAGAACTTCAGCGTGAACCTGTTGTTCGACATGGTGGTCACGAAATTGGCGATCCGGACGCCTGCCGGACCCAGGTGGGCGATCTGGGACCCGAAGGCCGACTGCATCTTCCAGTTGATCTTCTGGGCCTGTGCGGCACTCGCCGCGCCGAGTGCAAGCGCACCTGCCGCCGCAACAGCCGCCACCGTCTTCACGAGCGGTTTGGTCATGACGTGTTGTCCTCCCGTATCGTTACACTGCTCCGCCGTGCCCCTGTTGGTCCACCCGGCGGGCCCGGACGGTACGCGTGTCATTATCCTTGCAAATCGCACCGCCGGGCCGCGAAACACTACGGGAAGACCCGCACCGTGACAAAAGGAAATTTGGACCATCCGCCAGGCCCGGAGTTTCGCTGTTCCCCCGGGGCCGTCAGCATGGACGGCCAATCGGTGCGACGCCGTTGGCGGGGGCGCAAACACCGGCCCCCGCGCGGTGCACCGGGCCAGGTCACGCGAGCGGGAACGCCGCCATGCGTTCGGGCCTGGAACCCGGTGCGTTCCGGGCACCTGAAGGGCAGTGTGCCCCGTCAGTCCGCCGGGGAAAACTCCGCGCGGATTGACCCGGTGTGCTCGCCGAGTTCGGGGACGCGGAGGACCGGTTCGCTTTCGCCCGCGCGGCGCGCCGGCGGCGCGGTGACCTCCACCGGTCCGCGCGGCGTCTCGACCGGGATCCGTTCAAGCGCCGGATGGGCATGGACATCGGCAATGGAATTCACCGATCCGTAGGCAATGCGTGCCGCTTCCAGCCGCGCGCGGACAGTCTCCCGGGACAGTCCGGAGAAGACGGCGTTGATTTCGGCGTCGAGAAACGCGCGGTTGGCGAGCCGGGCCGGGTTGTCATGCACCCTGGCATCGTCGGCGAGCTCCGGTCGGCCGAGCACCTCGGCGCACAGGCGCTGCCACTCGCGCTCGTTCTGTACCGCGATCAGGATCAGTGCCCCGCCGGCGCAGGCGTAGGCGCCGTAGGGCGCGATCGCCGGGTGGTGCAGGCCGATCCGCTGCTCCGCGAGTTCGCCATAGGCGTGGTGCAGCAGCCACGGGGCCAGCCACTCAGCCATGCCGGCGAACATCGAGGTCCGGATGCAGGAGCCCTCGCCGGTGCGCGAGCGCGCGATCAGCGCCTCGAGCACCGCGATCTTGGAATACATGCCGGCGGCGATGTCGCAGACCGAGGCGCCTACCCGTCCCATCTGCGAAGGAGAACCGGTGACCGAGATCAGCCCGCTTTCTGCCTGCACCAGGAAGTCGTAGGCCTTCATCGAGGCATAGGGGCCGCTCTCGCCATAGCCGGAGATGTCGACTGTGATGAGCCGGGGGTAGCGACGGCGCAGGTCCTCGGATCCGAATCCCGCCCGCCTGGCCGCGCCCGGCGCGAGGTTCTGAACGAAGACGTCGGCCCGCGACAGGATGCGTTCGAGCAGGGCGGCGTCCGCGGGGTCCTTGATGTCGAGGACCAGGCTTTCCTTTCCGCGGTTGAGCCACACGAAGTATGCCGACTGCCCCATGACCTGGCGGTCGTATCCGCGCGCGAAGTCGCCGTCGGCCCGTTCGACCTTGATCACCCGGGCGCCGGCATCGGCAAGACGGCTGGTACAGTACGGGGCTGCCACCGCCTGTTCCAGGGCGACGACAAGCACTCCCTCGAGCGGTCCCGGCATCACACCTCCTCAGTACGACCTTGGCAGGCCCAGCACGTGTTCGGCGAGGTAGGCCAGGACCAGGTTGGTCGAGATCGGCGCTACCCGGTAGAGCCGAGCCTCGCGGTACTTGCGTTCCACATCGTACTCCTCGGCGAAGGCGAACCCGCCGAACGTCTGGACGCACACGTCGCCGGCCTCCCAGGCTGCGTCCGCGGCCAGCATCTTGGCCATGTTCGATTCCGCTCCGCACGGCTCGCCCGCCTCGAACAGTTCGGCCGCGCGCTGTGCCATCAGCGCCGCCGCCTCGGTATTCGCATAGGCCTTCGCGATCGGAAACTGGATGCCCTGGTTCTGACCGATCGGGCGGCCAAACACCGACCGGTCCCCGGCGTAGTCGACGGCCTTTTTCAGGAACCAGCGTGCATCGCCGAGAGATTCGTGGCTGATCAGGATCCGCTCGGCGTTCATCCCGTCGAGGATGTAGCGGAACCCGCGGCCTTCCTCGCCGATCAGGGCGTCGGCGGGGATCTCCATGTTGTCGAAGAACACCTCGGTGGTGGAATGGTTGATCATGGTGCGGATCGGTCGGATCTCCAGGCCGCGGCCCCGGGTCGCGCGCATGTCGACCAGGAACACCGAGAGGCCCTCGGTGCGCCGCGTGACCTGCTCGCGCGGTGTCGTGCGTGCAAGCAGCAGCATGAGGTCGGAATGCTCGGCGCGTGACGTCCAGATCTTCTGCCCGTTTACCAAGTAGCTGTCATTGCCCTGCCTGACCGCGGTGGTGCGCAGCGACAGGGTGTCGGTCCCGCTGGTTGGCTCCGAGACGCCGAAGGCCTGCAGACGCAGCTCGCCGGCGGCGATCTTCGGCAGGAAGGCCTGCTTCTGCGCCTCGCTGCCGTGTCTCAGCAGGGTTCCCATGATGTACATCTGCGCGTGGCACGCGGCCCCGTTGCACCCGGCCTTGTGAATTTCCTCCAGCACCGCCGCGGCGGCGGAGATCGGCAGTCCGCTGCCCCCGTATTCCTCCGGGATCAGCACCGCAAGGTATCCGGCATCGGTCAGCGCCTGGACGAATTCGCTCGGATAGGCGCGCTCGCGGTCCTTCTCGCGCCAGTACTCGCCGGGAAACGTGGCGCACAGTGCCGCAACGGCACGCCGGATTTCCCGGATCACGTCGCCGTGGCCGGAGTCACCCATGTCGATCTCCCTTCAGGGTCGGGCGCGGACAATACGCGAGGCCGCACGGTTCCGGCCAGAGCGGTTCAGCCCCACAGCCGGGTCGGCGGCGGAAAGACCAGGCTCGCGTCATACTCGAGGCCCGGTTCGCGGTCACGGGCGAGCAGCAGCGGGCCGTCAAGGTCGACCACCGCGGCGCCCTGGGCGACCAGGACGGCAGGCGCCATGGCCAGCGAGGTGCCGATCATGCAGCCGACCATGATCCCCAGCCCCTGGCGGCGCGCCGCCGCCGCGAGCAGAAGCGCCTCGGTGAGGCCCCCGGTCTTGTCGAGCTTGATGTTGACCAGGTCGTAGCGCCCCGCCAGCATCCCGATGTCTTCGGAGACATGGCAACTCTCGTCGGCGCAGACGGGCACCGGCCGCTCGAGCCCCTCAAGGGCGTGGTCCCCCGCCGCCGGCAGCGGCTGTTCGATCATCTCCACGCCGAGCCCCGGCAGCAGCGGTGCGGTGGCGCGGTAGTCGTCGATGCTCCAGCCCTCGTTGACGTCGACCACGAGCCGGGTGGACGGGACCGCGGCGTGGATCGCCTCGAGCCGGGCGATGTCGGCGCCGTCACCGGCCAGCTTGAGCTTGAGCAGGGGACGTTCGGCATTCCGCTTCGCGGCGCTCGCCATCGCGTCCGGCGTGTCCACGCCAAGGGTGTAGACCGTCGTGACTGGTTCCGGCTCCCCGAGCCCGGCCAGTTCCCAGGCCCTGAGACCCGACCGGCGCGCCTCGAGGTCCCACAACGCGCAGTCGAGCGCGTTGCGCGCTGCTCCCGGCGGCAACAGGGCCTGGAGCTCCTGCCTGCCGGTCCCCGACGTGATTGCTCCGGCCACCGAGTGGATCTGCGCGGCAACGCTGTCGGAGGTCTCGCCGTAGCGTGCATAGGGAAAGCACTCGCCTCGGCCGGTCATCCCGTCCTCGGAGACCGCGGCGACAATCACCCGGGAACTGGTGCGTGCGCCACGCGAGATCCGGAAGGTCCCGCGCAGCGGCCAGTCCTCGCGGGTAACCTCGAGACTGCGCGCCATTGATCAGTCCCGCAGTACCGCGTCAACGAGGGCGACAACCCCGTCGCGCATCGGATCGACGGTCACGAGCCCGGTCTCCCCGGCAATCCGGGCACAGAACGCACGTCCCTCGGCCTCGTCCAGGCGCGAGGTGTTGATCGAGACCCCGGCACAGCGGACAGCCGGGTTCGTGAGCCGCGCAGCCTCGAGACACGCGGCGATGCAGGTCGGAATGTCGATGACCGGGAAGTGCGGCATTCCACGCATGTGCGGCCTGCCCGCCTCGTGGCACATCACCAGCACGTCGGGCTGGGCACCGTGGATCAGGCCCAGCGTGACACCGGCGTAGGAGACGTTGAACAGCGACCCCTGGCCCTCGATGACATCCCAGTGCTCAGGATCGTTTTCGGGCGCCAGCCACTCGACCGAGCCGGAGATGAAATCCGCGATCACCGCGTCGATGGACACACCTGACCCGGCAATGAAGATGCCGGTCTGTCCGGTGGCCCGGAAACTTGCGGCCAGGCCGCGGGCGTGCAGCTCGCGCTCGATGGCCAGCGAGGTGAACATCTTGCCCACCGACACGTCGGTGCCCACCGTCAGCAGACGCTTGCCGGAACGCCGCGTCCCGTTCGCGACCGAGAACTCGCGGGTCGGCTGGCGAACCTCGTGCAGCGAGCGGCCGTGTGTCCTCGCGGCCTCGACCAGTTCCGGAATGGC
The DNA here is from genome assembly GCA_022822665.1 of Alphaproteobacteria bacterium. GTDB lineage: Bacteria > Pseudomonadota > Alphaproteobacteria > Thalassobaculales > Thalassobaculaceae > Bin52. The sequence goes on along the minus strand of JAJEAR010000048.1, from coordinate 49,272 downwards.
GGTGATCCGGGTGTGCAGCCCGCTCGCGATGTCCATGCCGAGCGAAACCGCCTGGACCATTTCGGCAATCCAGCTGTCGGGCATGAAGCCGCCGCGGTTGGCAACGCCCAGGATCATGGTGCGCGCGCCTGCCGCGGCCGCGTCCTCGATCGTCAGATCCGGCACCGCGCAGTCGGCGTTACAGCCGGGCAGCCGGCGCTGACCGATGCACCAGTCCGGCCGCCAGACCCGCACACCGTTTGCGGTCTTGGCTGCCAGCTGATCGGGGGCGTCGCCCAGGAACAGCAGGTACGGGTTTCTGATTTCCACCGGCGGGCTCCCTGTTCACGAACCAAAGGGCCCGCAGACTACCCGCCCGCGGGCAAGTTGGCGAGACGATGGCTCGCGGGCCGACCACCCTCTTGGCATAGTGGGTACGCTACCGGAAGGGGAGGGGTGGACATGACACGCGATCTGGCCGTCGGCATAGCCGGTCTCGGGACCATCGGAAGCGCGCTTGCGCGCCTGTTTGCATCGGGCGGGATCCCGGGCCAGCGGCTCGCCGCGGTGGGGGTCCGCAGTCCCGGGAAGGTGACCAAGGTACTGGAAACTCCGCCGCCCGACCTGGTGGTGACCGATCTCGCCGGACTGGCCGCGCACTGCGACGTCGTGGTGGAATGCGCGCCGGCCGAGGTCTTCGAGCACAGTGCCGGGCCGGCCGTCGAGGCCGGACGAATCCTTGTTCCGGCCAGTGTGGGTGCCCTGCTCGGGCGCATGCACCTGGTGGACAGGGCGGCCGAGACCGGAGCGCGCATCATCATCCCGACCGGGGCGCTGATCGGGCTCGACGCGGTCCGTGCCGCGGCAGAGGGGGTGATCGAGAGCGTCACCATCGAGACCCGCAAGCCGCCCGGCGGCCTCGAGGGCGCGCCGCACCTGGTGCGCAACGCGATCTCGGTGGCCGGGCTGACCGAGGCGAAACTGGTTTTCTCGGGTACGGCACGCGAGGGTGCGGCCGGCTTCCCGGCCAACGTCAATGTTGCCGCGGCCCTGGGGCTTGCCGGCATCGGGCCCGACCGGACCATGCTGCAGATCTGGGCCGACCCGGGCGTCACCCGCAACACCCATACCATCACGGTGGAATCGGACAGCGCCCGGTTTACCATGACCATCGAGAACATCCCGACCGAACAGAACCCGCGTACGGGCCGCATCACCGCCCAGAGCATGGTCGCGGCGCTCCGCCGCCTGACCGCACCGCTGGTTGCGGGGAGCTGACGCTGCTTGCCCGGCCGGAACGCCACTCACTATAGTCCGACCTCCGACAGGATCACGTGCGAGATGAAATGTTTACCACCCGGCCCGAACTGCTCGGTACCTTCGGAATGGTCACGAGTACCCACTGGCTCGCGACCGCGACGGGGATGGCGATCCTGGAAAAGGGCGGCAACGCCTTCGACGCGGCCGTGGCGACCGGCCTTGCCCTGCAGGTGGTCGAGCCGCACCTGAACGGTCCGGGTGGTGACATGCCCGGGATCTTCCACGTCGCCGGCGAGGACGCGCCGCGGGTAATCTGCGGCCAGGGTCCGGCACCGGCCGCCGCCACCATCGGTGTCTTCGAGGATCTCGGGCTCGACCTTGTCCCGGGCAGCGGGTTGCTGTGCGCGGTGGTACCCGGTGCGTTCGACAGCTGGATGCTGCTGCTGCGCGACTACGGGACCATGGGGCTTGCGGACGTGCTCTCGCCGGCGCTCGGGTTTGCGCAGAACGGTTACCCGGTGGTCGGCCGCATTACCGCGACCATCGAGACCGTCCGTGACCTGTTCGAGCGGGAATGGCCGAGCTCGGCCGCCGTCTACCTGCCGGGCGGACGGGCTCCGGCCCCGGGGTCGCTGTTTGCAAACCGGGCTCTCGCTGGCACCTGGTCCCGGCTGCTCGACGAGGCCGAGGCCGGCGGCGGCTCGCGTGAGGCCCGGATCGACCGGGCGCGCGCGATCTGGTCCCAGGGCTGGATCGCCGAGGCGATCGACCGGTTCTTCCGCACCAGCGAGGTCATGGATGCGAGTGGCCGCCGGCATCGCGGACTGCTTGCGGGAGACGATCTTGCCCGCTGGCGGGCCACGATCGAGGCGCCGCTCGGCTACGACTACGGCCGTTACACCGTGTGCAAGTGCGGTCCGTGGAGCCAGGGACCCGTCCTGCTGCAGCAGCTCGCGCTGCTGGACGGCATGGGTATCGGTGACGCCGATCCGGTCGGCCCGGATTTCGTGCACCTGGTGGTCGAGGCGGCCAAGCTCGCTTTTGCCGACCGGGAGGCCTGGTACGGTGATCCGGAGTTTGTCGACGTGCCGGTCGATGTTCTGCTGAGCCGCGCCTACGCCGAACGCCGCCGCGCCGCGATCGGGCCTGCTGCCGCGAGCGGCGTGCACCCGGGCGCGATCGGGGGCCGGACGGCGCGCATCGAGCATGCCCTGCGCAACCGGTCGGGCTTCGCGGCGTCACCGGCCCTGGGCACCGGTGAGCCGACGGTGGCCCGTACCGGGGCCATGGCCGGCGACACGGTGCACCTCGACATCATCGACCAGGCCGGCAACATGATCTCGTGCACTCCCAGTGGCGGCTGGTTGCAGAGTTCGCCGGTGATCCCCGAACTGGGCTTCTGCCTCGGCAACCGGGGCCAGATGTTCTGGCTTGATCCGGCCTCCCCGTCGGCCCTGGAGCCGGGCAAGCGTCCGCGCACCACCCTGTCACCGTCGCTTGCGCTCAGGGACGGGGAGCCGTGGATGGTGTTCGGAACCCCCGGGGGCGACCAGCAGGACCAGTGGTCCCTGCTCCTGTTCCTGCACCGGGTCGAACACGCGATGAACCTCCAGGAGGCGATCGACACCCCGGCATTCCATACCGAGCATTTCCCGAGCTCGTTCTGGCCACGGTCGCGATCCGACCGCAAGCTGGTGCTGGAGGGACGGTTCCCGGCCGTGACGGTGCGCGAACTCGAGCGCCGGGGCCACGTGGTGGAGCGCGGAGAGGACTGGTCGGAAGGCCGGCTGACCGCCGCGGCGCGCGAGGGCGCGGTGCTGAAGGCGGCGGCGAATCCGCGCGGAATGCAGGGCTACGCCGCCGGGCGCTGAGCCGGCGGCGCGGCTTCGAGTGCCGCGGACGCCTCCTCGATGGTCCTCCTGACCCGGCGCATGAACTCGCTGCGCTCCAGGCCCGGTTCGATGGCGGGCAGCAGGCGCACCGTGATTGTTCCCGGACGCTTGATGAAGGCCTGACGCGGCCAGAAGCGACCGGAGTTGAGCGCAACCGGAACCACCGGCACGTCGAGAGCGCGGTAAACCGCGTACAGCCCGCTGTGATACGGCGCGTCCACGCCGGGCGCTACCCGGGTTCCCTGCGGAAAGATGACCACTGGCCGGCTCGCGTCCGACAGGGTCCGCGCGGCGGCGATCATGGTGCGCAGCGCTCTCGCGCCACCGGACCGGTCGATCGGGACCATGCCCACCCGGGCCATGTACCAGCCGATCAGCGGCAGCCTGAGGAGTTCGCGCTTCATCACGAATGCGGGGTCCGGGAACAGCGTGTGCAGGGCCAGCGTCTCCCATGCCGACTGGTGCTTTGAGGCCACGATGACGCGCGCAGAAGAGGGGAGGTTCTCCCGGCCTTCCACTCGCCAGCGGAGGCCGACGAGCAGACGCAGGCCGCCCAGCACGATGCCGATCCACAGATCGCGCAACCGGCAGCACCAGCGCCGGCCGAGCAGCAGCAGCGGCAGCCCGGCAATCCCGAGCACAAGGGTTGTCCCGGTGAGCAACGCGTTGAAGGCAAGGGACTTCAGAAACAGCATGGCCACCTGTGGACCCGTGTCTGTAGGATGCCGCCAGCCGGCACATCCATTCTACCCGTTGCGGACCATGCGTGTCACCGATACGACCCGGTTTGAGACCGTCCTGGGCGCTGTCGCACGGGCAGGCCGGACCATCACCTACCTCGATCTTGCCGTGCGCGCCTGCGTTCGGGGACCGGGCCGCATCGCTGCGGTCACGCGTGAACTCGAACGGCTGATACGCCAGGACCATGCCGCGGGGCGGCCGCTGCGGGCTGCGGTAGCGGTCTCGAAGGTGCGCGGCGGACTGCCCGCACCGGGTTTCTTTGACCTGTGCCGCCGTCTCGGCATCTATGCCGGTCCCGACGAGGGGCCAGAGGCGGTGGTCTTTCATGCTGTCGAGTTGCGTCGTATTCATGACGCGGCACGACGGGAGCCGTAGAGGACCCATGACAAACGCAGTTTCGATCGCGCTTGCGCAACTGAACCCGACGGTCGGCCGTCTAGAACCCAACCTGGCCAGGCTCCGGCAGGCGCGGGCGGCGGCATCCGGCGCCGACCTGGTGCTGACCTCGGAACTGTTCCTGTGCGGCTATCCACCCGAGGACCTGGTGCGCAAGCCGCAGTTCGTCTCCGAGGTCCGTCGCTGTGTCGAGGCCTTCGCGCCGGAGACCGCCGATGGCGGGCCGGCGGTGTTGCTGGGGGCGCCGTGGCGGGAAGGCGACCGGCTGTACAACGCCCATCTGCTGATTGACGGGGGCCGGGTGGCCGCGGCGCGGTTCAAGCACGACCTTCCGAACTACGGTGTGTTCGACGAGAAACGCGTGTTCGATCCCGGGCCGCTGCCCGGACCGGTCAACTTTCGCGACATCCGCATCGGGGTGCCGATCTGCGAGGACATCTGGACGCCCGACGTGACGGAATGCCTGGCCGAAACCGGCGCCGAGTTGTTGCTGGTGCCCAACGGCTCGCCGTTCGAGGCCGGCAAGCCGGACGTGCGGCTGACCCACGCGGTGGCGCGGGTGGTCGAGACCGGGCTGCCGCTGGTGTACCTGAACCAGGTCGGCGGCCAGGACGAACTGGTGTTCGACGGCATGTCGTTCGTGATGAATGCCGACCGGTCCCTGGCGGTGCAGCTGCCGGCGTGGGAGGAACAGGTCACCGTGACCCGGTGGCAGCGGGGCGGGGATGGGTGGAACTGCGTCCCCGGCGTGATCGCGTCACCCGAGACCGGTCCCGCCGCGGTCTATGCGGCCATGGTGACCGGCCTGCGGGACTACGTGCGCAAGAACGGCTTCCCGGGTGTCATCCTCGGGATGTCGGGCGGGATCGATTCGGCACTCAGCGCGGCGGTGGCTGTCGATGCGCTTGGTCCCGACGGCGTGCACTGCGTCATGATGCCGTCACCCTACACCAGCCCCGAGAGCCTCGAGGATGCGACCGCGGCCGCACGGATGCTCGGGGTACGGCTCGATACCGTGGCCATCGGTCCGGCCATGCAGGCGTTCTCCGACATGCTCGCGGCGCATTTCGACGGCACCGCGAGCGGTATCGCCGAGGAGAACATCCAGGCGCGGGCCCGCGGCCTCACCCTGATGGCGCTGTCGAACAAGTTCGGCTCGATGGTGCTGTCGACCGGCAACAAGTCGGAGATGTCGGTCGGGTACGCGACGCTCTACGGCGACATGTGCGGCGGCTACTCGGTGCTGAAGGATGTCTACAAGACGGCCGTGTTCGCGCTCGCGCGGTGGCGCAACACCAACCGGCCGCCCGGGGCGTCGGGCCCGGAAGGCCCGGTCATGCCCGAGCGCATCATCACCAAACCGCCTTCGGCCGAACTCAAGCCGGACCAGACCGACCAGGACACCCTGCCGCCATACCATGTGCTCGACGCCGTGCTCGAGGGGCTGATCGAGAACGAGGCGACGGTGGACGAAATCGTGGCCGCCGGTTACGAACGGGACACGGTGCTCAGGGTATGGCGCATGCTCGACCGGGCCGAGTACAAGCGCCGGCAGGCGCCGCCCGGGGTCAAGATCGGCCTGCGGGCATTCGGGCGCGACCGCCGCTATCCGATCACCAATGCCTTCGGCTCGTCCCCCGGGGCGGGCTGACGCCTGACCCTCCAATATTGTGACGAGTCAGGTTGACGATGGTCCGGGTATCCACGCGTAGCGCGTGCGTCTGGCCTGCCCGAAACCCGACTCCATGTCCCGGCGCGGCGAGTATCCGGTGCGTTGCCGGGACACAAGCGCGGCCTCAACGCGATCCGGCGCCTCCTCGAACGCTGGGGCGACTTCTCCCCCGCTGTGTCAACGGCTCCAGCGAAGATCATCCGCTATGCGCGCACGTTTCTCATTAACACCATGCGAACCGGCTCAAGGATTTGCACGCGGTGCGAGACGAGCTTGTCGAACAGCCCGAGCGGTTCGCACACGTCCCTGGTTTCCGGGCGAATGAGGCCGACCTCCAACGGCTACGCAACGCGTCCTTTACCGGATTTAGTCCACGCCAAGAAATAAACATGGCATGTCAGGACACAGAAAGGTCATGGGGTTGGATGGACCGAGTACGTATTCGGGCCATTCTTCGGCCACCCGATCAGCCATTATCCTTTCATGCTCTGCCGGATCCATGGCGGGTTGCGGGTCAGGCTGGAAATGTCTAGGGACACGGTCCGGTCGCAATGCGTTTTGTGCCGCGTGTATCAACCCTTCAATGATCTTAATGGGGACAGTCTTTGCAAGGACAGCAGGTAACGTAACACAGACCGAGCAAGGAGAGTAGTCCAAACATATATGGTAGACGTGTGAGTGAACGGGCAGTGTGAAGAAAAGGAATCGAGAGTAATCTACTCTTCGATCTCCTCTTGGCAAGATCGTAACGGAATAGAAATATCCGTGCTCACCACCTATCTATTCACGATGTGTTGACGTCAAGTACTCCCGCCGCAATATGTCGATTTTCACGAAAAGTGTTTGATGTTGGGTGGCCCACGAAAATGAATCCCGATCAAGAAACGCGATCACAACTTCATCTTTGGACGGATGAAGGAAGAAAGAGTCGGAGTTGTAGGAAGTGCAACAGGTCCAGAACCCTTTGTCTACATCCTTGAGCAATTATTGAACCAGATCCAGGTCGTTCTCGTGAGCTGACCTGAAATGGGCAACCCTGTTTCGAACCTGGTTGACTTCAAGAAGCCTGGCATCCCAGATTTGCTTTGGTGGAAGGTATGGTTGGAACAACTCCCAATTGCACCAAATAGTTTTTGGGAGGTCACCTAACTGCATACAGCTGGTTTGCAGTTGCTCACTTGCAGGTATATGCGGTAGCTTCCCGTCGTTTTCAAAGGGTCGGAAATTAGGTAGTTTGAGATAGTGATGTCATGCGTCACCGTGGCGGGTACGGAGCTCGACATACACCATTGTTCTCAGCCAGGTCTCAAATTGCCAAAACCGGGAGTAGGTGGCAAAGCGTTGGGAGGGAAGTCTTTGTGATGCCTCGGCTAAAGGGTCGGGTTGAAGGTGCTGACGCAGGGCGCGGTTGATTTCGGTCTGATATCCCCGGCCGCCCGGCACCTTGCTCTTGAACCAGGCCAGCACGTCCGCATCCAGGCGCAACGTGATCTGCTTCTTGACCGGACGATAAAACCGGCTTCGCCGCGCATGTTCCCATTTCAGGATCTCGGGGACATCGACAATGACGTTCGCGATCATGCCTGTGGTCCGCCATCCGTGCTCGTGCGGATACGGGTCGGGTCGCGGGGCATGAAAAGGATCATCGAGCACGGGTTGGGCTGTATCGAAACCCAGGCTGTGCTTTTACCTGTTGGCGTAGCTCTTGCTCTCGTCCCATGTCCAGTTCATGGAGTGCCAGCTTCAGCAGTGTCGGTATTGCAGCTACAATTCTGGCGTGATCAAGGGCTGGCGAGTGGTACTGGTGGACGGCGCGAGCGGAGGCACTTTCCAGACCCGTCGGGAAGGGATGAGCCCTTGAAGCATGGTCCGTTGAGATCGTACGGCGGCAGACGGCTCGCGCCTGGTTCCGTCGTAGTCCCGTGCCCGTCCGCGCGTGAAACCACGAACCACTGGCGCACCGCCACCTGACCGGGCCGTTTCGAACTCAGCCCCGGCCATCGACTGTCAGCGCCCCCGGTCAGGTGTACGCTCTTCTCCCTGGTGAGCGTTGCGGCCTAGTCGGCAGCGAGTGCCGCGCTATCGAGTGCGCCCAGTGCTGCCCTGATCTCGGCCTTCTGCGCGTCTCCGGGCATCGACATGGGCGCCCGCGGCAGGCCGGCGGTGCATCCCTGCAGGCCCTGGGCATACTTGGTCGCCGCGGGCAGGATGTCGGTCGGTGCCGCCAGCGCGTTCCACAGCCGCAGCAACCGCAGGTGCAGGTCGAGCGCCGCGACATGGTCACCGGCCTGGACCGCGTCCCACAGCGCCACGCTGGCCTGCGGCGCGGCCGTCAGGATCGCGGCGATCGAGCCGTGGCAGCCAAGGACGTAGGACGGGTACATCAGCGCGTCCACGGCGCTGAAGATGTGGTCGTCCGGCCCCGCGTCCATGACCAGGTCCGCCATGAGCTTCAGGTCGCCGGCACTCTGCTTGACACCGACCACGCCGGGGACGTCGCGCATGATGTGCAACAGCAGCTGCGGCGAGAGGTAGGTCCACGGCACCACGTTGTAGATGATGATCGGCATGCCGGTCTCGCCGGCGAGTGCCCTGAAATGTTCCACCATCGCATCGTCGTCGGGTCGGAACAGGTAGTGGACCGGGGTGACCTGGAGTGCGGCGATACCGAGGCTGGCGAGGGACCTGCCGCGGCGGACCGCGTCACGGGTGCTGTCGGTAATCAGGCCGGCAATCACCGGAAAGCGGCCGGCAGCCGCCTCGACGGCGGTGTCGATCAGCTTCACGTGCTCCTCGGCATCCAGCGTATGACCCTCGCCGGTGCTGCCGCCGACCGCCACCCCGCCGGTCACCCCGGCTTCGGCGAACCAGTCCATCTGGCGTGCCACCAGCGGGTAGGCAATCTCTCCGTCGGCATCGAACGGTGTGGTGGCGGGCGGAATCACGCCCTTCAGTTCGACCATGCTGAAATCTCCTCCCCGGGGATGGTTCCCGTTGTCAGTCGCCCTGGAACGCCATGGGCTGCCGTGCAACCCGGTCCTCTCCCGCTCCCGGTGTCCGGGATGCGGCGGATTGCCAGGGTGCGCGCTTGATCCAGCTGACCATATAGGCAAACCCGACGATGCAGGCGAGTCCGACGAGGTTGACCGCGGCGAAGCTCCAGGTCGACCGGCCGGAAAGATCGAGGATCATCCCGGCCAGCTGCGCCAACCACAGGTTGAGCAGGAATACCGGCAGCGCCTGCTGTCCGACCTTCAGGATCGGACGCGCCCACGCCGCCTCGAGCAGGTGTTCGCGGCCCTTCACGAACACGATGGCCAGATAGGCAAGGCACAGGAAATGAACATACCTGAGCGGTCCGTAGTCGATCTTGGTGCGCCACGGCTTGAGTACGTCGTGGATCGCCTCGTAGGCGGGGATGCGCGTCCAGGTCGGCCAGTGGGCAAACGGGATGCTCGCCACGACGAACAGCAGCGCCAGACATACGAGCACGGCGTTCGCCGGCGGCGCCTTGACCCAGCCCCTGGCCAGGGCGAAGCCGGTGAAGAACAGGACCTGCCAGCCCAGCGGGTTGAAGAACCACTCGAGGTGGGGATGCGCCGGGTGGGCCGGGAGTCCGCCATCGAACACCCAGTTCAGGCTCCAGACCACGAAGGACGCGAGCAGCGGCGCCAGGCGGTGGACCCGTGCCAGCAACATGGCCGCCGGGAGCATCAGCAGCGCCCCCATGTACATCGGCAGGATGTCGAAGTAGTTGGGAACGTAGGTCAGGGTAAACAGGCCGATCAGCGCGTCCACCGGCTGGTTGATCACGTAGTGCAGGTTCAGCCGGCTCAGGTAGTTGACCGGGGAGTCGAGCAGCAGGTTGCCCAGCAGGCACAGCACCAGCACGAAGAAGAAGATGATCAGGTGCGACGAGTAGAGTTGCCAGATGCGATACGACACCCGCGCAACACCGTACCAGAAGCCGGCGCGCACGAAGGTGCCGCCAAACGCGATGGCTGCGGCGTAACCGGAGCAGAACACGAACATCTCCGCCGCGTCCGACCAGCCGAACCGGGCCGGGATGTACTGGCCCCACAGGTTGGTCGGCACGTGGGCGAGGAAGATAATGAGCATGGCCACGCCGCGGAAGAAATCGAGCCGCGGGTCACGCTTGCGCGGAGCTGACATCATCGTGTCCCCCGGGGATGGGCATGCGTCATGCCTGTCTCCCCGGACCGGGGTCGGGTGGCGGACCGGCAAGCAGGACTGGTCACGAGGCACCGGGGCAGGGGCATTGCGAGGAGGTCCCCAGGATCGGAGGCGTCGCATGACGCGAGAGACGGGCCCGACTGGCCGGCCGGCTCCGTGCGGAGACGGCCCGGCAACGCGAACGGTGCATGTCCGGCACCACACGTGTGCTCGGGTCCAATCTACATGGTGCTGGCCTTCTTCGGTAGCCGTTTCCCGCACTGCGCCGCTGGTCCCGGAGAACACCGTGTGCCGAATGGTCTGCTCCACACCGCTGCGTGATTCGCACGTCTCGCACCTGCGACCGGACAGGCGCCGATGCAAGCGGTCCTGCGCTGTACGATTGTCCCTGAAGGTGCCGCCCGCCAACGCGCGTGATCCCTTGCGAGATGGTTGCCGGCGCATGCACGGTCCCGCCTTGTACTCTCACAGGCTCATCGCTCACGTTTCGCGAGCCGGTGGGATATGGTACGTGCGCCTCGTTCGGGTTGGCCCGTCTGCCGGAACGTCCACCACTCCACCAGCACATGTTGCGCGTGATCTCCGGGGGGACGTGTGTGCGGGTTTCCCGGTATGGAACAGGTGAGGGCCTCACCTGGGCGGCAGGGACGGTACCGTCAGGAACGCGATGGCGACGGACCATTCACGAGGAACCGTGAAACCGCGTGGGAGCATGCCGTTGACTGACGCGACTTCATCGCCCGGCGTCTGTCCCGGCCGGGGGAACGGGTCTTTCTCCGATCCTGAGAAACGGCCGTGTGCGGCGCATGCCGCGTGGAGCGGGAGACCATGGACCGGGGACCGGCATGTCCGCCCGGCGATAGGCGACGGCCGGCCCGGCGAGCCGCGAGAAGGCGCTGCCGGTATAGGTCCCGGATCACGATGAGGATCCGGCGGCTGACCTTCCTGCTGCTGGTGCTGGCCACCATGGCGGTGCTGACCACGTGGCTTGCCCTGGTGTTCGCGCCGCGCGGGCTGACCGTGGCGGAACTGCTTCTGGTGCTCCTGTTTGCGCTCAACACCCCCTGGCTTGCGATCGGCCTGTGGAACGCGGTGATCGGGGTGGTGCTGATGCGCCTCGGGCCCGACTGGCTGCACCGGGTATTGCCGATCAACGGACTGAACTCGGATGGCACATGCGCCGATGACGGCCCGCTTGTCACCCGGACCGCGGTGGTGATGCCGGTTCGCAACGAGAACCCGGATGCAGTGTTCGCCCGTCTCGGGGCTGTCGCCGCCTCGCTCGAGGCGACTGGCCACGCCGGGAGGTTTGCGCTGTTCCTGCTCAGCGACAGCAGCCGGCCCGACATTGTCGCCGATGAGGAACGCCTGTGCGCCGGGTGGCACGCCCGCTCCGGCCTGCCGCTCCACTACCACCGCCGCCCGGTCAATCATCGCTACAAGGCCGGCAACATCGAGGAGTTCTGTGATCGTTCCGGCTACGGTTTCGACCACATGGTGCTGCTCGATGCGGACAGCCTGATGTCGGGGGCTGCGATCGTGCGCCTCGTGCGCCTGATGCAGGCGAACCCGCAGCTCGGCATCCTGCAGTCCCTGGTCACCGGCCTGCCGTCGCTCAGCCCGTTCTGCCGTGTCTTCCAGTTCGGCATGCGTCACGGCATGCGGGCCTACACCACGGGAAGCGCTTGGTGGCAGGGAGACCAGGGTCCGTACTGGGGCCACAACGCCATCGTCCGAATGGAACCGTTCCGCCGCGCCTGCCGGCTGCCGCGCCTGTCGGGTTCACCGCCGCTTGGCGGCGAGATCCTCAGCCACGACCAGGTGGAGGCGGTCCTGATGCGCCGGGCCGGCTACGAGGTCAGGGTCCTGCCGATCGAGGACGGCAGTTTCGAGGAGAACCCGCCCACGCTGCGCGAGTTCATTCGCCGGGACCTGCGCTGGTGCCAGGGAAATCTGCAGTACCTGCGGCTGCTGTCCATGCCCGGGATCCGGCTGCTGGGACGAATCCAGCTCGTGCTCGCCATCCTGATGTATACGGCGGCACCGGTCTGGTACTGTTTCATGGCGGTGGGCATCATCGATTCGGCGCTGACGGCGGCGGCCGGCGCCGACTTCGTGGTCCGCAGGCAGATGGTGGTCGGGCTGTTCGCAACCGTGGTGCTGATGAATTTCGCACCGAAGATCCTGGGTGTGACCGACGTGCTGCTGCGGCCGGGTGAGAGGGTGCGCTATGGTGGGACCACCGTCTTGTTGTGGGGCGCGGTACTGGAACTGGTGTTCTCGGTCCTGCTGACCCCGGCGCTCGCGCTCGCGCAGACCATCTTCATCGCGGGCCTGTGCACGGGGCGCCGGATCGCCTGGGAGGCCCAGGGCCGAAGTCAGCGGGAACTGTCGCCGGGCGAGGCTGCCCGGGCCCTGTGGCCGCATCCGCTTGCCGGTCTCGGCCTTGCCTGCGCCCTTGCCGGGTTTGCGCCCGATTTCCTGTTGTGGGGCGCACCGGTGTTTACCGGCCTGCTGCTGGCGGTGCCGATTGCGGTCGTGACCTCGTGGCGCAGGCCTGGCCGGTTCCTGGCGCGGTCCGGCTGGTGTGCGGTTCCCGAGGAGATCGATCCGCCCGATGCGGTCGATTGGGCCGGGTTCCGGATTCTCGCCGCCACCCCGCCGGCACCGGGCAGGGAGTCAGTGTAGGTGAGGGGCGGTAACGCCGGCGGGCCGCGGGTCTGCGACTGACCTGGGGAGTGCGCTCAGTGCCGCTTGTCGATGCGCTGCCGGTCCTGCTGGCATTGGTGGCCGCGTTCCTGTTCGCCCTTGGCGCCCAGTTCCAGAGTGTCGGACTGCTGAGCATCGAGCCGCGCAGCGGTGCGGTGATCACCATCACCACCTCAGCGGTCCTGTTCCTGCTGGCTGCGCCGTTCCTGCTCGACCCGGCCCACCTGCTGCACCCTGCGGTGCTGACCTTCGTGCTGGTTGGGCTGTTCCGGCCCGCGCTCTCGGCCAACCTGGCGCTCGCCGGCATGAAGTACCTCGGGCCCACCCTTGCCACCACCCTTACCTCCACCTCGCCGCTGTTCGGCGCGGCCCTCGGCATACTCTGGCTTGGAGAGGTGCTGACCTGGCAGACCGGCGCAGGCACCCTGGTCATCGTGGCGGCGGTGATGGTCCTGTCCGGCAGGCGAGGGGGCGCTGCGGTCAGCTGGCCGGTCTGGGCGCTGTTGCTTCCCATCGGGGCGGCGCTGGTCAGGTCGGCGGGTCACGTCCTGTCGAAATACGGAATGGAATGGATTCCCGATCCCTACATCGCGAGCATGGTCGGCTTCGTGGTCTCCGCAGTGGTCACCCAGACCGCCCACCATGTCCGCCGGTCGGCGCCGGCGATCCCGTGGCGCAGCCGCGCGGCCCTGTGGTTCATGGGTGCGAGCCTCTGTTTCGGCGTGGCGATCATGGCGCTGAACACGGCCCTGCTGCTCGGAACCGTGGTCCAGGTCGTGCCGGTGGTGGCGGCCTCGCCTGTCTTCACCCTGATCATGAGCGTCGTCGCCTTCAGGCAGGAACGGATCACGCCGCGCATCCTGCTCGCCGTCGCGATGGTTACCCCGGCGGTGATCCTGATCGGACTCGCCGACTGATCAGCCCGGCGCCCGGGCCTCGTCGATCAGGGCCTGCAGCCGACCGGCGTCGATGGCCCCCGCGACCAGTTCGTCGCCGATGATGAGCGTGGGAGTCCCGTTGATATCGAGGCGGTTCGCCAGCGCACGGACCTTGCCGTAGATCCGGGCCAATTCCGGGTCGGCCATGTCCGCCTCGAGCCGGTCGACGTCGAGCCCGAGTTCCCTGGCGGTCTGGAGCACCGCCTGCTCGGTCAGCTTGCCGCGCACGCTCATCAGCGCAATGTGCATGTCCTCGTACCGGTCCTGCCGGCGCGAGGCGAGCGCGGCGCGGGCGGCGATTTCCGATACCGGGCCGAGGATCGGAAACTCCTTCATGACCAGGCGTACCCTGCCGTCGGCGCGCGCGGTTTCGAACAGGGGGCTGGCCATCCGCTTGCAGAACCCGCACTGGTAGTCGAAGAACTCGACCAGGGTCACGTCCCCGTCGGGATTGCCGAGCACCGGGTCATCGGGATCCTGTTCGATCTCGGCGACCAGGTCCCGCACCAGCCCGCGCCGCTGTTCGACCTGTTCGAGTTCCGTCTGCTCCTGCAGTTCGCGCAGCGACCGCAGCACGACTTCCGGGTTGGCCAGGATGAAGGAACGGATCCGTTCGTCGATCACTTCGAGCTCGCGCTCCGTGAACTCCGCATCCTGCGCCACCGGGGCCCCGGCTGTGCAGAGCAGGATGGCGAGAGCAACGACACAGGTTCGCACACGGTTGCCTGTTGTCATCATTCCGGTTTCCTTCCTCGTTTCCCGGCCGTTATTCACGCCGGCCCGCTGCGTGCAGGATGTCTTCCGCCCTGACCCATCCCGGTGATCCCACGGGAAGGCCGTGCTGTGCCCGTTCGGCAAAGCGCACCGCCTCGTTGCGGCGGTTGCCGAGCAGTGCCTCTTCCGCCAGCGAGAGTGCGGCCAGTCCCCGCGCGCCCGTTCGTCCCTGCGCGATGGCAAGCTGGCGCCAGGCGACCGCGGATTCTGGTCTGTGACGCACGACCCGTTCGAGTCGCCGACGGGCGGAGCGGTTGGTCTCCGCCGTATCGAGAGCGAGTTCGACACGCGCCGTCTCGAGCGAGGTCGCCGGTATCGGTCCCGCTCCCTTGAGTAACCGGAGCGCGTCGAGGTAGGCGGCGCGGGCTTCGCCCGGCCGACCGGATTCGAACAGCAGCTGGCCCTTCAGTTCCCGGAAATATCCGTCGTCGGGATACCCGGCGATCAGACCGTCGATCAGTGCGAGCGCCGGCGCGAGCCCGGTTTTCCTGAAGGTCGCGATCGCGCGCGCGTACCGGGCCGCAACGGAGTCGCTGGCCTCGGGATAGAGCCTGAGCGTCTGCTCCGGCGGCAGCAGGAAACCCCGCAGCTTGGCAACCATCCGCGCGTGCCGGCGGACCTGTTCGACAGGAACCGGGGCATCGGCGTGGGGCGAGTTCGCAACATGCTGTTCGGCGAACGCGATCCGGTCGGGAGTAAGCGGGTGCGTGGTCGCGATGGCCGGCCGGCCGGCCAGGGCCGAGAACTCCGTATCGAGGATGCGCAGGAATTCGGCGTAGCCGCGAGATGACTGTCCGGTCGAATCGAGCAGGCGGACGGCAGCCTGGTCCGCTGCCGATTCCTGGGTGCGGGTGTAGGCGAACAGGTTGGCACGCAGCAAGCTGGAGGTTCCCTGCAGCACCGCGGCGGCGGCGTCCGCGCGCCCGCTGACCACCGCCGCGGTGGTTCCGAGCACGAGGCCGAGGATCGCGGCCACGGATGCGTCCTCCACCGCGACGGACGTGCGCGCCAGGTGGCCGCTCGCGATGTGACCGATCTCGTGGGCGAGCACGCCGCTCAGCTGTCCCGGTGTCTCCGTGCGCATGATGAGGCCGGTGAACAGGAACAGGTTCTGGCCGCCGGCCACAAAGGCGTTCAGTTCATCGGATCCGATCACCAGGATGCGGACCGATCCCGGGTCGAGTCCGGCGGCCTCGAGCAGGGGACGGGCAAGGTCCGCAACCGTCGCCTCGATCTCGGTGTCGGAGATGAGCGTGCGCGCCGACGCGGCGGGAACCAGCGCGCCGGACACGAGAAGAAGCGCCGCCATGCATGCCTTGACCAGTCGGCCGGGGTCGATCATGTGCTGAGGCTTCCCGGTTTTCGGGTGGCGAAGACAGAATTCCCGGCACCCTTATAGCGAATAGTCGGCGGCGCATCACGCCGCCATTTTCCGACCGGTTCCGCTGCTCGCCGCCGGTGCGGGCGTTCCTGCGCGTGCGGGAGCGTCAGCCTCCGGCGTCCCCCGGCGTCCCACTGGCGGGCATGGTCGCCGCTGCGCCGGAACCGCCTGCCGGCCCGTCCGGCAACCGGCATGGTGCCGGAACTTTCCGTTGCGGTCCGACTGACTGTCGGCCTACACGTCACCACCGTGGCGAGGCAGGCGATTTCGGCCGGACGGGACAGGGAGAGAGGATCGTGGTGTTGAAGGTTTCCCGGCGCGGCCAGGTCCCGCCGTTCATCGTGATGGATGTCATGCAGGCGGCAGCCGACCGCGAGGCTGCCGGTGCGGACGTCCTGCACCTCGAGGTGGGACAGCCGGCGACGGCCGCGCCGCGCGGGGTGATCGAGGCCGCAAGGCGGGCGCTCGAGCGGGACCGGCTGGGATACACGCTCGCCTTCGGCATTCCCGAACTGCGCGAGCGCATCGCCGGGCACTACCGCGACTGGTACGGAGTCGACGTCGGCATCGAGCGCATCGCTGTCACCAAGGGGTCTTCCGCGGCTTTCCTGCTTGCCTTCCTCGCGGCCTTCGACGCTGGCGATCGCGTCGCCATGGTCACGCCCGGCTACCCGGCGTACCGGAACATCCTGACGGCACTCGGCATCACGCCGGTCATGATCCCGTCCGCCGCCGAGCACCGGTACCAGCCGACGCCGGCCCTGCTCGAGACCCTCGACGGTCCGCTGGACGGTCTGGTGGTCGCCAGTCCGTCGAACCCGGCGGGAACCATGCTCGATCCGGACCGGATGCGGACCCTGCTCGAATACTGCCGGAGCCGCGGCATCAGGGTGGTCTCCGACGAGATCTACCACGGGATTGTCTACGACGTGACGCAGGCGAGCGCCCTCCGTTTCGGCGACGAGACAATCGTGGTGAACAGTTTCTCTAAGTACTTCTCGATGACCGGGTGGCGGCTCGGCTGGATGATCGTGCCGCCCGAGCTGGTTCGGGCGGTGGAGTGCCTGTCGCAGAATCTGTTCATCTCTTCGCCGAGCCTGTCGCAGCACGCCGCGGTGGCGGCCTTCGACTGCCACGAGGAACTCGAGGCGAACGTTGCTCGCTACCGGCGCAACCGCGAGGTGCTGCTGAACGAACTCCCCGCGGCCGGCATCACCGATCTCGCGCCTGCAGACGGGGCCTTCTACATCTATGCCGGCGTCTCGCGGTTCACCAACGACAGCGTCGAGTTCTGCAGCCGCATGCTGGCGGAAATCGGCGTGGCGTGCACGCCCGGTGTCGATTTCGATGCCGGGCGGGGCATGGCGACGGTCCGCCTGTCGTTTGCAGGTTCGACCCGGGAGATGGTCGAGGCCTGCGCCCGTCTGCGGACCTGGCTGGCCTGACCGGGTCAGCCCTCTGGCCGGCTCCACCAGCCACGCCGCGGCGGCTGTCCGGTTTCGGGCACGGGCATAGGGGTTTCCGGAGTCTCCTGTGGCGGCGCATCGTCCTCGAGCCGGACCACGCCTTCACCGGACATTATCTCGACCACAAGTCCGGGCGCGGCAGGCTGGTCATCGTTCGCCGGCTCCGTCTCCGCCTCCTCCACGGCCCCGGAAACCGCTTCGTCCGCGGAGTCCGGCTCGACTGTGTCTTGTGCCGCAACGTCGGTGTCCGCCGGAGTGCCGGCGTCCGGTGCGGCGTCACCATTTGCCGGTGCCTGCGTGTCCGGTACCGCGTGAGCGTCTGCCGGATCTTCGGTTTCGGACACGGTCTGCGCCGTTGTATGCGCGTCCCCGGGATCGGACGTCCCTGCCGGATCGGTTGCGGGCACTCCGGGCGCAGCGACGGGATCGTCCCCGTGCTGTGTGGCTGCTCCGTTACCCGGTGTCGACCCTACAACGGTTTCCGCGGCCGGAATGCCATCCCCTCCCGGGTCCGTCTCGCCGGTCTCGATCGCTGCCTGCGCGGCGGAACCGTCGATCGGGACGGCTTCACCGGTTGCGACAGGCTCCTGAACCGCCTCGGGTGCGGTCCGCGGCGGCGAGCGCCTGCGCGACCTGCGCCTGCGTGGAGCCGGTGGGGTAGCCGCCGCCTGTTCTGCGTCCCCGGCCTGCTCGCCGTCGCCGGCGGGCTGTCCGGCCGGCGCGTCCGCGGCCTGGTTCTCCTCCTGGCCGGACTCGACCTCGGCTTCGCTCCGGCGTGCGCGACGCCGTCCACCGCGCTTGCCGCGCCGCCGCCGCTTCCGTCCGGCTTCGCCGTCCTCCGTGTTGTCGTCTGCCGCCGCTTCCGGCCGGGCAGAAGCCTGCTCGACCTGGTCCTCGGCATCGCTCTTCTTGCGGTCCGACCGTCTGCGTCGACGGCCGCTGCTCCGTGGCTCCTCGCTCGCGGCGGCCTGTTCCGGCGGCGGAGAAAACTGTGCCAATCGATCGCCGGCGGCCTTTGCCTCGAGGACCTCGATCCGGGACTCGGCCGACAGCAGGGTGTCGTCCGGCTCCAGCACGGCATCGAAACCGTAACGCTGCTCGATGTCGGTCAGTGCCATGCGTTTGCTGTTGAGGATGTAGAAGCCGGTGGCCGGAGGCAGCCGGACGGCAATGCGCGACGCCCGTTGCTTCACCCCCTCCTCCTCGATCGCCCGCAATGCCTGCAGGGCGGAGGATTCGGTGGAACGGACCCGCCCGCTTCCCTGGCAATGCGGACAGACGACGGTGCTGGTCTCGAACACGCTGGGGCGAAGTCTCTGTCGCGAGAGTTCCATCAGGC
The DNA here is from genome assembly GCA_022822665.1 of Alphaproteobacteria bacterium. Lineage (GTDB taxonomy): Bacteria > Pseudomonadota > Alphaproteobacteria > Thalassobaculales > Thalassobaculaceae > Bin52. Next base: position 30,531 of record JAJEAR010000048.1, on the reverse strand, counting down.
CGAACTGGCTGATCCGCCCGAGCTGGATGCGTGCGCGGTCGGGTTTGACTGCCTCCTTCATGCGTCGTTCCACAGCCGTCTGGTTGCGGGACTCGGCCATGTCGATGAAGTCGATCACGATCAGACCGGCGAGGTCGCGCAGGCGAAGCTGCCTCGCGATTTCGCTGGCGGCTTCCAGGTTGGTGCGCAGCGCCGTGTCCTCGACACTGCGGGCCCGGGTAGCCCGCCCCGAGTTCACGTCGATGGCAACCAGGGCCTCCGTCTGGTCGATGACCAGGTAGCCGCCCGACTGCAGCGGAACCGTTGCCTCGTGGATGGCGGTGAGCTGGCTCTCGACCTGGTACTGATGCAGCAGGGGCGCGCCGTCCTCGCGGAATGGCTGGACCCGGCGGGCATGGCTCGGGATGAGCATCTTCATGAACGACTTGGCCGTGCGGTAGCCCTCGTCGCCCTGGACCAGCACTTCCTCGATGTCCCGGGTGTAGAGGTCCCGGATCGAGCGACGGATCAGGTTCGCCTCCTCGTGCACGAGGCACGGAGCGGTCGAAACCAGGGTCTGTTCGCGAATCCGGTCCCACAGCCTGAGCAGGTATTCGCAGTCGCGCTTGATCTCCGACCTGGTCCGCTCGCGCCCGGCCGTCCGCACGATGATCGCCATGCCTTCCGGAACGTCCAGCTCCTCGACGATCTTCTTCAGCCGGTTGCGGTCGGCAGCGTTGGTGATCTTGCGGCTCACCCCGCCACCGCGGGGGTTGTTCGGCATCAGAACACAGTAGCGGCCTGCGAGTGACAGGTAGGTGGTGAGCGATGCTCCCTTGTTCCCGCGCTGTTCCTTGACCACCTGGACCAGCAGGATCTGGCGCCGGCTGATGACCTCCTGGATCCGGTAGCGCCGCGCCGCACCCTGGCGGCGCGACCGGCCGCGCCCGACGCTCTCGGCGGGCTCGGTCTCCTCGGGTGGCGCGGTTTCGGCGGAATCGGTCTCCTCGTCACCGACTTGCTCGTCGCCATCGACCTCGTCATCGGGGTCGCGCAGCGCGGGCCCCTCCTGGGACTCGATCAGGGCCTGACGGTCCTCGACGGGAATCCGGTAGTAGTCCGGGTGGATCTCGCCGAAGGCCAGGAACCCGTGCCGGTCACCCCCGTATTCGATGAAGGCGGCCTGGAGTGAAGGTTCGACGCGCGTGACCTTTGCGAGGTAGATGTTGCCTTTCAGCTGGCGCTGGTTCGAGGCCTCGAAATCGAAGTCATCGAGACGTATCCCATCGACCACAACCACCCGGGTTTCCTCGGGCTGGGTTGCGTCGATCAGCATGCGCTTGGTCATGGATATTGGGCTCCGGGGTGCCCCGGGACACTGATCGGTGAACTGGCCGCGCGAGCCTGACCGGAGACGGTCGTTCGTCTGCGCGCCACAACGTCAACCAGTGCCCGCGAGCACCGTATGAGTGGTCGGATCGGGTGCGCGTCGCGAAGACGCCGGCGTGCGCGGTCCGGCCGTCGCGTGCAGCCCCACCGGGGATCTGCATGCAGCCGCCGCGCGAGGGGACCTCGTGCCGTCCGGGCCGTGTCGGGTGAACCGGGTACCCGGTCACGGTGTCGAGCGCGCGCAACATGTGCTTGAACCCTGCTCCGCGCGGACACGCAGTCGATTGGCTGGCGCGACCGACACGGATCATTTGCTGTGTTGAAGGGAACCGTTTGGAATCCCCGGGGATGCAGGGCGGAACCAGCCGCCAGCAGGCAACCGATTCCGGTGCGCACGGAATGTATCCGAACGACCAAGTATTTTCAATGCCATACCTGCCGGGCCACGCTACATCACCGTTCCGTCCCTCTCCCCGATGTTCAGCCGCGGACATGTCGCGGTCGACACGGCGCGAATCGCGGTCCCGCGGCAAGGCGCGCCTGACCTGGTCCGAAGGCGCTCCGGAAGCGGACCGGCAGGCCTGGCAGCCATGGTCGCGAGGAAGGCCGACCGGCCTGCGTCTTTGGTCGGACACGGTGAACACTCGTCCCGAAGGCTGGCCCGCGGCGCGGCCGGGCGGTCCGAACGGCCGCGGAGCAGGTACGGCGCGCGCGTGTCCGCATAGCAGGGCGCGGGGAATCGGAGACCGCACCCTGCGACCTGGCCCGGGGCTGTTGTGGTTTCGGCTTCGCTGCGGGAACGGGTCGTTCGCGAAACGCGAACGACCCGGCGTCGGGAATGTCGAGCGGTTGTTCACCCGGGCGCGGTCTGCTGTCACCCGCTCTGCGCATGTTCCGGGTTCCTGCGCCTGTCATTCCGGGTATCGTGACTGACACACCCTGGCCATAGCATTTCCGCATGAGAGTGTCGGGGCCCTGGCGTGTATGATCGGCGAGGCTCCGGGAACGGCACGGGTGCAGGGGTATTCCGATGGATCGGAACCGTGCGCGTGCCCGGCTGCGGAATACCTGACTGGGCGCAGGAGACGATGACGTGAGGTGGATTGTCGGAACGGCGGCGGTCTGTCTTGTCATTGCGCTTGCCGGTGCAGCCGGCGCGCTGTGGGTGCTGCGCGCCTACGGCCAGGGGCTGCCCGACTATCGCCAGCTCGCCGATTACCGGCCGGCGGTGCTGACCCGGGTTCACGCCTCCGACGGCCGCCTCGTGATCGAGTACGCGACGGAGCAGCGGATCTTCGTGCCGATCTCGGCGGTGCCCGGACTGGTGATCGGAGCTGTGCTGGCGGCGGAGGACAAGGACTTCTACAGTCATCCGGGCGTCGACTTCGTCAGTCTGGCCGCCGCCATGGTGCAAAACCTGCGCTACTACGCGACCGGTCGCCGCCTGCGCGGGGCATCGACCATCACCCAGCAGGTTGCCAAGAACTTCCTGCTCACCAGCGAGGTCACAGTCGAACGCAAGATCAAGGAGGCGATCCTCGCCTTCCGCATCGAGCGGGTGCTCAGCAAGGACCGGATTCTTGAACTGTACCTGAACCAGATCTACTTCGGCCGCGGCTCCCACGGCATCGCCGCGGCGGCGCTCAACTACTTCAACAAGGCGCTCTCGGAGCTGGACGTGGAAGAGGCGGCGTACCTGGCAGCACTGCCCAAGGCGCCCAACAACTACCACCCGGAGCGGCAGTACGAGAAGGCGGTGTGGCGCCGCAACTGGGTGCTGCAGCGCATGGCTGAGGACGGGGTGATCACGGACGTTCTCGCGGCCGAGGCGAGCAAGAGACCGCTGGTGGTCCGACGCCGCGAGGCGACCGAGACTGCCGTTGCGACCTACTTTGCGGAAGAGGTGCGGCGCCAGCTGCTGACGCGCTACGGCGAGGATGATCTCTACCGTGGCGGACTGTCGGTGCGGACCAGCCTGGACTGGCGCTTGCAGCGTATCGCCGACGCCGCGCTGAGGGACGGGCTCGAGCTCTATGACAGGCGTCACGGCTGGCGCGGCGCCCTGGGCAGGATCGAGACCGGTCCGGGCTGGCGCGAGAGATTGATCGAGTTCGGGCCACAGCCCGGCATGCGCCCGACATGGCAGGTTGCCGTGGTCCTTGCCACCGGCGCCGAGGTCGCCCGCATCGGCCTGCCGGACGGGGAAACCGGCCTCTTGGCTCTGGAGGAACTGCGCTGGGCGCGGCGAACGCGGAAGGGGCAGAGACTGGGCCCGAAGGTGGGATCGGTCGACCAGGTGCTTTCGACCGGTGACGTAATTCTGGTGGAGGTGCTCGCAGAGCGGGTCGAAGCAGACAGCTTCGAGGACGTCCCGCCGATCCTGTCCTACGGATTGCGCCAGGTTCCCGACGTCAACGGGGCGCTCGTGGCCCTTGATCCCCACACCGGCCGGGTGCTTGCCATGAGCGGCGGCTGGGACTTCTCGGTCTCGAGCTTCAACCGGGCGACCCAGGCCTGGCGCCAGCCCGGATCGGCGTTCAAGCCCTTCGTCTATCTCGCAGCCCTCGAACAGGGCTACACACCGACGAGCGTCATCCTCGACGCGCCGTTCGTCCTCGACCTGGGACCGGGGCGCCGCAAGTGGAAACCGGCCAACTACACGCGCAGGTTCTACGGCCCGAGCGCCATGCGTCTGGGTATCGAGAAATCCCGCAACCTGATGACGGTGCGACTTGCCCAGGCGATCGGGATGGAGCGGGTGACGGAGGCCGCGCACCGGTTCGGTATCGTCGACAACATGGACGAACATCTCGCGATGGCGCTCGGGTCGGGGGAGACCACGCTGCTGAGGCTCGCCGCTGCCTACGGCACGCTGGTCAACGGCGGCTACCGGGTGACGCCGACACTGATCGACCGGATCCAGGACCGGAATGGACGCAACGTGTACCGCAGTGACACCCGGGCCTGTCTGGAATGCATGGGCACCGACCCCGGCGCGGTGCCCCGGGTGCCGGAACGCGGCGAGCGCGTGGTCGACTCCGCATCGGTCTACCAGATGGTTCGCATGCTGGAGGGCGTTGTCCAACGTGGCACCGGGCGGCGGATCTCCGAGCTGGGCCGGCCACTGGCCGGCAAGACCGGGACGTCGAACGACAATGTCGACGCCTGGTTCATCGGGTTTTCGCCCGATCTCGTGGTTGGCACCTTCGTCGGCTTCGATACACCCCGAACCCTCGGCCCGCGCGATACCGGGTCAAGGGTTGCCGTTCCCATCTTCAAGGAGTTCATGGGCAGGGCGCTCAGCGGCACGCTGCCGGTTCCGTTCCGGGCACCCTCGGGCATCCTGCACGTCCGCATCAATCCCGAGACCGGGGAACTGGCGCAGGCCGGTGATGAAAATGTGATCATCGAGGCCTTCAAGCCCGGTCAGCAGCCGGTGCCCGGGCAGGTCGACGGCGGGATCGTGAGCGGACCGGTTGATGGATCCGGCCACGGCCTCTATTAGTCGACCTGGAGTCGCAGGGGGAACCGTCATGAATGCTGAAGCCGCGGCAACTGCCGAGGAAATCCGCCAGTCCATCGAGCTCATGCGGAGGCATCTTTGACTGGGATGCGGCAACGGTTCGGCTGGATGAACTGAATGCCCTTGCCGGTGATCCGGACCTGTGGCTGGACAACGAGCGTGCGCAGGCGGTCCTGAAGGAACGGACTTCGCTCGAACGCTCGATCTCCGCGGTGCGTGACATCGAGCGGCAACTTGAAGAAACCGTCGATCTCATGGAACTCGGCGAGGCCGAGGACGAGGCGGAAATCGTCGCCGAGGCGACGGGGGATCTGCGGACACTGCGCGAGGCCTGCCGGACCAGACAGCTCGAGACACTGCTCTCCGGCGAGGCGGACGCCAACGACTGCTACCTCGAGATCCATGCCGGAGCGGGCGGGACCGAGGCCCAGGACTGGGCCGAGATGCTCCTGCGCATGTACCAGCGCTGGTGCCGGGTACGCGGCTACGAGGTTGATGTCCTGGAGCAGAGTGACGGCGAGGAGGCCGGCATCAAGTCGGCGACGCTGCAGGTCAGGGGCCACAACGCGTATGGCTGGCTGAAGACGGAGAGCGGCGTGCACAGGCTGGTGCGGATCTCGCCGTTCGACTCGGCGTCGCGCCGCCACACCAGCTTCTCGTCGGCCTGGGTCTACCCGGTGATCGACGAGACCATCGAGATCACGGTCGAGGAGAAGGACCTGCGCATCGACACCTACCGCTCGTCCGGCGCCGGCGGCCAGCATGTCAACAAGACCGACTCGGCGGTCCGCATCACCCACGAGCCGACCGGAATCGTGGTCCAGTGCCAGAACGACCGGTCGCAGCACCGCAATCGCGCCACCGCGATGGAGATGCTGCGCGCCCGGCTATACGAGCTGGAGATCCGGCGCCGCGAGGAAGCGGCGGAAGCGGTCGAGGCCGGCAAGTCCGACATTGGCTGGGGACACCAGATCCGTTCCTATGTCCTGCAGCCCTACCAGATGGTGAAAGACCTGCGGACCGGGATCGAGACCTCTGATATACAGTCGGTTCTCGACGGATCGCTTGACCGGTTCCTGGAAGCGGCGCTTTCGCGCCGGCTGGGCAACGACGCGGCGGGGACATAGCGGTCACCGCCGCCTGGATGGTGGAGGGACGAGTGGGACAGTACGAGGACATCTACCGCCGATCACTTGAGGAGCCCGAAGCGTTCTGGGCCGCCGCCGCCGCCGACCTGGTCTGGCAGAAGCGGTGGGACCGGGTTCTCGACAACGACAGGCCGCCGTTTACCCGCTGGTTTGCCGGCGGTCGTCTCAACACCTGTGACAATGCACTCGACCGGCACCTGCGCGAGGGTCGGGCCGACCAGGCGGCACTGATCTACGACAGCCCGGTCACCGGAACCGTCCGCGAGTTCAGCTACCGGGAACTGCGCGATGCGGTTGCGCTGTTCGCCGGGGTGCTGCGCCGGCACGGAGTGGCGTACGGCGACCGGGTGATCATCTACATGCCCATGGTTCCCGAGACAGTGATCGCGATGCTCGCGTGCACGCGGATCGGCGCCGTGCACTCGGTTGTGTTCGGCGGTTTTGCCGCCAGCGAGCTGGCGAAGCGGATCGACGATGCCAGGCCGGTACTTGTGGTGGCGGCATCCTGCGGCATCGAGCCCGGTCGCGTCGTCGAGTACAAACCGTTGCTCGATGGCGCTCTCGACCTGGCGGAACACAGGCCGCGAACCTGCATCGTCCTGCAGCGGCCGATGTGCGAGGCCGCGATGCAGGAGGGACGGGACATCGACTGGCACGCTGCGCACGAGGGGGCCGAGCCCGTGGACTGCGTGGAGGTCGAGGCCACCGACCCCGCCTACATTCTCTACACGTCCGGAACCACCGGTGTGCCGAAGGGAGTGGTCAGGCCGACCGGCGGGCACGCGGTGGCTCTGAAGTGGTCGATGCGCAACATCTACGGGGTCGAGCCCGGCGAGGTCTACTGGGCTGCGTCGGACGTCGGCTGGGTCGTGGGCCACAGCTACATCGTCTACGCGCCGCTGTTTCATGGCTGCACGACGGTGCTCTACGAGGGCAAGCCGGTCGGGACGCCCGATGCCGGCGCGTTCTGGCGGGTGATGGCGCAGCACCGGGTGTCGTGCATGTTTACCGCTCCCACGGCGATGCGGGCCATTCGCAAGGAGGATCCCGACGCCCTGCTTCTGCGCCAGCACGACCTTTCCGCACTCAAGTCACAGTTCCTCGCCGGCGAGCGGTGCGATCCCGACACGCTCAGGTGGACCGAGGAGGTACTTCGCGTGCCGGTCATCGATCACTGGTGGCAAACGGAGACCGGCTGGCCGATCGCGGCGAACTGTCTCGGAATCGAGCGGCTGCCGGTGAAGCCCGGTTCGCCGACCGCGCCGGTCCCGGGTTGGGGAATCGAGGTTCTGGCACCGGACTGCACCCCGGTTGCGCCCGGAGAAATCGGCGCCATCTCGATCAGGATCCCGCTGCCGCCCGGCGCCCTGCCGACCCTGTGGCAGAACGACGAGCGGTTCGTCGAGAGCTACTTCAGCGCCTACCCGGGCTACTACCAGACCGGGGACGCCGGCATCATCGACGAGGACGGCTATCTGCACATCATGTCGCGCACCGATGACATCATCAATGTCGCGGGGCACCGCCTGTCAACCGGTGGCATGGAACAGGTGCTGGCGTCTCACCCCGACGTGGCGGAATGTGCGGTCATTGGCGCGGCAGACGCGCTGAAGGGACAGGTGCCGATGGGATTCCTGGTGCTGAAGGACGGGGTCAACCGGCCGCATTCTCAGATCGTGACCGAGGTTATCCGCATGGTGCGCGAGGAGATTGGCCCGGTGGCGTCTTTCCGCCAGGCGATCGTGGTCGGGCGCCTGCCCAAGACCCGGTCGGGCAAGATCCTTCGCGGTACCATGCAGTGCATTGCCGATGACCGGGACTATCCGATTCCGGCGACCATCGACGATCCGGATATCCTGGACGAGATTGCGACGGAGTTGCGCGACGCCGGCTATCTGTCTGGCTGAACCGGCCCGGGTGTGCCCGCCGGTTCCGATGCGATCACCGCGTCGGCATCGAGCAGCCGGCGCACATCCCGGCGGACCTCCTGCCAGCGGAACCGGACCGAGTTCACCACGATGTCGCGGTCGAGTTCCTTGAGGCCCTCGACAATCGGCGCCCAGGTGACCAGTGCTTCCGGACTGCAGGTAAAGTGCGATTCGCCGTCTTCCACCACCCGCCAGTCGACCGAATCGATTCTGGCGCGAACTGAGGCGGCGTTCTCCGGGAAGGCCGCTCCCGCCTCCTGCGGCTCGCCCGCCTCGGCCAGTGCGGTTCCGACGGCGTACGCAACGATGTCATGGATCCGGTCCTGCTCCGTGGCGGGGCTGCGCCGCGCCAGCATGCCGCCGCAGTACACCGAGAGGTCGGAAAGACAGGCAAGCCACATCTGCCATTTGGCAATATTGATCGAAACCATGAAATCATCGTTCGAGAATAGTTCGGGATACATGGTGCCGGCCCTGGTCCGCAGGTAACCGTAGAGCGAAGTCTGGGCCACGTGACTCGACCTTGCCGCGATGAACGTGGCCAGGCCGTCGCAGTCGCGTACCGGCCGCTGACGCCCGGTTCCGATCAGGTAATCGCGAAGTGCGCGAAGGAGTGCGCCAGGACTTTCGGTGCCGAACCCGATCCTGAACTGTTGCAGAAGCATCCCATTCCCATTCGTGATTCCACCGCACGGTTGTCGTTGTGACATGAAACAGTCACAGTACACTGGAGTCTGGTGCGCGGAATGCTGCACGTGGCCGCATTCCGAGGTCGGAAACAGTGGCGTGCACCCCTCCGCGCGGGCGTGCCGCCATCATGGGGGAAAAACCATGCCTGACAATGCTTCCCAGAGGGAAGAGCATTGGAGGCGGACCAGGCAGCTGATGATCATACATCTGGTGATCTGGTTCGTCTTCGCCTACCTCATTCACTGGTTCGCACCTACCTTGAACCAGACCAGTTTCATGCACTTCCCGCTGGGCTTCTACATGGCGGCGCAGGGATCACTGGTCGTGTTCGTGGTGCAACTCTTTATCTTTATCCGCCAGCAGCATGCGATCGACGTGCAATGCGGCATGGCCGAAGACGAGTAGGGGGGTGTCATGAGCTTGTTGAGAGGAACGGGCGATTTCGTAGACAATCTCCCGAGAATCTACGGTTTCTACACCGGCGGATTCATCGTCTTTATCCTCCTGATGGCCGTACTGGAGCAGATGGGTGTCGCGGCCGACACCCTCGGCATCCTGTTCGTTGTGTTCACGGTGGCGATCTATGCCGGCATCGGCTGGCTGTCCCGGACCATGCAGGTCGATGCCTACTACGTTGCCGGCCGGCAGGTTCCGCCCGTATTCAACGGCATGGCGACCGCGGCCGACTGGATGTCGGGCGCGTCCTTCGTGGCCATGGCCGGCGGCATCTACATGGGCGGTCACGGCTACCTCGCCTTCGTCGTCGGCTGGACCGGCGGCTACGTGCTGGTCGCGGTGCTCATGGCGCCGTACCTGCGCAAGTTCGGGTGCTACACCGTTCCGGACTTCATCGGGACCCGCTACGGCGGCAACACGGCCCGGCTGTTTGCCGTCATCGTTCTCGTGGTCGCCTCGTTTACCTACGTGACCGCGCAGATCAACGCGACCGGGACCATCGCGTCGCGTGCCCTGCAGATCCCGTTCGAGGTCGGCGTCTGGTTCGGGCTGGCCGGTATCCTGCTCTGCTCGATGCTGGGAGGCATGCGGGCGGTGACCTGGACCCAGGTAGCCCAGTACATCGTGCTGATCATCGCCTACCTGGTGCCGGTGTTCTGGATGTCGAACAAGCAGGGTTTCGGGGTGTTCCCGCAGCTGGTTTACGGTGACGCCGTGGCACGGCTGGTCGAGCTTGAGGCCCTGCACCAGGTCGGCACGCTGATGCCGGCGGAGGCGGTCGCCGGGCTCAGGGCCCTGACGGTGCCGCACTCCACGGCCGGCGAGGGCGGACTGGCTGCCTGGAAGTTCGTGACCCTGGTCGCCTGCATGATGATGGGCACCGCCTCGCTCCCGCACATCCTGATGCGCTACTTCACCACGCCTTCGGTGAAGGCGGCGCGGACCTCGGTGGCCTGGTCACTGTTCTTCATCTTCCTGCTGTACTTCACGGCACCGGCCCTGGCGACCTTCACCAAGCTGCAGGTGCTCGATCCGAACCTGGCGACAAGCATCATCGGCAAGGCGATTGCCGACGTGAATGCGCTGGAGTGGATCCAGAAGTGGAGCTCGGTGGGATTCGTCAAGCTGGTTGACAGCAATGGCGATGGCATACTGCAGATCAACGAGTTCTTCATGCGCGGTGATATCGTCGTTCTCGCGACACCGGAAATCGCCGGTCTGCCGTACGTGATCTCCGGCCTGGTCGCCGCCGGCGGCATGGCCGCCGCCATGTCGACGGCCGACGGACTGCTGCTGGCGATCGCCAACGCGCTCAGCCATGACCTGTACTACAAGATCATCGATCCGAAGGCCGAAACCGCCAAGCGGCTGGTCGTGGCCCGGGTATTGCTGATCGTGCTGGGTGCGGCCGGTGCGGCCGTGGCGAGCCTGAAGCTCACCAGTATTCTCGGAGCCGTGGCCTGGGCCTTCGACTTCGCCATGTCCGGCCTGTTCTTCCCGCTTGTGCTGGGCATCTGGTGGAAACGGGCCAACCGGCAGGGTGCGATCGCCGGCATGGCGTTCGGCTTCCTGGCGGGGTCCTGGTACCTCTACATGGTTCGCTTTGCGGGCATGGAGCCGTGGATCGGCATCGATCACCTGCGGTTCGGCATCGTCGGTGCCGCCGTGAGCCTGGTGGCAATGGTGGTGGTGTCACTCGCGACCGCCGAGCCCGATGAAGAGACCCAGAAGATGGTCGACGAGGTGAGGATACCCAAGGGTGATCCGATCCTGAGCTCGGACCACTAGAACCGGGTCGGTACCACGTGTGACGGGGGCGGAGACCCGGTCTCCGCCCCCGTTCGCATGATGCACGGGAGCGTGCGCGAAAGGATCCCCGGGTCATGGCAGGATTTCCGCTCTGGGTCGTGGTCATCGATTATCTGCTCGGCGTGATCATGTGGACGCTGATCGGCCGATTTGGCATGGGTATCTTCCTGCCGCAGAACAGCCAGTTCTTCTTCATGCGTTTCTTCGTCCGGGCCACCGACCCGCTGATCAGGCTGTTCGACCCGGTCACGCCGGGCTTCCTGATCGCGCCGATGGTGCCGCTGTATGTCGCCTGGTTCTTCTTCATGATCCGGTTCTATGTCATGCCGTGGCTGCTCGGGTACTCGGTCATGGGCATGCTGTCGTTTCCGCTCGAGAGCGAGGTCGCGCTTGGCGTGGCGCAGTTGGTAGGGTTCTTCCTGAACTGACCTGCCATCCGGAGGCACGTGATGGACGGGATCCGCTCTCCGTCAGGTCTTGCCCCGCTGTCGGCCCTGCCGCTTGCCAGTCTGGACCTGGAAACCACCGGCCTTGACGTTGCCCGTGACAGGGTAATTCAGGTCGGGGTCGTACTGCTGGACGGCCCGGTCCTGCTCGATACCCCGCGCATGGACTGCCTGGTCAGGCCGGACATTGCGGTGCCGGCGACCGCGGCGCGGATCACCGGTCTCGACGATGCGGCGCTGGCCGACGCGCCCGGGCTCGAGCTGGTGCTGCCCCGGCTTGCGGACCTGCTTGCCGGACGGATTGTCATCGGGGTGCACATCGCGTTCGATCTCGCGATCCTGCGCGCCGAGGCCGAACGGCGCGCGATGGCGTGGACCGACCCGCCGTCGCTCGATGTCGGCATGGTGCTGGCGGCACTGGAACCTGGCCTGCCCCATCCGGGCATGGAGGCAGTCACCGGCATGCTCGGCGTGTCGGTCTCCCGGCGGCACGACGCACTCGCCGATGCCGTTGCGGTAGCGGAATGCTACAGGTGCCTGCTGCCGCAGCTTTCCCGGGCCGGTGTGCGGACCCTTGCCGAGGCGCGCGGGCTCCTTGCACGCCGTCGCGACCTCGTCCACAAGGAGTTCGCCTCCGGCTGGCATTCCGATGCCGGGCCGGCCACGACCGAACCGGCCCGGCTCGACGGAACCGTGTTCGCACGCACGCTCGGCGACGTCATGAGTGCACCGCCGGTGTGGATCGCGCCGGGTACCGGCCTGGCCGACGCCGCCCGGACCATGATCGAGCGACGCATCGGTTCGCTGCTGGTCGGTCCGGGCCATGGTGTGCCATCGGGCATCATCACCGAGCGCGACCTGCTGGGCGGACTGGTGAACAGGTCGCCCGGGACCGGCATCGAAGAGGTGATGAGCGCGCCCGTGGTCGGTCTCGGGCAGGATGAACTGCTCTACCGGGCGCTTGCGCGCATGGACCGGCTCGGGATCCGGCACCTCGCGGTGACCGATGACGGGGGGCTTGCCTGTGGCATGGTTTCGCACCGCGATCTCCTGCACCACCGGGCCCGCGAGCAGCTCGCCGTCAGGGATGCAACCGGAACGGCGACAACCGAGCAGGAGCTGGCAACGGCCTACGCACGGGTCCCGGAGGTTGCGGAAGGACTGCTGGCGGACGGGCTCGACGGCCGTGCCATCGCGCGCGTCATCGGCCGCGAACTGCAGGCGGTCACCGCACGCATGTCGGAGATCTCGTGTGAACGCATGGCCGCCCGGGGGCGCGGCGGGCCGCCAGCGGGCTACGCCGTACTGGTTCTCGGGTCGGGAGGACGGGCCGAAAGCCTGCTCGGCGCCGATCAGGACAATGCGCTGGTGCACGAGGGCGGGCCCGCGGACGACGACTGGTTCGCCGAGTTCGGCTCGATCCTGGCCGAGGGGCTGGCGGAGGCCGGAATACGGCTGTGTGACGGCGGCGTGATGGCGTCGAACCCGGTGTGGCGCGGCACCGTGGATCAATGGCGGGACCGGGTTGCCCACTGGCTGTCACGGGCGCGTCCGGAAGACCTGCTCAGCGTGGACATCTTCTTCGATCTTGCGCCGGTCGCGGGCGAGCGGTCGCTGGGTCGCCGGCTGAGGCAGGATGCCGTGGCTGCCGCGGCCGGAGCCCGGCCGTTTCTTGGCCTGCTGGCGCAGTCGGTAACCGACACCGCGCCCCGCCTCGGTTTCCTCGGCCGTCTTCCGGTCGAACGCGGCCGGGTCGACCTGAAGCGTCATGGCCTGCTGCCGCTGGTCAGCCTTGTCCGGGCCCTGGCACTGCGTTCGGGACTTGACGCCGCATCCACCGCCGCGAGGCTCGATGCGATCGAACGGGCCGGCCGGCTTGGTGCGGCCGACTGCGCCGCCCTGCTCGAGTTCCAGACCACCTGCATGACCCTGGTACTGCGCCAGCAGGTCGAGGACATGAAGAACGGTGCGAAACCCTCGAACCGCGTCGACCTGGCCGGGACCCCGGCCCAGGTGCGGAGGGCCCTGAAGTCGGGCATGAACCGCGTCGCTACCATCATTTCCGACCTCCCGGCGCTGATGGGCCGGTAGGTGCGCCGGGTTCGGCGCGATTGTCCGGAGCAGGGTGTTCCCGTAGCATGCCGCGCATCGATCAGCGCAGCTTCGGAGGCAGTCAATGGCGCGGATATCCTATGCCGGTCGGGACGCGGTTCCCGAACAGCACCGTCATCTGTTCGACGACATGGCGACCTACGGGCCGTTCTCGAGCCTGGTCGGTGCCATGGCCCATCGCACTCCCGTCTTCGCCCATGTGTTCGGCATGCTGACCGAACTCGGCCAGGAGTCCCTGGTCGGGAAGCGTTACCTTGAACTCGCCCTGGTCGCGGTCTCGCAGTTGAACAGCTGCGCCTACTGTGTCGCCCATCACGGGCCCCGGCTTGCCGTCGAGGGCATCTCGCCCCAGGGTATCGACCGGCTGCTCGACCACGACGATCACCCGGAGCTCGACGAGATCGACCGGCTGGTGGTCGAATATGCCATCGCGGTGACACGCGACTTCCACCGCGTGCGCGATGCGATGTTCCTGCGACTGCGCAGGCATTTCTCCGAGCCGCAGATCGTCGAACTCACCTGGCGGATCGCGCTGTGCGGTGCGTTCAACCGGTTCAACGATGTCCTGCAGCTCGACATCGAGGAGGAGGCGCTCGCACGCAGCGCCTGACGGTCACGACAGGCGCTTCCAGCTGGTCCCGTCCGCCCCGTCCTCGAGCGCGATGCCGTCCGCCCGCAGCTGGTCGCGGATCCGGTCGGCGGTGGCGAAGTCACGCGCGGCCCGTGCCTCGTTGCGAGCCTGGATCAGGTGCCGGATCCCGGCCTCGTCGGGGCCGGTCGCCGTGCCCGCCTGGAACCAGGCCTCGGGGTCCGACTCCAGCAGGCCGAGCAACAGGCCCGATGCCCGGAGTTCGCCGGCAATCTCGCGCCGTTCGCTATCGGTGTCCGCCCGATTGAGCGCACCGGCCTGCCGGTGCAGGCCGGCAAGCGCGAGCGGTGTGTTGAGGTCGTCGCCAAGCGCCTGGAGCACCGCGTCCGACGGGGTTGACGGTTCCACCGAACCGGTCGGACGCAGTGCCTGGTACAACCGGTCGAGCGCGGAGCGGGCCTCGGCCAGTCCGCGCCTGCCATAGTCGAGCGGAGCGCGGTACTGCGCGGCAAGCAGGGCGTACCGGATCACCTCGCCGGGCCAGTCGCCCAGCAGGTCGTGCACGGTGAAGAAGTTGCCGAGCGACTTGGCCATCTTCTCGCCCTCGACGGTGACAAACCCGTTGTGCATCCACACCGAGGCCATGGCATGCGTGCCGAAGGCGCACCGTGTCTGCGCGATCTCGTTCTCGTGGTGCGGAAACACCAGGTCGATACCGCCGGCGTGGATGTCGAAGGTCTCGCCCAGGTAGGCGTGGCTCATGGCCGAGCACTCGATATGCCAGCCTGGGCGTCCATACCCCCACGGGCTGTGCCAGCCGGGCGTACCCGGCGCGGACGGCTTCCACAGCACGAAGTCGGCCGGATCACGCTTGTACGGCGCGACATCGACCCTCGCGCCGTCGATGAGCTGCGCCCGGTCGAGGCGCGACAGTGCGCCATAGTCCGGCATCGACAGCACGGAGAACAGCACATGACCTTCGGCCACATAGGCGTGTTCGCGCGCGAGCAGTGTCTCGATCATGGCGATCATCTCGACCACGTGCTCGGTCGCCCTCGGTTCCCGGTCAGGAGGCAGGGCGCCGATCGCGGCCATGTCCCGCTGGAAGTCCCGGGCCGTCGTCTCGGTCAGCTCGCGGATATCCTGTCCCGACTCGGCCGCACGCGCGTTGATCTTGTCGTCTATGTCGGTGATGTTGCGCACGTATGTCACGCGCGGATAGTGGTGCCTGAGCAGGCGGTAGAGCACGTCGAAGACAACGACCGGACGGGCGTTGCCGATATGGGCGTGATCGTAGACCGTCGGGCCGCACACGTAGAGGCGTACATGCGCCGGATCAAGCGGAACAAACGGCACCTTGCCGCGCGTGAGCGTGTCGTGGAAGAACAGGGTCATCCGGTGTCGACCTGCTACTGGGCGGCGGCGACCTGATTGACCGGGTCTGGCCGCCGGTCCCGCATGGTCACGAATTCCTCGGCCGCGGTCGGATGCACACCGACGGTAGCGTCGAAATCGGCCTTGGTCGCCTTCATCCTGACCGCGATGGCGATACCCTGGATGATCTCGGCTGCGTCCACACCCACCATGTGGGCGCCGACGACCCGCTGGCTCGCCCGGTCGACAATCAGCTTCTGCATGCCGCGTTCCTGATTCCGGGTCAGCGTGTACTTCATCGGCCGGAAACCGGCGACGTAGACATCAACCTCGCCGTATCGCGCGCGCGCGTCATGCTCGGCAAGTCCGACCGATGCAACCGGCGGCTGGCTGAACACCGCGCTGGGAACGTCCTCATGATTCGCGGTCATCGGGTTGGAGTTGTAGACGGTCTCGGCAAAGGCGCGTCCTTCGGCGATGGCTACCGGGGTGAGGTTGATGCGGTCGGTCACGTCTCCGATCGCATGGACGGAGGGCACGCTCGACCGGCTCCATTCGTCAACCCGCACGGCGCCGTTTGTCGTGAGCGCGACCCCGGCCTCGGCAAGTCCGAGGCCGCCGGTGTTCGGCAGCCGGCCGGTGGCATACATGATGGCGTCGGCATGAAGTATCTCGCCCGAGGTGAGCGTCACCCGGACCCCGGACCCGTCCTGTCCGATCCCGGCGGGCAGGAGGCCGGGACGCAGGCGAATGCCCTTCTTCGCGAGTTCGTCCCCCAGCACGCCGCGGACATCCTCGTCGAAGCCGCGCAACGGCCGCTCGGCCCGGAACACGAGGTCGACCTCGGACCCGAAGCCGCGAAAGATACTGGCGAACTCGACCGCGATGTAGCCGGAACCGACGATCACGACCCGTTCGGGACGGTCCGGCAGTTCCAGCGCCTCGTTTGACGTCAGTGCACGTTCGATGCCGGGAACCCGGGGCAGGCTCGGCCAGCCGCCGACGGCGATCAGGATGCGCTCGCCCGTCAGTACCCGGTCACCGACCTCGACCGTGTGGGCATCACGCAGCACGCCCCGGCCCCGATAGCGGTGCACCCCGGCATTCTCGAGCAGCGAAACGTAGATACCGTGCAGGCGGTCGAGTTCCCGGTTCTTGGCCGCGATCATGGCGGCCCAGTCGTGGGACACCGGACCGATGGTCCAGCCATAGCCCTCGGCATCGGCGAGTTCCTCGCCGACATGGCTGCCATAGACCAGCAGTTTCTTTGGAACGCATCCCCGCAATACGCAGGTCCCGCCTTCGCGGATTTCCTCGATCACGGCGACCCTGGCGCCATAGGACCCGGCGAGCCGCGAGGCGCGGACCCCGCCGGAGCCGGCGCCGATGGTGATCAGGTCGTAGTCGTATCGGGGCATGCCGACCCTTTCCCGCGTCAGGCCCGGGGAGAGACCGGGCTGTCAAGTCCGCCCATGAGGATGTACTTGAGCTCGGTGTACTCATCCATCCCGTATTTCGAGCCCTCGCGTCCGAGTCCGGATTCCTTGATGCCGCCGAAGGGCGCGACCTCGGTCGACAGGATACCCTCGTTGACCGCCACCATGCCGTACTCCAGCGCCTCCGCGACCCGCCAGACCCGGCCAAGGTCGCGGGCGTAGAAGTAGGACGCGAGGCCGAACTCGGTATCGTTGGCGAGGTCGATGACCTCGGCCTCGTCGCGGAACCGGAACAGCGGGGCGACCGGCCCGAAGGTTTCCTCGCGGAAGATCGCCATGTCGCGGGTGGCATCGGTCAGCACTGTCGGCGTGTAGAACAGCTCGCCGAGCGGGCTGCGGGTACCGCCGCTCGCCACGCTCGCGCCCAGGGCGACGGCATCGCGGATGTGTTCCTCGGTCTTTTCCACTGCCGCGGTCTCGATCATCGGGCCGATCACCACCCCGTCCTCGAACCCGTTCCCCATCTTCATGGCCGCGGCGGCCTCGGCGAAACGGCTGGCGAACTCGTCGTAGATCCCGTCCTGGACGAAGATGCGGTTGGCGCAGACGCAGGTCTGCCCGGCGTTGCGGAACTTGCAGGCGATGGCGCCGGACACCGCCTGGTCAAGGTCGGCGTCGTCGAACACGATCAGCGGGGCGTTGCCACCGAGTTCGAGCGAGATCTTCTTCACCGTGCTGGCCGACTGCTGCATCAGGATCTTGCCGATGCCGGTCGAGCCGGTGAAGGTCACCTTGCGGACCAGCGGGCTCGTGGTCATCTCGCTGCCGATTTCGCCGGAGCGTGCGCCGGTGATCACGTTGAACACCCCGGCGGGAATTCCTGCACGTGTAGCGAGTTCGCCCATGGCGAGGGCCGAGAACGGCGTCATCTTCGCCGGCTTGATCACGATGGGGCAGCCGGCGGCAAGGGCCGGCGCCGCCTTGCGGGTGATCATCGCGTTGGGGAAGTTCCAGGGTGTGATGGCGGCGACGACACCGACCGGCTGGCGGATGACGACGATCCGTTTTCCGTCCTGGTGGTGCGGGATCACGTCACCATAGGTTCGCTTCGCCTCCTCGGAAAACCACTCGATAAACGAGGCGCCGTAGGCGATCTCGCCCCGGGCTTCCGCAACCGGCTTGCCCTGTTCGGCAGTCATGATCGCGGCCAGGTCGTCGGCATGTTCGATCATGAGGTCGAACCAGCGCCGCAGGATCGCGGCACGCTGCTTGCCGGTCAGGCTGCGCCAGGCCGGCCAGGCGGCGTTTGCCGCCTCGATCGCGGTCCTGGTATCGGGTGCCCCCATGTCGGGTACGGTTCCGATCACCGCCCCGGTGGCAGGATCGGTCACCGGGATCGAACCGCCGCCCTCGGCGTCCATCCAGGCGCCGTCGACGTAGGCCTGCTGGCGAAACAGAGACGGGTCTGCCAGTCTGTCGGCGAGGTTCATGGCGATCTCCGCGGACGGGGTTGTCGAGGTTGCGGCACGAGACCCGGGAGCCGGTTCCTTCGCGTCCCGGTTACCCGTCAGTCTGCCTGGGTTCGATGCAGCTGCGCACGGACAGGACGCCGGCGCCTCTTGCAGTGCAGCAATCCTACCCGACCGCGCCGATCGGCGACAAGCACAACCTGCCGCAAGGCAGCCTCAGGGCCGGCCGGTACTGCACCGCCCCAACGCGGTGTATCGATCAGCCAAACCGGATACGAGAACGGGGCGGTCCACCCGCTGCGGCGGGCCGGTTATCCACAACTCGGCCAAGAGCCACATCTTCAACGCTGAGCCGGACGGAATGCGGCCGAGACCGAAGGGGGAGATTGTCGATCGGCAAGAGCGAGAGGATTTCAGTCGGAACCGGCGCCGGGTCCAGACGGCGAGAGGCCGGCATCCGGGCTGGAAACCGGTGCCCGGACCCAGCGAGGGCGGCCGACTTCCGGTTTGCTCCGTGTGACCTGTGCGGGTATCGATACGCACGCAACGGTAATGTGTGACAGCGGGGATCATGGTGCACGGGCAGGAACGGGCAGGGATGACACACCTCGATCGCCTCGAGTCCGAGAGCATTCACATCTTTCGCGAGGTGGCCGCCGAGTTTCGCAAGCCGGTCATGCTCTATTCGATCGGCAAGGATTCGAGCGTCATGCTGCACCTGGCGCTCAAGGCCTTTGCGCCGGGCAGGCTCCCGTTCCCGCTGTTGCACGTCGACACCACCTGGAAGTTCCGGGAGATGATCCGGTTTCGCGACGCAACGGCAGCGCGTCTCGGCCTCGACCTGATCGTTCACGTCAACCGGGAGGGCGTGGAACGCGGTATCAGCCCGATCACCCATGGTCCGGGCCTGCACACCGACGTGATGAAGACCGAGGCGCTGAAACAGGCACTTGGCCGGCACGGCTTCGACGCCGCTTTCGGTGGCGCCCGGCGCGACGAGGAGAAGTCGCGCGCCAAGGAGCGGGTCCTTTCCTTCCGCGACCGGGCACATCGGTGGGATCCCAGGAACCAGCGCCCGGAACCGTGGTCGCTCTACAATACCCGTATCTCGCCCGGCGAAAGCGTGCGAGTCTTTCCGCTGTCGAACTGGACCGAACTCGATGTGTGGCAGTACATCCACCGCGAGGCCATTCCCGTCGTGCCACTGTATTTCGCGGCCAGGCGCCCGATCGTGGAACGCGACGGCCAACTGATCATGGTTGACGACGAACGGTTGCCGCTCCACCCCGGGGAGGAACCGGAGGATCGCCTGGTCCGCTTCCGCACGCTCGGCTGCTATCCGCTGACCGGGGCGGTGGACTCCGGTGCGGCCTCAGTACGGGAAATCGTGCTCGAGCTGTCCCGGAGCGCGGTCTCCGAACGCCAGGGCAGGGCAATCGATCATGACCGGCTCGGATCGATGGAGAAAAAGAAGATGGAGGGGTATTTCTGATGCCGTCCGATGCAGACACGGGGTGTCCGTCGGAAGACATCGACGCCTTCTTCGCCGCCCAGGAACGCAAGGACCAGTTGCGTTTCGTCATCTGCGGGTCGGTGGACGACGGCAAGTCGACCCTGCTCGGCCGGCTGCTCTACGACTCGAACACGGTTTTCGAGGACCAGGTCTCCGCTGCCAGGGCCGAAAGCCGGACCTACGGCACCCAGGGCGATGCCGTTGATCTCGCCCTGCTCGTCGATGGACTGCAGGCGGAGCGCGAACAGGGCATCACCATTGATGTCGCGTACCGCTATTTCGAGAGTGACCGGCGCAGGTTCATCGCCATCGATGCTCCCGGTCACGAGCAGTACACGCGAAACATGGCCACGGGCGCCTCGAATTCCGACATCGCGCTGATCCTGGTCGATGCCCGCAAGGGGATCCTGACCCAGACGCGGCGGCACGCCTACATCGTCCGGCTTTTCGGCATCCACAGGGTGATCCTCGCCGTCAACAAGATGGACCTGGTCGGGTACGACCAGGATGTCTTCCAATCTATTGTCCGGAACTTCGGTGCACTCGCCGGCGCTCTCGATCTCACCGGGGTCACGGCTGTCCCGCTGTCCGCGCTCAAGGGCGACAACATCCTTGTCCGTGGCGGCTCCACGCCGTGGTATCAGGGCCCGACGCTGATGGAAGTGCTGGAAACCGTTCCGGTCGGCGACGGGGAGCGAGCAGGCGCGTTCCGGCTGCCCGTCCAGTGGGTCAATCGTCCCAATCCGGATTTCCGCGGCTTCAGCGGCACCGTGGCATCGGGTTCGGTCCGGCGGGGGGAATCGGTGGTCGTCAGCCCGTCGGGCAGACAGACGTCGGTCGAGCGGATCCTGGGCCCGTCCGGTGATCTGGAGGAGGCCGTGGCTGGCCAGGCGGTCACCCTGACGCTCGCCGACGAGATCGACGTGAGCCGCGGGGACATGCTTGCAACGGCCGAGCGGCCGCCGGAACTTTCCGATCAGCTCGCTGCCCACGTGATCTGGATGGATACGCACCCCATGCTGCCGGGACGGCCGTACCTGGTTCGGTTCGCGTGCGCTTCCGCTGTCGCCCAGGTCACCGACCTGACCCACAGGATCGACGTCGACACGCTGGGACGGTTTGCCGCCAAGTCGTTACACCTGAACGAGGTCGGGTACTGCAAGCTGTCGCTGGACCGTCCGGTCCCGTTCGACGCCTATTCGGCCAACAGGAAGACGGGCGCCTTCGTCCTGATCGACCGGTTTACCAACGCAACCGTCGGCGCCGGCATCGCCGCGTTCGCGTTGCGCCGTGCCAGTAACATCGTCTGGCAGGACATGAAAATCGACAAGGCAACTCGCGCGCGCGCGATCGGTCAACGTCCCTGCGTGATCTGGATGACCGGGCTGTCCGGTGCCGGCAAGTCGACCGTTGCGGACCGGGTGGAACAGAAGCTGCACCGGCAGGGCATGCACACCTACCTGCTGGATGGCGACAACGTCAGGCATGGTCTGAACAGGGACCTCGGCTTCACGGACCAGGATCGGGTCGAGAACATCCGCCGGGTGGCCGAGGTGGCGAAGTTGATGGTCGATGCCGGTCTGATCGTGATCGTTTCCTTCATTTCCCCGTTCCGGTCGGAACGTGAAATGGCACGTGACCTGCTTGAGGCGGACGAGTTCCACGAGGTCTTCGTCGACACGCCACTCGAGGTCTGCGAGGAGCGCGACCCGAAAGGCCTGTATGCGAGGGCCCGCAATGGAGAACTCGTCCGTTTTACCGGCATCGACTCGCCCTACGAACCGCCCCTCGCGCCGGCGTTGCGGATCGATACGACCGCGATGACGGTCGACCAGGCCGCCGACGAGGTCATCCGGTTGCTGGATGCGGATCCATCCGGCGTCGCCGGATAGACGGGTGCAGGCTGACCGTCAGTGAACCGCGCCTGGTTGGTTCAGCGTCCTCGACCCATACCTGATGCACGTGCCGCGCGCGCCGCTCGGCAACCCGCCTGTGCCGGCGCGCCGGACCCTGCGCGTGCCGGGCCTCGACGTCGCGACAAGCCATGACGGCTTCCTCCTTGCCAATCCGGAAACGGACGGAGGAAGCTCCGCCGCCCCTCGGCACCGAGTCGGGGGCAGCGCCGAACATCGCGGTCCGCCGTAGCCCGGAACTTCTCGACAGCGTAGCGTTCGTCGGCCAGGCCAGGTCCGAAGAAATGGGTGAGAAAGGCTGCCGCCGTATTGTCGGGCAATGCGATTGCCCGCTTATGGCGTCGTCTCCATCGTGCCGTATTGGAAATGGGCGGCAGCGTCCTGACCTGTGAAGCGCGGACCGCCGCCCCGCTCACGTTCAGGCCTCTCCTCCTGCCGGTGCAGGGCGCATGGATGGAAACGGTGGCAGGATGGCAGCGGAGCGGGCAGGGGCGTGCCGCGAGTTAAAAGGCCACACCCGGTATCATAAAAGAGGCCTTGAAGGCGGTTGTGCGCGAGGCTCGGGTTGCAGACGTTCAAGACCAAGGCGTTCGCCCGTTTTGCCGACCGCGAGGGACTGGAGGATGCGGCGTTGTGCGAGGCCGTCCGACGCGCCGGGGAGGGGTTGATCGACGCCGACCTCGGCGGCGGCGTCATCAAGCAGCGCATCGCTCGCAAGGGCGGCGGCCGGTCCAGCGGGTTCCGCACGACCGTGCTGTTCCACCGGGGCGCGCTGGCGTTCTTCGTCTACGGGTTTGCCAAGAGCGCCCGGGAGAACCTGCGGCGGGACGAGTTGGTGACCTACAGGCTGCTGGCCAACGGGTATCGGGTATCCGGCGCTGGACGCGACGGGTCTTGCGACCGCGCGGGCGACTGGAGCGATAATCGAGGTGGAATGCAATGACCAAGTAATACAAGAGTGAGGCGCTTGCGGCCGCGCACGAGGCGGCGCTCGGCCTGGCCGAAGCTGGCCAGATGTCGAAACAGACCACGCGCAAGCTCGACGAGATGTGCCTCGCACCCGTCAAGGAGATGACGCCGCAGGACATTCGCGAGCTTCGGCTGCGCGAGCGTGCGAGCCAGGCGGTGTGCGCGCGCTGCCTCAACGTGACGACAGGTCTGGTAAGCCAGCGGGAGCATGGTGAGAAGCGCCCCCGCGGCACCTCGCTCAAGCTGTTGACACTGGTCGCCAAGAATGGTCTGGCAGCGGTTGCGTGACCGATTGGCAGCGGCTGGTCGGACATATCCCGTCAGGGGATGGGTTGGATCCGGTGATCATATGAAAAGGGAAAGACGCGAAGCCTCATAAACCTCTGTAATGACGTGTACAGTGGAAAGGTGCGTCTTCCGCGCGTGCAGCGTCGTCCGGCAGGAGTTGAAGATCGACAAGGCAGCGAGACCACGAGCTCTCGGGCATCGTCCCTGCGTGTTGTGGATGACCGGGCTTGTCCGGACCCTCGAAATCGACTGTCGCCGACCGCATGGAACAGAAGCTCCATGCGAGGGGCAGGCGCACAGATCTCCTGGACGAGGACAATTTCCGACTTGGTCTTGATGCGGATCTTGGCTTCACCGAGCGCTACTGGAGGCGAGAACATCCGCCGCAAGGCCGAGGTTGCGAAGTTCATGGCCCAATCGGGGTTGATTGTGATCGTTTCCTTTATCTCCCCATTCAGGTTGGAATGTAGCATGGCCAACGACGAAATAGAGGAATGAGACTTCCTGAAGATCTATGTGGACGTGCCGCTCGCTCTCTGCGGGGCGCCTGAGCCGAAAGTCCTTTACGACAGGGCGCGCAGAGGTGAATCCGTGAACTTCACCGGGATCAATTCCCCTTGCGAACCGTCGGAAACTCCCGAACTGCGGATCGATACGGCGACGATGACGGTGGACCTTGCCGCAGACGCACTAATTCGACTTCTGGATTGATGTCGGGATATCCGTGCAGCATACTGGGTACACTCTGTTGAGCGCGGGGTACGCCGACAGGCGAAGGGATTCAAACGATTGGGGGGATGTTCGATGACCGGACAGCAATTGCGCTATTCACCGATTATCGTCCTCAGTTCTGGCCGTTGCGGGTCCACGATGTTGTCCAACATGCTGAACTTGCATCCGGATCTTCTCAGCATCTCCGAGTTTTTTACGTTTCACAGTACCGCGTTGTTCAGTCGATGGAGAATAACCGGAAACGGTATGTGGAATGTTCTTACTCATCAACCGCAATTGGTTCGTTATCTTCTGAGAAAAGACTACGAGGAACTATTGTATCCATTCGAAGATCCTGATGCCCGTTTTGGACGAAAGACTGTTCCTCCGATTCTATGTGTGACACTTCCTCATTTGACAAACCAGTATGAAAGACTTTTCGATGAACTGGAACCAATTGTGCGAAACTTCCCACGCCAGTCTCCCGCAAATCACTGCCGTGACCTTTTCGAGTGGCTGTGTGATAGATTCGATCGAAAGGTCTGGGTGGAGCGCTCCGGTGGATCTTCCATGTATGCATCGAGGCTTATGTGCAGATTCCCGGAAGCAAAATTGATCAACATACATCGGGACGGGCGGGATGTTGCGATTTCGATGTTCGAACATCATCCATTCAGGGGAATTGCGCCCTACATACTTGCTCTCCAGAAGCGAAGATACGATCCCTTCAGAGTTGAAGCGAAACGCAGTGAGTTCTGGGATTCGATGGCGCTGCGCCTGCAACCGCTGAAGTACTTGTCACGATTTCCGATCCCCATGTCCGCCGACCGACTGGAGCTCGTACACTTCGGCGCACTATGGAGTTCGATGGTGGATGCGACCCAGGACTTTATCCAGGACCTGCCGTCGGAGCAGGTCCTGGATGTACGGTTTGACGATTTGCAGCAGAATGCGGAGCGCGAGGTGCGTCGTATAATTCGGTTTATTTCCAGCGATCTGGAAAGCGGGGAATGGGTGCGGAAAGCTGCCGGGATACCGCGACCGTCCCGGTCCAGACTGGCGCAGCTCGATCCGGAAGAGCGGGCTGCATTGACTGAGGCCTGCCGGCCGGGCCTGGAGCGGCTTGGCTACGCCGTGTAGGGCACACCGCAGCGATGTCAGAGTCGGGAGCACGGAACGAGGCGGAGGGCGTCTATACGGCCGGCCCGGTCGGGCGCCACCTGCTTCGTATGGCCGTGCCCGCTTCGACGGCGCTACTGTTCATCTTTCTGGCGGACCTGGTAACCCTCTTCTATATCTCGCTTTTGCGTGACGAGCGGTTGATCGCTGCTGTCGGGCTGTCGAGATTCATCGAATATGTCGTGATTTCCATCGGGCTCGCCTTCGCGTCGGCGGCGACCGTGCAGGTCAGCCAGCCACTCGGTGCCGGCGACAAGGCCCTGGCCGCGCGGCGGGCGACGTCATGCCTGGTCGTCACCATGGTGGTTTTAAGCGCCGCCATGGGATTGGCGCAGGTCTTTCGCGGCGCGGTTCTGGTTTCCTTCGTGGAACCCGGTGCGGTCTTCGACGCTGCGGACCTCTATCTTGAGATCGCCCTGTATTCCGTCCCTCTCGCAGCGGTGAGCCTGGTGACGGGTGCGATATTGCGCGGCGCCGGCGACGTGCGTCGATCCGTGGCGGTGACCGTTTCGGGCAGTCTGGTGGCTCTGGTGGTCAGCCCGGCGTTGATTTTCTGGGCCGGTCTGGGTCTGGAGGGAGCCGCCTGGGCGTTGCTGGCGGACCGCGCGACCAGCGCGGCGCTCGGCGTCGGGTTCGTCATCTTCAAATACCGTCTCCTGAAACTGCCCGATTTATTCGAAACGGTTCGCGACGCCGGGGCCGTTCTTGCAATCGCGGGACCGGCTGCCCTGTCGGAACTCGCGACGCCCACAATCTGGTTGCTGGCGACCTGGTGGGTCGCGGCGTTTGGGGACAGCGCCCTCGCCGCATGGGCGCTGCTGGCACGGATCACCTTGCTCGCGGGATGCGGGATCATGGGACTAACCATCGCGCTCAACCCGGTTCTGGGGCAGAATTACGGCGCTGGCGACACCGGCCGGACCGCCGCCAGTCTTCGTAGCGCGGCGGTATTCTCCGCCTGCTACGTCGTAGCGGTCTGGGCGCTGTTCGCGTCGACCTCCGGCCTGATCTCGCGAATGTTCGATCTGACGGCGGAAGCGTCGGGCATAGTGCATGTTTACGCCCTGTACGGTTTCGCCGCGTTCATCCCGGCAAGCATGGCGGCGCTTTGCAGGCCGGTATTCTACCATTTCGGACGTTCCTTCTGGACGACGGCCCTGGATTGGATGGCGAATGTCATGACGCTGCTGGCGCTGGTCCTGCTTGTGGGAATGCCGGACGGGGAGCCGGTCGCGTTCGCACTTGGCGGAGCGGCGGCGGTGTGCGCCGTGCCGATCGGCCGAGCTCTTGCCGGTTTTCTCTCGCTCGGGCTCGCCTGGCGTCTTGTTGCCCGAATGGGCGCGCGGGAACCATCGCCGAAGGATGCGGCATGAGACGAAGGACGAGACTGTGGATGGCTCTGCCGGTGGCGTTCGCCGCCGCGATCTTCCTCGCAGGCGCAGCGGGCTGGTCCTGGCTGCGCACATCGCTGCCGCGGCTCGACGGTGAGATCCGGCTTCCCGGCCTCCAGGAGCGGGGAGAAGTCATCTACGACGCCAACGGCATTCCGCATATCCGGGCGGCGACGGTCGACGATGCCTATTTCCTGCTCGGGTACGTGCATGCGCGCGACCGGATGTTCCAGATGGACTTCGCGCGCCGGATCGGCAGCGGAACGCTTTCCGAAGTCATCGGCGAGCGAACGCTCTCCATAGATCGCATGGCGCGGACGCTCGGGACGGAGCGGAATGCGGAGCGGATTCTCTCGCGCCTGCCGGAGGAGGCGGTCGGGGTTCTGAATGCCTATTCCGCCGGCATCAACGCCTGGCTGGCAACCAGATCCGGCGCGCTGCCGCCCGAATTCGTCATGCTCGGCTACGAACCGAAACCGTGGCAGCCGAAGGATTCGCTGGCGCGGAGCGGCGTCAAACTGGCCAACCTGGTTTGGGAGTGGGAGAGTGAAGCCCTTCGCGGCGCGCTTGCGGCAAGATTGTCTCCCGCGCAACTCTCCGACCTTTTCCCAGAGGATATCGATCGCGCCTTGTCCGGTGCCGGTCGCGCCCGGGCGATTGCCGGACGCACGCCCCTCGCCGCCCAATGGAAGTTCTTGTGGCAGGCCATGTCCGGCGGCTCGCGATCGGAAGCACAGGCGTCCAATGCGTGGGCAGTCGCAGGCGGCCGGACCGCAAGCGGCCTGCCCATGTTGGCCAGCGATCCCCATCTGGCGCTGACGGCCCCGGGACTCTGGTATCTCGCGCGCCTGGAAGCGCCGGGCATCAGTCTGGTGGGCGCAACGGTTCCGGGAGCACCGGTTTTCGTTCTGGGGCATAACGGCTCCATTGCGTGGGGCGTCACCAATGCAGGCAGCGACTTTCAGGACTTCTTTATTGAGCGCATAAGCGAAGGCGAGCCCGGCCGTTACGATGCACCAGGCGGACCGCGTCCGTTCGACGAGCGGACTGAAACCATTGCTGTGAATGGGCGGGAGCCCGTGGAGCTGGAAGTGCGGGAAACGCGCCACGGCCCGGTTGTTTCCGACCTCGCGCCCGATTTCGCCGTCATTGATGGGCAATATCCCGGGAATCGGGATTATGTGGTCGCATTCTCGTCCACGCTTCTGCGCGACGACGACATGACCGTCCTCGCCTTTCTCAACCTGAACCGGGCTCGAAACTGGGCCGGTTTCACGTCCGCCCTTGAGAATTTCCACTCTCCTCATGTCAGCATCACCTATGCCGATACAGATGGAAATATCGGCTTCCTGTCGCCGGGGCGGGTTCCGATACGCAGCAGCGGCGACGGCTGGCTACCCTCTGCCGGATGGACCGGCGAAGGGGATTGGACCGGGTTCGTGCCGTACGATGCGCTTCCACGCGCCTTCAACCCGCCGTCCGGCCTCATCGTCCACGCCAATCAACGCATCGTTCCTGGCAACCATCGGTGGTTCCTCGCCCGCCGCTGGTCACCGCCATACCGGGCGGAGCGAATCGAGGCACACGTGGAGCAGGTCGCTCCGCGCACGGTTGCAACGGAAACCGCGTTGCAGCACGACGAGTTCTCCGGAGCTGCGGCTGACCTCGTCCCCCTGTTTCTGACGCTCGCCGAACCCTCCAGGATGAACGACAACGCGAAACGCGCATTGTCCCTGCTGCGCAGCTGGGACCTGCGTATGGCGCGCGCGTCGGCAGCGCCGTTGATATTTGCGGCCTGGCTCGCAGAGGTGAACCGCGGTCTCTACGCCGACGAGCTCGGCGACCTCTTCCAACCATTCTTCGGCCTCCGGCCGGGCACGGTCGCCCACATGCTGACAAACCGCCCGGAATGGTGCGACGATGTGACGACAACGCCCCTCGAGACTTGTGGCCAGACCGTCGCCGTCGCTCTCTTGCGAGCTCTCGACGGTCTGGCGCACCGCTACGGAGACGACATGGAGGACTGGGCTTGGGGCGAGGCGCACCCGGCCGTGTTCGGCCATGTTCTGCTTGGCCACATTCCGGTCCTGAAGCGGTTGGCGGATATCCGTATCGAGACGGGAGGCGGCAGCTTCACCGTCAATCGCGGGCGGCATAATGTCGCCAATGAGGAGGCGCCCTTCGCCGTTAACCATGGCTCCGGCTACCGCGCGGTTTACGACCTGTCCGATCTCTCGGACTCCCTGTTCTCCGTCGGAACCGGCGCCAGCGGCAATTTCCTGTCCTGGCGCTACGACAACACGACCCGACGGTGGCGGGACGGCGAGTATGTCCGCATTCCCCGAACCCGCGCCGAGGCCTTGCAGAAGGCGGCGGGGGTGCTGACGCTCCTGCCGGATCGGTAGTGCCAGCCGGAAGCTGGCCGGCGCGCGCCATGAACGATCGATCGACCTCGTTGGGCGTGAAGGACCGGCAACCTGGTCCGCACGGCACGAACGGTCCATCGAAAGGGGCGTCGCTTCAACCGGGCTCCCCCACGTCGGGGCCGGCAACCGCAACCGGACATGCAGCGATGCAGGCGGTCGCCGCTTCCGCTTTCGCAACGACCTCTTCGA
This sequence comes from Alphaproteobacteria bacterium, assembly GCA_022822665.1. Lineage (GTDB taxonomy): Bacteria > Pseudomonadota > Alphaproteobacteria > Thalassobaculales > Thalassobaculaceae > Bin52. The sequence continues at coordinate 1,604 of JAJEAR010000048.1, read as the reverse complement.
AATCTCCGGCGTCGCAGGCCCGGGCCACGGTAGCTTTAACCGCGTCCTCCCAATGCGCCTCCCCCGCCTGTTCGCCTTTCGCCAGCGAGAGGACACACTCCACACCCAGCAGGAACTCCGCTGCCTCGGCAAGTGCCTCCGCAGTCTGCGATTCGAGCATTCCGTGTTCTCCGGCTTTCCTAAAAGCAGCCGCCGGTCCATCCCCGCCCGTCATATCCGGATGGCTCTCGCCATATTGCAAACGCAACCCGAGCGCGGCCCGTTGGAGATCGCGCAGACCGCCCGGGCCTTCCAGTATCGCAGGGAGCAGCCGCTCGCCCTCCGCGTCCGGGACAGGATGAGGAATATCGTCGGCCCACGGAGCCTGCCGGAGGAGGATGGATCGCCTGGCTTCCTCGAACCGTTCAGCGAATTCGTCCGGGTGGTCGCCGATCACGCACACGATCCTCGCCGACGCCGCTTCCCGCAGAAAATCCGCATCCGGTTGTCCGGCGCCGTTCGCAAAACGCTCCAGCGCACCTGTAACGCTGTGGTTCCCGCTGCCCGGGGGCTGCATATGGACGGACCTGACGAGCATGTTGTTGGTCGACCACTGCGCCGCGACCTTGTTAAACCTCCTGCAGAATTCCGCGGCATGGTCTTCCAGAACGAACCCGTTGCCTTCGATGTCCAACGCGCCATCCGCCAAAGCGATGATTTCGACTTCCGATTCGAAGGTCACCCGGCGCTCCCCGAGCCTGCCAAGGGCTACAAAACCGACGCCGGCGCCGGGAACCGGGCCCCGATGGGCAATGAATTCGTCGAGAACGGCTCGCGCCAAGGGTGTTATCGCCGCGTCGACCATGTTGGAGAGCGGTCGGCCGGCGTCCTTCCCCAAAACATGTCCCCGCATCATCCTTACACCGATCTGAAAGGCCTGGTCGTTGCACCAAATTTGCGCATTTTCTGCAACGTCCTCGGCCATATCCATTTCTGAAATGTTCATATCTTCAATCATTTCTGTGCAGCCGAACTCTTGGCTGTAATAGAGCCGCAGCAGCCCCCTCTGGGCAAGGAGAACCTCATCAGGTTCCATGCCTATATTGTCGGGAACGGTAATCTGTTGAAATCGCTGGGTGGCGACGCTGTCGATCAGCGGATAACAGACCTCCATATATCTTGCCAAACATGGCGCGTCCCGAATAATCTCCGAAATCAAGGGGAGCGACTCGGGCCGGTGACGGTAAGCCTCGCTGGAGAGCGCCCGCCAATCCTTTATGTCGGGATAGTATTTGCGCCGCCATTCTTCGACCAGAGGATCCATTTTCTGGAACCATTTCGATGGAAAAAGAATGAGACCCATCATCGATCCATAACCCTCTGGGAGGCTTGGCGCTATGTCCTCAGAGAGTCTCTGTAGCAATGGATAAGGTTTTGAAGGCTTGGCGTGGTGGTCCGAGTGTCGTTGAATGGAAAAATACAGATACCGCTTATGCACTTGGCTCCGGTTTGATCAACATGTTGTAGGTCAGAGGTTCAGCGTTGATTGCGAGGGTGAACAGTGAACGCAAGGCGGCGTGTCTGGTTCTCCTCCGGTTGAATCGGAAGACGAATTCGTCGAGGTA
>JAJEAR010000057.1 GCA_022822665.1 Alphaproteobacteria bacterium | reverse complement strand
GGCGCCACCAAAACGAGCCCGTCGACACCGGGCGGGCTCGCGATGCGAGCCCCGCCCGACGTCGCCGGGTTGCAGCCCGAGATTACCGTAAGGAGTACAAGTATTACCGCCGGGGCGGTACTTCGATTTTTCATAAACGTCGCGTCCTTTTCAAGTACGCGACGCCGTTTTGCAATCGAGGGCCTAGAGCTCCACGTGCGGCGCCGCTCCACGTGCGGCGCCGCTCCACGTACGTTCAGTATAAACCGAACCTGGTTATCTGACTAGCCCTAAAATGCAGAGTCAAGCACAAATTTATCAAGAAAAATCACTGTATATCCTGTCTTCACTCCTCATCAACCATGTAAAGCTATTCTATGGATATAAACACTGAAAAGTTTTCGCTCCGTTTATCCAACCTGTTCCAGCATCCCGGACAGGTGTGCGCTCGTGGCATACATGGATCCGGTTTCCTGTCCCGCGGTTTCGTCATCGCGTTTCAATGAAACCGTCCATGCGCACCATCCGGGCCATGGTCCTGATCCTGGATCCGGGCCGTGTTCGAGGATGCCGCGATGCGACCGGCGACACACGTCGGGACCTTCCTGTCCGCAATGGCGAGAGTGAACCCACGGCAGTCTGCGTACCGTCGCGCGGACAGCGGCGCCTGTGCCGGCGGCAAGGCCGGTTGATGACGCTCATGTTCGCTTCACCGTCGTACCCGGCGTGCACACCACGCAGACCTGTCCTCATGCGGTACTGGTCCCATCCGGTTTTCTGGAGTGCCCGCAGGACATTAGAGACACAGTCAGCTGAGATGCCCTTGATGCGAAGCACGTGAGCTGTTGTCCGGCAAGAAACCGGGAAGCACAAGCGAGGACGCCGGAAAGCATCCTCCAGGTTCGCGGTGACGATGTCGGTTTCGGCCCGGATAGCATCGGACTGCTGCGGTCAGTCTTCGGCGTCGCCGCGGAGCACGGCAACGGCGCTACTGACGCCCAGGTCCCCGAGATTTACAAGGAGCAACCTTCCGTCCAGGCGCGGGCGGGGTCCTGCACAATGGAATCGGTAACCGCGCTCACAACGGGCGCCACGGATCGATCACATCAAGGCCGAGACCGTCGAAGTCGCGGACGTTTCGAGTCGCGACCGACAGATCGTTCGCGCTGGCGGTTCCGGCGATGAGCGCGTCCCCCAGGTCCAGGACGCGGCCCGAGCGATGCGCCCTGGCCCTCAGAGCGGCGGCTTGACGCGCTTCAGAACGGCCAACCGGTAGGATTCGATCCTCATATTCTGTCACGAATGCCGACAACACAGCGCTGATGCCGTCGCGGCGACGCCCCGGCGGAAGCAGGCCGACGCCGAAGTCGAGCTCGTGAGGACAACGGCGGACAGCCACAGGTTGTCATGGCCGGCGAGGAAGGCGAGAACCCGCGATTCCGGCGTTTCCTTCGTCAGCTCGGATACCACGTTCGTATCGAGGAGAACCCCGGTCATTCAGCTGTGCCGGCCGCGAACGGTATCTCTCTCCGTGATTTTCGGTCCCTGGGGATGTGGAGGGCCGTGCCACGGGGCATGTTGTCGACCAGCCATTGCCCCATGGGTTGACGGTGGGGCGTGTTCGCGTACCACGCACTGGCGGGCACGACCACGAACGACCGCCTCATGCCGATATGCTGAGGCCCCTCTTCCTCGGCCAGGCGCAGGACTTCGGAAAGCCGTGCCTTGGCCTGAGCGACGGTCCATACTCGGCGACGTTCGGGATGACGACCGACCATGTTTCCTCCAGACGAACAAACATAGTCTATCATGGGCCATGTCGTAATCGGCGTCCACGATGTCGGGGCCGCGCGCGTCCTTCCAGGCGCAGCCTGGAAACCAGTCGGGCGAGGCATCCTCGACCTCGCTCCCGGCGAGGCGCGCACTCAAACGACCACTCCGACCGGCTCCAGAACGGGATTTGGCCCGATTGTAGCGTGTCAATCCGGGTGAGACCCCGTGTTGTCTCATTCTGGAATGTCCCCGAGCGTTGTGCTCCCTGCCGCACGTCACTATTCCCCAGTCATGTGGCTTCACCTGATCCGAGGTGTGGCTGGCGTCCGGGAACCTCGGGAGCTGTGGATAGCGGGGCCTTCTGCCGGAGGTCTGGCCTGCTTGCGCCCAGAAAGACGTTGCTTCGCCATTCGGTCCCCGGCGTCAGCCCACCGCCGGCCTCCGACCGTTCCCGCGGCGAGATGGCCCGTGAAGCGCCGCACCCTTCCCGTGCCATACTGGCGGCACTCCGTGGTTCCTGCCGCGGGAAGCCTCTTGTCAGCTGCCAACACCGAACGGGAACTGGTTGCCGCCTGCAGGGAGACCCTGGCCCGGTGGCCGCAGGCCCGGGCCGCGGTGCTGTTCGGTTCCCGGGCGCATGGAACACAGCGCCCGGACAGTGACCGGGACGTCACCTTCGTGCTCGATGGTGGTGAGTTGCGCCACCCGCGCCCGGCACGGTCGGTGTTTCCGCACTCCGGCATGCCGGCCGATCTGGATCACGTCGATGTCTGGGCCCTGTCGGAGGACGACCTGCACCGAAATGCCCGCGCTCTCGGCACACTGCCCTATGTCGTCTGCCGCGACGGCAGGGTGCTCGCGGGAGAGTGGAACGGGCCCGACCCGGCGTGCATGCAAGGAGATGCCACCATGAAGCCGGAAGACTGGGCCAGCAGGATGCGGCAGGTGATGGTAGAGGTCGATGGCACCATCGCGGCGATTGGAAAAACAGCGTCGAGCGGAACCTGAGCTATCAGCGGCGGGTACTGCACCAGTCTGCTCCGAAACACCGCCGATGCTGCGGAACTGCTGGTCAAGGCGGCAATGGAACGCCGCAGCGTGCCCGCCGACCGCAGCCATGACAGTGCTCAGCTGGCGGGCGCGTTCTGCGCGCAACGGCCCGAGGAGTGTGCGCTGGCCGAGCGGATGGCGGCTCTGAACGGCGGCAGTCGCACCCACCACGTAGCGATGTACGAATTCCGGCCGCCGGGCGTGGAGGACGTGCAAGCCGCGCTCGCGCGGCTTGCCGGGACGGTCGATCTCCTGGCTTCGGAGATCGAGACGCGGGACGATACCATGGCCGGGCAGATCCCCGGGCTGGCCCGGGACGCGACCGATCAGGCGAAAACGTGGTCCGATCCCGTGGGTTCACCGGTGACGCCCAGGCAGGACGAAGGTCATCCGGCGCAGGCAGCAGCCGAAGCCGCGCTCGCCGGCCGGTCAACGCTGGCCGAGGCAATCACGTCATTCCAGGACCGGGTGCGGCGGGCGGTGGAAGCTGCCAGGCCCCCCGACGATCCGCCTCACCCGCCGCCGTTCGACTGATCGACTGCTGGCAAACGGCAGTCGGACTGCTCTTCACCAGCGGCACGAATCATAGGCCTGGTGCAATTCCGGCCGGGCGACCCACTCCAACCGAGTCCCGGGCTTGCCCTCCGGCGGGCCAGGGCGAGGCCACATTCGTACCGATGCGGAAAGACCGCGGCCAGTCCAATACGAGACGGTCCGCTTGACGCTGTTGAAGGTCACTTGCCAACTCAGGCCCAGTGTTCGCAGCGTCCTGCTCCCGTTGTGCTCGATCCATCTGCGCCAGTGTGGACCGAAACCCATGCCGCGCATTCCCGGACAGGGGGCGGGGCAGGCCCGCCGGGTTCCGCGACGGAGAGGAAATCTGGAGAGGTGATATAGTGAACGACGTCCATGGTGTACGCAGTCGTCCTCCCCTGCCTGTGTGAGGACAGGGCGCAGGGCGCGGAGCGGAGGGAGAGGTCCATGCACGCCGAGATTGCCGACCGCCTGGACGAGATCGCTCGCATCTGCCGCCGCCACCGGGTGCGGCAGCTCGACCTGTTCGGCTCCGCCGCCAGGGGAACGGACTTCAACCCGGAGGCCAGCGACGCCGACTTCCTGGCGGAGTTCGAGCCGCCACTCCTGCCAGACATCGCGCGGCGTGTTGTCGGACTGCAGACCGACCTTGCCGAAACCCTGGGGCGCAAGGTCGACCTGATGCGGACAGGGACGACCCGCATTCCTTACCTCCGCGCGTCCATTGAACCCGAGCGCGAGTCCGTCTATGCCGCGTGAGGCCACGGTGCTGCTGTGGAACAGTGCGGATTCCGCGGCAGAGGTCGCGGAGTACACCGAGAACGCGGACAGGGATGTGTTCGTGGCCAACTTCGAGCCCATCGAATTCCGGGTGCTTCACGAACTCGGAGAAAAGCCGGTCGGCCTTGAGGTTTGTTTCCGCCGCCGACGGTTCAACCATGTTGCCACTATGGAGCGGGTGATCGGCGGCAGGCGCAGCGCCGGCGGCACCTCCGGCGCAGAGTGTCTGCGCCGGATGCCTGGCGTCGAGCGCTTCCCGGAACCATGGTGTCTGCGGCGCGGAGAACCCTGAGCCATGGGCGTAACGCTTCCCCGGAAAGAGTTGTTCGACCTCCCCGACGGGGTGGTCTATCTCGACGGCAATTCGCTCGGACCGCTGCCCAGGGGCGCCGTCGAACGCGCCCGGCACGTGATCGGCGAGGAATGGGGACAACAGCTCATTC
>JAJEAR010000085.1 GCA_022822665.1 Alphaproteobacteria bacterium | reverse complement strand
GAAAGAGTTGTTCGACCTCCCCGACGGGGTGGTCTATCTCGACGGCAATTCGCTCGGACCGCTGCCCAGGGGCGCCGTCGAACGCGCCCGGCACGTGATCGGCGAGGAATGGGGACAACAGCTCATTCGCGCATGGAACACAGCCGACTGGATGTCGCTGCCGCAGCATGTGGGCGACCGGATCGCCCGGCTGATCGGCGCGCCGCAGGGCTCCGTCGCGACGGGAGACACGCTCTCGATCAAGGTCTATCAGGCGCTTGCGGCGGCCCTGAAACTGCGTCCCGGACGCAGGGCAATCCTGTCGGACTCGGCAACTTCCCGTCCGATCTCTACATGGCCGAAGGGCTGATTCACACGATCGGCAAGGACCATGAACTGCGCACGCCGGCGCCGGAAGACATCCTCGACGGGATCGACGGGGATGTGGCGGTGGTGATGCTGACGCAGGTCGATTACCGCACCGGCCGGTTGCACGATATGGCAGCCATCACGCAGGCTGCCCACGCCGCCGGGGCGGTCATGATCTGGGACCTTGCCCATAGCGTCGGTGCCCTGCCCATCGGCATGGCCGGCAGCCGCGCCGAGTTCGCCGTCGGATGTACCTACAAGTATCTGAACGGCGGCCCCGGCGCCCCGGCCTTCATCCATGTCCGGCCCGACATTGCCGAGGAAGTCGAGCCGGCGCTGGCGGGATGGCTGGGCCACGATGCCCCCTTTGCGATGGAGCGTTCCTATCGCCCGGCCATGTCCACCGAACGGCTCAGGGTCGGCACGCCGCCCGTCGTGCAGATGACCATCCTCGACCGGGCGCTGGATGTGTGGGAGGGCGTCGACATGACGGACATCCGCGCGGCCTCCGTCCGCGCTCGCCGAGCTGTTCATCGCCGAGGGCGAGCCCCGTTGCCCCGGCCTCACGCTTCGCCCCGCAACCCGGGAGGACGCGGCTCGCAGGTCTCCTTCGCCTTCGAGTACGGCTATCCGGCCATGCAGGCGCTGATCGACCGCGGGGTGATCGGCGACTTCCGCGCGCCTGACATCAAGCGGTTCGGCTTCACGCCGCTCTATGTCGACGAGGCCGACGTGCTGGCGGCCGCCGAAACCCTGGAGACCGTCATCGGCGAAGAACTCTGGCGCGACCCGAAGTACCAGACCCGGTCGCGGGTCACGTAGGCTCAGCCGGATCGGGGCGACGGGTTGCCCTGCCCCGCCAAACCTCTGCTGGGACGCGCAGCGGGCTTTCGCTGGAGACCTTCTCGATCCGCGCATCAGGCCAGCCGGAGCGGTTCATGTCGGCGAAGAGGTTGGGGTAGCCGCGATGTCGTCGAGGCCCTTCGGGTCTGGCAGGCAGTCGGTCATGGACGCCGAGTGCGGCCGGCCTTTTTGCAACCCAACTACTCGAAGAAGCCAACACGGTGGCCCCGGGGTGAAGTCGGTGTCGATGCCGACATTCTCCTCCCCCGCCAGGAAGATGGCGGGGTCGAGCCGCGCCACCATGTCCCTGCCGCGCGCAGTCGGCCGAGCACACTACACGGCAGGCACCACACCCGATCCCGCCATTCACGCGATCCATACCTGTCATCCCTCCGCGGGCAGCACTCGCTCAACACCCCCGCGGAACCGGATCACCCGACCACATTGACGAACCCGGCCCTTCTTTCTGCCCAGTACCACCGCATCAGCTTGCGCGGCGGCGTCCCAGTCCGGCCTGGGACCGACAGTTCGGGCGGCACTCACCATGAAATCTCATCGAGGGAATGATACAGAATGAGGCGGCTACCGCTTGTGCAGGTGCAATTGTGAATCGATTGGCGCCTGACAAACTTTGCGAAGGGAGATAGTATTTCAGACGCGCTTAACTCTGTATCCCGATTGACGCTGTTGGGGGTTGGTTCCGGTAGGGGGCGAAATCCTAGAGCAAGGAAATTCTCCCGCGCCCTCGCCACTCTCGCCTTTGCGCACTACAATCCAGCCCCTACCGGAATCGGCCCCATAGAATACGTTTATCGGCTACCTTCCGGCTCCCGCATTTACTCCCGAAAAACGGCGGCAAGAGAATTCCGCTCAGTCCGAGAGAACTTCGCGGTCGATATCAGCAATAGGGGGATTCTCCCCTTCTTCCGGCCCCCTCAACCACTCGTCCGCTCGGACAGGCGTAACCCGGAGCGTGCGAAGGTCCACAATGAACTCCTCATATGCGCCCCAGCTACCGCAAACGGTGCACGCCCATATATGTAACCGGTTATCCTTGATGACCATGTCCTGGAGGGGAAAGTTCAGGACCTTCATGCACCCTGAGGGAACGTCGTAAATCGCTCTCCAACTCTCCGTCTTCCGGTCGAGCAGAAGGACCACGCCTTCCGACTCGCAATGCCAAACCCCGTAGACCTGAACGACTCGCCAGCCTGCCCGGTCGACATCGCCAGCGTACACGGCTCCTTCGAACCTTGCGATGCCGTCCAGAGCTTTCAACCACTTGTGTACCGCCGCACGCGGCACGATACGCGTCGGCAATTCGGACACATGACGCAAGTTGACCTCCCTGCCAACGCGCAGGTCAGACATCGCGTCGGCGAAGATCTTGCGACCCTTTCTTCTGTCCTGCCAAAGGCAGTTTCCATCGGCGGCAACCAGTTTTTCCATCCCTACGCCCTGCAACAGAAGGTCTCCCCAGGCCTCGAAGTAGTCTCGCACCGGATTTTTCGTTACGGGATCGACTGACCATATCTCGACGTCGCTCATGTAAGCGCCGCCTACAGTGTGGATGAGCGTATGGTCCCGGCCGGACTCGGGATGGCGGCAGGTGCCCACGAATTCCAAAATGGTACGGTCGATCCTTCCGAGGCAACTCCCGGCTTCGCTACGAACGAAATACCCCGGCGGCGTTCCCTCGACCAATTCCGACAAAAGCAACCCTGGACGGCCTTGCGTTTGCGGTTCTGCCAGAGGGCGCCAGTCGAGCGTGCCGGGTTCGATGTCGTATCGGCATTCGGCCTCGTAAGGCCATGCCGGCGTACTGGCGCACGCGAGCACCAGCACGACGAGGACCGACACGTGGAAGCGAAGCGCGGAAGGAGAGAACGTTCCGGGTTGGGCTTCAGAAGCGTACGCCATGATCTGCCTCTCGTGAAGGAACGAAGGAAAGACAGAGCGCAAAACACCGTCGGCCCTTTCGCGGAGACGGCGTCCGAGCCCGGACATCGCGACATCGATCCATCGTCCCACCGCCTCCGACACGTGTTGGCCGCCTCGAACGCTGAATCCCGGCAGCTCCGTCACTTCCTGTAAACGGCGACCTGAACTAAACATGGAACCTATTTCAGCGCGTTCCATCGAAGTGCTTCAGACGACATCGTTGCCTCCTTCGTCCGCTCCGACTGCTACCGGCCTGGCGACAGTTGCCGGACGGAGATCGCATCCGCAATGGAATGGCGCCTTCCCCGGGCTTCCTCGCTTGCAAGATTGGCCAAAGTCACCTTGACACGCGGCCGAACCGAAACGCGACCGGCAGCTCTTTGCAAACCGAACCGACCCTGCGGCGACGCACTCGCGGTTTCACGGCCCCATCGGTCCGAGTGTCAGTCCATGGCCGCCTTCGCGACGTCGATCCACGGCGACCAAATCGCCTCATTCGCAGCAATCCACTCGTCAACGATTTGGACCAACTCACGCATGTCAGCCTCTTTGTCGAGCAACCTCGCGCCGGCTCCTTCACGCCCGCTGACTCTACTCTAGCCGCCATCGTCTGGTACTGCTTGACCATGAGCGCGTTCCGGGTGGCGTTGTCGATGGTCATCTCCGCGAGAAGCCTGTGTGCGCCCGGCCACTTGGCGGCGACCTCCCGGTTCGCGACCTTGACGATCGACCCCGGGTGCTGCGGGATCCCGCACGCCGAGCCTCGGGTCTGACCGGACGCGTCGACGCACCTGCCCTCGTCCGTGTCCCAGGTCACCCAGTCGATGTCGACCTCCGCCAACAGCCTGTACGGCGCCCGGAACGTCATGAGAATCGATTTCCCCTCTTTGGCCGCGTGTTGAAAGTCGGTAATCATCCTTGGGGCCGAGGCTGAGGTGACGGGCTCGAACGGCAACTCGAGCATGGCCGCCAACTCCCTCGATTGTGTGCCTATGTCCCAGCCCGGCGGATAAACGATCATGCGGCCCCTGGGGAACGTGTCCTCGGTGGCGAATGCCTGCGCGCAGCCGTAGAGGGCCTCGTAGTGCGGGAGGCCCGGACACCTGTCTGCCATGTAAGAAGGGAAGATCCAGCCCTCCCTGGTCTGCAGGCCAAGCGGGCCGAGCACCCCGATCTTTTCTTTGTCGGGGATCTCGTCACCCTGCAACCATGCCTCGAGCGACAGGTCGGCTCTGTCCTCCTCCAGATCCTCGTGTCGCTCATAGGTGAAGCCCTCGGAAAGCTTGACGGTGTAGCCGAGCTACTCGAGCAGTGTTGCGAAAATGAAGGTGGAAATGTCATCTCTGGCGTTGCCAATGCCGAGAGCCGAATCGGGTCGGCGGAGTCCGCCCACGCTCCGGTCACAAATGTGGCAGTGAGCAGGACGCCGCCGCTGGTTTAACCAAATACCGGGCTGATCTTCCGGCGGGCGGGCGAGGCCACATTCGTACCGGCGCAGAAAGACCGGGGTCAGGCCAATACGGGGCGATCCGAGTGACGCTGTTGACGGTCACCTGGCAGGTCAGGCTCAGTGTTCGCAAGGTCCTGCTCTCGCTGTCCTCGATCTGTCCGCGCCAGCACCTGTTCGGAGAGGTGGTGGCGCTGCGCCGTTGAACGCCGACCGATCGAGGCGCTCGATGATTCACCGGTCGTGTTCATTCACGGCCGGCGTCACAGTGCGGACCAGACCCATGCTGCGCATACTCGGACAGGGGGCGGGGCAGGACCGCCGGATTCCGCGGCGGAGAGGAAATCTGAAGATGTGCCATAGTGATTGATGCTCTTGGGTGCACGCTGTCGTCCTCCCCTGCCGGTGTGAGGACCGGGCGCGGAGCGGAGGGCGAGGTCCATGCACGCCGAGATTGCCGACTGCCTGGACGAGATCGCTCGCATCTGCCGCCGCCACCGGGTACGGCGGCTCGACCTGTTCGGCTCCGCCGCCAGGGGAACGGATTTCGGCCCGGAGACCAGCGACGCCGACTTCCTGGTTGAGTTCGAGCCGCCGCTCCTGCCAGGCATCGCGCGGCGCGTTGTCGGACTGCAGACCGACCTTGCCGAAACCCTGGGGCGCAAGGTCGACCTGATGCGGGCAGGTACGATCCGCAATCCTTACCTCCGCGCGTCCATCGAGCCCGAGCGCGGGTCCGTTTATGACGCGTGAGGCTACGGTCTCGCTGCAGCACATCGCGGAATCCGCAGCAACGGTCGCGGAGTACACCGAAAACAAGGACAGGGATACGTTCCCGGCCGACCGCAGGACACAGGGTGCGGTCGCCCACCGGCTCTCATGATTATCGGCGAGGCTCCCACACGTTTGAGCCGGGATTTACCTGAAGTGGCGGATCGGATTCCCGACCTGCCCCAAGCCATCGGGCTCCGCAACTATCTGGCTCACCAGTATGACGACATCGACCCGACGACAGTCTGGGACACGCTGGTCCAAGACCTTCCGGTATTGCGGCGGACAGTCGAGTCCCTGATATGCGAACGTGATAGCGCAACGAAACCATCCGCGGAGACGGAAGAGCGGAAGGACGATGACAGACAGCCGTGCGAGCCCGCGCCCTTCGACAGGACCGGCGGAACCGCGGATACAAGTCACAAACGGCTTGCGCTACTCCTCCGATCGGAGATCACTGTTCCCCCGGGGAAACCCCGACCCCCTCTGGCGGCGGGGTAGCCGATGCTCCCCTTATGGCGGATTCCATGTGATCTGATGTATTTCGAGGTACTTGCAAAACTCTCTGTCGGAGCCATTCGCCATGCCAAGAGCCGCAAGCCTCAAGATCACCAGCGTCGGCGGCTCTCTCGCGGTCATCCCGGGCTGCGGTTTCCTCAACCAGACCAACCTCACGCCCGACGAATACACGAGGCTTCGCGCATTCGGAGAAAAGCTGGCCGGCCTTGCAGATTGTTGCCGCCGCCGGCGGTTCGACCATGTCATCACGATAGAGAGGGTGACCGGCTTCGGGTGCATCGCCGGCGGCACCTCGGGCGTGGAGTGTCTGCGCCGGATGCCCGGCGTCGAGCGCTTCCCGGAACCATGGTGTCTGCGGCGCGGAGAACCCTGAGCCATGGACATAACGCTTCCCCGGAAAGAGTTGTTCGACCTCCCCGACGGGGTGGTCTATCTCGACGGCAATTCGCTCGGACCGCTGCCCAGGGGCGCCGTCGAACGCGCCCGGCACGTGATCGGCGAGGAATGGGGACAACAGCTCATTC
>JAJEAR010000045.1 GCA_022822665.1 Alphaproteobacteria bacterium | reverse complement strand
GTTCATGACCCGTGGAGCTTCCAATGCCGACGTATCCAGACAACCTTCTCGCTTTCCAACGCTTGTTCCCGGACGATGATGCCTGCGCCGCCTGGTTGATCGAGATGCGCTGGCCGAACGGTTTCGTCTGTCCCGAATGCGGTCATGACCGGGGATGGGCACTACGCGGCAAGTCCCACACTTTCGAGTGCGCGGGCTGTGGCCGGCAGACCTCGGTGACGGCCGGAACGTTGCTGCACGCCAGCAAGCTGCCACTGACCAACTGGTTCTGGGCCGCCTATCTGATGGCGACCCATTCCAACGGGATCTCTGCGCTGCAGCTGCAGAAACAGCTTGGGATTGGATCGTACCGGAGCGTCTGGCTGCTCGCCCACAAACTGCGCTCTGCGATGGTTGACCCCGAGCGCAACCCGTTGGCAGGCTTGGTGGAAGTTGACGAAGCCAGCCTTCCCTTCCGCACCAGGAACGATCCACCCGCGGGCAAGCGGGGCCGCAGCCACGACGGCAAGATGTTGATTATCGGCGCGCTCGAACTCGGGGACGGGAATACGCCCGGCCGTCTTCGATTGGCCGAACTCTCCTCGTACGGCGCCGCCGACATCGGGCAGTTCCTCGAAACCGCCGCCGGTTCCGACGCCACCATCAAGACCGACGGCTGGCCTGGCTACGCCAGCGTTCCCTCCGACCAACACGAGGTGCATGTCGTCGGGAACACCCCCGCTCATCTCATTTTCCCCTGGATCCACCAGTTCTACTCCAACCTCAAGGGTTGGGCGCGAGGCGTCTACCACGGGTTGAGGCGTAAGCACCTGCAGGCCTACCTCGACGAATTCGTCTTCCGATTCAACCGGAGGAGAACCAGACACGCCGCCTTGCGTTCACTGTTCACCCTCGCAATCAACGCTGAACCTCTGACCTACAACATGTTGATCAAACCGGAGCCAAGTGCATAAGCGGTTTAATATAATCTTGGAAGCGCGCATGCACACCACCTATCTGCGCAAGGTCGGCGGCTCGGTCATGCTTGCGGTTCCCCCGACGCTTCTCGATCTTCTGATGCTCCAGGCCGGCGCCAGGGTGGACATCGGTATTGAGGAAGGCCGGTTGATCGTCGCGCCCAGGACGCGCCCGACCTACACCCTCGACGAGCTTCTCTCGCAATGCGACGAGAACGCCACGACCGACGACAGGGACTGCGCCTGGCTTGACACCAGGCCGATCGGCAATGAACTGCTGTAATGGAGCGAGGCGAGATCTGGCTCGTCAGCCTCGACCCCACGAGCGGCCACGAACAACGAGTGACCCGGCCCGTGGTGATTGTCTCCCCCGCACCCTTCAATGAGCTGACTGGAACACCCGTGGTCCTGCCAATCACGACCGGCGAGAGCTTCGCCCGTCGGCGTGGGTTCGCCGTTTCGCTCCACGACGCGGGAACCCGGACTACCGGGGTGATCCGCTGTGACCAGCCTCGTGCCCTCGACCTTGCTGCCTGGAACGGAAGACGCTTCGAAACAGTCCCGGACCGAATTACGGGCGAAGTCCTCGCCCGTCTCGCCGCTATCCTGGCATAGGTGGCACGAGTACGAAGTCAGGGCAGGTTTCGGGCGTATGAAATCGAGGGTGAGGTGGGTTCGCCAGGCTACCGGATGCAGGGGCGTGTGGCAGAAGGCAGGAAAGAAGGCGTGCTGCCGGAGACAAGCCATGCCAGGACCGTTGTCGAATGACCTGCGTGTCCGTTTGGTGGAGGCGGTGGTGCGATTCGCGTCGGCGAGCGATCCGGTGTGAACCGGGCTCGGTGAGCGGGCACTTCCGGGAGGCGGCACGGCAGTACTTCACTTCCGGGCACTGGCTCGGCCCCGGACGTCGTCGTCATGCCCGACGGGAACGGGGCCATGGAAGTCCGACGGTGCGCGGGTCCGCAATCGAGGAACCGCGTCGTCCGACAACCGAGAACCCGGCTCGCTGATAGGTTCTCAGCGCGCGCGGGTGGTCAAGGTCGCAGGTATTCACCGTCAGCCGCTCCGGATCCGCGGACCAGGCGATATCGACGATTGCGCGGATGAAATACCAGCCGATGCCGCGTCCGATGTACCCGGGCATCAGACCGAAATACGCGAGGTCGACATCCTCCCCGGTCCGGGCAAGTTCACCGTATCCCGCCGGCACGCCGGCGACCTGCAGCACGTAGAGCTCGACCCCCGCGCCGGTGACGGCGGCGGCCAGATCCTCGTCGCTCATCAGCCGGCGGTCGACCCAGTACCAGGAGGCGCCCACCGTGTTGTAGAGGAACCGGTAGAAGTCGACGCCGGGCCGTTCGGCACGGTGTATCGACACCTTATGGCCATGCGGTGCCGGCCCGACCGGCTCGGAAGGCCGTTGCCGCATCTCGAGGTCGGTAATCGTGATCGGGACCCGCACCCCTTCGGTACCGGCCACCACCCTGCTCATGGAACCGTCGCCCGCCATGTATCCCGCGGAGATGAACAGTTCGCGGTCCGGCGCCTGTTCGCAGATCACGGCCCGAACGCCGCGTTCGGCCAGCCAGGCCTCGGCTGCGGCCAGCAACGCCCGGCCGTGGGCCAGGCCCGGATGCCACGACTTCACGCGGTCGAGATAGCCGGTCTCCCCGTCGTGCCGCACGAGCAGAGCTCCCGACAGCCCTGCGCCCACCGAACCGACCAGAACCGCGGCGTTACCGCCGTGGCGCTCCGCCGCGTCAATGAACTCGCCCAGGAGCGGGCAGGTTGCCGTCGCGGGATCCGACCGGTCGGCAGTCCGGATCCCGAACCCGTTCACGGTCCCGTTACGACCGGCGTGTCGTCGCGCCCACCCCATTCACTCCAGGACCCGTCGTAGACGGCAACGTCCTCCCTGCCGATCAGGTACAGGCCGAGGGCAGCGGCGCAGGCGGTCACGCCGGACCCGCAACTGGTCACCACGCGGCGGTCGGGATCGATACCGGCGGCGATGACACGGGCGCGGATGTCGTCCGCTGACCGGTAGGTCCGGTGCGGACCTTCGAGCAGGTCGGTAAAGGGCAGGCTGAGGGCGCCCGGCATGTGTCCCGACCGCATCCCCGGACGCGGCTCGGGTTCCTCGGCGGTGAACCGACCGGCGCTGCGAACGTCCACGACCTGCGCCCCGCCGCTCTCAAGCGTATGGCGCACGGCATCGATGTCGCGCACCAGGTCCGGCACGAACCCGGCCTCGAACGACGCCGCAACGGGAGAATGTTCCGCATCGGTGAGCGGTCTGCCCTCGGCCCGCCACTTCGGAAGTCCGCCGTCAAGAACCGATACCCGCTCGTGGCCGAACACCCGGAACATCCACCATACCCTGGCAGCGCTTTGCATGCCGTAGACGTCGTAGACCACGACGTGATGCCGGTTGGAGATGCCCAGTGCCGATACCTTTTCGCCGAACAGCCGGGGTGTCGGCAGCATGTGCGGGAGATCACTGTCCGGGTCGCAGACATCGTCGATGTCGAACCGGATGGCGCCGGGCAGGTGCTCGCGGGCGAACTCGGCCGCGGCATCCCGGTTCGCGGTAGGCAGGTGGTAGGTGCCGTCGACGATCGCGATGTCGGGATCGGCGCACCGCCGCGCCAGTTCTTCGGTGGAAACAAGGGGGCGGGTCGCGGTGTCATTCATCAGGGCATCTCCTTGCTCGGCACTCGTCACAGCAGCCACTGCGGCAGCGGCAGGTCGCGCTCGCGCAGGAACTCGGGATTGAAGATCTTGCTCTGGTAGCGATGGCCCCAGTCGCACAGCACGGTGACGATGGTATGGCCCGGCCCCAGTCTCTCGGCAAGCCGGATCGCGCCGGCCACGTTCACCCCGGTCGATCCCCCCATGCACAGGCCCTCGGTCTCGAACAGCTCGAAGACGACCCCGAGGGTCTCCTCGTCGCTGACCCGGAACCAGTCGTCAACCCGGGCACCCTCCAGGTTGGCGGTTACGCGGCCCTGTCCGATCCCCTCGGTAATCGACGAGCCTTCCGACTTGAGTTCGCCCCGGTCGTACCAGTCGAAGATGGCCGATCCCGGGGGATCGGCGACGCCGATGCGGATGTCCGGATTGCGTTCCTTCAGTGCCATGGAGACGCCGCCGAGGGTGCCGCCCGATCCGACGGAACAGACGAACCCATCAACCGTCCCGTCGGTCTGCTCCCAGATTTCCGGGCCAGTGGTCTCGTAGTGACCACGCCGGTTGGCCACGTTGTCGAACTGGTTGGCCCAGATCGCCCCCCGGGGCTCGGTTGCCGCCAGTTCCTCGGCAACGCGACCGGACTGGCGGACGTAGTTGCCGGGATCCCTGTAGGGCACCGCCGGAACCAGGCGCAGATCGGCGCCGCACAGGCGCAACATGTCGATCTTTTCCTGGCTCTGGGTCTCCGGCATGATGATGACCGCCCGATAGCCGAGCGCCTTGCCGACAAGCGCGATGCCGATCCCGGTGTTGCCCGCGGTGCCCTCGACGATCACGCCGCCAGGACGCAACAGGTTCCGCTCCTCCGCATCGCGTATGATCGCCAGCGCCGCGCGGTCCTTGACCGAGCCGCCGGGATTGAGGAACTCAGCCTTGCCCAGGATGGTGCACCCGGTGCGCTCGGATGCGCGGGCAAGCCTGATGAGCGGGGTATTGCCGATACTGCCGACGAAGCCGTCTCGAATGTCCATGGCGTGCATCCCGGCGCTGGAATGGAACTGCTCTCAGGCAGGAGCCTACAAACCCCGGGCCGGCCACTCCAGCACGGAGTCACGGCCGCCGGGCAGTTTCCGGGCTACCCATGAGCATCCGTGCCGTTTGCCGAGGCAGGATACCAGGCTCGCAAACCCCTGGTACCATGCGTGAGCGGACGCAATGCCCCGCCGAGCCGCCGGGACTTCTCCGCTTGACGGAGCAGGCCGGCAGGTGGCGCGGGCGTTGCCGTCGATCGTCACATCCATGGTCAGCGTTGGCGACAACGCCGGACGGGCGCACCGGCAGGGGGCTGCAAGCGGGTGCGGGTCGCGGGCATCGCCGGGTGCAGCGGACAGCTGTCCCGCCCGGCAGCGGACTGGCACAGGCGCAACCGGACCTGATAGTGTCCGGCCGCACCAGCGCGAAGGGTCGCCTCCATGTCCGAAGAGACGAGCACGCCGCCGCTTCATGGCATCAGGGTCCTGGATCTGGGCCAGGGAGTTGCCGCGCCCTACTGCGGCCTGCTGCTGGCCCAGTACGGGGCCGATGTCATCAAGGTGGAACCGCCCGGCGGGGACTGGATGCGGGGGCTGGGCCAGCGCTACGGCGACCAGACCGCGTATTCGATCACCTACAACCTCGGCAAGAGGGGGATCGTCGTCGATCTCAAGGATCCCCGAGGCCTGGAGGTGGTTCGCAGGATCGCGGCACGCAGCGACGTCCTGCTGGAGAACTTCCGTCCCGGCGTGGTCAACCGTCTCGGTATCGGTTTCGACACCGTCAGGGCCCTCAATCCGAAGATCCTCTACTGCTCGATCAGCGGCTTCGGCCAGGTCGGACCCTACGTGACACGCCCGGGATCGGATACCGTTCTGCAGGCGTTTTCCGGCCTGATCTCGATCAACCGGGATATCGAGGGACGGCCACACCGGGTCGGCACCACGATGATTGACGCGCTCACCGGCATGAACGCCTTCCAGGCGGTATCGATGGAACTGTTCGCGGGCGTGCGCAGCGCGAAGCTGCTCGATGTCAGCCTGCTGCAGGCGGCGGCCAACCTGCTGGCTCCGAATATCGTTGACCACTACCTGCGCGGAGGACCCGGACCCGTGCTGAACGCGCCGGCGGGAACCTACCGGACCGCTGACGGCTGGGTTGCCGTTTCGCTGGTTCGCGAGGCCGACTTCGTCAGGCTGTGCGGTGCGCTTGGCTGCCCGGAACTGGTCGAAGACCCCAGGTTCGCCGATTTCGCACTGCGCTCGCGCAATCTTGATGCCATCACCACCGCCCTGTCGGAGCGGTTCATCCTCCATGCGACCGGGCACTGGGTCGAGACCTGCAGCGCGGCCGGTGTCCTGGTCAGCCCGGTCAATCACTTCGGGGACTGGATCGAGGACCCTCAGGTCTGCGCCGCCGGCGGTCATGCCCCGGTCAACCAACCCGAGACCGGCGAGGTCCGGGTTCCGAGACTGCCGGCTGGCAGGGCCATGCACGGGACGGCGCCCGCGATGGGGACGCACAGCCGCGAAATCCTGACCGAACTGGCCTATACGGGGGTCGAACAGGACGCGCTGTTCGCCGGCGGCGTGATCACCCAGGCAGGAGCGGCCGCATGACCGAGCAGTTCGACCCCGCGAACCATCGCTACCCGGTTTCACTCTATTTCGAGGACCTTGAAGTCGGTACGCGCTACTACATTCCGTCACGGACCCTGGGCGAGGCCAACTTTGCCGCGTTCCAGATGGCATCGGCGGACAACCATCCGATCCACTACGACATCGAGTACTGCCGCGCCCGGGGATACCCCAACCTGCTGGCCCACGGGTTTCAGGTCCTGATCCAGACCGCGGCCGGAGCGGGGGCACTGGCGCATGTCATGAGCGACTCGCTGGTCGCGTTTCTCGAGCAGTCATCGAAGTTCCTGGCGCCGGTCTATGCCGGTGATACCGTCTACCCCGAGCTCGAGATCATCGAGCTCAGGCCCCAGCGCACGACCGGAGTGGTTACGGTCCGTTCGACGGTTCACAACCAGCGCCGGGAACGCGTCCTGGAAGGAATCCAGTCCTATCTCGTGCGCAGGCGCGCCGCATCCTGAGCCCAGAACTTGTCAGGGACGCCCCCCGCCGCTAATGAACCGCGTTGCCTCCGGTTTCCGGCTCCGGCCGGCCCCGCCGGCGGCGTGCGTGTCTGAGGGAGATGTGAAGGCATGGCGGCAATCGGGCAGCTGTCTGACGCGGTCGATCAGGAGAGTCCCGATCCCGTAGGAGACATGCTCAAGGCGGCTCGGAGCGCCCTGCTCACGGTTGGCCTGTTCAGCCTGGCGGTGAACCTCGCCATCCTGGTGATGCCGTTCTACATGTTCAGCGTCTTCTTCCAGGTCCTTCCGAGCGAGAGCCTGAGCACGCTCGGCTGGCTCGCCCTGATGGTGGTGGTGGTCCTGCTGGTGCAGATGGCGATCGACATCGCGAGATCGCGGATGCTCGCCCACGTGGCGCGGTGGATCGACGGTCAGGTTGGCAACAGGCTGTTTACCATCTCCATCGAACGCTCGCTCCGGCGCGATTCGGTCGCGGACGTCTCGTTGCTGCGCAACCTGCAGGAGCTGCGCACCTTCCTTTCGGGTCCGCAGGTGTTCGCTGTGATGGACGCGCCGTGGGTACCGATCTTCATCCTCGTGCTGTTCCTGATGAACTTCTATATCGGGCTCGCGGCACTGGTCGTCACCCTGATCGCCCTCGGGCTGGCCCTGGCCTCGCGGTTCAGTACCATCGGCATGCGGCGCGAGGCCGGACAGATCGACCGGCAGGCAACGGCGTTCGCCGACATGGCCATCCGGGACGCCGACACTATCGAGGCCCTCGGGATGACGCGGCGCGTCATCCGTCGATGGCGTCAGCAGAACGACCGTGTCATCGACATGCAGGGCATCGTGAGCCGGAAGGCGGGCACCTACTTCGCCTTCATCAAGATGAGCCGCATGGGCTCGCTGGCCGCCGTCATGACGGTGGCCGCGGTGCAGATGCTCTCGCCCGACTCGGACATGGAGCCCGGGGTGATGATGGCGGCCCTGCTGCTGGTCGGCCGGTGCATCATGCCGCTCGAGATGCTGATCAACTCGTGGGACAATATCGCCCGGGCCGGACTGTGCCTGAAGGGGCTCCGCGAGGTCCTGAAGTCGAGGTCGGGCCGATGGATCGAGTCGATCACCCCGTCGGAGACACGCGGCCGGCTCGACGTGCTGCACGCGGCCTATCGGCCGCCCAACGCGTCACGGCTGATCCTGAACCGCGTCACCTTCACGCTGCAGCCGGGCGAGTCCCTTGGCATCATCGGACACACCGCTGCCGGAAAATCGACGCTGGCACGGCTGCTGACCGGAATCGAGGCACCTTCGGCAGGCGACATCAGGCTTGACGGCACCATGCTGAACGCATGGCCGGCCCAGGAGCGGGGCCGCGTGGTCGGTTACCTGCCGCAGCGGGTCGAACTGATGGCCGGAACGGTGTTCGAGAACGTCACCCGGTTCGAGACCGACGCGACGGAGGATGCGGCCTGGAAGGCGATCGATATCGCCGGTGTTCGCACCATGGTCGAAGGACTGTCACACGGTCTCGAGACCGAGGTGGGGGAGGGCGGCGGGTTTCTTTCCGGCGGCCAGCGCCAGGGACTCGGCCTGGCCCGCGCGGTCTACGGCAATGTGAAGCTGCTGATCCTCGACGAACCCAACTCCAGCCTGGACATGGAGGGTGAGGCGGCGCTTGGGAGTTCGCTCAAGGCCCTGAAGGCGCAGGGAACCACCGTCGTTGTGATCCTGCACAGACCCAGTATCCTGCATCATGTCGACCATATTCTGGTGCTGAACCAGGGCACGGTCGAGAAGGTCGCTCCCCGGGACGAAATGCTGCCGCTGCTCAGGCGGATCTCGGGTACGGTCGGGGAACGGCCGGAAGCCTCCGACGATTCTCCGCAACAGCCTCCCCAGGTCGAGCGCGGAGACTGACCCCGGGAGCACTCCGGGTTCACGGGAGGACTGCCGGTCCACGGGAGGAAACCATGCGCGCAGGCTTCATCGGGCTCGGAACCATGGGCGGTTCCATGGCACTCAATCTCGCCCGGGCGGGGCATGAACTGGTGGTCCACGACGCCCGGCCCGCAGTGGCCGAACCCCACCGCGCCGCGGGCGCGACATGGGCCACGTCGACGGGCGAGCTGGCCGGGGCCGTTGATGTCGTGTTCCTTTCACTGCCGGGTCCGCCGGAGGTCACGGCCGTGACGACCGGTTCCGGGGGGCTGCTCGAACATCTCGCGCCCGGCAGCACCGTGTTCGACCTGTCGACCAACTCGCCGACCGTCGTGCGGACCCTGCACGCCAGCCTGGCCGAACGCGATATCTGTCTGCTTGATGCGCCGGTCAGCGGCGGGCCGGCCGGAGCCCGGTCCGGAAAACTCGCGATCTGGGTCGGCGGCGACAGGGACCGGTTCGATCGGTACCGTCCGCTGCTCGACGCCATGGGGGACCAGGCCGCTTACATCGGGCCCATCGGGGCCGGTTCGATCGCCAAGCTCGTTCACAACTGTGCCGGCTACACGGTGCAGGCCGCGCTCGCGGAGGTGTTTGCGCTCGGAGTGAAGGCCGGGCTGGAACCGCTGGCGCTGTGGGAAGCGGTTCGCCAGGGTGTGCTCGGCCGGCGCCGGACCTTTGACGGACTGATCAACCAGTTCCTTCCCGGCAGCTACGAGCCTGCGGCCTTCGCCCTGCGCCTGGCCCACAAGGATGTTTCTCTGGCGACCGCGCTCGGACGGGAATTCGCGGTTCCGATGCGGATCTCCAACCTCACGCTCGAGGAAATGACCGAAGCGATGAACCGTGGCTGGGGCGACATGGACTCGCGGGTATCGATGAAACTGCAGCTGGAACGCTCCGGCATCGACGTGGCAGTCGATCCTGACCGCATCCGCGACGCCCTCGAACGCGACCCGCCGCTGTAGCGGGCGGATGTCCGTGATCCCCGCCTGACCTCCGGAACAGAGAGTGTGGACCGACGGTGCTGTTTCCCGTGCGCGGCGACAGTCCCTAATTTGGCAGACTGCCCTGTCCGCGGCTCGCTGCGACAGTTGCTGGACCGGACTGCGGCTGGTGAGGATGCGAAACCATACCTGCCTGCTCGCCAAACATGGAGATGTCCGCCGTGCCGACCGTCGAGGCCGGAACTGATGTTTGTTTCCACTCGATCCGCCGGGATGCGGCCGGTAGTCCATTCGCCCTGGGCCGATTTCCGCCCATCAAGGCCGCAAACCCAGGTCGTCTGAAGACTGGACGCAGGTGCGATGCGACAAGCAGATCAGGCGGGAAGCTGCAGCCCGTACCCACGCCAACAAGAATGGTGTGATCAACCCGGTGGTCGGATCGATCACGGCAAAAACAGACCAGGGTGCCGGACGACGAATTTACGTCCATTTGCCACATCATTATCCAAACTTCTCGTAGGTGGTATTGCAAAACACCGGTCGTTCGGGATACCGACTGCCTCGACGTGTTTGCGGACACGGTCCCATCCGGGTACCAGCATCGAGTCTCCGCCGAGAAGCGAGGTCAGGCCCCATGTTTCCGGAACACCCGGGACTGGACAATCGACCCTGCCTCATCTGTGCGAGGGACCCGTACTTCCGGTATGGGAACTCTTGCACGATTTCGGCAGCCCTTCCTGCAGATCGATGACATGAACGGAATCCTTCACCGTGCCGAAGCGATAACTGGCGGAAAGTTCAGGATGGAGGTTCCGGGTGGCGACGGTTTCCTGCGCCACCGCCCGCGTAACCAGGCATCACCCTTGTCGCTGGTCACAGGTCGTTTGCCCGGAACGCCGAACACCGGAGCCATGCACGGTACCAGTCGACTTATGGACCAATCAGAAGGCCGAGGTTATCAGCTTCTGCAACAGGTATCGCGACGTCCAGCCACCGGACAGACCCTGCGCGAGCCTTGTCGCAAGGGCGGCCACGGCCTTTACGCTGTCCTCCAGACGGGCACGAGCAAGCCAGCGCACGGCCATTGATTTCCGGGGTATCGCCAAGAGCCGGCTACCACCCGGAGCCTTACCGGCATGATGATCGTGCCTTCCACTCTTGCGAGAACCGTCAGTTGGGATCGCAGGGGCTGGGATGAAGTGGCTTGCCATACAGAACAGGTGGAAGCGTTCTGGAGGAATTGACGCGGTCGAAGCGAAATTGTTATGAAAAATTTGGCATGGTGTACATCATGGTTCGCGAAAATGGTAAAAGAGCCATGGAAACCGTTCGAAAGTTGGAGATCATCGTTTTCAGCATCGACACCATTCAGGTCGTGAATACATGACGGCAAGCGACATTATGCCGTCCGATGAGATCGCCATATTCTGTGAACGCTGGGGCGTCCTGACACTTGCTTTATTTGGCTCGGTTCTTCGAGATCACTTCAAGCCTGACAGTGACATTGATGTTCTGGTCAAGTTCAAACAGGAAATGCGCCACACCCTGTTGGATTTGGCTCGAATAGGGGAGGAACTGCAGGCGATCCTTGGCCTCGATATAGATCTTGTCGAACGGGCGAACATCGTGCAAGGCAGGAACCACATTCGACGAAGCGCGATCCTTGGGGCAGTCGAGTCGATTTATGCGGCGTGAGGATGCTTCGTACATTCCGGACATGTTGCTGGCGGCTCGCGAGCGGCGCAACTGGTGGGCGGGCGGACCTTCCCGGCGTTCGGGAAGAACCGGATGGCGCAGCTCGCAATTCTCAAGACCGTGGAAATCATCGGGGAAGCAGCATCGTGTGTCGACGCCGATACCTGGGCTGCGCATACCGAAATCCCGTGGCCCAGCATCATCGGGATGCGGCATGGGCTTGTTCATGGATAGTTCGACATCAATCGGGTGCGCGTGTGGGGCACGGTGCAGCGAGACATCCCTCGTCTCATTTCGCAACTTGAACAACTGGTCCCGCCGGAAGGGACGTAGTGGCCGAACAGGCTGTCGGTGCCCGAATGCCGGTCCGTCGTGAAAGGAGCCGCCGGGATCGCACCGGCGCATCCGATGGCGACAACGGGAACGGATCCCGTGCCGGAGGACCGTCGATCGATCGAACCGCCGCCGCCCGCTGAATCACCTGCCGGATCTCGAACCGTGGTGGAGTACCCGGTTCACGTCCTCACCGGAAGTCGCTGTCACGTGGCTGGGAACGCCATGGGAGCCTATACTCGGGAAAACCGAACCCGGGCGCGTTGAGGAGACGAACGATGGCGATGTCCATTCCCACCGAGCCGATCGGCAGCGTGCCCCGTCCGGGCTACCTGATCGAGGCCATGACGGCCCATGCGGGCGGAACGCTCGACCATGCGGGCCTGGCCGGCGCGACAGAACGCGCGATAGCCGAGACGATCGCCGAAATGGAAGCGACTGGCTCTCCCGTCATTACCGACGGCGAGCAGTCGAAACCGAGCTTCGCCACCTACCCTCTCGCCGGGCTGACGACACTTGCGCCCGACGGAGTGGTGATCCCGTTCGAGGACGGGCACACCCGGCAGCTGCCGGTGCTGACCGCCGGACCGTTCCGCTACACGACCTACTCTGGGAACTATGTGAGGGCGGCCAGAGCCCTTACCAGCCTGCCGGTCAAGCAGGCGGTGATCGCGCCCTCGGCGATCTCCCTGATCTATCCCCAGGACGGAATCGACGGCTATCCGCAGGACGCCTTTCTCGCCGACCTCGTGGACGAGTGCGAGAAGGATATCCGTTCGGCGTTTGACGCCGGCGCCGACAGCGTGCAGATCGACTTCACCGAGGGTCGGCTGTGCTGCAAGCTCGATCCGTCACGCGGGCTGCTGCGCCAGTTCGTGGCACTGAACAACCAGGTGCTCGCGCGTTTCTCCGACGCCGAGCGCGCCCGCATCGGGGTACATACCTGCCCCGGCGGAGACCAGGATTCGACCCATTCTGCCGATGTCGACTATGCCGAACTTTTGCCCGATCTGTTCGGGATCAACGCCGGGCGGTTTTTCGTGCAGATGGCGAGCGAGGCCGATCGCGGCCGTGCGCTCGACATCATCGCGCGCGAACGGCGGCCCGACCAGGTCGTCTATGTCGGCGTAACCGATCCCATCGACCCGCGCATCGAGAGCGCGGAAGAGGTGTGTGCGCGCATTCTGGAAGCGGCGGAGCACCTCGGAACGGAGGGGCTCGGCAGTACCGATGACTGCGGCTTCTCGCCGTTCGGCGATGATATCTCCACCGCGCGCGAGACTGCCTTCGCCAAGATCCGGGCCCGGGTCGAAGGGACGGAGCTCGCCGAAGCCCGACTTGGCTGAACCGGGGGCATCCGTCCGGGGGAACTCCGGAGTTGAGGCAAGAATCCGGCGATGCTTGAGCCACGAACGGTGTCCGGGATCGGGAGGTACAAGTGATTGCCAAGAAGAGTCTCGCGGAGGGGTTTGCCGAGATCGACGAGCCCTGGTCGCCGCGTGTCGCGGGCGATATCAACGAGATGCAGATCAAGCTGGTCAAGCTCGAAGGAGAGTTCATCTGGCACCGCCATGACGAGGAAGACGAGCTCTTCCTCGTGATCTCGGGCCGCCTGCGGATGGAGTTTCGCGATCAGCCGCCACAGATCGTCGAGCCGGGAGAGTTCATCATCGTGCTGCACGGTGTCGAGCACCGGCCCGTCGCCGAAACACCCTGCGAGGTCGTGCTCCTGGAACCCGGCACGACGCTCAACACGGGTAATATCGAGAACGAGCGAACGGTCCGAAACCCGGAACACGTCTGATGGATGTGGTTCGACAGGCCGGGATGCTGCCGCGGTGGCCAGGTCTGTCTACCGCCAGCCGAGCGGACACGACCGCGCACGTACCGGCGAACCGGGCTGCATGTGCGAGGAACCCCTTCCTCCCGACGCAGGTGGTCTGACCGGGACATGGAGACATGAGCACCCGGTTGGACGCCGATGCGCACCCGGTGGCGATTCGCGAGATCCTGTTCAGGGCGGCGGCGCGAACCGGGGTGAAGCCGACCCTCGCCGCCAGTCGGCCCGTTCGCGTTCCCGCCGCGCCGATCATCGGGATCATGCAGGCCAGGCCGGGGTTCGGCGACGCCGCAGACCACGGCACCGTGAAGCGAGCCGGGTGTGGCGACCTCTTGCGCACCGCGGATATCCCGCCCGCGGCGGAAGTGATGGGAACGGCGCCCATGCCCTCGGCCAGCGCGGCGAACTCTGTTCTGTTCCACCGGGTACGGTCGGTCAGCCGCTCAACATGCGCGGTGTCATGCTTACACTGGGTACGAGCATGATCCACTCCGTCATACCGCCGGCGCTGAGCAAGAGCGACCGGCAGTCGTTCGTGTTTATGGTGAACGGCGACCGGCAGTGGAGCACGGTCGTCACGACAGGAAAGGATGGCAACACTTCCGGGAAGTGGGATCGCCGGAAAGGTGCCGGCGCGCGTATTCGGGCAAACCGCTTTTGCACCTGGCTCCGCCCTGATCAACATGGTGCAGCCTATTGGTTCAGCCGGTCACGTGACGGTTTCCAGTGCTGCGCTGCCTGGTTCGGCCACCTTCATTCGCAACCGAGACCACGTATTTGCCGAAGGGAGTGTCACGTACCGGCAGTACAGTGCGAGATCAGGAATACGGCGCACGGTGATCAGAGTCGCGGTTGTTTGTCCCTGGCAGGGCCCGCTCAGGACTTGAGCGCACGGAGTACGGCGTCAAACGGCAGCAGAACGCACTCGTGCCTGGAGGGGACCCGGGACACCGGGGCGAAGATCTTCAGCCGCTCCCAGGGCAGGTCCCCGCTTTCGCCGCCAAGGTAATCCTGCAGGGTGCCGCGAACGGCCGCAACGTCGCTCTGCGTGATTCCCACCGCCTCCTCGGCAATGATCTCGGCTGCCGCCTCGCACAGCGCGCAGCCGCGCACCCTGTGACCGATGCGCGCGATGCGGTCGTTCTCGAGATCGAGATCCATGGTGACGCGATCACCGCACAGCGGGTTGTCGGCGCGCGCACTCCGGTTCGGGGCATCAAGACGGCCACGGTCGCGTCCGCGCCTGGCCAGCGTGATGATGTCACGGTGGTAGAGCCCGTCGAGGAACGACGTGTCACTCATGTGCCGTTGACCCGGGCCAGCGCTTCGGGCGTGTCGATGTCCACCATGACACCCTCGTCCTTCATCTCGACCTCGACCACAAGTTCCCCGTGGGTCCCGATCAGGTGACGGGCTCCCACGTCGCCCGCGAGTTCCGCCATGTCTTCGAAGAACTGCCGGTCCCACAGCACCGGATTGCCGCGCTTGCCCTTCCACGTCGGAACACAGATCGCCCGTCCTTCAACCGGATCGTAGGCAGCGATCAGCCTGTTGATCGTGGCGTCGGTGACCAGCGGCATGTCGCCGAGACAGACCACCACGCCGTCGGCGTCGTCCGGCAGTTTTCCGAGGCCGGCCTTGAGCGACGAGCTCAGGCCGGTGGCGTGGGACGGGTTGTGCACCGTGGTCACATCGAGACCGTCGAGTACCTGTTCGGTCTCCTTCGCCTGGTGACCGGTGACCACAACCACCGGACGGGCCGTCGATGAAAGCAGGTTCGCCGCAGTGCGACGGATCATCGGCACGCCGTCCACATCGGCAAGCAGCTTGTTGCGGGTGCCCATGCGCCGTGACTGTCCGGCCGCGAGTAACAGACCCGCGATCCTCGGCCTGCGGGCCGGCGCCGGAGCATCACGGCGTGCGCGTGCCCGTGGCAGGGGCCGGGCCGACACGTCCTTGAGCAGGCCTCCCGCACCCATTCCCATGATGTCGTTCGCACGCACATCCAGACCGGCCGCGATGCGCTGCAGCACCCAGTCGAACCCGTTGAGCCGAGGCGAGCGGGCGCAACCGGGCATGCCGATCACCGGAACGTCGTCGATGGCCGCAATCAGCATCAGGTTGCCCGGATCGACCGGCATGCCGAAATGAAGGATCCGTCCGCCGGCCTGCTCGATCGCGGCCGGGACCACGTCCCGGCGGTCGACCACGGCAGACGCGCCCGAGACAAGGACCAGATCGGCGCCCCGCTCGCGCAGCTGCGAGATCCCGCGACTCACTCTCGCGGTCTCGTGCTCGCAACGCACCTCGTGGACAAGACTGGACCCGATCGCCTCCAGGCGCGCCTCCGTGACCGTTCGGGTGGAATCCAGAACCGAGTCCTTGGTGCCGGCAAGCCGTGACTGGACCAGGCCGGCCGCCCGCGCCCCGAATGGTGCAACCCTGATTAGGCTGCCGCCGCTCTTCGCGATAGCGGCAGCAATGCGCGTCACTGTCGCCGGCAGGGCAAACGGGATGATCTTGAGCGTCGCGACCATCTGTCCCTTGCACACGTGCTGGTATGGCGGCACCACACCGAGGGTGACGGCTTCGTCGACCTGGTTGAACCCGTCAAGCCGGTTCGGGTCGTAGAGCACGATACCGTCGGTCTCGGCAAACAGGTTGCATCGCCCGGTAAAGGCGACGGCGCGGGCCAGGTTCGCGCCGCACACTGCCCCTGCAAGCAGGTTGGCAGCATCGTCCTCGAGCATGTCGTCGGGCTCGATCCGGGCGCAGATCACGCTCTCGTGGCTGGCCTGTCTCAGGTCGTCGATGTCCCGGGCTGTCAGAATCCGGCCCTTCTTCAGGGTTCGTCCTTTCAACCGGTGACTGTGCGCGAGGATCGCGCCTTCCGCCTCGTGGATCGGGACTGCGCCGAAGATCATGGTGCTGCTCCCGGAACGGCCGGCAGGCCATGGCGGACCGCGATCATCTGGGCGAGGATAGACGCTGCGATCTCGGCAGGCGAGGTCGCACCGATCGCCAGTCCGGCCGGCCCGTTGATGCGGGCAAGGTCGGTCTCGGTGAAACCCGCTTCCCGCAACCGCTCGAGCCGCAGCGAATGGGTCCGCCGGCCGCCGAGGGCCGCGATGTAGAATGCGGGCGAGCGCAGTGCCGCGGTGAGTGCCGGATCGTCGAGCTTCGGGTCGTGGGTCAGGGTTACCACCGCCGCCCTCGCATCCGGTTCGAGGATCTCGAGCGCATCGTCAGGCCATTCGTCGGACAGGGCGATGCCGGGAAACCGGTCGGTGGTTGCAAAGGTCCCGCGCGGATCCACCACGGTCACATCATACCCGGCAATCCGGGCCATCGGTGCAAGCGCCTGGGCGATGTGCACCGCACCGACGATGATCAGCCGGACCGGGGGAGCGTGAACGTGGACGAACAATTCTTCGCCGGCCAGCATGCCGCTGTTGTCGTCGCGCATGCGCACGCGCACCGCTTCCAGCTCGCCGTCTCCGAGCCGCAGTGCGCCTGTCACCACGTCGCCGTCGCAGTGGCTCTGCACGCCATCGCTGATCCGGGTGATGACCGCCAGTGGTTGCCGGCTCGCACGCGCGGCCTGAATCCGGAGCAGGAGTTCCGCCCGCATGCCGGTCAGTCCTCCACCCGTTCCACGAACACCCTCACGGTTCCGCCGCATGCAAGCCCGACTTCCCAGGCCTGCTCGTTTGACACGCCGAACTCCAGTACCCGGGGCTGTCCCTGGTCCATGACCTCGAGCGCTTCCCTGGCGACTGCGCCCTCGATGCACCCGCCCGAGACCGATCCCACCAGATTGCCGGCATCGTCGATGCCGAGCTGGCTGCCAACCGGCCTGGGCGAACTGCCCCAGGTGCCAATCACGGTGGCGATCGCCGTTCGCCGGCCCTGGTCCCGCCAGCCGGCCACTGTCGCAAGCACATCGTCGCGGGCCAGTGCATCGTATGTCATTGCGGCCATGTCTGTTTCTCCGTTTCTCCCGGATCTGCGAGCGCCGCAAGTTTCTCACGCCACGCACTCATCGTCGATCCGCGCACGCCAACCGGCGCGTCCAGTGCCCGGGCCAGGTCCTCGAGGCTGTCGAGCGAGTGCACGGGCCTGAACTCGTCGACGTGCGGCAGGATAGCGCGGATACCCCGGGACCGGGGAGCAAACTGCTCGTAGCGAAGCAGCGGATTGAGCCAGATCAACCGGCGGCAGGACCGCTGCAGCCGCGCAATCTCTTCCGACAGCCCCTGGCCGGCATCGCGGTCGAGACCGTCGCTGATCAGCAGGACGATCGCACCCTGGCCGAGGACCCGGCGCGACCATTCCTGGTTGAAGGAGCGCAGGCACAGCCCGATGCGGGTGCCCCCGGACCAGTCCTCGGCCGCCTTGCCGGCCCGGTCCAGGGCTTCGTCGACATCACGGTATCGAAGGTGACGGGTGATATTGGTCAATCGGGTCCCGAACAGGAAGGTGTGGGTGCGGTCGCGCTGGCGCGACAGGGCATGGGTGAAGTGCAGCAGCATGCGCGAGTAGCGGCCCATCGATCCGGAAATGTCACACAGCACCACGAGGGGAGGGGGCCGCGTCCGCGCCTCGCGCCTGCGAAGCACGATGGTATCGCCGGCACGGTGCGCTGCCCGGAACGAAGCCCGGAAGTCGATGCGGGAACCGCGCGGGCCGGGCCGGAACCGGCGGGTCGGTCTCTCCGCCACCACGAGGTGCATGCGCGAGATCGCCGCACGGGCGATCGCTATCTCGGCGGCACTCATCGTCTCGAAGTCCATGCTGCGCAGGACCTCGCTCGCAGACCAGGTGAGCGCCGCATCGAGCTCGATCTCTTCGCCCGGCTGGTGCGCCGGTTCGCCCTCCCCGGGAGACAGGGCGTCGACGATGCGCCGTCCCGGCGTCCGGTCCCCGTCCCGGTCTCCCCCTGTCCTGAACCGCGGCAGCACGAGTTGCATCATGCGTTCCAGCAAGTGCGGGTTGCGCCAGAAGACGTGAAACATCTGCCCGAAGATCTCGCGCTGGTCGGGACGGCTGACCAGGGCCGCGTGCAGGGCCCAGTAGAAGGTCTCCCGGTCGTCGATGCCGCACCGGCGCACCGCGCGCACAGCGCCCAGGGCCCGGCCGGTTCCGACCGGCATGCCGGCGGCGCGCAGCGCCCGGCAGAAGTGCAGCACGTTGAGCCCGAGCCGGCCGCCGTCCTCCGCCGGGAGCTCGGGGGGTCTCATGCGCGGCGTGGCGCCCGGGCCATTGCAACCTCGGTCCGGACCTCGGTGAGGATACGGTTTGCCTCGCTGCCCTGGATACGGGCGATATCGTCCTGGTACTTGAGCAGCACGCCAAGCGTGTTGTCGACCGCACGCGCATCCAGCGACATGTGGTCGAGCTGGACAAGGGCATGGGCCCAGTCGATGGTCTCCGCAACACCCGGCGCCTTGAACAGGTCCATGCGCCGGAGCTCCTGGACGAACCGCACCACCTCGCCCGACAGCGCCTCGGGTGTGCCGGGCGCCTTGACAGCGAGAATCCGGGTCTCCCGCTCGATGTCCGGGTAGTCAACCCAGGCATAGAAGCACCGGCGCTTCAGGGCATCATGGACTTCCCGGGTCCGGTTGGACGTAATGATGACGACAGGGGGCGATGCCGCGCGCACGGTTCCGGTCTCGGGTATCGTGACCTGGAAGTCAGAGAGGATCTCCAGCAGGTATGCCTCGAACGGCTCGTCCGTCCGGTCGAGTTCATCGATCAGCAGCACCGGCGGGCCGCCCGGGTCGGGTTCCAGCGCCTGCAGCAGCGGGCGCTTGACGAGAAAGGCATCCGAGAACAGGTCGCGCTCCAGCGATGCCTTGTCGGCGCCACCCTGCGCCTCGGCGAGCCGGATCTGCAGCATCTGGCGCGGGTAGTTCCACTCGTATACCGCCATCGAGGCATCGAGACCCTCGTAGCACTGCAGGCGGATCAGCCGACGGTCGAGACCTGCGGCCAGGACCTTCGCGATCTCGGTCTTGCCCACCCCGGCCTCGCCCTCCAGGAACAGCGGCCGACGCAGTGACAGCGCCAGGTACAGGGCGGTCGCCAGGGACCGGTCCGCGACGTAGTCCGCCCCGGAGAGCAACTCCAGAGTCGCGGTAACACTCGACGGAAGGGCGTGCGTCATCGGCACTCCACCATGATCCGGACCGACGGGAAGACCGGGGCCATACCACGACGATCGGGGAACCGGAACCGTCCCGGATCGCGCGGGACGCCAGACTGGTTTTCTCCGGCGCGCTGCCTGATATAGTCCGCCGCGCCGGACCGGGACGGGCGCTGCCCCCGGATCCCGGCGCAAACACGCACCTGCATCACGGATCCATGCCCATGAACGACGCTCCGAACATCGACGTCAGACACTCCGGTCTCAACCCGGTCGAGGAGGCGGTTTCGCAGAGACGGTCCCTGCGCGGATTTCTGCCGAAGCCTGTCCCTGAAACGCTGGTGCGCCGAATCCTTGAACTCGCCGGTCGCGCGCCGAGCGGCACCAACATGCAGCCGTGGCTGTGCCATGTGCTGACCGGGCCGGCACTTGCCCGGCTGACCTCGGCACTGCTTGCCGCGTCGTCGGACCCGGAGAAGCGCAATACCTCGGAGTTTCCCTACTACCCCGAGAGGTTCTTCGAGCCCTACCGGGGCCGGCGCCGCAAGGTCGGCTGGGACCTGTACGGCCTGCTCGGCATCGAGAAGGGCGACTATGCGCGCACCAAGGTTCAGCACGACCGCAACCTCGTGTTCTTCGACGCACCGGTCGGGATGATCTTCAAGATCCATCGGGATCTCAGGATCGGCAGCTGGCTCGACTATGGCATGTTCCTGCAGAACGTGATGATCCTCGCCCGCAGCCACGGACTCGAGACATGCCCGCAAGCGGCGTTCTCGCATTTCCACACCACCATCCGCCAGCATGTCGATATCGGCGATGACTACGTCGTGGTCTGTGGCATGGCGCTAGGCCATGCCGACTGGAGTCGGCCGGAGTGTGCGCTCGTCGTCGACCGTGAGCCGCTCGCCAGCTACGCCCGGTTCGAGTCCGATTAGAGGGAGGGGCAGGCGGGCCACCCGCAGGCAACCCGGCCCGTTCCCGAGGCGGTGTCGACCCTACCCGGCTGCCGCCACCGCACGCCGTGCCATGACCGCCACCAGGTGCGCGCGGTAGTCGGCCCCGGCGTGCATGTCGCTCATGAGGCCGTCCCCGCCGACCTGACCGTCGGAGATCGAGTCCGGCGAGAACGCGGATGTCAGTGCCGCTTCCATCGCTCCGGCCCGGAATACGCCGTCCTCCCCGGCGCCTGTCACCGCCACCCGGACGCCGCCGCCAGTCCGTGCCACGAAGACCCCGACCAGCGCGTAGCGTGACGCCGGATTCGGGAACTTCATGTAGGCCGCCGCCTGCGGCTTCGGGAAGGAAACCGAGACGATGACCTCGTTATCCTCAAGTGCGGTCTCGAACAGGCCGGTGAAGAAGTCGTCGGCCGCGATTTCGCGCCGGTCGGTGGTGATGGTGGCCCCGAGCGCCACGCAGGCCGCCGGGTAGTCGGCCGCCGGATCGTTGTTGGCGATCGACCCGCCGATGGTCCCGATGTTGCGGACCTGCGGATCGCCGATACCGTCGGCGAGGTCGCAGAGCGCCGGGATGGCATCCCTGACGGCACCCGATGCGGCAACCGCCGCATGCGGGGTCATCGCCCCGACGGTCACGGTGTCACCCGAAACCGAGATGCCGGTGAGTTCGGCGATGCCCGAGAGGTCCACCACGTCGCTCGGCGCAGCCAGCCTCTGTTTCAGGGTCGGCAGCAGCGTCTGTCCGCCGGCCAGGAAGGCACCGTCATCGGCGTCGCCCATCGCGTCGACGGCTTCGGCAATGCTCTGTGCCTTCCGATAGGAAAAGTCTTGCATGGTTCACTGTCCTCCGTGGATCGATGCAGCGCTGACAGCGTTCCTACGCTCTGGCATCCTGGATCGCCCGCCACACCGTCTGCGGTGTTGCGGGCATGCTCACGTCGGTCACACCGAGGTCGGAAAGCGCGTTCACGACCGCGTTGATCACCGCCGGCGGAGACCCGATGGCCCCGACCTCGCCGACACCCTTCACCCCCAGCGTGTTGTGGGCGCACAGGGTGGTCTCGGTTGCGACCGTGAAACTCGGCAGGTTGTCGGCCCGGGGCATGGTGTAGTCCATGTACGACCCGGTCAGCAGCTGCCCCTCGGCATCGAACACGCATCCCTCGAGCAGCGCCTGGCCGATACCCTGGGCGACCCCGCCGTGGACCTGCCCGGCAACGATCATCGGGTTGATGACCCTGCCGACATCGTCGACCGCGGTGAAGTTCTTCACCTCGACCACCCCTGTCTCGGGATCGACTTCCACCTCGCAGATGTGGGTCCCGCCCGGAAAGGTGAAATTGGCCGGATCGAAGAAGGCCGACTCATCCAGTCCCGGCTCCAGCGTGTCGTGCGGGAAGTTGTGCGGCACGTAGGCGGCCAGCGCCACCTCTCCGAACGCCATCGAGCGATCGGTGCCGGCCACCGTGAAGCTCCCGTCGGCAAACTCGATGTCCTCGGCCGAGGCCTCCAGGATATGGGCCGCGATCTTGCGGGCCTTCTCGATCACCTTGTTGGTGGCGCGAACGATCGCTTCCCCGCCGACCGCCAGAGAACGTGACCCGTAGGTCCCCATGCCGAACTGGACATTGCCGGTATCGCCGTGGCTGATCTCTACGCTCTCGATGGGAATGCCGAGCTGGTCGGAAACCAGCTGCGCGAAGGTGGTCTCGTGCCCCTGGCCGTGGCTGTGGGTCCCGGTGAAGACGGTGACACTGCCTGTCGGGTGCACACGCACCTCGGCGGACTCGAACAGTCCCGCCCGCGCGCCGAGCTGGCCCGCGACCGCCGAGGGCGCAATGCCGCACGCCTC
Organism: Alphaproteobacteria bacterium; assembly: GCA_022822665.1. Classification (GTDB taxonomy): domain Bacteria; phylum Pseudomonadota; class Alphaproteobacteria; order Thalassobaculales; family Thalassobaculaceae; genus Bin52. Next base: position 10,271 of record JAJEAR010000045.1, on the reverse strand, counting down.
GATGTAGGTCGAGTAGCCGAGACCGCGCTTCCTTCCTGCTGCCTCCGACGCGGCCTTGCGGGCGGCGAACCCGGCAACATCGGCCAGCCGCTCGGCGGTATCCAGCGTCGCCTGGTAGTTGCCGCTGTCATAGGTCAGGGCCACCGGTGTCGCGTAGGGGAAGGCGTCCGGCTGGATCATGTTCAGCCGGCGCAGTTCCACCGGATCGCGGCCGGTCTCGCGCGCCGCCTTGCTGACGATGCGCTCCAGCAGGTACGTCGCCTCCGGCCGCCCGGCACCCCGGTAGGCATCGACCACCACCGTGCTCGTGAACACCGCCCTGGTGTTGGCGAATATGACCGGTGTGGTGTAGACGCCGGCCAGAAGCGTTGCGTACAGGTAGGTCGGAACGCTGGTCGCGAAGGTCGAGAGATAGGCGCCCATGTTGGCGTGGGTCTGGACCTTCAGGGCGGTGAACCGGCCGTCCGCGTCCAGGCCGAGACTGGCATGGGTGACGTGATCGCGCCCGTGCGCATCGGTCATGAAGCTCTCGGAGCGTTCCGCCGTCCACTTGATCGGCCGGCCGATCCGCGCGGAAGCCCAGGTGATGATGGTTTCCTCCGCGTAGAGGAAGATCTTCGAGCCGAAGCCGCCGCCGACATCCGGTGCGATCACCCGCAGCTTGTGCTCGGGCAACGACAGGACGAAGGCCCCCATCAGCAGCCGGATCACGTGCGGGTTCTGGGTCGTGGTGTACAGGGTGTACTCGCTGGTTGCGCCATTGTATTCGGCGATCGCCGCCCGGGGCTCGATCGCATTCGGGATCAGCCTGTTGTTGATGATGTCGATCTCGGTCACGTGAGCCGAGGCGGCAAGCGCGGCATCGACCGCTGCCTCGTCGCCGAGACCCCAGTCATAGCAGACGTTGGTGCCGATCTCCTCGTGCAGCAGCGTGCCGCCGGCCGCAGCCGCCTTCAGGTCCATCACCGCGGGCAGCACCTCGTAGTCGACGCTGATCAGTTCGGCGCCGGCGCGGGCTTCGTGGGCGGACTCCGCGATCACCACCGCAACCTGGTCGCCGACGTGGCGGACCTTGCCCTGCGCCAGCGCCGGATGCGGCGGCTCGTGCATCGGGGAACCGTCCTGACTGTGGATCTGCCAGCCACACGGCAGGCCCCCGACCTGCATGTCCTCACCGGTAAACACGGCAACAACGCCGGGGCTCGCAACGGCCGCCGAGGTGTCGATCGAGACGATCCGGGCGTGTGCGTGCGGGCTTCGCAGGATATGGGCGTAGGTCTGGCCGGGCCGGTTGATGTCGTCGACATAGGTGCCCTTGCCGGTGAGCAGGCGCTGGTCCTCGAACCGCCTGACGGATGCGCCGATGCCGGTTTCCTGTGCTCCGTCTGGCATGTCAGCCTCCCATGTTTCCGGCCGCTTCCTGGATCGACTTCACGATGTTGTGATAGCCGGTACAGCGGCAGATGTTTCCTTCCAGCCATTCCCGGATTTCGGCTTCGGTGGCCTTCGGGTTGCGGTTGACGAGGTCCACCGCGCTCATGACCATGCCAGGGGTGCAGAAACCGCACTGCAGCCCGTGGTTGTTGCGGAACGCCTCCTGCATCGGGTGCAGGCTGTCGCCGTCCGCCAGTCCCTCGATGGTCACGACCTCGGCGCCTTCCGCCTGGACCGCCAGCATGGTGCAGCTTTTCACCGACGAGCCATTGACATGGACGACGCAGGCGCCGCACTGGCTGGTGTCGCAGCCGACATGGGTACCGGTCAGCCGCAGTGTCTCGCGCAGAAACTGTACCAGCAGCGTGCGGGCTTCGACCTCTCCGGATGCCGGTCTGCCGTTTACCGACATGTTTACGGTAGGCATTTGGCTCCCCCTCTACCGTCTCGTTCGATGGTCCCTGGCCGGCGTTCCGGCAGGTACACAGCCCCGTCTGCAGGGCGGAATTCCGCTGCAAACGGCCCGTCGGCGCAGTGTCGGGGTGCCGGGGCCCGAGGTCAAGGAGCTTGACTTCAGCCCGCGTCGGTACCGATCCGGGCGATATCGAACGGGGTCGCCTGGTAGACCTGGTTGATCCAGTTGGAAAACAGCAGGTGGCCGGCGCTGCGCCACCTGTTGACCGGTGTCAGATCCGGATCGTCGTCGGGATAGTAGTAGCGCGGCGGGCTGATCGGCTGGTTGGCGTCGAGGTCGCGGCGGTATTCGACGTGCAGGGTCATCGAGTCGTACTCGAGATGGTTGAACATGTGCACGTGCCTGAGTTCGCGGTCGTGGATCAGGCACAGTCCGGCCTCGTCCGACTCGATCAGGATGTCGAGATTGGGAAATGCCGCGAAGTCCTCGATGCGGTTCTCGGTATGGCGCGAGACCGGAACGTCGGTCACGTCGTCAAGGCCGCGGGTCAGCAGCGACCGGCTCCGGCGCACCCGGTGCGGATAGACGCCGAACCGTTTCTCCGGCAGCTGGTACTTCGGGATGCCGTAGAAATGATGCAGCGCCGCCTGGGCGCCCCAGCACAGGTTGAACAGCCCGTGCACGTGTCGCCGCGACCAGTCGAAGATCTCGCACAGTTCCTCCCAGTACGCGACCTCCTCGAAGGGCAGTTGTTCGATCGGCGCCCCGGTCACGATCAGTCCATCGAACTTCTCGTCCCTGATCTCGGCAAACTCCCGGTAGAAGTCCAGCATGTGCTCGCGCGGGGTGTTGCGCGGCTGCCAGCCCGTCGGCGTGACCAGTGTCATCTCGATCTGCAGCGGGGAACCGGCAAGCATGCGGGCGATCTGGGTCTCGGTCTCGATCTTCTTCGGCATCAGGTTGAGAAGGGCGATCCGTATCGGACGGATGTCCTGGCGGATGGCATCCTGTTCCCTGATCAGGAGAACACCCTCTTTTTCCAGGATCTCGGTTGCCGGGAGATCCTCGGGAATCTTGATTGGCATGGCAGGACGCCTGTCAGAACATGGACCGGAGAGCTGTAGCGTTGATGTACTGGATGAGCGGCCCAATTTCCACACCCGCCTCCCTGGCGACGGCGCCGTCAGGCAGCCCGCGCCATCCGGGTGCCCGGCCCGAAACACTCCCCGAAGCTCTCCTTCAGCACGACGTCCACCTCGGGGATGGAGACCAGTACCCCGAGATCCTCGAGGCTGGTCACACCCCCGTCCCGGACACCGCAGGGAACGATGCCCCCGAAATGCTCGAGGTCCGGCGCCACGTTCAGGGACACTCCGTGCAGGGTAACCCAGCGCCGGATCCGGACCCCTATCGCCGCGATCTTGTCCTGGCGCGCCGGTGCGTTCCGGTCGGTCCGCGGCACCCAGATCCCGACCTTGCCCTGCGATCGGGTGCCGGTGACGTTGAACCGGGCGAGCGCCGCGATGAGCCAGTCCTCCAGCGAGTGCACGTAGCAGCGCACGTCGGGGCGACGGCGCGCAAGGTCCAGCATCACGTAGGCCACGCGCTGGCCCGGTCCATGGTAGGTATACTGCCCGCCGCGCCCGGTGCGGTGGACCGGAAACCGTCCGGGCGACAGGAGATCGACCGACCGGGCGCTGGTCCCCGCGGTGTACAGTGGCGGATGCTCGAGCAGCCACACGAGTTCCGGCGCCTCCTTCCACCTGATGTCATGCGCGCGCTGCTCCATCTCCTGCACGGCTTCGGCGTAGTCGACCGGCCGGTCGGAGAATCGCCATTCGATGACGTCGTCGGGGCTGCGGCAGCCTTGCATCAGCGGTCGCCTGCTTGATTGTCCCGTCCGGATTTGCTAATTCCCCGCAACCTCCGGGGGGTCGGGGACCCGGCCGGGAGAATAGTGCGGTCGTGGCGGAATTGGTAGACGCGCAGCGTTGAGGTCGCTGTCCGGGAAACCGGGTGGAAGTTCGAGTCTTCTCGACCGCACCATGCCCCGCCCGGTTGCGGCACCGGGCCGGGCACGTGTCCATCACCAGGCAACAGACGATCAGGCCCGGTTCGGCGGCCCCTGCGAGGCCCGGGGCGTGCGAACCGGGAGGCGGAACAGGCATGGCGAGCGACGGAAGCCGGGAGCGGGATCGTCCACGCCGCGGTTTGTCCGCGGCGCACAAGACCGTGACCCGCCTGCGCCGGGAACGGCGTCGGCGCAAGAAACTCGAGCGCCAGGTCAGGGAACTGCGGCGCGAGGTCGCGAACCGCGAACCGAAGGCACGCCCCAGGCTCTACGGGCTGACGCCGGAACTCGAGGAAGCGGTCGCACGCGCCATCGCCGAACGCAGGGGCAGGCGGCTCTACCGGCTGGTCCGCCCGCTTCATCCGGCCGACTTCGCCGATCTCATCGAACGCCACTCGGGAGAGGACCGCAGGCTGCTGGTCACCATCGTCGGCCGTTTCTTTGATCCCGATATCCTGCGAGAACTCGACGAGACGGTGCGCGAGAGCGTGATCGGGTACCTCGACGACGACGTCCTGGCGAACTCGGTCGTTGCACTGGCATCGGACGACGCGGTGGATGTCATCGGCGAGCTCGACCGCGAGGACCGGCAACTGGTCCTCGGCGCGTTTCCCGAGAGCGAACGCCGCCTGCTCGAACAGGGGCTTGCCTACGAAGACGATTCCGCCGGCAGGCTCATGCAGCGGGAGCACGTGTCGGTCCCGCTGGAATGGACGGTCGGGCAGACCATCGACTTCCTGCGGACCGGTGGGGACCTGCCGGAGGACTTCTACGACCTGTTCGTCGTGGACGATGACGGTCGCCCGCTCGGCAGGCTGGCCCTCAGCCACCTGTTGCGTTCCAAGCGGCCGGTCCTGGTCGCCGACATCATGGACCCCACCCTGCACATGATCCCGGTCGACACCGATCAGGAGGAAATCGCACTGCTGTTCCGGCAGTACGGGCTGGTCTCCGCGCCGGTGATCCATCCGGACGGACGTCTTGCCGGTATGATCACCGTTGACGACGTGGTCGAGGTGATCGACGAGGAAGCGGAAGAAGACCTGATGCGCCTCGGCGGCGTGGTGGAGGACGATCTTCACGGCGGGCTGCTGGACACCTCGCGCTCGCGGTTCTCCTGGCTGGCGGTCAACCTGTGCACCGCGATCCTGGCCTCGATCGTGATCGGACTGTTCGAGTCCAGCATCGAAAAGATGGTGGCGCTCGCGGTCCTGATGCCGATTGTCGCGTCGATGGGCGGCAATGCCGGCACCCAGTCACTGACGGTCGCGGTCCGCGCGCTCGCCATGCGCGAACTCACCTCCACCAACGCAACGAAGTTCGTCGTCAAGGAGACCACGGTCGGGTCGCTCAACGGGCTCGCCTTCGCCGTGATCGCCGGCACCGTCAGCTGGTTCTGGTTCGGCGACGAGCGCATCGCGCTGATCCTGGGTGCCGCCATGATCGTGAACCTGCTGGTGGCCGGGGTGATGGGTGCGCTGATCCCGATCGGTCTCGACCGGTTCCGGCTCGACCCGGCGATCGCCTCGACGGTGTTCCTCACCACCGTCACCGACGTCGTGGGTTTCATGAGTTTTCTCGGGCTCGCGGCGTTTTTCCTGCTGTAGCGTCCGGCATGCACGGCCGCTGGCACCGGCGCCGCTGCGCCGATAGGCTCTGCGCCTGACACCGGGACGTCCCGCAACACAGGAGCGCGCACAATGGCCAGGAACCTCACCGTCGATCTCTACAGCGACACCCAGACCCGGCCGTCACCGGCAATGCGGACCGCGATGGCCGGAGCAGAGGTCGGTGACGAGCAGCGCGACGAGGACCCGACCGTGCTCGAGCTCTGCCACATGGTCGCTGACCTGCTGGGAAAGCAGGCGGCCCTGTTCCTGCCGTCCGGGACCATGTGCAACGAGATCGCCTATCGAACCCACACCTCGCCGGGCGACGAGATCATCCTTCACGCCTGGAGCCACGCGATGCATTTCGAGACCGGAGCTCCCGCTGCGCTCTCGGGCGTCATGCTGCGCACCATTGACGGTGCGCGCGGCATGTTCGGTGCCGAACAGGTTCGCGGCGCCATCCGCAGGATCGGCAACCACGAGCAGCGTTCCCGGCTGCTCTCGGTCGAGAACACCACCAATCTCGGCGGCGGTGCGGTGTGGGACCTCGATGACCTGGCCGAGGTGACGGCTGCCGCGCGTGCCGCCGGTCTCGCGACCCACATGGACGGCGCGCGGCTGATGAACGCCGTCGTCGCCAGCGGCCAGCCGGCATCCGCCTTCGCCCGCGACTTCGATTCGGTGTGGATCGACATGAGCAAGGGTCTCGGCGCGCCCGTAGGCGGCGTGCTGGCGGGTTCGACGGAGTTCATCGCCGAGGCCCGCCGCCACAAGCACCAGTTCGGCGGCGCCATGCGGCAGGCGGGGATCATCGCGGCCGGCGGGGTCTACGCGCTGCGTCACAACGTCGAGCGCCTGGCCGAAGACCATGACAACGCCCGCCGCCTGGCCGAGGGCATCGGCGAGGTGCCCGGCGTGCATGTCGACCTGTCCGCGGTCGAGACCAACATGGTGTATTTCGATGTCGACGTGGAGGCTGACCGGCTCTCCGAGGCACTGCTCGAACACGGGGTGCGGATCGGGGCGATGGGGCCGAACCGGCTGCGCGCCGTGACCCATCTCGACGTCGACGCGAACGGCATCGCGACCGCTGTCAGCGCGGTCGGCGAGGCGATGCGGTCACTGCGCTCCGGGGACTGACCGGGCGCAGGCACGGCCCCCGAAGGCGTCCGCCTGTCTCATCCCTGTACAGGCCGGCGCCGGGAATTTCGCGCGGGTACCGGTCACGCACCGACGGCGCAGGCCATGCGGCGGGGGTCGGCACCGCCGCCCAGTATTCCCCGCTCCCGGTCGGCATCGATCATGCAGACCGACCCGGCCAGCCATACGTGATCCGGCCACCACTCGATACCGTGGCCACGCCGTGCGAGGTCATCGCCGACATCCCCGCCAAGGGCTGCCTCGAGCTTCAGCAGGCCGGGGAAGTAGGCGTGCGGTTCGAAGGAGGAGGGGAAGCTGTAGCTGGCATACCGGGGAGCGCTGACCGCCTCCTGGGCGGACATGCCGTGGACCACGAGGTTCATCAGACACTGCGACATGGCCTGGGTCTGCACGTCGCCACCGGGGGTGCCGAACGGCACGAAACGCGTCCCGCCGTCGAGGATGGCAAGCGCCGGGTTCGGGGTCAGGCGCGGCCGTTTACCGGGCGCGAGCGCCGATGCATGGGCCGGGTCGGTCCACGACTGGCAACCGCGCGACGAAATCGCAAGGCCGACGCCCGGCGCCACCGTGCCGCCGTAGGCCCCGTCGGACGGGGTTGCCGAGAAGACGTTGCCCTCCTCGTCAACGACGCAGATGTAGGAGGTGTCAAGCGGGGCCGACGGTTGCTCCGGGGTGGGGACGGGAGCAGCAGCGCGCGGGCGACACGCTCCGGCATCACCAGGCGGCGGCATTTCCGGCATGGCGCGGGCCATGTCGATCTCTGCCCGGCGCAGCCCGGCGTAGGCGTCCGACAGCAGTGTTCCGATCGGCACGTCCACGAAGCGCGGGTCGCCCAGCCAGGCATCCCGGTCCGCCATGGTCAGCTTGACCGCCTCCACCGCGACATGGACCGCGTCGGCCGAGTTGTGGCCCAGCTTCTCGAGGTCGTAGCCGGCGAGGATGTTCAGCACCTCGATCAGTGCGGGGCCCTGGCACCATGGCCCGCAGGCAAAGACCTCGGCGTCGCCGAACCGGCCGCGTACCGGCTCCTCGATCCCGACGCGGAACCCCGCGAGGTCCTCGCGCGTCATCCATCCGCCCTCGGCTTCCTGCCACTCGACGATGCGCCGCGCGATATCACCCTTGTAGAAGGCGTCGCGCGCGCGGGCCAGTCCGGCCACTCGCCCCCCGTAGCGGGCCGCCGCCGCTTCCTCGTCCGCCATGAACTGCAGGGTTGCGGCCGCCTGTTCCTGGATGAACAGCTCACCGGTGCGCGGCAGCCTCCCGCCCGGCAGGAAGATCGCCGCGGTGTCGGGTGCTGCGCGGAACTCGGCCTCGTGATCGGCAATGATCCGTTCCATCAGCGGATACATCGGAAAGCCCTTCTGCGCGTAACGAATGGCCGGTGCGGCAACCTCGCCGAAACTCATGCGGCCCCACATCTCCAGGGCCGTGATCCAGGCGTCCGGCGCGCCCGGTACCACGGTCCTGAGCACGCCGTTCGGAATTGCGCCCCCGTGCTCGCGCCGGAAATGCCCGATGTCGGCTGCCTTCGGCCACCAGCCGAGACCCGATATGGTGGTTACCGTCCCGGAGCCGGCGCTGTAGACCATGATCGGGGCCACGCCGGCGACACTGACGAGGTCGCTCTCCAGGATCCCGAGCGCCAGTCCGCCGGCGACGCCGGCATCGATTGCGTTCCCGCCCGCTTCCAGCACCGAGAACGCGGCGCTCGCGGCGAGCTGGTGTCCGGCCACGGCCATGTGCCGCGTTCCGACCATACCGGTCTGTCCGACTGTCATCGGCGATGCTCTCCCGTTGCGTACGTCCTGCACGCGATCGCGCAGGGATCATCGCCGCATGATGCGCGACGGCGCGGGCGAAGGCGAGAGGCGTGCGCGGTGAAAGTCTCCGCGCATGCCGTCGTCGCTGCACGTGCCGGAGAGAATGCCTGTTCCGGCAATGCACCGTTGTCAAACCCTGGGACGAGCTGGTTTTCCGGGCAAAATCATACGCTTGTCCCCTACAGGCCCCGCCAGAGGACGCATGCGCTCCTGTGGCAAAAACCGCGCCGGTGGCTGATCATGCGGTTCGCGATGCTTCCGGATCGAACAGCGGAATATCCATCGCGCGGGCGACGGCGTTCATGCGCCGGTCGTAGCTCGCGAGCGCGACCCCCTGCCCGTGTTCGACGAGATACAAGCACGACGCCAGATGCAGGGCGTCGAGTGTGCGCAGCGCGTCGGGTCCGGGAAACGTATTCAGCGCCCGCGCCAGCACCGACGGGGAAAGCTCCAACAGCGCGACCCTCCCGGTCAGCCAGCGCGCCGCCTCGCCGTAGGACTCCACGAGGCCGCGCGAATGCAGCGAGGTCCAAATCTCGTATTCCAGCAGCCGGCTGGAAAACAGCGTCTCCTCCCACAGCGAAGCGGGCGGCTGACGGTCCTCGGCGAGAAGGTGCGCGAGCGCGACGGACGAATCGAGGTAGATCACCAGTCGCGGCGGCTCTGGTCCAGATCGGCCAGGATTTCGTCGAGCGTGGCGACGGGCGGGGGCTTGGGCGGCGGTCCCGAGGTGGCCAGCCTCGGCGGCGTCAGCACGCCGGAGCGCACCGCGTCGGCCAGGAAGGCGTCGGCGAGGACCGGGCTCCGGGTCTCCCGGAGCGGGCCGAGTTCAGCCACGACCTGGTGTCCCTGTCGGTCACCAGGATCGTCTCACCAGACGCCGCAAGCCGGACGTATTCGCTCAGCTTGCTATTCAGAACCTTGATGCCAACCGATCTCATGCGGACAAGGTAGCGACCGATAGCTACCCCGTTAACAGGGCTCGGAACGGTCGCGTTGCTGCTTCGAGGGAATGGAACTCGCGGCGCCCCGGCGCCTGGGTGCAGCGGGTCAAACCCCATGGCTTTCCGCGTTCCGTGGCCGGCCACCACCATGACGTACCAGACCAACATCGGGCGAAGTTTCCTTATCGCGGAGGACTGTCATGGCGCGGAACGGCGAAGAGAAGGCGCGAGAGCTGGGGGGTGTGCTCCGAGAGTCAACCGGTTACCTGAACCAGGCGCATGTCCCGGCGCTGAAGCCCGACATGCTGACGCCGGACGACGAGGAGCGGTCCGGAGTCCAAACCATCACAGGTGCGAACCACATCCGATGGACCTGGAGGAGGTCGCAGGGCCGCCGGCGGCGCGCACGCGAGAGAGCGACGCCAGTGACGGACCACCGACGAACTGGCAGCGCAGGCCCACCGGGATTTCGCTCAACACGTCACGATCTGCGAAAGGCGCCGGAAGTGGCGGTCGGAGGTGCACAGTATAAGATCGTGCTGCACGACCAGAGCGGCGATCCAGAGATCGTTGGTCGGAATGGCAGCGCCCTGGCGACGCAACTGAAGGTGCAGTTGCGCGTAGTGGTGCGCGGTTTGCTCGTCCGGCAGCAGTACCGACACCCTTGAACTCGCTAGCCTCGATATCCAACGACCGCAATTGATGTGAATCTGTCGACGGGCTTGGCCCGCCGGTTGGAGCGGGTCTCGTTCAGCGAGGTGCCTTTGGGGGCTCTGCCGGGATAATCCGTCTCTCCGACCAGCTTCCGGCGCG
>JAJEAR010000047.1 GCA_022822665.1 Alphaproteobacteria bacterium | reverse complement strand
AATTCGAGGTCTCTGCGGATGAGCGAGCGACACATGCCGGATGACCATCGAACCTGACGAAAATTGCGATAGCTTCAAATGATCATTCCGGATGGGAATCGGCATACTTGCATGCAAATCGGGCAACTGGATCGTCCGTCCCGACATAGTCAGACCCGATGTCCGGTCGATCCAGGAAGTTCCGGTAACGTTCAAGTACGTTTGCGTCAATGTCCACTACATGGACAGGAATGTCCGCATCCGGGCGATTCCCTGCGAGGAAGAAGTGCATGCCCAGGTCAGAAATCGGCAGCGAATAGCCAATGAAGTGACATGCAGCCGCATCTCGGAGCGCGGCGGCCGCATCTTTCCAGAGGCCCCTGACGGTCTCGTTGTTGAAGTACGTGGTCTTTTCGGAGACCGGCGGGATCAGCAACGTCTCCTTGTCGGCCGCCAGGTCACGCAGTTTCGAGGTGTCGGCGTCGCGGACAGCTTCATCAGCTGCCGGTCCAAACTCGGGAACAGCAGAGAAGAATATCGTCTCGCCGTAAAAGACTTCCCGGCCGGAATAGTGCCAGTTCACCGAGCCGTGCAGTTTCAAGAGCTGAAAGGTCTGTGGATCATCATTCCCCCAAATACCGCCGCCGGTGCGCGAAAGAATGTCCGCGAAGTAGGGTGGGTAGATGTCATCCGGATAGAGCCAGCTGATCTTCTCGGACACCTGGAAGTCCCTGACCACCCTTTCAACCAGCGTGTCGTAGTTCAACGTGATGATCACGGCCTGTCGTCGATGCCAGGTCAAGACCAGTCGACGCAGCCACTCGGGGGCCGTTGATGCCGAAGCCGAGAGGGTGCGCTCTTCGATGACGTCCGCGATGGACTGACGGATCCGACCGCCGAGCGAACGATGCAGGTCAATGTCAGGTTCCCGCAGCCAGGGTTGCGGCTGCGAGAGATAGGTCATCCACAGCTCGAAGTTGTCGCCGAGAGATGCAGGGATGGCAGATGCAAGATCAATGTCGTCCGAAAGCCGTTTTCTCACCTCCGCGCCGAGCTCGACCATCGTCGGCATTTGGCTATCGATGGCTTTCGAGAAGCCCGCGCCAAGGATGAAGACATCGCGGCCGGAAGTCGGCGAGGTAACTGGCTCGTCTGCAAGGGAGTGTGCCGCGTCTTTAGGGCCGGTCATGCAATTCGGATTCCTCGATTCAAAGCCGCAACATTCCATGGGCCGAAGGTCAATGCTATTAGCGACGGTCGGGTGAGGCAATCGGAAACCCTTGGGAATGTGGCAAGTGGATGGAGCGCATAGCCGGGCCGAACCGCCACCTCCGCATGGCCTGTAATCACTGCTCGGCACCCGAGCGTCACATCGGCCCCCAATTTCACACCTGCGGCGGCAAGCTCATGGTCGAAGTCTTGCCCGAAATGGGCGGAGCGGTCGACGTTGCGGTCAGTGCGCCATGCGAAGCTGGCGGAGGATTTGGTCGAGGACTCGGCGATCCGCGTTCCTGAGAGCATTGCGGTCGAGCTTCTCGCAGACGCATATGGGACCGGTGCTGCTGACCGAACTCTGGAAGCCATTCGCTCTGATCCCGTCCGTCTTCGCAGAGGGCGCAGGGACATTCGTCTCTCCTGACATCCATTCCACCCACACGAATCACGCCGCACGATTCGCCCGGTTCGCCGCCTGAATCGGCCTTCGGACCGTCCGATTCGCGCCCTCCAGGGGGGGTCGCCCGCATTTCGCGCGCCGCGACCGGCCAATGCCCCGTCCTCTCCTGACCTCCCGAGAGCACGCCTGGGGGGTCGTTTTCGGGATGTGCAAAACGACCCTCCCCCGGGGCAGGGTTTCCGGCTTCGATCGCGGCACATGCGTCCGCACCGTCCGGTGCGAACGGGGTCCATCGAAGAGGAGGAGAGGGACATGACGAAAGACACCATCTACCTGGACACGAACGAGGCGGCCCGCTTCCTGGGGCTGTCCTCGAAGACGCTGTCGCGCTACCGGGTCTCGGGGGACGGGCCGGTGTTCCACCGGTTCGGCACCCGGATCCGCTACCGGCGCGAGGACCTCGAGGCCTGGGCGGCGACGCGCCGCCGCGCCTCGACCTCCGACGACGGCACCGCGCTTTCCGGAGCGTCCCGGTGAGGGCGTCCGCGCCCGTGACGCCCGCAGGGATCGCCGTCGCCGCGCTTGCGGCGGCGACGGTCCTCGCCGTTCCGGAGATCGCGTCCGCGACCACGGACACGACCTTCGACACGCCGCTGGACACGGTGGAGGACATCGTGGGCGGCACGGGCGGCCAGCTCGCCGCCGCATTGGCCGTGGGCGCGGCGCTGGTCGGCTCGGTGCTGAGGTTCAACGCGATGCAGCTCATGGGCGCGGTCGGCGTCGGCATCGCGGCGGGCGCCGGGACGGGCATCGTCACCGGCCTCGTCGGCACGGCGATCGTCTGATGGGCGAGGCGACGCGTCACGCCATCCCGCGCCGGCTCGACGACCCCGAGCGCTGGCTCTTCTGGACCGTCGACGAGGCGGCGGTGCTGATGGGACCCGCGCTTCTCGG
>JAJEAR010000044.1 GCA_022822665.1 Alphaproteobacteria bacterium | reverse complement strand
TCCTCGCCCCTGAAGCTCAGGAACCGGCCGTTGTCCGCTGCGGACAGCGACAGGATCTGCTCCTTCATGCCGCGTACGCTCTGTTCCGGAGTGACCGGCGCCGACGCGCCGCCCATGTCGGTGCTCACGTGACCGGGATGAAACAGCACCGCGGTCACTCCCTGGCTTTCCAGTTGGAGCGACATGCAGCGGACCGCCATGTTGAGCGCGGCCTTCGAGGAGCGATAGACGCAGGCACCGGGACCGGCCCCGGTGATGCTCCCCATGTAGGAAGAGATGAAGACCATCTGCCGGCGTGAACTCGCGACAACCCGGTCGACGAAGGCCTCCGCGACCCGCATCGGTCCGAAGACATTTGTGGTCATCGCCGCCTGCCAGGCGGCGTAGTCGAGTGACCCGAACCCCGCCCGCTGCCCGATGATCCCGGCGTTGTTGACCAGCACGTCGACCGGCCGGTCACCGAGCGCCGTGCGGCAGGCCGCAATGCTCGCCGCGTCGTCGACGTCAAGTTCCAGGTACTCGGCCCCGGCAACCTGCCCGGTACCGGACGGGTCGCGGCAGGCCGCCAGCACCTCCCAGCCGTCGGAAACGAACTGGCGGACAAACTCGCGGCCGATCCCGCGGCTCGCACCGGTCACCAGAATACTGGCCATGGTCATCTACTCCGTTACCTGGGGAATGCGCGCCGTCACCTCGAACTCGACACGCATCTCCTCGGTGGCAAGTCCGCAGATGAGCGCGGTGTTGGCGGGACGCGCCGGCATGCTGTAGTCCCTGATGATCGACTTGATGCGATCGAATTCCTCCCTGCTCGCAACGTAGACCCGCATGCGGATGATGTTCTCCCGCGATGTTCCGGCCCGTTCGAGCACGTCTGAAATGGTCGCGAAGGCCCGTGTCGCCTGCTCCTCGACAGTCGCGGCGAATCCGTTGATTTCGGGGTCGTACCCGGTCGTCCCGGACACGTGAACGGTGTCGCCGTCGACGACCGCGCGCGCGTAGCCCGCCATCTCCTCGAACGGGGATCCGGAATAGAGTCGTGTTCCAATCATGCTGACCTCGTGACTGTTGGTGTGGGACGGATCAGTGCGCTGCGCTCGCGTTCCACCTCGGCCCGGAATTCACAGCCCTCGAGATGGTCGTTGACCAGCCCCATCGCCTGCATGAACGAGTAGCAGGTGACCGGGCCGACGAAACGCCATCCGCGGCGGCGCAGCTCGCGCGAAAGCCGGGTTGCCTCCGGCGTGGTGGCAGGGACAGAACCGTGGTCGACGACAGCCGGGCGGTCCGCCGGCGCCGGCTCGTAGCTCCAGAAGAAGGCGGCGAGCGATCCGAATTCGACGCGCATCTGTTGTGCCAGCCGCGCATTGTGAACAACTGCCTCGATCTTGCCGCGATGGCGTACAATGGTGCGGTCGGCGAGCAGCCGCTCCACGTCGGCCTCGCCGAACCCGGCAACCGCGTCGATGTCGAAACCCGCGAACACGCGCCGGAAGTCGTCCCGCTTGCGCAGGATGGTGATCCAGCTCAGCCCGGCCTGGAACCCTTCCAGGCAGACCTTCTCGAACAGCGCCCGGTCATCGGTCTCGGGCCGGCCCCACTCCTCGTCGTGGTAGACGCGGTAGTCGTCGCGCCCCTCGCACCAGGCGCACCGCGACCGGCCGTCAGGACCAACGGCGAGTCCCGGCGCGGGAAACGGCACTTCACCGGATCGGGTCACGCCGACTCCCGGTAGAGTTCACGCCCGATCAGCATGCGCCGGATCTCCGAGGTTCCGGCCCCGATCTCGTAGAGCTTGGCGTCGCGCAGCAGCCGGCCGGTCGGGTAGTCGTTGATGTAGCCGTTGCCACCGAGGCACTGGATCGCCTCGAGTGCCATCCAGGTCGCCTTCTCGGCCGCGTACAGGATGGCGCCCGCCGCGTCCTTGCGCGTGACCTCGCCGCGATCGCAGGCCTTTGCCACGGAATAGACATAGGACTTCGAGGCGTTCATGGTGACGTACATGTCGGCAATCTTGCCCTGCATCAGCTGGAACTCGCCGATCGGGGTTCCGAACTGGCGGCGTTCGTGCACGTAGGGAAGCACCACGTCCATGCATGACTGCATGATCCCCAGCGGACCGGCGGCCAGCACCGCGCGCTCGTAGTCAAGTCCACTCATCAGCACGTTGACACCACGGTTCTCGCCACCGAGCACATTGGCCTCGGGCACCTCGCAGTCGGCAAACACCAGTTCGCAGGTGTTCGAGCCGCGCATTCCCATCTTGTCGAGCTTGGGTGAAGTCGAGAATCCCTTCATCCCCTTCTCGATGATGAAGGCGGTAATGCCGCGCTGATGCGCCGCGGGGTCGGTCTTGGCGTAGACGACCAGCGTGTCCGCGTCGGGCCCGTTGGTGATCCACATCTTGGAACCGTTGAGGATGTAGCGGTCCCCGCGGCGATCGGCCCGGGTCGTCATGCCGACCACGTCCGACCCGGCCCCGGGCTCGCTCATTGCCAGCGCCCCCACGTGCTCGCCGCTGACCAGCCGGGGCAGGAACCGGTGTTTCTGCTCCTCGGTTCCGTTGAGCCGGATCTGGTTGACGCACAGGTTGGAATGGGCGCCGTAGCTGAGCCCGACGGCAGCCGAGGCACGGCTCAGCTCCTCCACCGCAACCGCGTGTTCGAGGTACCCCATCCCGGCCCCGCCGTACTCCTCCTCGACAGTGATGCCGAGAACGCCGAGATCGCCCATCTTGCGCCAGAGATCGGCGGGAAAGTCGTTCGCCCGCTCGATATCGGCTGCCCGCGGCGCCACCTCGTCGGAGGCGAAGGATCGGACCGAGTCCCTGAGCATGTCGGCGGTTTCGCCGAGATCGAAGTTCAGGCTCGGAAAGTCGTTCGGGATCATGGGCTACCTTTCGCGGCAGGGGCGTCTAGCTGGTTCGGGTGCCGTGCGGCTGACACCCGTATCCGATCCCGTGCCGGGATTGCTGCGGTACGGTCGCATCGGACGGCACCCTCCATCTTGCACTGCACAACGGTTCGCGGTCCATGGCCAGTGGCGGTGGCCGGCATGCCGGGTTCGTCCGTCACGTCCACTTCCCCGGGACGCGGAGCCGGGACCGGAAATACTTGTAGCATGTCGTTGACCACGCGGGCGCGGCCAAGGGCACAGGCACCTGTTGCTCCGGGCGACAGGGTGCCGGGGCGTAACGCCGTCTACCATTCGCGATCCGCCACCTGCACTCGACCGGGCCGGGTTCCGCCCGGGTTCCCGAAGAAGTGGCCGGGCGGGACACCCTGTCGTCCGCCACGCCTTCCGGCGTTTCGAGCCGGCTTCGGTGTCACAATGCGCCGCCGGCGTGTCGGGGGTTGACGGCCAGCGGTGAACCGGCGGGCGCCCGGGAAATCAGAACACAACCCCGATGGCAACGCGGCCGGTCCAGTCGGCATCGCCCGAAGAGGTGCCCTGTGCGAGTCGGAGCTCGGTTCGCACCGACAGCTCGTCCCGTTGCCAGGCCGCACCGAGCCCGAGCAGTACCCGGCTGCCCGGCTCCCTGGCCGTCAGTGTCTCGCGGGAAACCTCGACCCGGGACTTGCGGTTGTCGGTGGCGCCCTCGATTCCAAGCAGGCCCTCGATGACCAGCCTCCCGCCGTCCGTTCCCTCGAGCCGGGCCCGGACGGTCGCGCCGGCTCCGGCCACAAGCCGGTTTGCCTCGCGCAGCGACACCCGGGCGCCCGCGGCATCCGCAAATCCGTCCATCAACAGGGCCGAACGGCGCAACCACGCCTTCGGGGTCAGGTCAATGCCGTCGACAAGGCCGAGGCGCCTTCCCGCTTCCAGTTCCACGGTGTGGACCATCGCGTCGACACCGTCGCGCAGATCCCCGAGCGTGTCCGACCGGAAGTCGACCGAGTACCGCGTGGCGGAGACCCGGCCCGTGCCGTACCAGTCCGCCTCCGAGCGCCAGGTGAGCCCCAGGGACACACCGTAACCGCGGGCCTGGATGCTGCCGCCGCCGGTCGCTGCCGACACGTCCGCCGAGCCTGACACCCGGCGCACGCCCAGCGTGCCCGTCAGGCTGCCGTCTTCCGACAACGGCGCGTCCAGCCCAACCTCGATATCATGGCGGTCGTAATCGTATGAGGCGCCCACCGTACCGCCCGTGCCGCCGCGCGACCCCGCGCCACCCGAAACCCGCAGCCAGAACGGTTGACCCGGCCTCCCCTGCTTCTCCGTCCCGGTGAAACGCGCCCCGTCGTCCAGGCGGTGCAGGGCGCCCGGCAGCACTTCGTACACGGCAGCGCGGGGCGCCCAGACGCTGACGAAACTGTCCGCGGCCGAAAAGTCCAGGCCCGCGAAACCATCGGCAAGGGCGACGTCGCGCGCGCCATTGGGCGCCCGATGCGACAGGCGCCCGCCGGCGGCACTGTCGAACAGCGAGACCCCGTTGACTGCGAGCACGGTCTCGCCCTCGTCGTTTCGGATCGTGCCCTCGAGCAGGTCGGAGGGTCGCAGACCGTCCGGCCTGAGGTCGACATGGAGCCGGTGCGGGACCCGGCTTTCGCCGGCGGAGAAGATCGCGACACCGGAGCCGGCTCCGAGCCGGCCGTTTGGCCCGACAACGACCCGGCCTCCACCGGCAAGAAAGACCCCTGCCCCAAGGCCCGTACCACCGCTCACCGGCGCATTCACGCTCACGGTCTGCCGGCGGTAGCCGTCGGTTCCGATCGGGGCGGCGCGTTCAACGGCACCGGTGGCTGCGGTCCGCCCGGGCCGGGTTTCGGGCGTCGTCACCTGGCCGATCCGGATCCCGTTCGATCCGGCACCGGGCGCGTCGATGCTTCCTTCATCGACCTGGATATCCACCAGGCCGGTTCCGGTATGGTAGACGAGGATGCCGTCGGCATCGTCGCCGCGGGTTTCAATCCTGGTGCCGGAGGTCGCGATCCGGACGTCACCGTGGTTCAGTCCGTCACTCGACACGTGCACGCCCTGGATGCCGCGGGACAGCACCCCGTGGGTCACGATCGTGCCGCCCGACATCCGCAGGTCGATGTCCCCGGCAATGTTGTCTCCGGATCGGGAAGTCAGACCGATTTGAGCCTTCACGCCGACCGCCCACGTGTCACCCAGTTCGTCAAGAGCGACCGACATGGTCTCGATGCCGGTATCGCGCACGTCGATCGCGACATCCCCTCCGCCCTCTCCCTGGGCCCGGATACCGTCGGAACCCACGCCCCGGGTCACGACGGTTGTTTCCCCCACCATGAGTGCGACGTCACCATCCGCACCACCCCGGACGGAGCCGAGGATGCCGTGGCCATTCTCGCCCCCGGTCGTAACGGTGGACCCGGTCACGCCGATCCGCACGTCGCCGTGCGCGCCATCGCCGTGAACGTCGCCCCACACGGCGTAGGCAGTGTCACCCCGGGTGGTGACGCCCGTCTCCTGTACCGTGATCGTGACATCGCCTTCGGCACCGTCCCGGACAGAGCCGAGAATGCCGTGACCGATCTTGCCCCCGGTCGTCACCGAGGACCCGCCCAGGTGGATCCGCACGTCACCACGCGTGCCGCCACCGGCGGCGGTGCCCCATACGGCCTCGGCGGACCGGCCCCGGGTGGTGACGGTCGCATCCTGCACCCTGACCGTAACATCGCCCTCGGCACCGTCCCGGACAGAGCCGACAAGGCCGTGGCTGTTCACCTCACCGGTCTCAAGGACGGGCCCGCGCAGCGTGAGCCGGACATCGCCGCGCGCCCCGGCGCCGGCGACAGTGCCCAACACGGCATCGGCGGACTGACCCCGGGTGGTGACAGTCGTCTCCTGCACCGTGACTGAAACATCGCCCTGGGCGCCGTCCCGGACGGTGCCGAGAATGCCGTAGCTGTTCTCGGCACCGGTCGTCACGGTGGACCCGCCGACGTCGAGCCGCACGTCACCGCGCGTGCCACCGCCACGCGCGTCACCCCACACGCCATGGGCGGTTCCACCCCGGGTGGTGACGGTCGAGTCCCGTACGTCGATCGTCACGTCACCCTGCGCGCCGCTGCGCACGGAGCCGAGTACACCGTGGCCCGTGCTTCCCTCGGTCGCCACGGTGGACCCGCGCAGATCGAGCCGCACGTCACCGCGCGTGCCCTCGCCGTTGGCGGTCCCCCACACGGCCTCGGCGGATCCGCCCCGGGTGGTGACGGTCGAGTCCCGCACCCTGACCGTGACATCGCCCTCGGCGCCGTCCCGGACCGAACCAAGAACACCGTAGGCCCTCTCTTCGCCGGTCGTCAGAGCCGACCCGCTTACGTCAAGTCGCACGTCGCCGCGCGTGCCGCCACCGCGAGCGTCGCCCCACACGCCATAGGCGGTTTCGCCCCCGGTAGTGACGGTCGCCTCCTGCACCGTGACCGCGACGTTACCCTGCGCACCACTGCGCACGGAGCCGAGAACACCGTGGCCGGTGCGTCCGTCGGTCACCACGGCGGACCCACGCAGATCGAGCTGCACGTTGCCGCGCGTGCCGTCACCGGCTGCAGCACCCCACACGGCCTCGGCCGACTCGCCCCTGGTGGTGATGGTGGACCCCTGCACCGCGATCGCGACATCGCCCCGGGCACCGCCCCGAACAGTGCCGAGAATGCCATGGCCGTTCTCACCCCCGGTCGTCACGCCGGATCCGCCTACGTCGAGAACCACTTCACCCTTCGTGCCATCACCATGCGCATCGCCCCACACTCCATAGGCAAGGTCGCCGTAGGTCATGACGGTGGTGTCGCGCACCTCCATGCCGACATCGCCTGCCGTGCCGTCCCCGATCTCGCCATGGAAGCCGTGTGCGTTCCGGCCATGCGTAACCACGGTCGTGCCACGGGCGCGCAGCCTCAACTCGCCGGCGCCCGAAACCACGACACCGGCCGAATCGTTGCCGTAGGTGACAATGCGTCCGCCCTCGATGTCGACCGCAACCTCGCCTGCACCGTGCGATCGCGAGGCGTGCATGCCGTGGGCCCCGGCCGCTTCATCGTAATTACCCGGATGTTCACCCCCTACGCCGAAGGTCTCGATGTCGACATCGCGCAGCGTCACCCGGACCGAACCGGTCCCGGCCTCGGCATAAATCCCTTCGGCGTGCCCCGCTCCCGTCAGGTGCCCGGAGGTGGTTATCCGGGTATCCTCGACCGAAATGCGGACATCTCCGCCGCCCTCGTGGCGGCCCTCGATCGCTGACCCGTGCTCGCCGGTAATGAGAGTCGTCCCTGACACTTCTATCCCGATGTCTCCCGCGTCCTCCTCACCGGACACGCAGCGGATCCGGTGGCCTGCAGGCACGGCCTCGCCGGGAGCCGGGCAGACCGCGGGAGGCGGCGCCAGTACATGGGCGCGTGATGGCGCCGTCCAACCCGCGAGAACCGCGATCGTCGCAAGGGCGCACAGCAGCCGCACCGACACCATCCGCAATGCCCGGTACGACCACATCACGGGCGGCGAGCCGTACTCTGCTTCCATTCTCCGACTTCCCCTGACTGGATTGCAGTGCCCAATGGCGATCACGTTCACGATGCAGCCATGCCCCGCCGGTTTCACAACGCAATCACCAAAGACACTCCGCGGGTGACGCCGTGGCGGAACGGCCTTGCGTAACAGGGGCCAGACTTTGACTGATTGCAGGCAGTTCACCACAGATGATGCCCGCGTGAAACTCGAACGACTCCATCGGACATCCGACCGCCGCCGCCACTCCGAAGTGCAACACCTGCAACACCGGGCGCGTCACCGGGCCATGTCCTCCGCTCGGGCTACGCCCTCGCTCCGGACATGGCCCGGTGACGGGGATTTGCGGGTGAAGTCCCACCAGATCCGAGCGTAGTTCGGCTTCCGCGACGGGAGCAAGGCTGGCCAGACGCAGTGAGAGTGTGGCCGGACCGACGCTCTGCGGACCGCGACCGGTTCCTCGATTTTCCTCGGGCCGATCCGTACGAGGGATGATCCCGGACAGCATCCCTCAGGGAGGGTGGGTGTGGTGGAACACCTCGGCCGGGGTCCTGTAGCCAAGCACCTTTCCCGGACGCGCGTTGAGACGGTCCTGGACTGCCTTGACCTGGGTGTTGGTGATCTGGCGGAAGTCTGTCCCCTTCGGGAAGTACTCCCGGACCAGGCCGTTGGTGTGCTCGTTCAGGCCACGTTCCCAGGAGTGGTACGGCGTGGCAAAGAAGAACCCGGCGCCGAGCGCCTTCCCCACCCAGGCATGGCCCGCGAACTCCTTGCCGTTGTCCGCCGTGATCGTGTGGACCAGGGCGCACAGTGGCAGCAGCATGCTCAGCAGGGCGGTGCCGACCGACGCCGCCGTCTTCCTGCCAACCCTCTCGAGAAGCGTGTATTTCGACGCACGGTCCACCAGGGACACCACCGCGCCGCTGTGCCCCTTCCCGATGATCGTGTCCACCTCCCAGTCGCCAACCCGTTCCTTCGCGTCCACCACCGCCGGACGCTCGGATATATCCACCCGGCCGGGAATGTGGCCGCGACCGGCGTGCCGCCCACCCTTCCAGTTCGGCTTCTTGCCGCGGCGGCGCAGGCACCGGTAGAGCGTGCCGCCAGCCTCCCGGTCGGCACGGACGTGGCGGTAGATCCACTGACGGCCTGCCATCGTGACGCCCTGGGTTCTCAGCCGACCCGCAATCTGCTCGGGGCTCCAGCCTTCGACCAGCCTGTCCTCCACCGTGCGCCACAGCTCCGGTGTCATCTTCCGGGGAACCGACGAGGCCGCGCTGCGCCGCGCCGAAGCCTTGCCATGCGCCTGCTTGTGACGGTAGCCACGCCCGCCACTGTTCCGGCGCACCTCGCGCCAGATCGTCGTCCGGTCCCGGCCCAGCTGCCGCGCAATGGCCGGATCCGACAGGCCGCTTTTCCTCAGCGCGTAAATCTGGCAGCTCTCTTCATGGGTCAGGTGGTGGTAGCTTGACGGCATGACAGTCTCCCAGCCTCAACAACTGGGACTGTCGCCGCTACCTGACCCTCACGCAACATGGTGTGAGCAGGTCACAACTTCCCACCACCTGTGGTGTTGCACTTCAGAGTGGCACGGGGGAGTGTTGGTGAACGCAAGCATCGGGGCTTACGCATGATCCTGCGGGACTGCATCACCCCGGTGGCGAGAGCGGGCGCGGTGGACCGAGGACTTCCAGGTCGAGCAGGACCTGGTCATCAGCCGGGCCCGGGTCGAAACATTCCCTGATCCTGTTCTCTCCGGACCGGCACGGCGCTCTACAAGCTCTACCTGACACCGCGCGCGCGGTACTCCGAGGATATCGATCTGGTTCAGGTAGAGCCTGGGCCGGCTGGCCCGATCATGAACGCCTTGCGAAAAGGTCCCTGCCATCCGGCTGTAACTCAAGTCAGGCTTCGGATTGGGACGGGTATCGCCGCACTGCGATCTGGCCTTCGCGCTTGCGGGCCTGAACGAGATCGTAGGTAGTCTGGCGTCGCAGCCAGAACTCGGCATTGGATCAGCCTGCCTTTTCGAAGCGGATCGCCATTTCGGGAGAGATTCCCGCGTGGCCGTTGAGCACCCGGGACAGTGTATGACGGGCGGCGTCCAGCACCCGCGCAACACGATCGGCGACGTCGGGGCCTACCCTGCTCGCATCTCCGCGATCGTACACCCGCTTTGGGCCTCGATGACGAAAGGTCCGGATTCTGGCCATCTGAACCCCATGCCGGTACACATATCAACAAGAGTTGGCGGACTGAACATCGACCATAGGGCTGTGCGGCCCCTCCAGATCGACCCAGGGTGCCCGAACTTGCCAGCGGATGGCCCCGGCGATGCTCGCGCACCCGTTCGTCTCCGGTCAGATCGTCGCACCCTGCCCGCCAGTGCCGGAACGCTCTTACGTCCCTCAGCCAATCGTGATCGTTCGGGTCCTTGCAGCCCGGAGCAATCCCCACGACCCGGTGGGCAACCAGGCGCCCTTCGGTGCCCGGGTCCGCACCCAGGGTTCAGAAGTCGGTCGGCGCACCGCCCTCGCGCTTGCGCCGTTCGACGAAGGCGGCCAGTTCCTCGCGGCGGGCCTGCTCGAGCGGGGGAGGCTCGAACTCCGCCAGGATCTTTTTCCAGATGGCGTTGGCCCGGTGGGTGGCGTCAACCGACCCGCGCTCCTGCCAGCTCTCGAAGTTGCTCCAGTCCGACAGGAACGGTTCGTAGAACGCGGTGCGGTAGCGTTCGCGTGTATGGTCGGCCCCGAAGAAGTGCCCGGTCGGACCGACCTCGCGGATGGCATCCACCGCGATGTCGGCCTCGCTCGCCGGGACCGGCCGCAGGTACGCCGTCATCTGCTGCAACGTCTCGCAATCGAGAATGAACTTCTCGTAGGACGCGCACAGGCCGCCCTCGAGCCAGCCGGCGGCGTGATAGACGATGTTCACACCGGCGGACACCACCGACCAGAGCGAGAACGCGCTCTCCCAGGCGGCCTGGGCATCCGGGTGGTTCGCGGCACAGGCGTTCGATGCGCGCAGCGGCAGGCCGTAGAACCGGGCCATCTGGCCCGAGATCTGGGTCGCGCGCATGTATTCCGGCGTGCCGAAGGCAGGGGCGCCGGAACGCATGTCGACATTGGAAGTGAAGGACCCGATGGCACAGGGCACACCCGGGCGCACGCACTGCAGCAACACGATCGCCGACAGTCCCTCGGCCACGAACTGGGTCACCGCCCCGGCCAGGGTAACCGGCGCCATGGCGCCGGCAAGGGTGAAGGGCGAAACGATGGTCGGCTGGCCGCGCCGCGCACACCGCATCGCTCCGTCAAGCATCGGCCAGTCATGCTTGAGCGGCGAGGACGAGTTGATGTTGGTGTACATGTGCGGTGCGGCCTCGAACTCCTCGTGCGTCAAACCGGCCGCGATACGCGTCATTTCCATCACGTCCTCGACCCGCTCCGACCCCAGCGAATAGGCGTGCACCACCTTGTCGGTGAGCGTCAGCTTGTCGAACAGGCAATCGAGGTGCCGGATAGAGGCGTGCAGGTCGACCGGCTCCACCGGGTAGCCGCAGGCGAGATGGATGCAGTTGAAATACTGCGTGAGCTTGAGCAGGTCGCGATAGCTCTCCCGGTCGCCGACACGCCGGCCCCGGTCCAGGTCGGAACAGTTCGGCGGACTGGAGACATTGCCGAACACCATGTGCCGCCCGCCGATGACCACGGCGCGCCCGGGGTTGCGCGGCGTGATGGTGAACCGTGCCGGCGCAAGCTTCACCTTCTCCATCACCAGCGCCCGGTCCATGCGCACGTTGGTCGAACCCGGCCGGGTCTCGCACCCGGCTTCGGCCAGCACCGCCCGCGCCTCCTCGTTCAGGAACTCGATCCCGATCTCCTCGAGCACCCGCATCGCGCCCTCGTGAACCGCCTGGACCTGTTCTTCGGTGAAGGGCTCGGTCGGGGCGTCGATGTTGACCGGTTGCTGCCAGTCGAGCTGCCTGATCGCCGGACCACCGTCGCGCGCCGCAGCACCGCGGCGCCGCGACCCGGCTCTTCGTCGCGGTCCCTGCATGGGTCGGTCGATCTCCCTGCATCGTTGCCCGGCACGGGGTTCGCCCGCATGCATCATGGTGTGAGAAATCGCGTGAACACAAGCGCGGTGCTTGTCCGGCAACGGCCGGACCGCGTCGCGCAGGGAACGGTCAGGTCCGGCCCGGTGCGACATCCGACAGCCGGTCGACCCGGCGGATCGCCGGGAACAGCCAGGCCCACAGGCCGGCGACCGCGAATGTCGCCACCCCGCCGGCGAGAACCGCCGGTACCACCCCGACGAATGCCGCGGTCACGCCGGCCCGGAAGTCGCCGAGTTCGTTCGAGGCATTGATCGCCACCGAATTGACGGCGCTGACCCTGCCGCGCATGTCATCGGGTGTCGCGAGCTGGACCAGGGTCAGGCGGATGTAGACGCTCACCATGTCGGCCGCGCCGTAGACGGCCAGTGCGACGAGCGACAGCCAGAACAGGGTAGAGAGGCTGAACACCACGATCGCGGCCGCGAACAGGGCGAGCGAGACGAACAGCGCCGGGCCCATGTGGCGCGGCGATGCCAGGCGGGCCAGCACCAGGCCGACCAGCAGCGATCCGAAACCCGGCATCGCCCGCATGACGCCGAGCCCGTCCGGCCCCACGTGCAGGATGTCGCTGGCATAGACCGGCAGCAGTCCCATCACGCCGCCGAGCAACACGGCGAGCAGGTCGATCGAGATGGCCCCGAGCACCCGCTTTTCCCGCCAGACATAGGAAAACCCGCCAAGCAGCGCATCAAGCGTGACACGTCCGGCCGACCGGACGCCGGGGACGGGCGGGATCAGCAGCGCCGAGCCGGCGGCAATGGCGAAACACGCCGCCGCCGCACCGTAGACTCCGTCACCGGTCCAGGCGATCAGCCCACCTCCGAGCGCCGGTCCGGCAAGCTGCGCCACCTTGTTCGCGGATGACGACCAGGCAACCGCCCGCGGGAATGTCTCCACCGGCACCAGGTTGGGCAGCAGCGCCTGCACCGCGGTCTGGGCGAAGGCGCGTGCAATTCCGTGCACGAACAGGATGGCGAGGATGGCGGCCACTCCGCCCGCCCCGGCCCAGAGCACCACCACCAGCAGCCCGGTGACCGCGACATGGATGGCGTTGCACAGCGCGAGGATCATCCGCCGGTCCAGCCGATCCGCCGCCATGCCCGCCGCCAGCACGAACAGGAACGCGGGCGCGAACTGGGCCAGGCCGACATAGCCGAGGTCGATCGGGTCGCCGGTCAGCTGGTAGACGTACCAGCCGACCGCCACCGTGAGGATCTGCACCCCCATGACATGCCCGGTCCGGTTGGCCAGGTAGAGCAGGAACCCCGCGTCGCGCGCCAGCCGGTGGCGGTCTGGCGGGCTCATGCAGCCGCCGGGCGCATGAAATCGCTTGAGCACGATCCCGGCGCGGACAACAATGGTCCCGATTCCGAACTCGGGGGAAGACAGATGCGAATCGAACCCGTCGCCGATGCACCGTTCGGGGCCGAGGTGCGTGGCGTGGACCTCGCCGGGCCGCTTGATGCCGGACTGATGAAGAACCTGGCCGACGCGCTGTACGAGTACCGGATCGTCGTCATCAGGGACCAGTCACTCGACCAGGATGCGTATCTGACCTTCGGGCGCTGGTGGGGCACACCGATCCCGCATGTCCTCGACCATATGCGCATGCCGGGCTACCCGGAACTGCTTGCCGTCGGCAACACCGAGCAAAAGGACCGCAAGCACGAGATCCGCAACGGGGCGGCGCTCTGGCATACGGATCAGTCCTACGAGGCAATCCCTGCCAGCGCAACAATGCTCTACTCGATCCAGGCCCCGCGGATCGGCGGTCAGACCCGGTTCGTCGACATGGTGGCCGCCTACGATGCACTCGACGCCGCAACCCGCGAACGGATCGACGACCTCGAGGTGGCGCATCTCTACGGGGCGGGCAAGCTGCTCGACGACGAGTTCATCGCCAGTCCGCTCAAGACCGGCGAGCAGATCGATCGCGTCCCCACCTGCCATCATCCGCTGGTCATGCGTCACCCGGTGACCGGCCGCAAGGGGCTGTATGCCACCGGTCAGTCCTCCTTCGCCATTCGCGGCATGGACGATGCGGAGGCGGTTGAACTGCTGTGGCAGCTGAAGACCCACGCGATCCAGGACCGGTTCGTCCATGCCCACCGGTACGCGGTGGGGGACATCGTGATCTTCGACACGCTGTCGACCATGCACGCCGCAACCCCGATCGACATCGCCGACCCTGATCGCGAGGACACCCGCCGCCTGCTGTGGCGCATCAGCGTGCGGGGCATGCCCCGGGTCTACAGCCACCTCGACGCGTAGTCCCCCGAACCTGCACCGGGCCGGGCCGCCGCTCGCGCGGACACCGGCGTCCCCTGTCTCCATCCGTGAGGTTGACCATGCCGCATTCCGGACCCCTTGCCGGGATCAGAATCGTGGAACTTGCCGGCATCGGACCGGCTCCCCATTGCTGCATGCTGCTCTCGGACATGGGCGCGGAGGTGATACGCATCGACCGGCCGGGCGGAAACCCGGTTGGCGGCACCGACAGGAACGCGATCCTGAACCGGGGGCGCAAGTCAGTGGCCTTCGACCTGAAACAGCCGACGGCAACCGCGGCGGTGCTTCGCCTCGTCGAGCAGGCCGACGGTCTGGTGGAGGGGTTCCGTCCGGGCGTGATGGAACGGCTCGGTCTCGGCCCCGAAACCTGCCTCGAGCGCAACCCGAAGCTGGTCTACGGGCGGGTCACCGGCTGGGGCCAGGATGGCCCGCTGGCCCGGGTAGCCGGCCACGACATCAACTACATCGCGCTCGCCGGGGCGCTGGGCGCGATCGGGGACGCGGAACGCGGACCGGTACCGCCGCTCAACCTCGTCGGTGACTTCGGCGGCGGCGGCATGATGATGGCGTTCGGCATGGCATGCGGCCTGATCGAGGCGGCGCGCTCCGGTTCGGGCCAGGTAATCGATGCCGCGATGCTCGACGGTTCGGCACTGCTGATGGCCGGCATCTTCCAGAGTCGCGCCAGCGGTCTGTGGAACCACCCCCGTGGCGAGAACTGGCTGGACGGCGGGGCGCCCTTCTACGCACCCTACCGCTGTGCCGACGACCGCTGGATCTGCATCGGGTCGATCGAACCCCAGTTCTACCGCCTGCTGTGCGAGTTGCTCGAACTGTCGGGGCCGCTGTGGTCGCGGCAGTGGGACCGCGAAGCCTGGCCGGAACAGAAGCGGCAGCTCGCCGAGGTCTTTGCCCGTCGCACGCGGGCCGAGTGGACACACCTGCTCGGCACCCGTGACATCTGCTTCGCGCCGGTCATGGAAATCGAGGAAGTGGCCGAACATCCGCACACCCGCGAACGCGGCGTATTCGTCGAATCCGACGGCTGGCTGCAGCCGGCGCCCGCGCCGCGGTTCGCGCGAACCCCGGGGCGAATCCAGTCACCGCCGCCGCGGCCGGGCGAGCACAACGACGACGTGCTCTCGCGCTGGGGGTTCGACGACGGTGAAATCGCGCGGCTGCGCACCGAGGAGGCCCTGGTCGACGGAACCGGGTCATGACCGGATCGCTGGAGGCGCTGCTCGCCCCGCAATCGGTCGCGGTCATCGGGGCAAACGACGAACCGGCGCGCATCGGCGGGCGCCCGATCCACTCGATGCTCACGGGCGGATTTGCCGGCCGGATCTACCCGGTGAACCCGCGACGCGAGACCGTGCAGGGACTTCGGTGCTACCCGGATATCGCCTCGGTGCCCGAACCGGTCGACTGTGTCATCGTCTCGGTTCCGGCCCCGGTCGCGGTCGGGGTGATTGCCGACTGTGCCAAGGCCGGCGCGCGCAGCGCCATCGTGTTCACCTCGGGGTTTGCCGAGACCGGAGCCCCGGGCAGCAGCGCGCAGCAGCAGATCGCCGGGATCGCGCGTACCAGCGGCATGCGCATCGTCGGGCCGAACTGTCTCGGGATCTTCAACCTCGAGGTCGGGTGGTTCGGAACCTTCGCCAACTCGCTCGCGAGCCGCAAGCTGCCGTGCGGTCCGATCGGCATCATTACCCAGTCGGGCGCCTATGGCAGCCACCTGTTCACCATCACCCAGAACCGCGGTGTCGGCAGCACCTACTGGGTAACCACCGGCAACGAGTGCGATGTGGACGTGGCCGAGGTGATCTCGTGCTATGCCGCGATCGACTCGATCCGGGTGATCGTTGCCTACGCCGAGGGCATCGGTGACGGCGAGCGGCTCCGCCAGGCCCTGTCCGATGCCCGGGCGGCTCGCAAGCCGGTGATCTTCATGAAGGTCGGCATGACGGAGGCGGGGGCCCGGGCCGCGGCCTCGCACACCGCCTCGCTTGCGGGAAGCGACAGTATCTATGACGGGCTGTTCGCCCAGTATGGCGTGTGGCGCGCCGAGACCACCGAGGAAATGGCCGACATCGCCTACGCCGCCCAGTTCGACCGCTACCCGAACGGCAACCGCATCAGCCTGCAGACCATCTCCGGCGGTGTCGGGGTGCAGCTCGCCGACGCCGCGAGCCGGCGCGGCTTCGAGGTCGCCCCGCTGCCGGAAGAGACCCGGGCAAAGATGCTCGAGGTGATCCCGTTCGGCGGCGTCAACAACCCGGTCGACTTCACCGGCCAGGCGCTCAACGACCGCACCATCCTCGATCGCTGCATGGAGCTCACCGTCGAGGAAGGCGGCTACCACAGCCACATCATCTACATCGCCAGCCTGGCGGCCTCGCCGTTTACCCGTGATCTCAGCCTGTCGGTGTTCCGGCAACTGCGCGAGCGCTACCCGGACGAGCTGTTCCTGATGAGCATGATCGCGCCCGAGGATATCCGGCGGTGTTACGAGGAAATGGGCTATCCCTGCTTCGAGGACCATTCGCTCGCGGTCCGGGCAATGGCGGCACTGCGCCACTTCGATCGGGTGTTCGAGCGCGGCGCGCCCCTGCCGGCAGCAGACCTGCCGGCTGGCGTGCTGCCGATTCCGGGTGCGATGGCCGGCGAGCAGGACGCCCGCGACTTCCTGGCCTCCGCCGGTATCCCGGTGGTCGAGGGTGCGCGGGCGGCGAGCGCGGACGCCGCGGTGGCGGCCTGGCGCGGGATCGGCGGGCCGGTGGTCCTCAAGATCGACTCGCCCGACATCGCCCACAAGACCGAGATCGGCGGCGTCCTGCTCGATCTCGACGACGAGGACGCGGTACGCAGCGGCTACGCCACCCTGCTCGACCGTGCCCGCGCCGCCGCGCCAGCCGCACGGATCTCGGGCGTGACCGTGTCGCGGATGGTCCGGGGCGGCATCGAAACGGTCCTGGGCGTGGTTCGGGACCCGGCCTTCGGCCCGGTGGTCATGTTCGGGCTCGGCGGTATCTTCGTCGAGGTGCTTCGCGACGTGAGTTTCCGGGTGGCGCCGTTCGGCGAGGACGAGGCCCGGGACATGATCAATGCCATCCGCGGGCGCGCCGTGCTCGACGGCGTGCGCGGGGCGCCGCCGGGTGATGTCGACGCCCTGGCCCGGGCGCTCTCGCGCCTCTCGGTGCTCGCGGCGGCCAATGCCGCGACCATCGACTCGATCGACGTGAACCCGTTCCTGGTGCTGCCGGAGGGTGCGGTCGCCGTCGATGCCCTGATCGTCCCGCGCCGGAGCTGACCCGCTACCGTGACCGGGCGGCGCTGATGGCCCGCCACAGCGTTTCGGAGTTGAGCGGCATCTGCAGGTGATCGATGCCCAGCGGTTCAAGGGCGTCGAGAACCGCGTTCACGACGGTCTGGGTCGAGGCAATGCAGCCGGCCTGGCCGCTCCCTTTTACTCCGAGCCGGTTGGCCCCGGTCGGAACGCCCTCGAGCGTGGTCTCGAACCGCGGCAGGTCGCGGGCACGCGGGATCCAGTAGTCCATGAGACTGCCGGCCAGCAGCTGGCCGGATCCGGCATCGTAGACCACCGCCTCGCCGAGCGCCTGGCCGATGCCCTGGGTCACGCCGCCATGCACCTGGCCTTCGGTCAGCATCGGGTTGATCAGGGTCCCGTAGTCGTCGACCATAAGGTAGCGCTCCAGCGTCACGGCGCCGGTGTCCGGGTCGACCTCGACCTCGGCGATATGACAGCCGTTCGGATAGGTCCGCGGCGCATCCTCGCGCATTGCGAAACTGTCGAGCCCGACCCCCGCCAGATCGGGCGCGATCTCCGGGTCGCGGGCGGCCGAGGCCACCTCGGCGAGCCCGACCGAGCGACCGCCGCTCGCAAACCGGCCGTTGACAAACTCCACGCTCGCGGGCTCGGCCTGCAGCAGGGTGGCGGCGACCCCGTGCGCCGTGGCAAGGGCCTGCTCGAGCGCGAGCACCATGGTGCCGCCGCCCATGTGCATCGAGCGCGCGCCCCCGTGGCCGAAACCCATCCGGGTCACGGCGGTATCGGCCTGCAGGTAGTCGATGTCCCCGATCCCGACCCCCAGCCGGTCAGCGGCAATCTGGCGATAGGCGGTCGCGTGTCCCTGGCCGTTGGACTCGGTTCCGACCCTTAGTTCGACCCGGCCGGTGGCGGGGAACCGCACCTCCGCTCCCTCGGTCAGGTTGCCGCCCGCGGTCTCAAGGAAACACGCAATCCCGAGGCCGCGCAGCCGACCGGCCCTGGCCGAGGCGGCCCGGCGCTCCTCGAAGCCATCCCGGTCGCCGTAGCGCACGGCATCATCGAGGTTCTCGACGAACCGGCCTGAATCGAGCACCGATCCGAGAGCAGCCCGGTGCGGGAAGCGACGGACCGCGTTCCTGCGCCGCAGTTCCACCACGTCGAAACCGCACCGCCGCGCCGCGAGATCGACCAGGCGCTCGATCAGGAAATTGGCCTCGGGCTTGCCCGCACCGCGGTAGGCGTCCACCGGCACGGTGTTGGTGAACACGCCGGTGGTCTCCATGTCGATCGCCGCGATGTCGTAAACGCCCCCCATGGCCCTCGCCATCGACAGCGTGCTGGCGTTCGGTCCGCCAGCGGAGAGATACGCTCCCATGTCGGCCAGCATCCTGCTGCGCAGGGCCAGGAAGCGACCGTCGGCATCAAGCGCCAGCGCCCCTGTTCCGGCGACCGCGCGGCCGTGCACCGCGCCGGCGAAGTCCTCGCCGCGGTCCGCGACCCACTTGACCGGCCGGGCATGACGGCGCGCCGCCCACAGCAGCAGCACCCATTCGGGACACAGGAAGTTCTTCATCCCGAAGCCGCCGCCGACGTCGGGGGCGGACACGCGGACCTGCTCGCGCGGGACGCGGAACACGGCATCCGCGAGTTCGTTGCGCAGCTCGTGCACGCCTTGTCCGGTGCAGGCGAGATGCATCAACCCGCTCCCGGGATCGATGCTCGCAAGCCCGGCCCGGGGCTCGAGCGGCGCCGCCATCACCCGGCTGTTGACGATCTCGACCTCGACGACATGCTCCGCGGTGCGGAACGCAGCGTCGGTGGCGGCGGCATCGCCCCGGCGGAACCGGTACGCAACGTTGCCGGGCGCCCGTTCCCAGATCTGCACCGCGCCCGGAGCAACCGCATCCCGCGGTGCCGCCACCGCGTCGAGCGGCTGCCAGGAAACCTCGATCAGGTCGGCGGCGTCGAGGGCCGCTTCGCGCCTCTCGGCCACGACCAGGGCGATCGGCTCGCCAACATGCCGGACCCGCCCGGGTGCGAGCGCGAACCGGTCCGGGACCACCGGGTCATCCCCCGGCCCGAAGCCCACGCCGCAGGGAAGCGGGCCGAGGCCGTCGGCGGCAAGGTCGGCGGCAAGGTGGACCCCGACCACACCGGAAACCGACAGGGCGGCGTCGATGTCGGTGACGGTGAAGTCCGCGTGGGCGTGGCCCGAGCGCAGCACCACCGCGTGCAGCACGCCGTCGGGCTCAAGATCGGCGACGTAGGTCGCCTGTCCGGTCAGGAACCTGTCGTCCTCGATCCGGGGCAGTGACCTGCCAGTCAGTGGTGTATCCATCACACGGGCTCCTGCAGTGTTCCGACGGTCGGGTTAACGCTCGCCGGGCGCGGTTTCGCCGAGCCAGCTCGAGTCGAGATCGGCAATCCGGGAGCACCCGATCTGGATCATCGCCAGCGTGACCTCGTCGGTGAGCATGGAAACCACGTGATCCGGACCCCGCCGGCCGAGTGCCGACACTCCCCACATGAACACCCGGCCGCAGAAGACGAAACTAGCGCCCAGCGCGTAGGCCTTGATGATGTCGAGACCGGAACTGAATCCACTGTCCACCATGACCACGGCGCGGTCGCCCACGGCGCGCAGGATCTCCGGCAGCACCTCGATCGGCGACGGCGAGGCGTCGAGCTGCCGTCCACCGTGGTTGGAGACCAGGATGCCGGTATACCCCATGGCGATGGCCGCCTCGGCATCGGCGGGATGCATGACGCCCTTGATCACCAGTTCGCCGTCCCAGCGATCCCGGATGCGCTGCAGCCGCTCACGGCTGACCGCGTTCCCGAGTTGCTCGGTGACGTAGGCGGCGATGTCGAACATGCCCTTGCCCGGCGCGTAGCGGCCGAGGGTCCTGAACCGGGGCATGCCGGCGGACACGGTCGCGAGGCTCCAGCCCGGGCGGGCGGCGGCGCGCATGATGTTGCGGGCGGTCAGACGCGGCGGCACCGCGAGGCCGTTTTCCATGTCGCGCGGACGCCAGCCGCGCGACGGCACGTCGACGGTGACCATGGCGACCGAGCAGCCGGAATCGGCCGCCCGGCGCAGCAGGTCGTCGTTGACCTCCTCGTCCTTCGGTGGATAGAGCTGGAACCAGCCCACGCCGTCAGCGGACCGGCCGAAGTCCTCGATCTCCACCGTACACGCGGTGCTGAGCCCGACGGGAATGCCGGTCCGGCCGGCCGCGCGCGCAAAGTGCAGTTCGGCGCGCGGGTACATCAGCCCCGCAAGCCCCATCGGCGCGATGCCGAACGGCCGGGTGTAGCTGCGTCCGAACAGGTCCACCGACATGGCGACCGGCTCCCGGTCGGTGACGTAGCGGGGAACCAGCGTCACCGCGTCAAGCGCCTCGCGGTTGCGGCGCAGGCCGACCTCCGGGCCGGTCCCGCCATCGACGTAGTCGTAGGCGAACTTCGGCAGGCGCCGGCGCGCCGCCCGCTGCAGGTGATCAGTGCTCGGGTAGTGCTGCGGGACCCGCATGTGGAAGTTCCGTTCGCGATGGTGAGAGGAGGAAACCGGGCATTCAGGCGTGCGAGGCCATGACCTGGCCCCGGACCGGAAGCTCGGCCCGGAGCACCGTGCCGGTTTCCGATTCGGTGATGTAGAGCCAGCGGTTGTCCGGTCCGCCGAAGGCGGCGTTGGTGGTCATCAGGCCGAGCGGGGAACGGATCCGGTGCAACGGCTGGCCGAGGTGGTCGAAGTGCCACACCGTGCCAAGACCGGCATGGCAGACCAGCAGCCCGCCCTCGGCGTCGAGCGCCATGCCGTCGGGACCGCCATGGCCGCCCGAGAGCTGGATGAAGATGCTGACCTTGGTGGTGCCGCCGTCGGGCAGCAGCGGCAGGCGCCACACCGCGTTGCCGCGGGTGACGGCGACGTAGAGCAGGGTCTCGTCGAGCGAGGGCACAAGTCCGTTCGGGCTCGGAACGGTTCCGACCAGCAGTTGCAGCCGGCCGTCCGGCGTCAGCCTGTAGACCCTCCCGGTCGGGTCGTGCATGCCGGTCTGGCCCTGGTCGGTGAAGTAGATGGCACCGTCGCGTGCGATGTGCAGGTCATTGCAGCCGCGGAAACTCTCCGACCAGCGGTGGTCCACCAGCGGTTCGACCGAGCCGCTGGCGGGATCGATCCGCATGATGCCGCGCTTGTAGTCCGCAACCCGCAGCGTTCCGTCGGGATGCACCTTCAGCCCGTTGGGCCAGCCGTCATAGGCGGCGACGATGTCGAAGTCGCCATCCGGGGTCACGCGAAGGATCTCGCCGAACGGGATGTTGACCAGGTACAGGTTGCCTGCCCGGTCGAACGCCGGTCCTTCGAGAAAGCAGTCGGCGTCATGGCCCGGTCGGTTGGCCTCGGCCCATGCCGGGCGTGCGCCCGGGCGCCGAAGCCGGTCGGGAACACGGGCGAAGACCTCCGTGCGGACATCCACGGGGGGCGGGTAGAGCGACATCGGCTTCTCCGTTCATCCGCCGTCCCCGGCACTCAATCCGGGGACCGGCAGCAGGTCGTCACGAAACACCGCGGGGTTCCGGGACATCGGCAAGCGCCCGACAGCGCGCGTTACCCGGATATGCGCGGTCCCGATCGGTCCGGCACCTTCCCGGATGCGGCGGACAGGTCGTGTTTCCAGCACAGCAGATAGACCGGACAGGGCGAGCCGCGCAACGGTTCGATCGGCGCCCGCGGCGCCTCGCGGCCCCGATGGCGTGATGCAGGACACCACAGGCTGCCCCTGCCGCGGGTGATCAACGCCCGGGGGCGGTTTCGCCGAGCCAGCTCGCATCGAGGTCGGCAATCCTGGAGCATCCGATCTGGGTCATCGCCAGCGTGACCTCGTCGGTCAGCATGGAAACCACGTGATCCGGACCCCGCCGGCCGAGTGCCGACACTCCCCACATGAACACCCGGCCGCAGAAGACGAACCGGGCGCCCAGCGCGTAGGCCTTGATGATGTCGAGACCGGAACTGAATCCGCTGTCCACCATGACAACGGCGCGGTCGCCCACGGCTCGCAGGATCTCCGGCAGCACCTCGATCGGCGACGGCGAGGCGTCGAGCTGCCGTCCGCCGTGGTTGGAGACCAGGATGCCGGTATACCCCATGGCGATGGCCGCCTCGGCATCGGCGGGATGCATGACGCCCTTGATCACCAGCTCGCCGTCCCAGCGGTCCCGGATGCGCTGCAGCCGCTCGCGGCTGACTGGCTTCCCGATCTGTTCGGCGACGTAGGCGGCGATATCGAACATGCCCCTGCCCGGCGCGTAGCGGCCCAGGGTCCTGAACCGAGGCATCCCGGCGGAGACGGTCGCAAGGCTCCAGTCCGGGCGGACGGCGGCGCGCATGATGTTGCGGGCGGTCAGGCGCGGCGGCACCGCGAGGTCGTTGACCATGTCGCGCGGGCGCCAGCCGCTCGTCGGCGCGTCGACGGTGACCACGGCAACCGAACAGCCGGAATCGACCGCCCGGCGCAGCAGGTCGTCATTGACCTCCTCGTCCCTCGGCGGAGAAAGCTGGAACCAGCCCATGCCGTTGGCGGAACGGCCGAAGTCCTCGATCTCCACCGTGCACGCGGTGGCGAGAACGCCGGGGAACCCGGTTTGTCCCGCCGCGCGCGCGAAGTGCAGTTCGGCGCGCGGATACATCAGCCCCGCAAGCCCCATCGGCGCGATGCCGAACGGCCGGGTGTAGCTGCGCCCGAACAGGTCCACCGACATGGCGACCGGCTTCCGGTCGGTGACGTAGCGGGGGACCAGCGTCACCGCGTCGAGCGCCGCGCGGTTGCGCCGCAGACCCACCTCCGGGCCGGTCCCGCCTTCGACGTAGTCGTAGGCGAACCTCGGCAGGCGCCGGCGTGCCGCCCGGCGCAGGTGATCAGTGCTCGGGTAGTGCTGCGGGAGCCGCATGTGGATGTTCCGTTCGCGATGGTGAGAACAAGATAACCGGGCATTCAGGCGTGCGAGCGCGCAACCGGGTCCCGGACCGGAAGCCTGGCCCGGTCACCGTGGGAGTTTCGCGACAGGCGGCTGGCGGAGAGTGGCTACGGTACCGCCGGTCAGCCGCTGTCCGCCTCGATCCGCCCGAGCACCGGCAGCAGGTAGTCGCGGAATACCACGGGATTCTCGGACATCGGAAAATGCCCGACGTCCCGCATTACCTCGAAATGCGCGGCCCCGATGCGTTCGGCGAGTTCCCGGCCCATCCCGGGAGTGGCGGACACGTCGTGTTCACCGCTCAGCAGGTAGACCGGACAGGACGAGCCGCGCAACGAGTCGATCGGCTCGTGCCTCAGATCGCCGTCCTCGAAATAGTAGTGCAGGTCGCCGTGGAACACCCCGGGACCAGCCTGCATGTAGTGCCACATGGTCTCCCACCGGTCCGGCGCCGGCGAGCGCGGTGCGATCATGCCCGCCATCAGCGCACCCGCCGCCTCCGAACAGTGGATGTCGGGCCGGTGCAGCGCCATCTCGGGGGCGGGATCGCCGATGCTGCGATCCTCGGCATACAGCGCGGACTGCAGTCCGATCACCGCGCACAGCCGGTCCGCGTGACGCAATGCGAGATGGACCACGACACGTCCGCCGATCGAACACCCCATGACCACGGGCCGTGCAAGGCCGAGCGCATCGATCACGGCCATGACGGTTTCGACGTAGCCGTCGGTGGTCAGCCTGTAGGTCTCGCGCTGGTAGCCGGCCGGTGGCGAGGACTTGCCGTGCCAGGGCAGGTCGAAGGCGACGACCCGGAACCGGTCGGTGATCTCCCCGTCGTTCAGCAGCGCGCGGTACTGGCGCGAGTCACTGCCGGCGGTATGGAGGCAGACCAGCGGGATCCCCTCGCCCGCCTCCTCGAAATAGATCCTGCAGGCGCGGCCCGCGATCGCGAGACGCAGGTAGCGACCGGTGACCGGTTCGATCAGCGGCGACACCGGCGGCGCGGTGTCCGCCTCCGGCTCGTCGAGACGCGCAAACAGCTGCTCGAGCATGAGCAGGTGGCGGTTGAACGCCACCATGTCGCCGGTCACCACCAGGTTGCGGGTGCGCCGCATGGCCGACAGCGTCTGGAACCCGGGCCGTGCACCCGGTGTGCCGAGTTCACCCCATGCCGCGGCGGTGGCCGCAAGCGTGAAGTCAGCCTTCTCCCCGCACCCCTGTCCGAGACGGGCGCCTGTCCCATCGATCACGAGACGCGTGCGCTCCGCGTCCGCGACGAGGTCGACGCGGAGCGGACCGAACGGGAAGCGCAGTTCACCCGCTCGCGCGATGAGTTCAGCGAACACGACGGCTCACCTCCCCGCGTCCTCGAGGATCATTTCCGCGGCCTTCTCCGCGATCGCCAGGACCGGCGAGTTGGTGTTGCCCGAGGTGATGGTGGGCATGACCGAGGCATCGCACACCCGCACGCCATCGAGACCGCGCAGCCTGAGACGGTCGTCGACGACCGCGCCACCGTCGCCCTCCGGGCCCATGCGGCAGGTCCCGACCGGGTGGAAGATGGTGGTCCCGATGTTGCCGGCCTCCCGCGCCAGGTCCTCGTCACTGCTGAAGCGGTCACCGGGCAGGAATTCTTCCGGCATGTAGGGCGCCATCGCCGGTGCGGCGACGATCCGCCGCGTCAGCCGGATGGCGTCGGCCGCCACCTGCCGGTCGGCCGGGTCGGAGAGGTAGTTGGGCTGGA
This sequence comes from Alphaproteobacteria bacterium, assembly GCA_022822665.1. Lineage (GTDB taxonomy): Bacteria > Pseudomonadota > Alphaproteobacteria > Thalassobaculales > Thalassobaculaceae > Bin52. The sequence goes on along the minus strand of JAJEAR010000044.1, from coordinate 14,102 downwards.
TCTCCGGGGCCTCTCGGGCATCGGGGCCGCGGGGGAGCACCCGGCCCCTGCTCTCGGGCCGCAGGTTGCATACCGACGCGGTGAAGGCTTCGAAGGGGTGCAGCGGGTCGCCGAGCCGGTCGGTCGAGAGCGGCTGTATGTGGTACTGCAGGTTCGGGGTGTCCCGGGACTCGTCCGACCGGGCGAACGCGCCGAGCTGGCTCGGCGCCATGGTCATCGGCCCGCGCCGGGCCAGGAAGTACTCGAGCCCCATGCCGACCCGCCCCAGCAGGCTGTTGGCGCGCAGGTTGAGCGTGCGGGTGTTCGAGACCTTGAAGACGAGCCGCATCTGCAGGTGATCCTGCAGGTTGCCGCCCACGCCGGGAAGGTCGATCAGCGGCGATATTCCCCGTTCCCTGAGCAGGTCGGCCGGGCCAATTCCGGACAGCTGCAGGATATGCGGTGATCCCACAGCACCCGCCGCAAGCACCAGCTCGCCGTCGATCCCCGCCTCTGCCGGCTCCCGGCCGATCCAGAGCGCAAGCCGCCGCGCCCGGTGGTCCCCGATCCGGATTCCGCGCACGTGGGCGTCTGTCAGCACCGTCAGGTTCTTGCGGTTGCCGACCGGGTGGAGAAAGGCGTCGGCAGCGCTCCAGCGCACGCCGCGCTTCTGGTTGACCTCGAAATACCCGCAACCCTCGTTGTTGCCGCGGTTGAAATCCTCGGTAGGCGGGATGCCGGTCTGCGCCGCCGCGGCGCGGAACGCGTCCAGGATCTCCCAGGACAGCCGTTGGGACTCGACCCGCCACTCGCCCCCGGTACCGTGCAGGTCGTCACCCCCGCCGACCCGGTCCTCCATGCGGCAGAAGTAGGGCAGCATGTCCTGCCAGCTCCAGCCGACGTTGCCCAGCTGGCGCCAGTGATCGTAGTCGCGGGCCTGTCCGCGCATGTAGATCATGCCGTTGATCGACGAACATCCACCAAGCACCTTGCCGCGAGGATAGGCGAGAGCGCGCCCGTTCAACCCGTCGCAGGGCTCGGTCGAGAAGCACCAGTCGGTGCGCGGGTTGTTCATGGTAAACAGATATCCGACCGGAACCCGGATCCAGAAGTAATTGTCTCGGCCTCCCGCCTCGAGCAGCAGGACCCGGTTGTCCGGGTCGGACGACAGCCTGTTGGCGAGCAGGCATCCGGCGGTCCCCGCCCCGACCACGACGTAGTCGAAGCTGCCCAGATCCCGTGCTGCAGCATCCGGTTCCACCGGCCCCATCCTCCCGAGCTTGAGCGGCGCATCATGCATGCCGTCACACCCGGCGTCAAAGCGCCGCGGCGGTACGGTTGCCGTGTCCGCAGTCCCTGGTTCAGCGGCCGGTCCGGGTGTCCGCGACGCTGTGCCGCGGGGCCCGGAGCGACAGGGAGGACGGGCTGACCGGGACCACGACGCCCGCGGCCGTCACGGCTACGGAGGTGCCGCCGCGGGCCACGTCGTCGAACGTCCCCGCACCCTTCGAGCAGCTCACGGATCACCGCGACAGGCGCGCGCCCGGCGAGGTCTTCGGGCTCGGCACCTTCGGCGTCAGCCCGACCGGGAACGGGCCCGGGGGCGCATCGGCGCTCATACACGGGCACGGCCTGCAGGACGGGTTCATCTGTGTGCTCGAGGACGGGGCCGGTGCTGGTGACGCCCGAGGGCGTGATGCAGCCGGCTCGCGGCATGTGCGCTGGGTTTCCGGCCAGGGGCACCGGCGATCGTCCCGTTCGGCGGCGTCCTTTCGGTGCGGTGGCAGACCATGATGGTACGATCCGCACCACGCACACATTTTGCCGGTACCAGACGCTATGCCCAGAACCATGTCGTCCAGGCAAGCGTCAGCACCCGCCGGGCTGCGCTGCGAGCGGTTGCGGGAAACCACGCCAGTTCTCTCCCGGCGCCATCGGGAGAGCACACCGAGCGGGCCCGGACCCCGCGCAGACCCGCCTCCCTGGCCCTGGCACCGACGGATTGGCAGCGGGCGTGCGGAACCGGCTTGCCGTCGCTTTCGGGCGGATAGGTGTTGGGCAGTCCCGCCGATTGAAGGTCGGCCGGAGAGTGTGCGTCACATACCACCTGATGGCGGGGCAAGGTGCATGCACCCCACGAGTGCCGGCCCCGTGTCGTCGCGCAGATTTTCGGGCTCGTAGGGCCACATTTCGATAAAGGCGCGAAGGTTCAGGCGCGCCGTCACGACATCTTCGTTCAGGTAGAGCGTGGGGGAAACTCGCCGGCGGGCTTCAGCGCCCGCCCCGGCACTGCGCGAAGGCAGGACTGAGGGGGTCCGTCCAGGACGGATCGGAAATTCGCCACCAGACGTGCGTGTCCGGAACCGTTTCGCGCAGTAGCGCCACGGTCAGGCGTGCGTGCGCTCGAACTGAAACATGTCGCGGCACCTTGCAAGCAACATCCGCGTGTCACCCCGTTGCAGCAATTCCACCAGAGAAACTCCATCAAGCACCCTGATGGGCCTGCGCACGACCGCGGGGATTCGGTCGCGCTTGAGATACCGCACGAGGAGATCGGCGGTGGCGGCGAGATCAGAGATGGCTCGCGCGCGGTCCGGAGGGAACCCGTGATGCAGCCACTTGCCGACTGCCTGGCGGCTCACCCCGAAGAGGCGTGCCGCCTCGGCCTGGCTCAGGCCCCATACCTCAAGCGTACGCGCCAGGGATTGGCCCGTGCGGCGGTGATCAAGGCACTCGGCAAATACATCGAGCCATGCCGTTTCGTGCTTGTGCGCAGTGTAAATCCGCTCGGCTGCCTCTTCCGGAGAAAGCCCCCGGATGGTCGTGACCCTGTTCATGGTTCCGCCTCCAACGCACCGCAACCGAATGTCAACCTGGAGCCGCTTCCAGGCAAACAGGGAAGGTGGACCAGAAGGAAGAAACACTGCTCGAACGGGTCGGTCACGGCGGCCGCCCTCTCAACCAGGATGCCGAGTTCCTCTTCGATCTCGAACCGGTCGCCGGGAGGGGCCTGTAGCTTGAATGCGTGATACCGACGGGCATGCGCCGCAGCTGTCCCGTCATACCGGGTTCGGATAGAAGCCCGTCGGCGAGCAAGGCATGAGTGTTGCGCAGGTCCGGCCGGCTGATGGTCACGGTATCCAGGGTATCGACGACATGTTGAATGGCTTTCTCCTGGCTGAGGATCATCACCGCTTCCTTGCGGACCTTGCCGACGGCTTCCCGGCCGAAGCGGATGAACCGCTCGGTTTCCAGGATGTCGCAGGTATCGCATTCCATGCGCGGCGACGCCCGGGACAGGTCTGCGAGGAGGTGTTCGAGAATCCGGCGCGCACGGGTTCCGGCAGGAAGTGGCGGGATGTCGGGTCGGCCGGCATCCTGCAGCCGCTGACGGTCGGTTGCACCGAGATGGAAAGTCGTGTCGGGAATGTAACGGTCCGGAAAGTTCCTTCCGTAGCCGGCGGGCCTGCGGCGGTTGCGGGTCATCTTGAGATGGGCGCGGATCACGGCCGCACCTGCAAGCGCGTAGCCCGTGGCGCGGGCCCCGCCTGAGACTTCCAGCTTGCCTTCATCGACACAAGCCCCCCGAGCGTGCGCCAGATGGTCGTGTCGCTGACCTCCGGCGCCACATGCCGGCGGATCTCCTGCCGGCGCGCGCCGGGATGGACGGCGAGATAGTCAAGAATGTCCCGGTCAGAGAAGGACATGAAATGAATGCTCGACAGGTTGAAACGATTATACCATTGAATTATTTGGATAAATTATAAAGATCAAGGCATCGTTTCAGGTAATTTGAAACGAAACTCAGGGTTCCGTCGTCCTGCAATGAACGCGAACCGAGGTGCAACATTCAACCCGTTGAAATAACTAAATAACCTTTGACACCTGCTCAGTCGTTTCAGCACCGTTGAAACGATTTGTCGTCCGCGTACCCGCCCCTGAAAGATGCCTGCGGGCGGCGTCCATGCAACCGCGGACCTTCATGCCGTGGAACGTGGTGCGCGTGACGCGGGAGGCCTCGGGAAAACTGCCGGCTCCGCGGATCGGTCGGGACCCCGGAACCCCCGCCTTGCACAGGTGCGCATCGCCGGCAAGGACCGACCGGAAACGACGTGAAAATAGCCCCGGTTTCGGGTCTGCACCATGTTGTCAACAATCCACCGTGTGCTACAATTACATTATAACGTAACTGATGTGTTATACTGTAACACTCGTCACAACAGTACCCACAGTGAGGATCCGCCATGACCGACGAAATTCGCAAGGACGACCCCGTCGAAGAACCAGCGGACGTAGAGGCACACCAGGAGCAGGACGGCGAAGCACCGAAGTCACAGTCACGCCGCTCCTTCATCAAGACCGCCACGATTGCCACCGGCGGTGCCGCGATCGCCACCGTGGGTGGCGGGGTGATGCACGAGCTGGACCTGGTCAAACCGGCACACGCCGCCGAAGGCGGTATCGAAGGCACGCCGATGGCCGCAAAGTGGTGGCCGTCCCGCTGGGGCGAGGGCGACCAGACCGGCGCGACCAACCACATGACGCCGGCGGTGGCACTGGACGCGGCGAGCCTGATCAAGACCGGCAAGGTGTACAGCCTGGGCCGGGTCTACGAATACGGCATGCCCCTGTTCGGCCAGCGGGTGTTTGCACTGCGCATCCCGGGCGCCCCGACCGGAGGCGCGTTCGGCAAGAACCAGGTCATCTGGCACGACGAGATCCTGACCACGGAAATCGGTCAGGTCGGCACGCAGTTCGACGGGCTTGCCCATATCGGCGCACGGGTCGGCGATGCCGGCGACCTGTCCCAGGAGGTATTCTACAACGGTTTCACCACCAGGGACCTTCATAACAACGACAACGAGGCAGGCTCCACCGCCGGTGCCTACGGGCTGCAGAAGCTCGGCATGGAACATGTCAAGCCGTTCTTCTGCCGCGGTATCCTCTTCGACGTCATGGGCCTGAAGGGACGCATGTTGGACAAGGGTGAGGAAATCACCGTCGCCGACCTGCAGGCCTGCCTGGATCGCCAGGGCATGACCGAGAGTGACATCACCGAGGGCTCTGCAGCGCTGTGGCGCACGGGCTGGGGCGAGAACCTGTGGATGAAGGACAACGCCCGCTTCAATTCCGGTGAGCCGGGAATCGGCGTTGCCGCAGGCGAGTGGCTGGCGGCCAAGGGAATCTCAGTGGGCGCCGCCGACTGCTGGGCCATCGAGTGCGTGCCCAACCCGGATCCGAACCTGGCGTTTCCGGTGCACCAGATCTTCCTGACCAAGAACGGTATCCACATCCTGGAAAACGTTCGGCTTGATCATCTGGCAGCAGACGGCGTCTACAAGTTCGCCTTCATCTTCTCGACGCTGCCGATCAAGGGAGCGACGGGTTCTCCGGGCAACCCGATAGCGGTTGTCTAGGATCCCCGACCGGTCCAGGCCAGACGGGCGAGTACGTCGGTTTCGAAACGACAGACGAACACTCGCCCGTCTGAGTCACCACCCAGCAGGCAGTTCCCGTCCGGCGACCATGCAAGGCCCGTGACCGGGCGACCTGGCGCGCTTGCGAGGGCGTGCCTCTGCGGCCGCGGGGCCAGACTCACCAGATCAAGACCGCCATCGTTGTACCCGGCGGCGGTCAGGGCGTAACGCGGGTTGGCGCACACCCTGGCGACAAGGTGTTCGCTGTAGCGCCCCAGCATGCGTGGGGCTGCCGGCGGCAGGCGGCCTGTCGAGAACGGCCAGCAGCTCACGGTGTCGGTGCCGGATGCGAGCAACCAGTCACCGTCCGCGCTCCAGCTGATGGATTTGACCTTGCTCATGCACGGACCGAGGCTGACGTCCTGCCCGGCAACGAGATCCCACGCGTGTATCGTCCTTTCCTGGGTGGCCGTCACCACGAACCGTTCGTCACTGCTCCAGCTGAGATCGAGGTGTGACCCCCTGTGATGCAGTCGTTGCGGCTCGCCAGACCGCCCGTCCAGTGTCCACAGGCTCACCCCGTTGTAGTGGGAAACGGCCAGGCGCCGGCCACTGCTGTCAAAGGCCAGGCCAGCGACGGTGCTCGGGTGGTTTCCCAGTCCGGTTACCGTTTGTCCCCCGGCATCCAGCACCCGGACCTGTAGACCCTCCGAGATTGCCCTCAGCCCGCACGGGTGCGTGACGAGCTGATCGGGCCAGGCACGGGTGAACCGCGCCAGTTCCCGCGACCCTTCCAAAGCGTGAACCCGGTACACCGCACCGTTATCGGCCCCGCATATGAACGCGGGCTCCCGGCAATCGGCGACCAGCGCCAGGATTGCGCCGCGGGTCAGTGACCGTGTCGTAAGGGCCGGTTCCCCCTCCCGGAGATCAACGATGCGAACGCACCCGTCCCCGGCGGCGAATGCCGCATACCGCCCGCCGCGCTCGACACAGATGCCGGTCAACGGCGCGTCGACCGCCCAACGGTCCAGCCTGCAGCCGTTCAACGGCCTTTACACCGTACTGAACCGGTCGGGAGAACAGGCATATACGGCCTCAGGGCTGCCGGAGCACGGGACCATCTGACGACTGGTGTGCATTCAGCACCGGGTCCCAGGGAAAGGGGGAGCCCTGCGCCGTACCCGGGAACGCAGTGCCGTGCCGGTACCCGGAGTCGCCCCCGGCCTTTCTCATCGTGCCTGGCAATCGCGCAGGCCCTGTTCCAGTGCCGCCTCGTCCAGGTTGCGGCCGATGAAAACCAGCCGGTTGGAACGGCGCTCGTCCCCCCAGGGGGCGCCTGCCTGGCTGTCGAACAGCATGTGAACGCCCTGGAACACGAACCTCCGGTCTTCTCCCTTGATTGCCACGATCCCCTTCAGGCGGAAGATATCGGGACCCTGGGTCTGCAGCAGCCGACTCAACCACGCGCTGAGTGCAAATTCCTCGATCTCTCCGTCGAGTTCGAGCGCAACGGACTGAACGGTGTCGTCGTGCGTATGCTCCGGGTTGAAGACGTGTTCCGCGGCGACATTCAGCGTCGCTCCGGCAGCATCGCAGAACCCGGCTTCAAACTCCTCGGGCATGTGTTCCGTAAACAGCGCATAGAGGCCGGGTCGCTCGACTTCAAGCACGTACTCGTAGTGTTCGGCACCTGTGAGTTCCAGCGTCCAGCAGGTCTCGCCCGGCCGGATCGCGCCACCCGGTTTGAGCATGGAATCAGGCGCGGAGAACCGGGTGAAGACGCGTTCCGCCGTTTCGGTCAGGGCCTCGGGCGTCGCCGCATCAATGGGTTCCAGTACCGCCGACATGGCCGGATCGGGGCCATTCTGGAGCCTGAACCTTGCCGTGCCGTCAATATGCAGCACACCGCCCCACTCGAACGGATACTCCGGTTCGAGGAAGCCCGGCTTGATGTCGAGGGCGCGGCGAAGATCGAAGCCGCCGACATCGAGCACCTGCTCCATTGGTGCGTCGGCCATGCGTACCCGCTCGATCCGCGCCATGGCATTCATCGCTCGGAGCCGGCGCTCGAGCCCATCGAGCTCGTCGGCATCGACCAGATCGGTCTTGTTGATCAGAAGCACGTCGGCGAAGGCAATCTGCGCCATGGCTTCCTCGCTGTCATCCAGGTGCAGCCCCGCATGCTTGGCGTCGACCAGGGTGATGACGCCGTCCAGGTCGAATGAATCCTTGGTATCGTCGTCGACAAAGAACGTTTGCGCCACCGGGCCCGGGTCGGCCAGGCCGGTGGTTTCCACCAGGATCCGGTCGAACTTGTCGCGCCGCTTTGCCAGGTTGCCAAGGATCCGGATCAGATCGCCCCGCACGGTGCAGCAGATGCACCCGTTGTTCATTTCGAAGATCTCTTCGTCGGCGTTGATGACCAGATCCTGATCAACGCCGATCTCGCCAAACTCGTTTTCGATCACGGCGATACGCTGACCGTGGTTCTCGGTCAGGATACGGTTCAGCAGGGTGGTCTTGCCGCTGCCGAGAAACCCGGTCAGCACGGTTACAGGGATGGTCTGGGTCATCTCAAGATCCCATCGTTTTCAAGTGCGCAAGGTAGTGCGAAACCGGATGAACTGCGGAAACATTCCAGTCCGTCGCAGGCGCCGTTCGGTCACTGCGACAGCGCGTCCACAAGCGTACTGGAGTTGTGGCGCATCATGTCGAGATAGGTGGACGCCGGACCGTCCGGCCCGGAAAGAGCGTCGGAATACAGCGTCCCGCCGATGGATGCGCCGGTTTCATCGGCGATCTGCTTGAGCAGGCGCTGGTCCGAGAGTGTCTCGACGAAGACAGCCGTGATCCCTTCTTCGCGTATCTGCCGGATCAGGGCGGCGACATTCGCTGCGGACGGCGCACTTTCGGTGCTTATGCCGTGGGGTGCGACAAATCTCAGGCCATAGGTCTCGGAAAAGTACCCGAAGGCGTCATGGGCGGTGACAACTGTGCGTTTGTCCTCGGGCAATTCCGCGACCCTCTTTCGGATCTCGGCATCCAGCGCCTGCATTTCCGCCACGTAGGTGGCACGGTTCCCGTAGTAGGTCGATGCGTTGGCCGGATCGGTCTTGGCCAGCGCTTCGGTGATGTTGTCGACATAGATCACCGCGTTGGCGATGTCTTGCCAGGCATGCGGGTCGAAAGCGCCATGGTGGTGTGCATCGGCATGCTCGTCGTCGTGATCATCCTTGGCAGCGTGATCGTGGTCGTCGTGTTCGTCCTTGGCGGCGTGGTCATCCTCCTTGTCGTGGTCGTCATGGTGGTCGTCGTCACCGTCAAACCTGATGGGCTCGATCCCGTCCGTGGCAACCACCTGGAGGCCGTCAAAATCCGACGCCTCGACCAGCCGGTCCAGCCAGCCCTCGAACGCGAGACCGTTGAACACGAGAACCTCGGCCTGGCTCACGGCTCGCGCATCCGCCGGAACCGGCTGGTAGACGTGGGCGTCGCCAGCGGCTCCCACCAGCGTCGTGACGGCGACCCGGTCACCGCCGATGCGCTTGACCATGTCTCCCAGTATGGAAAAGGTGGCGACGACCGGAACAGGGGCTTCGGCGGACCATGCGGATGTTGGAGCGGCCAACGAAAGACCGATGAGGGTCGTTGCCGAGATCAGCAGGTTTCTGCGGCTGGTCACTGTCAGGTCCTTTCATGCATTGATACGGTGACGAACGACCGACGCGGCAAGGCTGCCCAGCGGCCCGACCGTCAGGGATATGCCGTAGGCAACGCCTGCCACGAGGATGACCGCCGGTCCCGACGGCAACCCGAAATAGTAGGAAATAAGAAGACCGCAGACGCTCGAAGCGATCGCGATGATGACCGCGGCAATGATCAGTCCCCCGATACTCGTGGCCCAGAAGCGTGCTGCCGCGGCCGGGAGGATCATGATGCCGACGGCCATCAAGGTGCCGAGCGCATGAAAACCGCCGACAAGGTTCATGACGACAAGCGCGAGGAAGGTGAAATGCGTCACGGCGCTCAGCCCGCTGACCGCGCGCAGGAACTGCGGGTCCGCACATTCGAGAACCAGCAGGCGGAAAATCAACGCGAGCGCGATCAACGTGATGCTCGCGATGCTGCACAGCAGGATCAGCGCCGCGTTGTCGAGCGCGAGCACGGTGCCGAACAGAACGTGCATCAGGTCGACGTTGCTGCCACGGGTGGACACGATCAGCACACCGATGGCCAGCGAGATCAGGTAGAAGGCGGCAAGGCTCGCATCTTCGCGCAGTGCGGTGACGCGGGCAACGAAACCGGAAAGCAGGGCCACCGCCATACCGGCGACAAGTCCGCCTATCGTCATGGCCCCGAGCGAAAAACCGGCGACGAGAAACCCGACCGCGGCGCCAGGCAGGATCGCGTGCGCCATTGCATCCCCTGTCAGGCTCATCCGGCGCAACAGCAGGAAGACGCCCACGGGCGTCCCGCCGACCGAAATCGCGATGCAGCCCATCAGGGCCCGGCGCATGAAGCCGAATTCGGCAAACGGCTGAACCAGGAGTTCCCACATCAGGCGGGCCTTCCGCAGTCGTGAGGCGGGCCGGCACAGGCCTCGCACATCTGGCGGGCACGAAACTGGTTCGCAGCCGTCAGCACCTTCGCGGTGGGTCCGTACGCCACGAGGTCGCGCGCCAGCATCAGTGTCTGGGGAAAGTGCTCCCGCACGGCCCCCGCATCGTGCAGAACGGCGATCACCGTGCGCCCCTCGCCGTGCCACCGCCGCACCACACCCAGGAGATCGGCCATGGTCTTGGGATCGATGGCCGTAAAGGGCTCATCGAGCAGCACCAGCTGCGCGTCCTGAAGCAGAAGCCGCGCGAAGAGAGCCCGCTGAAACTGCCCGCCCGACAGCGTACTGATCGGGCGTGACTCGAACCCGGTGAGCCCGACAGCCGAAATGGCTTCTTCGACCCGCGCGTGGTGCGCGGTGCGCAGTCCGAAAAAGCCGCCGATCTCGCTCCACAGACCCACCGCCACCAGCTCGCAGACAGAGATCGGGAACGACCGGTCGATGTCGGACTGCTGCGGCAGGTAGGCGATATTGTCCCGCGTGCAGGTTCCGAAACGGACCTGCCCGGCAAGTGGACGCAGGACACCCGTCACCCCTTTCAGCAGCGTCGACTTGCCCGCGCCGTTGGGCCCCACGACGGCGGTCAGGCTGCCATCGGCGACCTCGCCGTCGAGTCGGTGCACCGCCGGATGCTGACCATAGCCAAGGGTCAGGTTTTCAAATGCCAATGCGTAGCTCATGGGGTCCCCAGCGTCGAGGTCGCCCAGAAGAACATGGCCCAGAGCGACATCGCCATCAGTACCGCCACAGCGAACCTCGGGCCGACACCGATGAGCAGCGCCCCGCGTACCGTGTTCCGCCCGGCCTTCATGTCGAGGCCTCGTCCGGCCCGCAACCTGCGGACGGACCACGAATGTCCGGCACCTGGCAGGGTGGTGCGAGCTGCCGGGCGCCGCCGCGCAAGAGGTCACGCGCAGGATGCGCTGACATCAGAATGCCGATCTGCCGCAAGCCGGCAGCGACATCCACCCGCATGTTGTTTCCCCGCAACGTCACGCGTACCCCTGAGTCCAGCCCCGCAACCGGGATGTGAGCGTTGTTATATTGTAACGCTTGTACCCGACAATGGTTCCAAGGTCCACAAGTGTCGACGCTCACACCCGGTGCGTTCCGGAATCGGCGATCCTGTCTGCCCTGGCGGCTCTGTCGCGGGCCTTCCCCGAATGTCCGCGGGCATCGTGAACCGGAGAACAGGGCCCGCGGCCATCGGATCCCGGTCCCGGGCAGGCGCTACCGGGACTGACGGGGATTCCCGGGAACGATCATGACCGGGCACGGGAATGCAGGTCTGCCGTCCGGACAACCTTGCCGGACAGCGGCATCTGTCATATTAGGGAGGCTCGATCAGGCGTCGGTCGAATGGACGAGCGACCGCTTTGCGACTGAGCGGGTGCCGGTCCGTGCACGACAAAACCCCAACGTGGCCACACACCTGCACCAACCATGCTCAGATTTGTTCCTGAAGTTGCCCGAGCAAAGGTACCCGCACTCGTGGTCTGCGGGATCAATGCCCGTGCAAGGACCGAGTTGATCGAGCGTTCGCTTGAAGGAGGCGGCGCCCGCTGGGCAGTGATCAGCAACGAGGTCGAAGGTCCTGCATTTTCCGCCGCGGCAACCGAGCGTATCGCCGGACAGATGGTGCCGCATGCCATCGGGTGCCTGTGCTGTGTGACGCGCTCCGGTCTGGTCAGCAGCCTGCGCCGGCTTTTCGCCCGACGGGCGCAGGGCGAAATCGAATTCGATCGCGTACTGATCGAGACCCTGGCCGACAGCGATCCGGCTCCGGTCATGCAGACCCTGCTGAACAATGCGCTGGTCACCGAGTACTTCTGCCTCGACAGCGTCATTGCGGTCGTGGCCCGGGACGACGGTCCGGGTGCGTTGGCACGATCGCACTACGGCTGCAAGCAGCTCGCCATCGCGGACCGCGTCGTGTTCGACGGGGCCTTGCTTGCAGAGCAGGAGACATGTGCCAGGGTGCGGGCCCTGAACCCCGTTGCCGACCTGGTGCCGTTTGATCAGCCGTGTCTGGCGGAATCACTGATCGGGGCGGGTCTGGAAACACGCCTGATGGAGGGAGACCTGGGCGGGTGGCTGGGGTCACCGCACTACCGCGGCAGCGATGAACTCGGGAACGGTCTGCACGGGTTCGCGATCGAGTTTCCGCAGGCGCTCGAATGGGAAGCTCTGCACGGCTGGCTGAATGCGGGTACGCAGACCAACGGGGATGTCATGTACCGCACGAAGGGCGCAATCAAGGTCGGGGACCTTGACGGACTGGTAATCATCAACGGCGTCCAGCACGTCTATCAGCCTCCGCAGCTGTTGCCGGAACTCGACCCCGACTACTCCCGGTTCATGTTCATCACCTCCGATCTCGACCGCGCCGCAGTCGAGGACAGCCTGCGCATTGACCTGCCCCAGTTCCAGCGCCTGAGCGAGGACCGGGCGGCTCGGCAGGTCCGGGCCGCCAGCGACCCGTCGATACCGCTCTAGCGGATCGACGCGTACGGACCCGTGATACCCACCACGTCTGTCGCGCCGGCCGCCTTTTTGATCGGGACCCACAGGTCGGTGGTTACGGGCGGGATCTGGCAGCCCATGTCCGGCAGGCGGCGCAAGCCTTACCGGGACGGGAGCGATCACGCGTAGCGGAACATGAGCAACGGTTGCGCCGGCTTCACGACATGGGACGCGGAAGCCGCCCTGCCCGGCAGCCCTCTACAACCACTGCCGGTCGACATCGGCCGGTGCCGCCTCGTTCACTTGAACAGGCCGTGCGCGACACGGCCCCGCACACCAGGAACAGCCACCTCACCACCGAGGCCACGGCCCCACTGCCCGTGAAGGTGTTGACGGTGCTGGGCGCCATCCTTCCACACCCTCATGCCCGGCGATACTGTACCAGGGCGGCCCGGCCGACGATGGCAATAATGCGCACCGTCGCCTCCTGTCCCTCGGCATCGCCGAGGTGCAGATCCTCCCCAGGAACAAACCGCACCGGCTGCTTGAGTCCGCCGTTGATGGCGATGTTGTCGGCATAGAGGTACGTACGACCACGGTCGTCCAGGATCGGAGTGAGCTGGCCTCGCAGGACTGGCACATGTCCCGAATCGCTGGGGAAAATGACGGCGCCGCCATCCGACAGTTCCGTCAATTCGACGTCGAGGAGTCCATCCATCGGTTTCCAGGCGCGCTCCACATGCGCCGCGAACCCGTTTGTGGCGACGAAAACAGTCATCGGCAACCGAGCAGAATACAAATCCAGCATCGCTGTCCCGCTTTCGTCCGTGACTCCGCTCTTCCATGTCTTGTTGGGGAACAGCGCGAGCACATTGGCTCCGGTGACCGGAAGGCCAGCGGACCGGACGGCGACGATGCAGTCCGATGCACCCCAGTCGAACTCGTGCAGTTCCCCCCACGGAATCAGTCTGTCCGTCCCTCGGCGCTGGAGCTGATCGCCACCGTAGACAACGACGACGGAACATCGGCGGGTCGATTGGGCAAGGTGTCCTCGGACACGTCTGGGACCGTCGAACAGGCTGGATGATGCCGTCTGCGAGGACTTGGCTTCAATGATCGTGGTGCCGGTCCGGTTTTCGACGATCAGATCGGCCTCCGCTCCGTTCTGATCGCGATAAAACGAGATCCCGCTCGCTTCGCCCTGATTGGCCCGCTGCTTGGCAATCTCCGAAGCCACCCAGGATTCGAAGATCGGGCCGCGAAGCGGATGTGCGCGCAGTTGTTCAGGAGCGCGGATACCCAGCAGCCAGCAGACGAGCCCGGAATCGTAGAAATGCAGCTTCGGCATTTTCACCAGGCGCTTGCGAAGAGTCGTGTGAAGGGCCGGAAGGCGGAAAGCGATAAAGCTGGTTTCCAGGATGCGGAACCAGGCCTTCGCCGTCGGTTGGGAGATGCCGCAATCGCCTGCAAGCGACGAGAAGTTCAGACTTCCTGACCCCACGACCTTGGTCAGCCTCCCCGCGCCGCCCTCAATCGGTTGAAAAAGTGACGAATTTGCCGGGTTCGACGGCGAATTTCCCTTGATTTTCGCGCCGGGCGTGTCTATTATAATATGACGCATT
>JAJEAR010000005.1 GCA_022822665.1 Alphaproteobacteria bacterium | reverse complement strand
GGTGAAATGCCAGGGCTGGAGGTTCGCCCCGCTCGGCGCGGTCGTTGCGGCCCGCAGGCAGTCGTCGATGACCGCGCGCGGCACGGGGCGGCTGGAGAAGTCCCGCACCGTGCGCCGGCGCTTCAGCTCCTCGTGGAAGTCGCGCGCCCGTCGCATCATCTCGTCTTCGGGATATTCCCGGTAGCCGGGCAGCGGTATGAAGGCGGGTTCGTTCATGGCGTGCGTCCCTGGAGGCGGCGGAGCGGAGCCGTGACAGTCGCCCGTTCGCCGCCCGCGTCAAGGCGCAAGGGCATGAGCCGGGCCACAGCCTGGCCGACGGCTTCGGAGTTCGCCTTTCCCTCTGCTGGTCGCCGGCAACCGTTCCCGGCCACCCAGCTTGGCCGGGAAACCCGCAATGCAACAATATTCGACTTGGACCGGTCAACGGGGGCAGGTCGGACGGACCGGTCCACACGTTTCAGACCATGAGATAAGCGCCACGGACTTCTTCATTCTCCGCGAGGTCTGCCATCGGGCCCTCGTAGCGGATGCTGCCCTTTTCGATGATGTAGGCGCGATCCGAAACGAGGGTCGACAAATGGAGGTTTTGTTCCGAGAGCAGGATCGACAGGCCCTGCGCCTTCAGGTCGAGGATGGTCTTCGCCACCTGCTCGACGATGACGGGGGCAAGACCTTCGGACGGTTCGTCGAGCAATATGGTCGTCGGGTTGCCCATCAGCGTGCGCGCGATCGTCAGCATCTGCTGCTCCCCTCCGCTCATCAGGCCGCCGAGCCGGCCAGTCATCGCCGCGAGGTTGGGAAACAAGGCGAAGAGCTTCTCGTGGTTCCATTCCGGCGCATTTGCGCGCCGGGGCTGGCGGCCGACCTCAAGGTTCTCCGCGACGGTCAGACCGGTGAATATCCGCCGGTCCTCGGGCACGTAGCCAAGCCCGAGGCGGCTGATCTGGAACGGCTCCAATCCCTGTATCGCGTTCCCCTCGAATGAGATCTCGCCCCCTGCAGGCCGAACCAGGCCGATGATCGACTTGATCGTCGTCGACTTGCCCGCGCCGTTGCGGCCGAGCAGCGCCACGACCTCGCCTCGACGGACCTCGAGCGAAACCCCGGACAGGATCTGCGCCCGGCCGTAGAAGGTGTCGATACCGGTCAATCCGAGGACCGGGGCGCCGGCTGGCGCGGTCATGCCGGTCCGCCGTCATGGACGGCGCTGCCGCCCAGGTAGATCTCCTGGACTTTCCTGTCCGAGCGCACCGCCATCGGCGTGCCCTCGGAGATCAACTGTCCCCGATCCAGCACCATGATGCGGTCGGCATGGGCAAAGACCACATCCATGTCGTGCTCGGTGAAGAGAACGCCGATGTTCCGTTCGCGCACGATCCCGGTGGTGAGTTGCATCAGCTCCATGCGTTCCCTGGGCGCCATGCCGGCGGTCGGTTCGTCCATGAGCAGCAGTCCGGGTTCGTTGGCCAGCGCGACCGCAAGCTCGACCCGCTTGAGGTCGCCATAGGCCAGCACCCCGCACGCCCTGTCATATTGCCGGTCCATCCCGACACGCTCCAGCAGCGCCATCGCCTCGTCGAAGTAATGGTCCCTCGCCGGCCGCCACAAGGCCCGCGATCGGCGGTAGTGGCTCACCAGGGCCATCTGCACGTTCTCGCGCACGGTCATCGAAGCGAAGGTCGCCGTGATCTGAAAGGTCCGTCCGACGCCGAGCCGCCAGATGGACCGGGGCGGCAGGCCCAGGATGCTTCGACCGTTGAGCCGCACCGCGCCGGCATCGGGCCGGAGCTGGCCGTTCACCATGTTGAAACAGGTGGTCTTGCCCGCGCCGTTGGGTCCTATCATGGCCAGGAGTTCGTTCGAGAAAAGCGTGAACGAAACCCGGTCCACCGCCCGCACCCCGCCGAACGACCTGCTCAGGGATTCGACCTCAAGCACCGGCACGCGCTCATGCGGCGCCCCGCTCATGCCGTAATTTCCTCTGGCCGCGCCAGCCGGAGGCGCCGGCCCAGCCGCGTGCCGGCGAAACCGACGATCCCCTGGGGCAGCAGCAGCACCAAGGCGATGATGGTCACCCCGAGCAGGAACCGCCAGTAGCTGAGGACGCTGAAGAGATCGTTGAGCCAGGTCAGGGCGGCGGCGCCGAAAATCGGACCGAACAGCGACTGCACGCCGCCGAGCAGCACCATCAACAGGGCGTCGAAGGAGCGCGCGATTTCCAGGGTGGTCGGAAAGACGCTGCCCTTCGAAAACAGGAACAGGGCGCCGGCAAGGCCCGTGAACGCGCCGGAAAGCGCAAAGGCCAGCCAGCGATGGCGCGTGAGATCGATCCCGATCGCGGCGGCCCGCAGCGGCGAGTCGCGCCCGGCGCGCAAGGTATAGCCGAACGGCGCATACAGGAATCGCCGCATGATCCAGAGCGCGGCTACGCTGAGCCCCACAGCGATGTAGTAGTAGGCGATGCGCGTGCCCGCCCACGCGGACGGCCATATGTCGTTCAGGCCGTCGTCACCGCCGGTTATCTTGAGCGGCGCGCCGAACTCGTCCGCGATCCCGAAGGTCCTGAGCACGCTGCCCGGCATGTCCTGGAACACGAAGGCCCATGCGATCTGCGCGAAGGCGAGGGTCAACATCGCGAAATAGACACCGCTCAGGCGCACGCAGAACCAGCCGAACAGGAAGGCGAGCAGCGCTGCGCCGACCGGCGCGGCCCAGAATGCGATCTCGAACGGCGCGTCCGCAAACTTCACCAGGAGCGCTGCCGCATACGCGCCGCCGCCGAAATATGCGGCGTGGCCGAAGCTGACCATCCCGCCCGGCCCCATGATGAAATGCAGCGCGGCCGCGAACAGCACAAACACCATGATCTCGATCACCAGGACCAGCGTGAATGCGCCGACCAGTTGGGGGAGGACGAGGTGCGCGACCGGAAGCGCGAGGAGCAGCGCCGTGGCTGCGCCGCCCAATATGCGCACCCGCGGCAGGGCCGGACGCAGCGGCTGCTCGGGCGGACCCGGATGCGCCTGGCCCAGTGTCTCCGGCATGCCGAGCAGCCCCCACGGCCGGAAGATCAGGACCACGGCCATCACCAGGAACATCAGCACCAGGGTCGAGTTGGGCAGTATCTGGATGCCGAAGGTCTGCAGGATGCCGAACAGCACCGCGGCCCAGAAGGCTCCGAAAACGCTGCCCATGCCGCCCACGACGACCACGACGAATGCGACGGCGAGGATATTGAAATCCATCAGCAGGTCGGCGCCGCCCTTGGGGATCTGAACGGCGCCGCCCAGCCCGGCGAGAGCGGAGCCGAGAAACAGGACCCCTGTAAACAGCCAGCGCTGGTTGACGCCCAGCGCCGCCACCATCTGCCGGTCTTGCGTCGCGGCCCGGACCAGCGTGCCCCAGCGCGTCAGCTTGAACAGCGCCCACAAGCCGACCAGCACCAGCGGCGATATTGCGATCAAAGCCAGGTCGTATTCGGGAATCGGCTTGCCGAGGATGTCAGCCGCGCCCTTGAGGCCGGGTGCCTGGGGGCCGACAAGGTCCTCCGACCCCCAGACCCACAGGGTCACGTCCTGGATAACCAGGATGACCCCGAAGGTCGCGATCAGTTGAAAGAGCTCCGGCGCCCTGTAGATCCGGCGAAGCAGCAGGATCTCCATGACCACGCCGATCGCGCCGACGGCGACGGCGGCAATCAGGACGGCGGCCCAGAAACCGACCGCCGTGGAGCCGATCGCCTGGACCAGCGTATATCCGATGTAGGCGCCCAGCATGTAGAACGAGCCGTGCGCGAAGTTCACGATCCGGGTGACGCCGAAGATGATCGACAACCCCGAAGCGACCAGGAACATGGCGGCGGCGCTGGACAACCCCGTCAACAGGCTGACAATGAAATCCGCCACGCTCCGGTTCTCTCGCTCAGACCGCCTGTTTCCCCGACACCGGCGTCAGGGGCCGGCTGGCCGGCCCCCGATCATGCACCGGTTCACTGTCCGCCGCGCAGTTTCCGGACCTCGTCGTCCGACGGCAGGTAGCCCGCGCCGTCGAGATACTTCCAGTCGACCATCACGCCCCTTCCGTCGCGCAATGCGGTCCAGCCGACATAGGCGCCCATTGTCGCCTGGTGATCGATCGCCCGAAAGGTGATGGGGCCGGTCGGAGCGTCGAAGCTCAACCCTTCCATGGCATCGACCATTTTCTCCGTGTCGGTCGAGCCGGCCCGCTCGAGCATCGCCTTGATGGCCAGCATCGTGTTGTAGCCGACGACCGAGCCGATCCGCGGATAGTCGTCCCAACGCTGCCGGTAGGCGGCCACGAACGCCTTGTGCTCCGGGGTCTCGATGTCATACCAGGGATAACCGGTAACCAGCCAGCCCTCCGGCGCCTCGTCTTTCAGGGGATCGAGATATTCGGGCTCGCCGGTCAGCAATCCGACCATCAGCCGCCCCTCGAAGAGGCCGCGCAGCTTGCCCTCGCGCGCGAATTTGGCGAGATCGCCGCCAAAGGTGACATTGTAGATCGCGTCCGGCTCCAGGCGCTTGAGCGCCTCGACCTCGGCCCCGGCGTCAATTTTGAACAGCGCCGGCCACTGCGAACCGACGAACTCCACATCCGGCCGCAAGTCCGTCAGCACCCTCTGGAACGCCGCGACGGCATCCTTGCCATAGGCGTAGTTGGGGGCGATGGTCGCCCAGCGCCTGGCTTTCTCGACCTTCGCGACCTCGGCGGCGAGCATAGCCGCCTGCATGTAGGTCGAAGGACGCAGCCGGAAGGTGTAGCGGTTGCCCTGGGCCCAGACCAGGGCGTCGGCCAGGGGTTCGGCTGCGATGTACAATCGCTTGGTCTTCTTGGCGTAGGCGGTCAGCGCCAGGCCGACATGGCTGAACAGCGAGCCCGAGATGAGGGCTACCTCGTCACGGGCGAAGAGCCGCTCGGCCACCTTGACCGCCTCTCCCGGTTTTCCCTGATCGTCGTGCGATATGAACTCGAGCTGGCGCCCGAGCACGCCGCCCGAGCGGTTGAACTCCTCGATCGCAAGAATTGCCCCTTGCCGGTACGGAACCGTGTGGGCCGGCAGCCTCGTGTAAGAGTTGATGTCGCCGATGCGAATGGTCTCCGCCGCGGCGGACGCGGGCGCGAACGCGACGCTGGCCGCAATCGCCGTCGCGGCGACGGCGCCGGTCGTTGTCAGAAATGCCCTGGAAGATCTCATCTTCTCCTCCCGACGAACCAGAAGCTGGTTCGGTACTCGCTTGTTGGACGGCTTCCTTGAGAGCCGCGCCACGATGGCGATCGGTCGGAACCCGTTGTCCGGTGACGCGGCGTCATGACCCTGGCGATATCATCTCATCGCATCCCTCCCGTTCGTCGTGAATGGGGTCGAGCAAACTCCGCCGCCGGCCGCGGCGCCGGGTCGCCCATCGGGCTCCGGTCGAATGCGATGGCTTCTTCCACGTCTTCAGCGAGATCGAGGAGTCTCTCGTCCTCGTTCATCGGCATGACGAGTTGCAGACCCACGGGCAGGCCGCCGGCGAGCCCGCACGGCAGCGACAGGGCGGGATTGCCGGAGACATTGAAAGGCACGGCGAAGGGGAACGCGCCCCAAAGCCTGTCGACCTCGCGGCCGGCGATCCGGTTCGGCCGCTCGCCGAAGGGAAAGGCGGTGACGGCCGTGGCCGGTGTTGCGATCGCGTCCCAGCTTTCGAACAGTGCCGCAATACGGGCGCGATACCGGCGATGCGCCGCGCGGGCAGCCGCTATGTCCTTGTCGGTGAGCGTTCGGGCCGCCGCCAGCGACCTGCTTACATAGTCGCTCAGCGCGTCGGGAAACCGGTGGAGCAGGTCGCCGCGCTCGCGCCGTTCCTCGGCCAGGACGAGCGGCCCGAAGGCCTCGTTCCATCCTTCGAGGGGCAGGGCGGTCTCGACGACTTCATGGCCCAGAGCCGCGAGACTCGCAACGGCGGCGCTGACGGCCGCTGCGACGCCGGGATCGACGGGGCGTCCTTCAGGGTTGGGACACCAGGCAATGCGCAACCTTCTTCCCACGCTGGCACGGCCTAGCCTTCGACCGAGAAGCGCGCCCAGAAACACGCGCGCATCGGATGCGCACCGCGCCAGCGGACCCGGGCAAACGAAATCCGACATCGCCGGGAAGCCGCCTTCGTCGGGGCAAAGGCCCCAGGTGGGTTTCAGTCCGAACAGTCCGGTGAACGATGCCGGAATGCGGATCGACCCGCCGCCGTCGGAGGCCAGAGCGATGCTGGCGAGCCCCGCCGCGACCGAGACCGCCGCGCCGCCGCTCGAGCCGCCGGGCGTGCGCGCGGTATCCCAAGGGTTGCCGGCCTCCGGGCCGAGACGGTTGTCGCTGGTCGCCGACTGGCCGAATTCGGCAGTGTTGGTCTTGCCGGCGAACACGGCGCCCCAGGCTCTCAGCCTGCGAACCACTCCGCTGTCCCGCTGCGTGCGGTTGTGGCGATGCACGATCGAACCGAAGGTCGTCACGGCCCCGGCAAGCGGGTAGGTATCCTTGATCGAGATCGGCACGCCGCTCAACGGCAGCGCCTGGCCCGCCCGGTAGGCGGCCTCGGCTTCGCGCGCCTGCCGGCGGGTAAGATCGTCGAAGCGAGCGAGATAGGCATGAAGCGACGGATTCAGCCTGTCGATTCGCGCCAGCGCCTCGTCCGCCACCTCGACCGGCGACAACCGGCCTTGCCGGTAGGCTTCGACCAGGGAAGCGATCGGCCAGCAGATCGGATTGTCGCTGCTTCGGTCACGCATTCGGAGCCACGCCTCCGCTGATGCCGTACACCTCTCCGGTGATGTATCCGGCCCGCTCGCCGACAAGGAATGAAACGAGATCGGCGATGTCCTGCGGGTGTCCGACGCGGCCGACCAGAGACCGTGATTCCGCGTAACCGTCAAAGAAGGCGCCCGGGTAAATCCGGCGCAGGAAGTCGTTGTAGATCAGTCCGGGCGCCACGGCATTCACGCGGATTCCATGCCGGCCGTTCTCGGCTGCGGCGACCCGCGTGAGGGCCAGGACCCCCGCCTTGGCCGCGGAATAGGCGGCGCCGTGCTCGGCCGTCGTTTCCCAGGCCGCTATCGACGAGATGTTGACTATGGCCCCCGAGCCTCGCGCAATCATGTGCGGGAGCACGCAGCGCATAGCGTAAAATGTGCCGTTCAGATCGACGTCCAGGCAGCGCAGCCAGGTGTCGGGCATCATTTCGGCCACCGGCTCGATCCTGCTCCACCCTGCATTGTTGACGAGGGCGTCAATCCGGCCGCGCTTCTCGACGACGGCTCGGGTGACGGCATCCACCGCGTCGAAATCGGTCACATCGAGCGGCATCGACAGGAACTCCCTGCCGTGTTCGTCGGCCAATTGGCTGGCGAATGCGCCGCAACGGCGTTCATGGGCGTCGGTAATCACGACATCGTAGTCGTCGTCCGCGAGCCGGCGCGCAATTGCGGCGCCGATGCCGGCGCCGGCCGCCGCGGTGACCAGCGCCACCCGGCGCTCTCCGCCATGCTCGTATTGCGCCGGCACCTCGTTTGCCTCCGCTTAATCCGTCTTGAGCTGCGGGATCACATGCTCGCCCAGCTCTTCCAGCCGGCGCAGGCGGCCTCTGGAGAGCAGGGCGAAGCTGATGCGGTCGATATCGACGGCCGAGAGTTCAAGCAGCCGGTCGAGGCAATGGCTCCGGTCGCCGGAAATCGTCACCGAGCGCACGAACGCCTCGCTCACGGTCCTCTTGTGGGCGGCGCGCAGCGACAGGTGCTCTTCGAAGTGGTAGGCGTCCCTGGCGGCCTCGAATTCGGATCGGAAGCGTTCCCACCCCGGCGGCATTGCCTTCCAGGCGGCGAAGGTCGCGGCCTGGCTGGTCGCCCAGGCCCGGACGTCGTCGACCGCCTGTTCGGTATCCTCGTCGATACTCATCGTGACGATGAGATCGATGACGATGTCCTCGCGCCTGCGCCCGGCCTTTCGAAGACCCCGATAAACATGTTCGATCTGCCAGTTGCAGAAGTCCGGGTCCGCCGCCCCCATCAGGATGGCGCCGTCGCAAAGTTCGCCCGCAAGCTCCAGCATGCGTGGCTGGGAGACAGCGAGATAGACCGGGATCTGCCGACGTGAGGTGGCGAGCCGGGCCCGGGCGCCCGAGAAGTCGATCTCGTCGCCCGCGAACAGCTTGCGAAACAGATCTATGCCGTCGCGAAGCTCGCCGATCCTGTTCGGCTTCTCTCCGATGGAATGGACTGCGACCCAACCCGCGCCGAGGCCCAGCAACGCGCGCCCGTCGGAAAGCTCGTCGAGCGCCGTCGTGGCGTTGGCGGTGACCGTGGGGTGGCGCGTTCGGAGGTTGGTGACCGCGCAACCGATCCCGATCGATTCAGTCGCCATCGCCGAGACGTTCATCGCCGCATAGACATCCTTCATGCCGAGCTGGTGATCGATGAACCAAAGCGCCTCGAAGCCGAGTTCCTCGGCCGTCCTCGCAATCTCCCCGACCCGGCCGAAGGTCTCGCGCGGGCTGACTCCCATCGAAATTCCGAACCGCTTTACCATCAAGCGCTGCTTTCGAGTGCGTTGCGAATGGCCTGCGCATAGGCGTCCGGCTGATCGACGCTCATCAGATGCCCGGCTTGCGCAAGCTCGCGATAGGTTCCGCGGCGCAAGGCGGCCATCATGATGTCCGCCGCCTTGCGCGGACAGAACATGTCGGCCTCGCCGCCGATCACATGGACCGGGCAGGCGATGTCCGGCAGCAGCGGGGTGAGCGGATCCTCGTTGAGTCGGGCCATCGCGCGGGCGGCGTTCACGTAGCCGCCCCCGGCGCCGACCGCCTTGAGGCGCCTGGCCGCAACTTCTTCAAGCCGGTCGCCGGCAACGGCGAGCTGCTGGCGCGTATCCTCCTTGAGCAGGCTGGCAAAGCCGGCGAAATCGCTCCGGAGCGTCTCGATGCGGTCTCGAAAGAACCCGACGGCGCGTCGCCCGACAATGGTCGAAGTGCCGGCGACCGTAGCCCGGGTCACCAGGTCGGGCCGCTTTGCCGCAACCCGGAGCACCACCGTGCCGCCGAGCGAGTAGCCGATGCAGTCGGCGGGACCTGTCAGGGTTTCGAGGAAGGCAATCAGGTCTCCGGCCAGCTGTTCCAGCGTGCCCTCGGCCTCGCCCAGGTCGGTCTCGCCGTGTCCGCGAAGGTCGTATGCGTAGGTCGTGAAGTCGCTCAGCCGGCGCTGAACGTCCGCCCAGCTGCTTCGATCCTCCGCAAGGCCGTGGACCATGACCGCCGGCGGCCCCTTTCCCGCACGCGAGTAGCCGACGTCAATGTCGCCAAGCCGGACTTTCATGGCCCTTCTCCGGACAGGTCGTCATCGCCGACCACCGCGGTGCGGAGGTCGGCCTTGCGGATCTTTCCTGCCGGCGTCATCGGCATCCTGTCGACGATGCGCAGGACCTCGGGGCAGTGATGCTTCGGCAGGCGCTTGGCTTGTGCATGGGCGATAAGGTCCCGGAGGCTCGGGGCCTCGCCGTCCGGGACCACCACAGCGCAGATGCGTTCGCCCAGCCGGTCGTCGGGATGGCCGATGACAGCCACGGCGTTGACGCCCGGATGGTCGGCCAGCGCATTCTCGATCGGCGCCGGCGAGATGTTGACGCCGCCGCGAATGATCAGGTCCTTCAGCCTGCCGGTGATGTGCACATATCCGTCCGCGTCGATCCGCGCGAGGTCGCCGGTGCGAAAGAACCCGTCGCCCGTCATCTCGGATTCGTACAGGTCCTGCTGGCCGAAATAGCCTGTGAAGACGCCCGGCCCCCGCATGACCAGCTCTCCCTCCTCGCCCGCAGGCACAGTGCAGCCGGCAGGAGAGAGGCAACGCAGTTCGAGACCGGGGAGCCCGATGCCGGCGGTGTTCATGAGCTTCTCGCGAGGGCTTTCGCGCACGCAGGTGACGAGCCCGCCCTCGGTCATGCCCCAGAGGACGGTCACAAACGTGTTGGGAAACCGGGTCTGGGCGGCCTCCACCAGCGACGGCGGCACCTGGGCGCCGCCGCACAGAAAGGAACGCAGCGACGCCAGCTTCGGCGTCGAACGCGGCCAGTTTGCGTCAACCAGATCCTTCAGGAACGGCGTCGCCGCAACGGTGAAGGCGCAACCGAACGCCTCGACCGTTTCCAGCGCGCGTTCGGGATCCCAGACATCCTGCAGAATGAGCGGCGCACCGGTATGGAGCGATAATCGGGTGCCGTGGACGGCGCCGATGCTGTGTCCGAGGGGGGAGGCGAGGAAGATCGGTGTATCCGGGCCGAGCGAGAAGCGCTCCGCGAACCCGATATTCAGCGCAGCGAGGGTGTTGTCGCTGTGCATGACGGCCTTGGGCGGCCCCGTCGTGCTCGATGTGAACATGATGTGCGCAAGGTCGGCGGCGTTGGCCGGCAGCGATGCGTCCCGGCCTGCCGGCGCCGTCTGCCACGTCCCGCCGGACTCGTCCAACAGGAAAACGCCCAGGCCATGCCCGCAGGCCGCAGCAGCTTCCCGGGCGATGTCGCCCAACCGCGCAGCGCCGTGGCGCTCCAGCGAAACCAGTGCCCGCGCGCCCGTCAGTCGGGCTGCGTAAGCGACCGTTTCGGGATCGGTCCGTGTCGGCATGCTCGCGGGTATGGCGCCGAGGCGCAGCAATCCGAGGAATGCGACCTGCGTGTCAACGACGTTCGGCAGAAGAAGGATCACGATGTCGCCGCGACCGACTCCGCCCTCTCCCAGCTTTTCGGCGAGACGCCCGGCCTTCCGCCACAACATGCCGTGGGTGAGTTGCCGACCGGCCGCGTCGGCGACAGCGAGGCGGTCCCGGAGACGCTGAACAGCCACGGCGTAGCGGTCGAGCAGGCGGTTGTCCGGCCACCACCCCATCGCGCGGTAGCGGCGTTCGCGCTCGGCCCGGTTGCCAGCGGCGGTGTCCGCAAGCGCCGCCCGCCCGGATTGCGGGCTTTCCGGATCTCCGAAACGAAACGCGCCCATCTGCCGCTCTCCTCGTCGGCGCGGATGAACCGCATCTCCGGAGCCATCCTCGTCAACATCCAGCGTAATTGCGCTCCAGGCCAAAATCAAGAAACGATATCGCTTTTTTTAATGATCGTGTTGCTTTTTTCCAAGCGTCCCGGCATGATCGGGAACGGGGTTTCCATATGGTCGCCCAGGATTGGCTGCGACATCATCCGGTGGCCGGCCGGCGATCGGTGGACGGCGTGATCCGGTCATGTCCGAAGAACTGCGCTGCTGGTAGCGGATGGAGGTCGAATGGAATGGCTGAGCAGGCAAACCAATTCCCGACTACGCCCAAAGGCCGCCGTACTCGGAGCCGTCTCCTAGCCAGCGGCCGAAGAGTGCTGGCTCGCAACGGGTATGTCACCCTCAAGATGATCGACGTTGCTGACGAGGCGGGCGTATCGCTCGGCGCTCTCTACAGGTATTTCCGCAACAAGGAGGATCTGTTCAGCGCCTTGGTCGACGGCATTCACGAGGCATTGTTCGAAGCGAGCCGGGCGCCGAACACACAACTGGCGACCGACCCCAGGGAGGCCTTGCTCGAGGCGAACCGTGGCTATCTATCGCTCTATAGCGAGAATCGGGACGTGATGCGCGCCTTGATCGAGGCCTCCACGGTCGACCAGCGGTTCCGTAGCGTCTGGTGGGCGATGCGGGACCGCCATGTCGATCGGTTCGCCGGCGCGCTCAAGGCGAAGTTCGGTATCGAAACGGTTGACGGCGTTCCGGCCCGTCTCGTTGCTGAAGCCATGGCCGCGATGGTGGAGCAATGCGCCTATGTCTGGTTCTCGCAGGACGAACAGCTGGGAGAGAGCCCGGTGTCCGTCGATGACGCCGCAAACGTCGTGACCCGGATATGGCACAACGCGTTTTTTGGGCCCGACGCGCATTCCAACTCCACTGCTGACGTCGACCGCGCCAATTTGGATTGAACCCTGAGGTGGCCCCGGAAAATCGGATAGGTGGCTAAGGTGTATTCCACCGTGTGACGGAGGAATGCGGATGAGCAGCAAACGACGCCGGTTAGGGTTGAGCTTGCATAGTCCACCTGACCGGAGGAGTCTCAAGAACCGAGGATCGACAATGCTTGGCTGGCGCTATGTCCGGGGCCGGGACCGAGTTGAGGGGCAGTGCGGTGAATCTCGATGTCCTGATCGGCGGCGCGATCCGGCAATTCGGCCAGCGGACGGCCGTGTTCGACGACCGGCGCAAGGTGGGCTTCGACGAGCTGGGCGAGCGCATCGACAGGCTGGGCTCCGCGCTTGCCGCGTTAGGCCTCGTGCGGGGGGACCGGATCGCCTCGCTCCAGCGCAATTCCATCGAGACCGTCGAAACCGACCTCATGGCCGCGCGCTTCGGCTATGTGCGGACGCTGCTCAACGCCCGCAGCTCCGCCGAAGACCATGTCCATTGCATCGGCCATTGCGGGGCGCGCGCCCTGATCTTTGGCGCCGGGTTCGCAGACCATGTAGACGCGCTGCGCGACCGCCTGCCGAACGTCGAGTTCTTCATCGCGGTCGGCGGCGCGCCCGCCCGGGCCCTGCCCTATGACGACCTGATCCGCCGGCAGGCCGCCGCGCCGCCGCCCTGGACTGTCGAGGAGCATCACCCGCATTCGGTCTATTACACCTCGGGAACCACGGGGCGGCCCAAGGGCGTCCTCCTGTCCCAGAGGAACTGGCTGGTCGTCGTTCGCAACCACCTGGTCGATACCTTCCGGCATGCGGGCGAAACCGATGTCCTGCTGCACGCCACGCCGCTGTCCTTCGCCTCGGGGTGCGCGGTGATCCCGCATCTGGTGCGCGGCGCCTCGCAGCGCATCATGGAGCAGTTCGATGCCCGGCGCGTCTATGAGGCGATCGAACGCGACCGGGTGACGACGACCATCCTCGTGCCGACCATGATCCAGATGATGCTGGACCTGCCCGGATCGGAGTCGTTCGACACCGGCAGCCTGCACACCGTGCTCTACGGCGGCGCCCCGATGGCCGCGGAGCGCATCCGCGAGACCTTCGAGCGCTGGGGCCCGGTTCTCATGCAGGGTTACGGCCAGTGGGAAGCCCCGCAACTCATCAGCCGGCTCGGGCGGCGCGAACATGCCGAGGCGATAGCCGACCCGGCGAAGGCCCGCCGGCTGGCTTCGGCCGGCCGCCCGCTCAGCTTCGTGCGGGTGGGGATCGTGGACGACGAGGGCGCATTGCAGCCGGCGGGAACGGAGGGCGAGATCGTCACCGCCGGCGACCACCTGATGGTGGGATATCTGGACAATGAGGAGGCGACGGAAGAGCTGCGCGAGGGGCCGTGGCAGCGCACCGGGGATATCGGGAAGCTCGACGAGGACGGCTATCTCTATCTCACCGACCGCAAGAAAGACGTCATCATCACGGGCGGCAGCAATGTGTATCCGCGCGACATCGAGGATGTGCTTTACCGGCATCCCGACCTTCTGGAGGCGGTGGCGGTGGGCGTGCCGAGCGAGCAATGGGGCGAGACGGTGCATGTCGTGGCGGCGCCGCGCCGCGGGCGCGAACTGGACGGCCAGGCGCTGGTGGACTGGTGCAGGGAGCGCCTGCCGCCGGACAAGCGGCCGCGGTCCGCGAGCATCGTCGACTCGCTGCCCAAGAGCGGCTACGGCAAGATTCTCAGGCGGGAGGTGCGCCAGTCCTTCTGGCGCGGCCGCGACCGGCGCATCTGACCGGGAGCCTCCCCCGTCAGACGCCCAGCACGTGGATGCGGCTCGACCACATGCCCATGTTCGAGGTCAGGCCGACCCTGGCTCCCTCCACCTGGCGCTTTCCGGCTTCGCCGCGCAGCTGCGTCACGATTTCGGCGATCTGCCCGAGGCCGGTTGCGCCCAGCGGGTGGCCCTTGGCCAGCAGGCCGCCGCTCGGATTGACCGGAATGCGCCCGCCCAGCCGGGTCGCGCCCGATTCCAGCAACGGTCCGCCCTCGCCTTCGGGGCAGAGGCCGAGCTTCTCGCAGGCGATGATTTCGGCGACGGAGAAACAGTCGTGAGTTTCGACCACATCCAGTTCGCCGGGGCCGATGCCGGCGCGCTCATAGACGCCGGCGGCGTTGCTGCGGACCATTTCGAGATCAAAGACATTATGGGCCTGCTCGTCGATATCCGACACGAGCCCGCTTGCGCGCAGCTCGACCGCACGGCCCCTCCCGCGCCGGGCCGCGAAGCTCTCCGAGCAGATCACCGCGGCGGCGGCCCCGTCGGGCGTCGGGCTGCACTGGAACAACGTGATCGGGTCGCAGATCATGCGCGACCCCAGCACGTCTTCGAGCGATAGTTCCGTGCGGAACTGCGCCTTGTCATTGTGCCGCGCATGCGCCCTGTTCTTCACCGATACGCCCGCCATCTGCTCCAGCGTCGTGTCGAACCGGTCCATATGCTTCTGCGCCATGAGCGCAAAGCGCATCGGCAGCACGGTGGCGCCCGTGGCGACCTCCGGGCTGTCCTCGGGATGGACGTTGAGCAGCATGCCGTGCTGCATCTTCTCGAAACCGCACACGGCCACCAGATCCATCTCGCCGCTGCGCACGGCCAGGCTGGCCTCGCGCACCGCCGTCGAGGCCGCGGCCGAGCAGTTTTCGATATTGAGGACGGGGATGCCGGAGGGGCCGACCTCCCTGATGACGCGCTGGCCGGCGGAGACGCCCTGGTTAACATGCGCAGCGTAGAACCGCTCGACACGGCGCCACTCAACACCCGCATCCTCGCAGGCGGCGACAACCGCCTCCGCCGCGAGGTCCTCCACGCTCCGGTCCGGGTGGCGGCCGAATGCGGTCAGGCCGATTCCGATCACGAATGCGCGCGCCATATGTTTCCCTCCGGGCTCCCGGGCCTCACGCCTCCGCCAGATCCTGCGGGGAGGCAGGATAGAAGGCGAAGGTCCGATGGGGCACGGAGCCGGCGCCCACCGGCAGTTCGAAGGCGTAGCTTGCCACGATATCGCCACACCGCCAGTCTCCCACGGGCTTGCCGACCAGATGGCTCAGGGCGACGAGGTCATTGTCGAACACGACCTGGCCGAGGACGTAGGGCACATGGCCGCGGTACCCCGGTGGCGGCTGACGGACGACGGTGAAGGCATCGACCTTGCCGACGCGGCTCAATTCCACCCGCTCGGTGCTGTCGGAAAAGCAGGAAACGCAGCGCAACCGCGCGGGAAAAGCGCGCGTCCCGCACGCGGCGCAGCGCTGGCCGACCAGCCGGACATCGCCGCGCGTTCCGGGCCCGGTGGTAATCCCCGGTTGCAGTTCGGCAATATCCGGGACCGAACGACTTCCCGGCGTCATCATTCCGTCCTTGCCAACAGGCCGGCCCTTCCAGTGGGGCACAAGAGGCCATGTGTCAACGAGGAATGCCGACTCCTTAGATCTTTCCACGCTGCGCCTTGCGCTGGCCGAACTGGCGGTCGGCGCGGACGATCGGCTGTTATTGCTCGGCGACCCTGTCGACCCCGGCCCCGACTGCTTCCAGGCGAAGGCCTGAATCGAGGGCCACGACCCTTCGGCGCGGTTCGACCTTGTCGTCCGTGGCGATCACGAGCAGCTGATGCTGGATGCGTTGGGCCCGCATGTCTCGGCCGCCTACCGGCCGCTCTGGCCGCCCGACTGGAACCTCTGGCACCTGACCCTCTCCAAGCAAATTCGTCCACTTCTACGTTATGGAAAGCGGAGGGCCAACGACGGCAAGAAAGGCGGTGCAGCACCGAGGACTTTGTCAGCCCGTCGAGCCGACCGGAATGTTCGCACGGACGACATAGGTCGAGCGGCGGCTCGAGATGATTCAGTTCAGACATTGGCCCTTATAACGCGGTCTATCGCGGCAAGAAGCCGGCTTGCCTCCGGAGCAACTTCGGCTCCGCGCGGGACATGCGCGCCATACGCATGCGGCACCTCCGGCCTGGTGCGGGCAGTCACGACTTCCGGCCCGGTCAGGGCGGCGGCGATGAAAGGGTCGAGAAAGGCGCAACCGACGCCTGCCCGTGTCATCAGCGCGGCGGTTACGACCGATGTGGTCTCGGCGACATAGCGCACGCCGAGGTCCAACCGGGCCAGCACCGCCTCGACGCTTTCCTGGTATGACGCGAACGGGTCGAGCGAGATGAACGGCAGTTCGGCGAAGCGTTCCAGATCGGGCCAGACTCCCCCGACCGGGCTGACATCCGGCGGGAGTAGCGATTTCGAGGCGGCCAGGACAAGGCTGAACGGATAGTCCGCCACCGGTTCGAAAGCGAGCGGACGCATCGGCAGCGGCGCGATGACCAGATCGTAGGCGTCCGCCGCCTCGAGGTTCAGAATTTCTGTCAGGCTCCGCATCGTTGCGCTTGGCGGCAGGTCGGGGCGTTCGTCGAGGTAACGCTTCAGGGCCGGCGGCAAAAGGCCGTGCATCACAGAGCTCGTGGCTGCGACCCGAACGCGGTCATAGGCGCCGTCGCCGATGGCCCGGGCAATCCTCGGCAGGTTTCCGACCGTGTCCACGACCCGCCTTGCATGCGGCGCAAATGCCCGGCCCTGACGGTTCAGCGCGACGCGACCGCGGTTCCGGTCGAAGAGCCGGAAGCCGAGGGCCGCCTCAAGCCCGGCAATCTTGCGGCTCACGCCCGACTGGGTAAGGCCCAGCCGTTCCGACGCACGGGTGACGCTGCCGGTCTCGGCGACGGCCAGAAAGGCCTCCAGATCACCGGTTCGGGGCATGTACGCCGCCTTGCGTTGGCATGACGTCTGCTCATGAACTAATGACACTAATGAATTTTACATCATGATCGGCGCAACGATAACCTCTTGGCTGACGGACGGCGGTCGGACCGCCGCCGAACTGGCGACAAGGCCATCAGGGAGGTTCTGACATGCGTCGCATTGCAAGTGTTCTTGGCGGGTTCGCCCTCGTCGTCTCGATGTTGGGGATCGCGGCTGCCGACGGCTATCCCAGCAAGACGATCACGCTCATCTGCCCTTACTCAGCGGGCGGCGGCGGCGATACTGCGACCCGGATCGTCGCCAAACTCGCCGGTGACCTGATGGGCGTGCAGATCAATGTCGAGAACAAGACGGGCGGGGGCGCCACCATCGGCATCGGCGCGACGGCCAAGGCGAAGGCGGACGGCTACACCCTGTCCTTCATCTCGACCAGTCCGATCACCATCCGGCCGCACATGATGGATGCGCCCTATCACCCGCTCGAGGATCTGAGCTATGTAGGCCAGATCGTCTCGAGCAACCAGCCGCTGATCGTGCGCGCGGACAGCGAGTGGAAGACGCTCGCCGACGTCATCGCCTATGCGAAGGCCAATCCGGGCAAGCTGCGCTGGTCGACTTCCGTCCAGCGGGGCGGCCCGCATGTGGCGGTCGAGGCGATGTTCGGAAAAGAGGGCGTGACGGCGACTTACGTGCCCTTCCGCGGCGGCTCGAAGGTGCTGGCCGCGCTTCTGGGCGGCACGATCGACCTTGCGATGATCTCCGAGGGCAACAAGGCCACGCTCGACGGCCAGACCCGTATCCTGGCCGAGGGTACGCCGGGCAGGAATCCGGTGAACCCGGACGCGCCGACCCTGACGGAAGCCGGATATCCGATCGCGCCGGCGATCTTCTTCGGCTTCGCCGGGCCGGCGAACCTGCCCGGGGAAGTGCTGGCCAAATGGGACGAGGTCTTGCCGAAGGTAGTGGCAAGTCCCGAATTCCAGAAGCTGGCCGAGCAGCGCAAGTGGTCGCTGAAGCACGCCGGCAGCGCCGAGTTCACCAAGATCGTGACGATGGACTACGAAGCCGCGAAGAAGACCATCGCCGAGATCGGCATGAAGTGAGGCCGCGGGCCGCTTCCCCGCTCCCGTCACCCATCCGGGAGCGGGCTTGCCGAACGGCTCCTGTCGCGGCAGGGACGGCAGGCTCGTGACGATGGATACGCATTCACGCCGCGGCGAGATCGCGCTGCTCTGCGGGTTGCTGCTGGCGGATGCCGCCTTCTACTTCGTCGCGATTCCCCACGGGATCGAGGACCCCGAAGGTTTCGGCCTCGACCGGGGCCTGCCGCCCAGCTTCTCGGCCCGCGCCGCGGCGATCCTGATGGCCCTCATCATGGGCGTGCGGCTGCTCTGGGTGCTGGCAGGCGGGGAAATCGCTGCGCCGGACGAGGAGCCATGGAACGGAGAGGCCGGGACGGGCTCGTGGCGCAGGAACGCGGCCGGCATCGGTATCGCGTTCGTCTTCGCGGTCGTCCTGGTCCCGCTTGCCGGATATTACCTTGGCGCGGCCTGCATGATTCTGGCGCTGACGGCGGCGATGGGCGAGCGGCGCCGGCTCCATCTCGTCGGCCAGCCGGTTGCGGTAGTGGGGCTGATCTGGCTGCTTTTCGACCGGATCTTCTCGATCCGGCTGCCGGCCGGCATACTGTTCGACGGTTGAGCGCATGGACACGATCATCGAAGGAATCGGCCTTGCGCTCACCTGGCAAAGCCTCCTCGCCGTGGTGCTGGGGGTCGTTGCAGGCCAGATCCTGGGCGCGATCCCGGGGCTGACGGCGTCGATGGCCGTCGCCCTGCTGATCCCCTATTCCTTCTACTTCGACCCCTGGGTCGGGATCCCCATGCTGCTCGGCATGTTCAAGGGGTCGCTGTTCGGCAGCAGCGTCACCGCCATCCTGATCCGGACGCCCGGAACGCCCGCGGCGTCGGCCACGGTGCTGGACGGCTATCCGCTGGCGCGCGCCGGCAAGGGAGCGAAGGCCATCAAGATGGCGCTCTACGCCTCGGTTTTCGGCGACACATTCAGCG
The DNA here is from genome assembly GCA_022822665.1 of Alphaproteobacteria bacterium. Taxonomy (GTDB): domain Bacteria; phylum Pseudomonadota; class Alphaproteobacteria; order Thalassobaculales; family Thalassobaculaceae; genus Bin52. The sequence goes on along the minus strand of JAJEAR010000005.1, from coordinate 125,356 downwards.
ATGTCTGCCTGATTTTCTTCGCCAGCATCCTCGCTCTCGTGGCACTGAAGTTCGGACCGGCGGAATATACGCTGCTGATCCTCCTGGCGCTCGGTTCGCTCGGCATGCTGTCCAGCCGGCCGGTCTGGAAGGGGCTGGTTGCGACACTGATCGGCGTGATGATCGGCATCATCGGGCTGGACCCGATCACCGCGAGCGAACGGCTGACCTTCGGCAACCCCGAGCTTGAGGAGGGCATCGGCCTGATCCCGATGCTGATAGGTTTCCTCGCGGTGTCCGAAGTGTTCCGCCAGATGGGCGGGTCGAACAGGGAGTTGTCCTCGAAAGCGACCCGTTATTCCGGCAAGCGCGAGGACAACCGCGTATCCTGGCCCGAGTTCCGGGGCTGTATCCCGGTCCTTTTCCGCTCGTCCGCCATCGGCACGGCGATCGGCGCGATGCCCGGTCTCGGCTCGACGGTGGCCGCCTTCATCGCCTATGGCGAGGCGAGGCGGACCTCCAGGAAGCCGGAGGAGTTCGGCAAGGGCGCACTTGAGGGCGTGGCCGCACCGGAGGCTGCGAACAATGCCGTTTCCGGCGCGAACCTGATCCCGCTGCTGGCCTTCGGCATCCCCGGCGATATTGCGGCAGCGCTGATCCTGGGCGCCCTGATGGTGCAGGGGGTCAATGTCGGGCCGCTCGCCTTCTCGCAGAACCCGCTTCCGATCTACGCGATCTATGCGGCGCTGATCCTGGCCAATCTCATCAATCTCGCCATCGGCCTCGGCATGCTGCACGTCGCGCGGTTCGCCTTTTCGGTGCCGCGTCGGCTGTTGCTGGCAAGCGTGCTGGCGATCGCGGCGGCGGGGAGTTTCGCGCTGCGCGGATCGCTTTTCGACGTGCAGCTCGTCTTCGTCTTCGGGGTCGCGGGCTACCTGATGATGCGGCACGGCTTCCCGCCCGTGCCGCTCCTGATCGGGTTCATCCTGATGCCCTTGCTCGAGGAGAACCTGCGTACGGTGCTGCTCCTTGCGCCGACCTATGACGAGCACATCCTGTTCATCTTCAGGCGACCGGCCTTTCTGGCGCTTCTTGCGATCATGGGCAGCGCAATCGGCTTCGTCCTCTGGCGCCGGCGCCGGTCGCGCCCGGCGGGACGAACCGGTGCCTGAGCTAACGGGACCGAAACGATGACCGGACACGAACGCCCGCCCTACGCCACCGTGAACGGCCGGATCGTGCCGTTCGACGAGGCAAAGGTTTCAATCATGGCGCCGGGGCTGACCTTCTCGGTCCTCGCCTTCGAGGGGTTGCGCGGATATTGGAACGCCGACGCCGGCGAGCTTTACGTGTTCCGCATCGCGGAGCACATGGCGCGTCTCGACTTCTCGAACAGCATCGTCGAAATAGACGGCGCGCCGGACGACCGGGCCTTGACCGCGCAGACGATCGACCTGATCCGGGCCTGCGGCATGCGCGAGGACTGCTATATCCGCATTCAGGCCTATGTGGACGACTGGGGCGAGATGACGGCGACCGGACCGGCGTCGAGCTCCATCGTCTGCCGTTCGCGCGGGCGGGCGCCGTCCTTCACGAATGGCATGCACTTCTGCGTCAGCACCTGGCGGCGCATTGAGGACGATGCCAGCCCGCCCCGGATCAAGGCGTCGGCCAACTACCTGAACAGCCGCCTCGCAGGGCTCGAGGCGAAGCGGAACGGGTTCAACGCCGCCGTCATCCTGAACCGCGACGGCACCGTCAGCGAGGGGCCGGGCGGCTGCATCTTCGTCATGCGCGAGGGCGAATGGATCACTTCCCCGGTCACCGCCGGAATCCTCGAGAGCATCACGCGGCGTACGTTGATCGAGATCGCCGGAGACGCCGGCCCCTCTGTCACCCAACGCGCGATCGGCCGGACCGAGCTCTACATCGCCGAGGAGGCGTTCTACTGCGGCACGGGCCAGGAGATCGTGCCGATCCTCAGTATCGACCGCAAACCGGTTGGCGATGGAGCCCCGGGAGCCGCAACCCGCAGGCTGCAGGCCCGCTACGACGCGGTCGTCCGCGGCCGCGTTGCCGAATACAGCCACTGGCTGACACCCGTCTGGAAAGGCGGTCGTTGATGGACCCGATCCGCATCGGCCTGATCTGGCGGCGCATCGAGGGGCTGGTCGACCAGGTGGCCGAGACCTTCCTGCGCGCGGCCTTCTCGGTCGTGGTGCGCGACAATTACGACATGGCCTTCAGCCTGTTCGATGCGCGCGGCCGCCTGATCGCCCAGTCCAAGCGCTCGATCCCCAGCTTCACGGGCACGCTGCCCCGGACGCTGGAAGCCGTGCTGGCGAAGTTCCCCGCCGGGAGCCTCGCGCCCGGCGATGTGGCGATCACGAACGACCCCTGGATCGGGACCGGGCACCTGAACGACATATCCATGGTGCATCCGATCCACCGCGACGGCCGCCTGGTCGCCTTCGCCGCCTCCACCGCCCACACGGTCGATATCGGCGGCGCGCCCTCGCCGACCGCTCGGGACCGGTTCGAGGAAGGGCTCTGTATTCCGATCTGCCGTATCGTCGAGGGTGGACGGGAAAGCCGCGTGGTGGTGGATTTCCTCAAGGAAAACCTCCGCATGGCCGACGAGACCCTGGGCGACATTCGCGCCCAGTTCGCGGCCTATGCCGACTGTGCGGCGAAGCTGGCCGCCCTTCTGGAAGACGAGGGGCTGGAGGATCTCGAGGCGGTTGCCGACGAGATCGTCGAGCGTTCCGAACGGAGCATGCGCCGCGCCATCTCCGCACTGCCGGACGGGACATGGCGGGACGCGTTCGATACCGACGGGTTCGACCGCCCTCTGCATATCGCCTGCTCGGTGACGATCGAGGGCGACCGGATGGACATCGATTTCGCCGGCACGTCGCCTCAGGTGCGTTGGCCGATCAATTGCGTGCTGAACTACACGCAGGCCTACGCCCGCTATGCCGTGAAGTGCCTCCTCGACCCGGAGGCTCCCAACAATGCCGGCTCGCTCCGCCCGATCGGCATCTCGGCGCCGGAGGGCTGCCTGCTGAATTCGACGCCGCCCGCGCCGGTCTGGGGACGGCATCTCTCCGGGCACTACGTGCCGCCCGCGGTGATCGGCGCGCTGTCGCAGGTGGCGCCGGAGCGCGCAGTGGCCGAGTCGGGCTCTCCTCTCTGGAACGTCTATTTCACCGGCGCGCGGCCAGATGGCAGCGGCAATTTCGTGAAGATGTACTTCATGAACGGCGGCCACGGGGCGCGGGCCACGGGCGACGGGCCCGGTTGCCTGAGCTTTCCGTCCAACGTCTCCAACGAGCCGGCCGAGGTCTTCGAAAACCAGGCGCCGATGATGGTCGTCGAGAAGGCCTTCGTGCCCGATACAGGCGGCGCGGGGCGGTTCCGGGGCGGTAATGCCCAGCGGATCCGCTTCCGCTCGATCTCGGAGACGCCGATCGTCATGACGATCCGGCACGAGCGCGTACGGTTTCCGCCCCGCGGCCTCTATGGCGGGCGCGACGGCGCACCCGGCGTCGACCTGTTGAACGGCGAGCGGCTGGAGCCGAAGTCCCGGACCGTGCTGGCGCGGGGCGATGAGGTGACGTTCCAGACGCCGGGCGGCGGCGGACTGTTCCCGCCCGCCGAGCGGGACCGTGCGGCAATTGACGCCGACCTGGCTTCGAGCCTCGTGAGCGACGCGGCGGCGGAAAGGGACTATGGCCGCAACTGATACCGGACACGGCGCCTGGTCCATCGGCGTGGACATCGGCGGCACCTTCACGGATGTCGTGCTCTGGCGCGACGGTGCGGCGGCTATGCGCCGGGAGAAGCTGCTGACGACTCCCGACGATCCCTCGCGTGCGGTGATCGAGGGGGTCCGCCGCGCCCTCGACCGCCAGGGTATCGCCGCCGCCGATCTCGGCGCCGTGGTGCATGGCACGACGCTGGTCGCCAATGCGCTGATCGAGCGGCGAGGCGTGCCCACCGGCCTGATCGCCACCCGAGGCTTTCGTGACGTGTTGGGACTCGGGCGTGAGTGGCGGTACGATCTCTACGACCTCGACATCGCCATGCCGGCGCCGCTGGTGCCCCGGACGCTCTGCCTCGAGGTGAACGAGCGGTTGCTGGCCGACGGCAGCGTCGTCACGCCGCTGGACGAAGCGGACGTGGTCGCCGCCGCCCGGACGCTGCACACGGCCGGCGTTGCAGCGGTGGCGGTTGCGCTTCTGCATTCCTTCCGCAATCCAATCCACGAGCGGCGCGTGGCCGAGCTCCTTGCAGCCGAACTTCCGGGCGTGGCGATTTCGCTTTCCTCGGAGGTCAGCCCGGAACTCGGCGAGTACGAACGGACGTCGACCGTTGCTGCGAACGCCTATGTGCTGCCGGTGTTCGCCCGCTATGTCGAACGGCTGGAGCGGGCGCTGGCCGGTCTGGGATACCGTCGGGATCTGTTGTTGGTTCTCTCCGATGGGCGCTGCATCCGGGCCGAGACGGCCCGCCGCTTTCCTGTGCGGATGGTCCAGTCCGGCCCGGCTGCCGGGGCCGAGGCCGCACGAATGTTCGGCGACCTTGCCGGCACCCGCGATGTTCTCTGCTTCGACATGGGCGGTACTACGGCAAAGGCCTGCCTGATCCGCGACGGCGAGCCGGAACGCACCGCCCGCTTCGAGGTCGCCCGCGAGACTCGCTTTGCCGAGGGCAGCGGCCTGCCGCTTCAGATTCCCGCCATCGACATGATCGAGATCGGCGCCGGAGGCGGTTCGATCGCCGGCATCGACAGGCGCGGACTGATCCGGGTCGGTCCTCAAAGCGCCGGGGCCGATCCGGGACCCGCCTGCTATGGCCGCGGCAACCCCAACCCCACCGTGACCGATTGCGATCTGGTGCTCGGCTATCTCGATCCCGGCTCTTTCCTGGCCGGAACCATGACGCTCGACCGGGAGGCGGCGGAGACTGCGATCCGCACACATCTGGCGGAGCCGCTCGGCATCTCCGTCATCGAAGCCGCCTGGGGCGTCCACGAGACGGTCACAGCCAGCATGGCCCAGGCAGCGACGATCCACGCGATCGAACGGGCGCTTGACGCGACCCGCTTCGCCATGTTGCCGATCGGCGGCGCCGGGCCGGTCCACGCCTGCGCAATGGCTGCGAAGATGAACATCAACCGGCTGATCTGCCCGGTCGGCGCCGGCGTCGCCTCGGCCATCGGGATGCTCGCGGCGCCGGTGTCGTTCGAGGTCGGCCATGCCGCGCCGTGCCGGCTCGATGCGCTCGACATCGCCGGAGTCGGGACCCTGCTTGCCGAGATGCGTGCCGAGGCGGAAGCACTTGTAGCCGGCGCCGGGATCGCACCGGAGGCGATTGCGGTCCGGGCGAGCGCGATGATGCGCTATGTAGGCCAGGGCTACGAAATCGAGGTCGAGGTCGATCCTGACAAGCCGGGAGGCGGCGGCCGTCTCCACGCGGCCTTTTCCGCCGCCTACAAGGCCCGTTACGGCCGCGCCGAGACAGCGGCTCCGGAAATCCTCTCCTGGCGCGTCGTCGCCTCGGGTCCGCGCCCGGGGCTTGCCGGAGCGCTCGGCGATGGCGCGGCCGTCGAAGCGCCTCCGCCGGCCGGCTGCGCCGCGCGGCCCGTCTTCTTCGGCGACCGCTTCATCGACACCCCGGTCCATCGGCGCGACCAACTCCGGCCCGGCCAGATGCTGCAGGGCCCGGCGGTCGTTGAGGAGGACGAGTCGACGCTGGTCCTGTTCCCGGAGTTCGACCTTATCGTCGATTGCGCCCGGAACCTCGTCGCCACCCGGAGAATCGACCGATGACAGCCCAACCGCGCCGTTTCGTCGACTGGCTCGCGGACGATCTCTACCGGCGCGGCACGCGCTTTGCCTTCGGCGTGCCGGGCGGCGGCGTCAGCCTGGATCTGCTCTCGGCCGCGCAGAACGCGGGGATACGTACGGTTATCGCCGCGCGCGAGGATGCCGCCGCCATGATGGGCGGCGTCGCCGGCCGGCTCTCCGGAGCCCCGGGACTTGCTTTCTCGACCAAGGGGCCGGGGCTTGCCTCGGCAACCAACGGCCTTGCCTCGGCGCTGCTCGACCGGATGCCGCTGCTGTTCGTGACAGAAGGGTTCGACGCGGCGGAGCTCGAATACCTCTCCCACCAGGTCTTCGACCAGAAAGGCCTGGTCGAAGGGCTGTTCGCCGGGATTTCCGGCGGCAAGGCCCGGGCGGGCGCGCCCCGCGCAGACGAGGTCGCCCCCGTGCTGGACGCAATGACGACGGCGCCGATGGGTCCGGCGGTGCTGCTCGCCGACCCCAATCTCATGACGGCCCCGGTGGACGCGCCGCCAGGTGGCCCGAAACCATCCGCGGCGGCCGCCGACCCGGACGCGATCCAGCGGGCGCGCGAGCTGATTGCCGGAGCGCGCCGGCCTGTAATCGTCGCGGGGCTCGAGGCGGCAGGCGCCGCGGCCGCGTCCGGCGTTCGGGACCTGGCCGCGGCGCTGGGAGCGCCGGCGCTGGTGACCTACATGGCCAAGGGTGTCGTCCCGGACAGTGATCCGATGTTCGCGGGCATCTTCACGGGCGGGGCGATCGAACGGGCGACCGTGGGTGCCGCTGACCTGATCATCCTGGCAGGCCTCGATCCCGTCGAACTCATCCGCAAGCCCTGGCCTTACCGCGCACCGGCGCTCGACCTTTGCGCCTGCGCGTATGTGCCCCACTATGTCACGCCAGCCGTACGGGTCGAGGGCGACCTTGCCGAAACCCTCCGGAAGCTCGCCGATACGCCAACGGCCAGCGACTGGAGCGCCGTCGAGATCGCGCGTTGCCGCGAGACGTTCCACACGGATATGGCCATGCCGGACGGAGGAGCCCTCTCGCCCGAGGCGGTGGTGCGGGAGGTTGGTCGGGCTTTCGAGTTCATGCCGCGTGCGGCGATCGACGCGGGCGCTCACATGTTCTCGGCCTGCGCCTTCTGGAAGGCCGCCTCACCGCTCGACATCCTGATCTCGAACGGCCTCGCCAGCATGGGTTTCGCCCTGCCTGCGGCCCTCGCGGCGGCGCTGCACGACCCCGGCCGCGGCGCTGTTGCGCTGACCGGCGACGGCGGCCTGATGATGTGTCTCGGCGAGTTGAAGACGGCAGCGGCCACCGGCGTCGATCTGACTGTCGTCGTCTTCAACGATGCGCGCCTCTCGCTGATCGACATCAAGCGCGAGCAACGCCAGATGCAGGACCTCGGCCTTTCATGGGATGCGCCGGACTTCGCGCGAATTGCGGCCGGCTTCGGTTTCACAACCTGGACGGCGGGCACCCGGGAAGAAATGCGCAGCGCAGCCGGGGCTGCTTCCGCCGGCTCCGGTCCGCGACTGATCGATGCCCGGATCGACGCGTCCGGATATCTGCAGCAGCTGCGGGCGCTGCGCGGATAGCGACCAGGCGTGGCACCGGGAAGCACAGGATGAACGTCACGGCCGGGCCAACCGATTGACGACTCGGATACCGGCCGGCCCTGGCGGACCTGCGCCCCCGAACAGCGCTTCCGGTACGATGCGTTTCAGGACGCGGCCCCGGAAGTCCACGGGTAGCAGGGCAATCGCAGGTCGTCGGCCAGAGCTCCGGACGTTGAAAGGAGAAGACCTCCCGTAAAGGCGGATTCGGGTCGCGCCCGTTCGAGAACCGGGCGATCCGCCCGGTTCCTGTCTCTCCCGGCGCCGCGCCGGAAGTCCGACAGGCTGCGTCCGCGCCGGCCGCGGAGTTCGAGGTGCGTCGGAAGACCCCGGCCAAGGGCTGGCATGGCGCCGACACTGCGCTCTGTCCCGTCCTCACAGAGCGCTCTCGGCGCACGGTACGAAGCGATCACCGCATCGATCCAGGATGGGGCCCGTCAAGTGATACCTGACGGCCATACCCAGACCGGCACGGAGCCGCACGCATGACATTCCCCGACGCAATGAGTGTCTGATCGCGTCGGATCGCCATGGGACAGGCACCCTCGCCGACAGCCGGCGCGCCCCGGCAACCGGTGTCACGGGACGGCGCGACGGTTCAGAACAGTTCGTCGCTTGCGATCGCCGCGCCCTCGGTGAGCGACCGGAGTTTGGCGAAGACGATTTCGGGATCCACCACGCCGTATCCCGCAAATGTCGCGAAGCCGCAATCGGTTCCGGCGACGACCCGCTCCCGCCCGACGATGTCGGCGAAGCGCAGGATGCGGTCGGCAACGTTGCGTGGATGCTCGACATAGTTGGTGGTGCTGTCGATCACCCCGGGGATGAGCACCAGGTCGTCGGGCAGGTCGGCGTCCCGCCACGCCCGCCACTCGTGGCCGTGGCGGGGGTTCGCGGTCTCGAACAGCAAGGCCCCGGCCTTCACCTTCAACAACACGGGAAGGACCTTCTCCATCGGGATGTCGTGGGTGTGGGGCCCTTCGTAGTTTCCCCAGCAGATGTGCAGCCGGACCCGCTCGCGCGGCACGTCGGCCAGTGCCTCGTTGATCACCTCGACATGCATCTCGGCCACCTTGAGGAACGCCTCGTCCTCGAGCCTGGCAAACACGACATGCCTGCCCAGCGCGAGATCCGGCGCATCGATCTGCAGGGTCAGGCCCTCGGCGGCGATGGTCTCGTATTCCGTGCGCATCGCGGCGCCGAGGTCCCGCACGTAGGATTCGTGGTCAGCATGGAAATCCGACGGCTGGAACTGGGCGATGACACCGGGCGAGGCGGAATTCATGAAGCCGGTGGAATAGCCCGCCCTTTCGAGCGCGCCGAGGAACCTGGCGATATCCTGGTCGAGTGGGCCGCGGTCCTTCACCGCGATGGGCCCGACGCAGCGGGGACTCCGGTAGGTCGGGGTGCCGCCGCTCTCCGCGAGCTTCTTCAGATAGGCGGGAAAGTCGGCAAGGTCCGCCGGCGGCCGACGCGGGCTGTCACCGTCGAAGCCCGTCAGGCGGTCCTTGATGTAGGTGGCGTAGGAGATCTTGCCGAGTTCGCCGTCAGATGGCATGTCGATGCCAACGGCGCGCTGGCGCGCGACGATGGCATCAACCGCATCGTCCAGGCAGTCCCGGAAGGCGGCCGGGTCGAAATCCCCGCCGCGCTCCCGGGCGAACAGCCCTTCGGCAATGTCGTCGGGCCTCGGAAGGCTGCCGACATGGGTCGTCTGGATATGGTCGGTGTTGAACATGCTGCCTCCCCTGTCCGATACGCGCGGCTGCGTCATTCCGTCCCGCCGGGCGCCCATATGAGCGTCCCGTCCCGGTCTCGGACCGGCCGTCGCGGCAGACGCGCGCTGCCGCGCACCGCCAGGCGACCCGGCACCACCCGATGGTGGGAGAGGATCGACGAGCTTTCGATCTGCTCCATCATCAGCTCGACCGCCGCATCCACCATCGGCGCCACCGGCAGCGTGAACGAGGTGAGCGAAAAGCTCGGCCAGCCCGCCGCCCCGACATCGTCGTAGCCCACGATCGAAACGTCTTCCGGGATGCGCAGCCCGAACTCGTGGCGCGCGACTTCCATGACGGCGAGCGCCATGTGATCGCTGCCGGCGAAGACCGCGTCGGGTGGTTCGTCGGCCGCGAACAATTCCCGTGCGGCGGCACGGGTGTCAGCCAGTTCGAGGTTGCCCTCGGCATGGCCGATCTTCCCGATCCCGTGCCTGAGCAATCCCTCGCGGAACCCGGCCTCGCGGTCCCGGTTGGTCGAGGAAATCGCCACGCCCGCGACGTAGGCCAACCGGCGGTGGCCGCCTGCGACGAGAAACTCGGCGATCTGCCGTCCGCCGTTGCGGTTGTCGCTGGTCACGCTGGAGCACAGCGGGTGCTCGGTCATGCGGTTGAACATGACGACGGGGACACCGGCCGCGGCGCATTCGTCGGACAGGTCCGAGGAGAGCGTCGTCGATGCGAGCAGCAGTCCGTCGACACGGTACTGCATGATCTGCTCGAAGACCGGGTCGGAATGGCGGTCCTTGAACCCGGTGAACAGCAGCATCTGGTAGCCGCGCTGCTGCAGCCCCGCAGCCAGTTTTTCGAGAACGTCGGGATAGATCAGGTTGTCGAGATAGGCCATCACGACGCCGATGATCCGCGAGCGGTTGGTGATCAGCGTCCGCGCCATGGCGTTCGGCCGGTAGCCCAGCTCCCGCGCCGCCGCGAGCACCTTCTCGCGGGTCTTGGCAGCGACGCTCGCGCCCGGGGTAAAGGCCCTCGAGACGGCCGACTGGGAGACACCGGCGCGGCGCGCAACCTCCTCCGCGGTCACCGCATGCCGGGTGGTTGTCGCAGGGCCGCCCTCCGGGCGGGGTACGCCGCCTCCATCAACCGACATTCCCGTCCTCCGCCCGGGCGGCGCGCAGCCGGTTATCGTTCGAACCGGGGCGCGGCCGGGTTATCGCCGCCGCGCACGACATAGGCAACGGTCGATCCCGGCCCGCCGTTGCGGAAGCTGCGGGGAACACCCTCGGGAACCGACATCGTGTCGCCGCGGCGCATCACCACCTCGCCTTCCGGCCAGGAAACTCCGAGTTCGCCCTCGTGCACGAATACCACCTCGGGCTCGAGGCGGACATGCAGGGGAACGTGCGCGCCGCTCGTCATCCGCAGCTGGCGCAATGCGAATCCGTGCGGCCACCCGCCCAGGATCGGGCCTGCCGGGAACCCGTCCGCGGTGTCGACCAGGTTGAGGATGCCGCACTCCTCGACGCCGTCGCCCGCGAGCCGGGAAGCGGGATTTGCCGTCATGTCGCAACGGCGGCACAGGCCCTTTTCCATCTCCGCCATCGCCGGCGTCGCCCAGGCGGCCAGCTGGGCCGGCGAAGGCGGCTCCTCCAGTTCGGCGTCCGGGGGAGGGTTTTCGCCGTCCGCGACCTCGATCAGTTCGCCGCCCTTGAGCAACCGGAGTCCAGTCCGTTCGGCGCGCGCAAACACCTCGGGCGCCCAGGTGACCTGGCCGGGATCGTCGCTGCCGAGCACGACCCAGAGAAACCCCTGTCCCTCGTCCAGTTTCTCGAAGCCGCGGAACATGTGAACCGGGATCGAAACCACGTCCCCCGGTGCCGCGTCGAGGTGGCCGTCCTCCCTTTCGGGACCGAAAATGATGCGCCAGTGTCCGCTGTGGACGACGAAGACCTCCGCGGTCGTGTGGGAATGCTGGGAGTTGACGCAGCCGCCGGGCTGGCGCGCGCCCCCGATGTTGAACCCGTGCGGTTCGGCGATGTGCACATGTTGCCCGGGGTTTTCCGCGACACCCGGACCGATGATGCAGAAATTCTCCTTCTGGTCGGAGCCGGGTGTGCGGGAATCGAGGAATGCGGCCGCACAGGGGACGAGCTCGTCGTAGCGAACCAGCCTGCTCTCCATCGCCTTCTGGGTCCAGGAACTCACCGATTATTCTCCCTGCGGATCGGGCGGCGTCGACGGTACACGTTCGCCGCTGTCGGAATCGAACAGATAGATGCGCGAGGCGTCGACCTCAATGCCGACACGCTCGCCGATGGCGTGGCGGACGTGGCGGTCCGCCTTTGCGGCGATCCTGTTTCCGCCGATCTCCAGGGTCACCAGCACGCTTTCGCCGGTGAGCTCGGAGGCGTAGACCGGCGCGTTGAAATCGCCTTTGCCCGCCGCCGTCAGTTTCAGGTCCTCGGGCCGCACGCCGAGCACGAGACCGCGGCGTGGAGGCGCGCCGACCGGCGTGATAGCCGTGCCGCCGACCCGGAATCGGTTCTCCGCGACCTCGCCCTCGAGCAGGTTCATCGCCGGCGAGCCGATGAAGCCGGCGACGAAGAGGTTCCTCGGCTCGTTGTAGATTTCGTCCGGCGGTCCGAGCTGCTGGATCCGCCCCTCGCTCATGATCGCCACCCGGTCGGCGAGCGTCATCGCCTCGATCTGGTCGTGGGTGACATAGACGGTGGTGATCTGGAGCTCGTGGCTGAGATGCTTCAACTCGGCCCGCATGGTGACCCGAAGCTTGGCGTCGAGGTTGGACAGGGGCTCGTCCATCAGGAACACCTGCGGACGGCGCACGATGGCCCGTGCGAGCGCCACACGCTGGCGCTGGCCGCCCGAGAGCTCGCGGGGCTTGCGCTCGAGCAGGTCGCCGAGTTGCACCTTCTCCGCAGCCGCGCCCACGCGCTCGCGGATCTCGGCCCCCGGCGTGCGCCGGACCTTCAGGGGATAGGCGATGTTCCCGAACACCGTCATGTGCGGATACAGGCCGTAGTTCTGGAACACCATGGCGACGTCCCGGTCCTTCGGCAGCGCGTCGTTGACCATGCGGTCGCCGATCCAGACCTCGCCTTCGGTTGGCTCCTCCAGCCCGGCGATCATCCGCATCGTCGTGGTCTTGCCGCACCCGGACGGTCCCAGCAGGACCAGGAACTCGGTGTCCGCGATCTCCAGCGACTGGTTGTCGACCGCGACGACGGTTCCCCATCGCTTGGTCAGATTGCGCAACGAGATCGTCGCCATCCCACCCTCCGGTTCCCTGCCGCGGTCGGCCGGTGCCCGCCGCCCCGGCACCGAACAGCCCCTGCTCCCAGAAATTGCATACGCATGCAAAAAAAGCTAGCGGCCTCTGACGTAATGTGCAACTTATCTCTGGGACGGCATCCGGGCCGAAGGCTCTGCGATGGAGGACCCCCTTCGAGAGCCGGGTATGGTCGGGTCTGGGAACCCGTCCGGCTGCCGGAACAACATCTGTCGGAGGAGACCATGCGAACAACCCGAAGGACGCTGATGGGCACCCTGCTGACAGGCGCGGTCGCGGCCGGGCTTGTCTGCGGCGCGACCCTTGCAAACGCTGCCGACGCGCTGCCCTACGGCCTCAAGGCGGGCAAGCCCTATGCGGGGACCAAGCTCACCTATCTCGCCCCGGTGGCCGGCCAGTACGAGGGCCACGAGGCCAGGTTGAAGGAGTTCACCGACCTGACGGGGATCGAGGTCGAGTTCGAGTTCATCCCCTTCCGCAACCTGCTCGAGAAGATCCTCGCCATCAAGGTGGCGGGCGATGCTGAGCCCGACCTGATCAATTACAAGGACGACTGGGGACCGGGGCTGAAGGACCTGTTCGTGCCCATCGACGAGATGATGGCGGCGGACAAGGTCACGCTCGACCGCTACTACCCGGCTCACCAGCTCGGGGTCACCTACGACGGCATGATCTACGGGCTGCCGCTGCGCGGCCACGCCCAGCTCATGTTCTACCGCAAGGACCTGCTGGAGAAGCACGGGCTTTCGGTGCCGAAGACCTGGAACGAGCTTGCCGAGGTGGCGAAAGTCATCAAGGACAAGGAAGGCATCGGCATCGGCATGTACTACTCGCCGAAGGCCGCCCAGAACGTTGCGGTGTGGATGAACATCCTGTGGAGCAACGGCGGCGAGCTGTTCCGGGACGGCAAGGTGACCTTCAACACTCCGGAAGCGGTCGAGGCCCTGAAATACTACGTCGCGCTCGAGAACGACATGAAGGTGAATTCCGAAGGCGCCAAGTCCTTCGAGCAGTATGACGGCTCGCTGTCCATGGGCGCCGGCCAGAGCGCGTTCTTCATGGGCTGGTGGTGGCATTACGGCTCCCGCATCCTCGGCAAGAACACCACGCTCACGCCGGAGCAGGTCGGCTTCGCGCCGCTGCCTGCGTTCCGCGGCGACGAGTCGACCACCTTTGCGATGTCCATGCCGACCGCGATCAACGTGAACTCCGACAAGCAGGAAGCCGCCTGGGAGTTCCTGAAGTGGGTCAGCAACCCGGACCTGGAGAAGCGCAACGTCATCGAGAAGGAAAAGCGCAACGTCATTGTCGCGCTGCACAGGAAGAACCTGATGGACGAGGAGGTCAACGCGGCGAACCAGGGACTGCAGATGGCCGCGGCGGGCAGCCTCGAGAGCTCGCGGATCTTCCCGCAGCTGGCCGTCTGGCCGGAGGTCATGCAGGTACTGGCCAACGCGATATCGGATGCGGTCAGCAACGGCGCCGATCCCAAGGAGGCGCTCGACGCGGCCGCCGAGCAGGCTCAGAAGCTGGTGGACCGCGGCTGAGGCGCGGCGAGCCAGGGAGGTGTGAGCCGGGCGCATCGCGATGCGTGACCGACACCTGAAATACCTGTTGATGATGCCGGCCCTGCTCCTGGTCACGGCAACCGTCATCTACCCGCTCGGCTATGCCGGCATCATCAGCTTCATGGACTGGCGACTGAGCCGGTCCCGCGTGCCGACCGACTTTGTCTTCCTGGACAATTTCTGGCGCGCCTTCTTCGACGACCCGTCGTTCCTCAACTCGCTCGGCGTCACCATTACCTTCGTCGCTGGATCGGCAGGCGGCGCGGTCCTGTTCGGACTGCTGATCGCGCTCCTGCTGGCGCGCCGCGGGCGCGGCTACTCGATTGCGCGCACCGTTCTCGTGCTGCCGTTCGCCATGTCGCCGGCACTTCAGGGCACCTCGTTCCGCTTCTTCCTCAACCCCGAATTCGGGATTTTCGACGCGGTGCTGGATACGCTGTTCCCGTTTCTCGCCCACGTGGACTGGCTGGGCAGTTCGGGCTGGGCAATGACCTGGCTGATCCTCACCGACATGTGGCACTGGGGACCGTTCCTGTCGCTGATGCTGATCGGTGGGCTGCTGTCGATCCCGAGCGACACGCTGGAAGCGGCGCGGGTGGACGGGGCGTCGGCCTGGACATCGTTCTGGACGGTCGTGTTGCCGCAGCTCATGCCGGTGCTCGCCATCGCCTTCGTCCTCAAGACGATCTTCTCTTTCAAGATGTTCGACTACGTGTACCTGCTGACCGGCGGCGGTCCCGGCGAGTCGACCAGCACGATGACCTACTACGCCTTCCGGATGGGGTTCACCGCCTACGACATGGGCTATGCCTCCGCGATCGCCTTCGTGCTCGCCTTGCTGCTGGTCGTCGTGTCCGCGGTGTATTTCCGGCTGCTGTTTCCCAGGGGGGAGGCGGGCTGATGGCGCTCTCGCCGCGTCAGCGCGGACGTGTCCTGTTCTGCCTGCGCGGCATCGCGATCGCGGTCCTGCTGGTGGTCCTGCTGGGGCCGATCGCCTGGATCTTCCTCACCTCGATCAAGCCGCTGTCCGATGTCTACACGATGACCCTGTTCTTCGATCCCACACTGGATAACTTCCGGGCCATATTCGAGCGCCCCTTCTATGTCGGCGACCGGCTGCTCAATTCGCTCGCGATCTCCGGGTTCACGGTGCTGATCGGCGTGCCGGTGGCGCTGGCGGCCGCGTACAGCTTTTCCCGTTTCTCGATGAGGTTCAAGAAGACGCTCTTCTTCGGCGTGCTCGCGACCCAGTTCGTTCCCCCCATTGTCGTGGTGCTGCCGTTCTTCCTGATGTTCCGGCAGCTCCATCTGCTGGATACCTGGACCGGGATGGTCTGGATCAACCTGTCGATCGTGCTTCCCTTCGCGATCTGGATGCTGAAGGGGTTCATCGACACCATCCCGGTCGAGATGGAGGAAGCGGCGATGACGGACGGAGCGACGCGTCTGCGGGTCATCCGGGACATCGTGCTTCCCGTTACCATCCCGGGCGTGTTCGTCGCCGGGATCTTCTGCTTCATCTTCTCGTGGAACGACTTCCTGTATGCGCTCATCCTGACCAGGAAGGAGGCCGTCACCCTGCCGGTGGTGCTGAGTACGTTCTATACCGAGGAAGGCGACCGCTGGGAGCTGATGGCGGCGACGGGAACCTTCATCCTTCTGCCCATGTTCGCGATCAGCTACTTCGTCCAGCGGCATTTCGTGCACGGCGCTACCCAGGGCTCCGACCGCTGAGCAGGCCCACGGGCCGGGAGAGGACAATCCGGTGGGACGCAACATACTCTTCGTGACGACCGACGAGCAGCGATTTGACGGGCTCGGCTGCTACGGCGGCCGGATCGCCCGGACTCCTGTCGCCGACCGGCTGGCGGCGGAAGGCGTGCTCTACGAGCGGGCCTACGCCCAGAACGTGACCTGCATGCCGGCGCGCTCCTCGATCATCACCGGACAGCACGTCAACACCCACGGGGTCTACCGCAACGGCTATTCGCTGCCCGAAGCCGACCCCAGCGTCGCGGCCCTGCTGAAGGAGCAGGCCGGCTACCGGACCGCGCTGGTGGGCAAGGCCCACTGGCAGCCGATGGTGGATGCCACCGCCTTCGAGGCGACCGCCGCGACCGCCGGGCGGCACGGGCCCTATCGTGGCTTCGACCACCTCTCGCTCGCGGTGCACAGCGCGCATTCCTATCGCTGCGTCACGCACTACAGCCGCTGGATGGCGGACAATCACGGCGAGCAGGTCGAGTGCTTCTACCCGCCGGTCGGCCCGAAGAACGGCCCCAACAACCTGCGGGGCGGAGAGACCGACGCGATCCAGGTCCATTTCAACGGTTGTGCACGCGATCTCTACCACACCGAGTGGGTCGCCGACCGGGCGACCGACTGGCTTGCGACCCTGGGCGCCGGCGACGACTGGTTCCTGTGGGTGAGCTTCCCGGACCCGCACCATCCCTTCGATCCGCCGCGATCCGAGCTCGCCCGGGTAAACTGGCGCGACCTCGACCTGCCGCCCGGCCATCCGGGCTCGCACGACCAGGCGATGGAGGTCCTGGCGAGGAAGCCGAAGCACTGGCTCGAGTTCTATCTGGGCAAGGCCGACATCGCCGAAGAAACCCCGGACGACTTTGTGCCGTCGACGATGACCGCGGACAATGTCCGGGAGATCAACGCGATGGTGCACGTCCAGAACGAGCTGATCGACGAGGCGCTCGGAAGGATCCTGGACTGGCTGGAGACTCGCGGCTGGCTGCAGGAAACGGATGTCTTCTTCACGACCGATCACGGAACCACGCAGGGCGATTTCGGGCTCATGTTCAAGGGCCCGTTCCATGTGGACGGCCTGATGCGGCTTCCCATGATCTGGCGGCCGGCGATCTCTGCCGGGCTCGAGGTCGCGGGAACGCGCATCGACGACCCGGTCGGCCATGTCGATCTCGCGCCCACCTTTGCCACGATCGCCGGGCTGGAAACCCCGACGTGGATGGAGGGTGCGCCGCTGCCGCTCGCCGGCGCGCCGGAACGCGACCACGCACTCTGTCAATGGGACGCCGAAAAGGCCGGCCTGGAGATCCGGTTGCGGTCGATCTACGAGCGGTCGGGATTCCTGTGCACCACGTACGGCCCGACCAACTATTACCATGGGGGCGAGGGCGAACTGTACGATGTCCGCGAAGACCCCCGGCAATTCGAGAACCTCTGGGACGACCCTGGCTACCGAACCGTCCGCGACGGGCTGGTCGCCAGGATACGAGAGGGCTTCCCGGAGCCGCGCAACCCGCCGCTGCAACGCCGCTCGCGGACCTGACGCGCCTGTTCGGGGCGCGGGGTGGGCCACTCAGGTCGGCGACGGACAGACAGGGCGACCTGCGCCCCAAGCACCGGCGTGGCGAAGTCCGCAGCCGGTTCGACGGCCTGTCGATGATCGACTTCATCAGAGACCATCCGAAGCGCTTCAAGCGGGTTGCGACCGGCGAATTCCATGGCTGCATCCGCGAGTTCCATCGCCTCTGCCCGGCGGCGCGCGAAGTCAGGCATCCGCTCCGACATCACTTCGGGGATGCTCCGTACATGGTTCCTCCCGGTAGAGGCCGGGTATGGTTGAGGTCAGCCTCCGGCTGCCTCGAGCAGGTGCTGCCTCGCGGCCGGCAGTCTGTCCAGACTGGCTTCGATCCGGTTGCGCCAGCCCGGTCCACGGTCCACGGCCTCCTCAAGGGCCAGACGCAACTCGTCTGGGCGCAGCTCCGCCAGAGCGGCGATGAGGAAGTCCGCCTGGGCGCGGTCCTTTGCGGCCATCGGGGAATCCGGACCGGCGCGGCGCCGTTCGGCCACGATCAGTTTATGCATGGCGTAGCGTTCGGGCCGCGGGATCTGGACGAGCACACCCGACCGGTAGAGCGACACGGCCGGAATTGGATCCTCAAGAAGATAGTCCAGATGGCGCAGGGCCCGGGCGCTGACGCCCAAGGCGGGCAACTTGCGCACGCCTTCTTCCCCCCTGGCCGGCATCAGGAACTCGACCAGGACCAATCCGCTTGTCTGGCGCCAGCGCCATACATGCCGCCGGTCAAGGGAGGGGACGGGCTGAAACTTGAGGTCGCGGAAGACGTCCTCGAGCGGTGGTTCGACACTGTCGCCGAGCGCGAAGGACAGTCGTTCGAAGCTGGCGATATCGATGTCGTCGGTCCGGGCGGTCCGTTCGAAATCCAGGACCACGCCGAGTTCGCCCTCGTAGTGCTGGAACGCAACTGTCCCGACCAGTGTGCCGCCGAGCCGGAACACGCCGCATCTGGCGAAGGCAGCCAGGAGGCTGCCGGTTCCGCGGTCCGTCGACCTGTAGTTGCTGGCTCTGAGGAACCGGACGAGGCGGGTCTGCTCGCGCTGCAGTACCTTGCGGTCGGCATTCGATCGGTCCAGTCGGTCCAGTCTGGCGAGCAGTTCGTCGGTTTCGGGTCCGATATAGCGTTGCCGCACCTCGTCGCCGATCCGGTACTTGTCGTACCAGAAGTGGCGGCCCCTGACGGCAATCCGGGTTGGCGTACCGCGAATTTCGGACAGGGCTGCGTCCATGAGGAGCCGCCGGAGGTCATGATAGGCGGCGTTGCCGGTGTGGCCGTGGTACTGGAGATCACCTGCCATGGTTATACAACGTTAATACTTTTTGTTGTATAACGCAAGGACGGTTGTCTTCCGTCCTCACCTCATCTCCCAACCTTGCAGACCCCTCTGCATCCAGACAGTGCGACCGTTTCCCAGAACCTGTGGTGTACTTCGGAGCGGAACGGGGCCCTTACGACATTTGCACAAGCAAGAGGCGCGACGCCAGCGAGGCAGCATCCTATAACGGCCTAATCGCAGTATGGTCGGAACCGACCCGCCAGGCGGTCGTGATCCGCGACACACGCGGCGACCTGCAAGGGTCGCTGGAGCTGTAGGGACATGGGCTACCGCGTCGAAGAAATCGAAAGCCAGCTCAGATTGGGCGAGGACAGCAGCTGGGAATTCGAGCAGGTGGAGTTTGTCGGCGATCTTCCGGGACGGCCGACCCGCAGTGACTGGGCCGACGAAATCGCGGCCTTCGCCAACGCCGCCGGCGGCGTGGTGCTTGCTGGTGTCACCGATGATGGCAACGTCACGGGCATGTCGCGAACGCAGATCGCAAACCTGGATTCCCTTCTTGTGGAGGTGAGCACCGATACGATCAAACCGCCTGTTCGCATCCGGACACATCACAAGGAACTGTCCAACGGCAAGCTGGTACTGCTGACCGAAGTGCCAGAGAGCGACTTCGTGCATGAGAGTCCCGGCGGGTGCTGTATCCGGGTGGGCGCATCGAAGCGGCCCATGGTCGGCGACGAGCGGTTGCGCTTGACACAAAGGCGGTCGCAGGCCCGCTTCTTGTGGTTCGACAAGCAGCCGGTGCCGGGGACCGGTTTCAGGACATTGGCCGAGGCGCTCTGGAGACCGTTGCTCAGCGCCGAGGGTGCGGCCGAACCCGAGGCGGCGCTTGGAAAGCTGGCGCTCCTTGAAGACGATGAGGCAGGAATCCTTCGCGCCACCGTCGCCGGCGTGCTGTTGTGCACTCCCGAACCGGAACGCTGGCTCCCGAACGCCTGCATCACGGCGACCAGATATCAGGGTGAAGATCGTGCATCGGGCCAGATCGATGCCCAGGAGATCACCGGACCGCTGAACGAACAGGTCGCTGCCGCCGTTGCCTTTGCCGTCAGAAACATGCAGGTGTCAGCACGGAAGGATCCAGCCCGTTCGGATTTGCCCCAGTACAGCGAAAGGGCCCTATTCGAAGCCTTGGTCAACGCAGTCGTCCATCGCGACTATTCCATGCGGGGAAGCAAGATTCGCCTGTCCATGTTCGATGACCGCATGGAAGTTCAGTCGCCCGGGTCCCTGCCGAACAATCTGACGGTGGAGAGCATGGCCTCACGGCAGTCCACCCGCAACGAAGCCCTGACCTCCGTGTTGGCACGGATGCCTGTCGGAGGGACTCGAGGCGGCGAAGACAGGCGCTACTATATGGAGCGTCGCGGTGACGGCGTGCTAATTATCCAGCGCGAGACATGGGAGTTGTGCGGGAAGCATCCCGAATACAAGGTCGTCGACGATTCGGAGGTTCTTCTTGTCATCCCTGCGGCGACGCAAGAACGGAGTCCCGCTCGCGCAGTGATCTCCGTGCGATCCGGTAGTCGGTCCTTGTCGGGCGCCGACCTCCTTCTCCTGTTTCCGAACAAGACCTGGAAACAAGCCACCACGGACGAGCAGGGTGAAGCAGCGGTCGATCTGCACACGACCCAGCTGCCGATGACAGTGTTCGCGTCCGCGCCGGGATACACCGCCCATCTGGAACGGGACTGGATACCTGGTGAACGAGCGCTGGCGATCGATCTGAAGGCCTTGCCGGCAGGTGGGTCCATCATTTTTCCGGAGGCGACCGGTCATCTTCCAGGGTTGAAGGGCAGGCTCAATCCCATACGCGATACCCATGACCGTACCTATCTCTACGCGTCGAACATCGCGATCGACGAAGGCAAACAGCAGCCAGTTCACTTCATTCCCGGCGAGGAATTGCAATTGACCGATGCCGAAGGGACGAAATTGCGCGTGCGGATCGTCGATATCGTGGGCCGGTCAGCACTTGTCGAGTATTTCGATGGTCGGCGAGCAGGTCGGTGATTGCCGGTTCCCGAAATCCACGACGCAATCCGGAATCCTGCTCGTCGCCACCGCCGTCGGGAAACTCACCCGGATTGACGTGCGGGGTCTCGCCCAAATTGTCGCGCTACATCCTGAAACGTCTCAACCGCCATGCTCCCCGGACACCCGACCGTGACACGACAGGGAAACTGCCCACGCCTGGCGCGTTGATGCCGGGAATGGCGAGGCGCGGCTTCATGTGGTCAGCCAGGGCAAGAAGACGGCCGGGGCCGCGATGCGGGGCCTGAAGAGGACCCGCATCGCAGTGGCGCTGGAAAGGCTCCGCGACGGAACCGCGGTGAAGGGACGGCTGAAGCGTCATGACAGGGTGCCGGGGAACACCGGCCGTCCCGGGCAGCGCTTCTCCGCGGTCACCCGGCACCACGGGGTCAAGGTCGAGAAGGCGGACACCGGACCCGACGCGACTGTCGTGCGCTTCAGGCGCAGTCTGCGGTACGACGGTGCCGGAGCGATGTTTCGCCCTCGCTGGCGGCCCCGGTTTCCCCGGCCGAAGCCGCCAGCCGGTCCGCAAGGGACTCCATCGATATGCGCCCGGCCCTGATGTCGTCCACCTGGCGGCGCCAGCGCTCGGGGATCGCTGCCAGACCGAACCGCGCGCCGAGGATCGCACCGACGATGGCGCCGTTGGTATCGGTATCGCCACCCGCCTCGATGATCCCGGACAGGGCAGACTCGAAGTTACCCGCCTGCCAGTAGCAGATCAGGGCCGCTTGGAGAGACAGCAGCGTGAAGCCCATGTCCGGGCCGTCGAACCGAACCATGTCCAGTTCCGAGCGGGACGCTATCGCCACCGCTTCCAACACGTCGGACGGGATTTCATCGCGGTAGCCGTATCGATCCAGCACCGGCAGGGATGCCGCCACACCGTCCCGTGCCGTCCCCAGCAGGTCGTCCGGCGACAGCGTCTCGCCGCGCAGGGCCGCCGCGGTAACCAGGTTCGCGAGCGCGCAGGACCAGCCGCATCGCGGGTCCCAGTGGGTCGGCACGGCCGAAACCACGCTCTCCCGCACCAGTCGGTGCGGATTGTCGCGCCAGCGGATCGCAAGCGGGGCGCATCGCATCAGCGCACCGTTGCCGGCCCGGTCTCCGCCCCAGGCCTGTCGGGACGCCTCGACGATGGGAATGCCCTTCGCAGGCCGTGTATTCCCGGCGGCCCGGATGCGCGCAAGTCGCTGCGGATAGCTGCCGCCATAGAGCGACAGCACGTCCGCGGTCAGCGCGCCCATGCCCAGGCCGTTTGATTCCGCCCACGTCCAGAAGCGCCGGCCCAGGTCGTCGATGTCGAGTCCGTCACCTGCGGCCGCGGCGTCCGCGACCTCGATGGCCTGCGCCAGGTCGTCGTCGTCGGGATATCCCCGTTTGGCGGCTATCTCGGAGACACCTTCCGGGAAGACCCCCGCAATGCGCCGTTGCGACCACCCCTCCACGACGACCCCCAGCAGGTTACCCACCGCGATCCCGACCATCAGTCCGTGTGCGCGATCCATGTCAGGCATGGCCGTTTTCTCCCCTTTCGACAGTTCGCGAGAACGCGGCGTGGACCACCGCGCCACGCAGCGTCAGTGCCTGGCCGGCGAGCCGGCCGTCGGAGATACGCTGTTCCATCCCCAGGCCCACACCCGGCACCTCTCTGGCCCGCGCACGGGCACGTGCGAAATGGCGAATGAGTGCGAGCATCCGGTCCGCGGATGGACGGCCGCCCGGTGGTTTCGATTCGACATAGTGCGACCGGATCAGCCGCCCCCAGTGTGCCGCAAGCAGCTGTGGTGCGCCGAACAGGTCCATCGCCGTCACCCGGCCGCCCCGGGCGACACCGATGCCGCTCTGGCCCGGCAGCGGGCCGCGCCTGACGAGTTCCTCGACCGCGTTTGAACGCGGCGCCGTCCGGCGATACGCCTGCTGCAGGTCCGCAGCCGCCTCTGTTTCGGACTCGACGTCCTCGTGTGCAAGCATCTCGCTGACTGCGGACCACACACCGCACTGGTCTCCGGCACGCGAGCCGTCCCGCATGGAGCGGGCGACGCCACGGCGTTGCGCAGCACGGATGCGGGCGGGTGCGAACGCCTCGGCCCGGCTCCAGGCCCGACGACGCCCCCAGCGACCCTGCTCCAAGCAACTCACCGGAAGTTCGGCATCGCACAGGGAGCCCACCAGTACCGAAGCGTTGACCGCCCGGTTCTGCTTGCCGCCCAGGAAATGCTCGCCTTCGACCACCAGCACGGGCTTGTCCGTCGGATTGGTCACCCGCAGCTCCTGCACCGATGCGGTCTCGAGTTCGTTCACGAACAGTCCGGAAGCGTCGCCGGTGGCGATCGCCGGCAGGTCGTTGCCCGGCAGGTAGAGCGGAAAGAACCAGACGCAGAGCCGCTCGATCGGAGGGCCCAGTGCGACGGTGTCCAGGTTTGGCTTGATCATGGGAGGCTCTCCTTCTTTAATTGTCATTTTGACAATATAAGGATGGGCCTTGATATTGTCAAGTGCACAATTTATGGTTCGGCGATGGCCAGCGAAATCCCGTACCGATATGACCCCGGAGCGTTCCCGCCGTTCGCGGTCACCGCGGACGTGGCGCTGTTCACCATCGGGAACAACGCGCTCCAGGCGCTGCTGATCGAGCGGGGCCGGGAACCGTTTCTCGGGGCCAGGGCCCTGCCCGGCGGCTTCGTGCGGGAAGACGAGGACCTGCGGGACGCTGCCGCCCGGGAGCTGGCGGAAGAAACCGGGCTCCATGCGGGGCCATGGTATCTCGAGCAGCTTGCGGCCTACGGCACTCCGGACCGGGACCCGCGCATGCGGGTGGTCACGGTCGCGTTCTGGGCGGTCTGCGCCAGCCTGCCGGCCCCGCCGCGCGGTGGCGGGGACGCCGCCGCGGCGAACCTGGTGGCGGTAGACGACATCGAGAGGGGGGCGGTGCGTCTCGCCTTCGACCACGCACGGATTGTCGCGGACGCGGTGGAACGCATTCGCTCCGGCATGGAGCACACGGCGCTTGCCGCCGGGTTCTGTCCACCGGAATTTACAATCCGGCAGCTTCGGGAAGTCTACGAAACTGTCTGGGGCGTCTCGCTCGACCCGGGTAATTTCCAGCGCTACGTGCGTGAGAGCGGGGCCTTCGAGCCGAGCCCCTCCCCGTCTGCGCCGGGGAGGGGCGACACGCGGTCAGAACCCGGCCGGCCCGCGTCGCTGTGGACGGCACGCAGGACGGAATCAGGCCGCCCGGCGACGGCGGTCCGAAGACTGGCAAGACCGGGCGGGCAGCAGGCCAGAAACCGGTAAGTCAATGTTGAGCTGCCGGTCGGGCACGTCCCCCGGGCGGGACCATGACCCGTGTCCGGCCGGGTGATCCACCGCCCCGATGGCCCCCGTGCGATCGTGTCACGTCCGGTGATGCAGGGGTTGCGCGGCCTTCGCAGCAACCGATACGCAGGGGCGGGCGGGCGTCTGACCAGGGCCAAGAGATTTCCGGTTGGGCGGGGTCACCCGCGGCCTTCATCAGGGTCTCACGTTCCTGTCCCGGCGAAGTCGTCCAGCCACATGACGCGCGTCCGGGGTGACGCCCGCTCCATCTCTGGGCCGCCCGGTCATCTCCTCCGCCCCGCAGAAGCGGAAACGCAGGCCCCCGTTCGTGGCCCGCCACGGGTTCGGACACCAGACACGCACTCTGCACCAGGTCGAGTGGAATACGCAGACGCGGACGCCGGTCTGGCGGACGTTTCCGGCCTGGCCTATCCTCCCCGCGCGAAAGTCGCGCAGTACGGTGGAACGTCTCCGCCGCCGCCAGCGCGAACCATCGGGGGCTGGCCCATGAACGACATCGGCGCGGCGACGGGACCGGTGATCCACAACGCCGGCGCGAGTGTCCTTGGCCTCGACATTGACGACGGAGCGACCCTTGCCAAGGCGCAGGACGGCCTGGACGGCCCCGTCAACACCGACGGGGTTCACGGTCCGTTTGCCCGCCGGGACACGGATGGATGGGACTGAAACCCCGACATGGGGTGGGAGGACGCACCCGACAGCGTCAGGGCGGCAGTGCAGCGCCTTCGGGCACGAGGAGCCGGAGCCATCGTCTCCCTCGTGAACCGGGACGGGGAACTCCCGGAGACGTTCCGTGAGTAGCGGTAACGGGGGCGGATCGCTCCACGGATTCGTCAAGAAGCTCACCGCGATGACCTCCGGGGACAATGCGCATGAGGTCTACGAAGCGTGGGCGCCGAGTTACGAAAGCGACCTCGTCGACGGCTACGGCTACGCCGCTCATCGGATCGCGGCCGTGGCGATGGCGACCGCCCGGACGGATCGCGCCGGTTCGATACTGGATATCGGTTGCGGCACCGGGCTCGTGGCCCTGGAACTCGCCGCACGCGGGTTCACGACCATCGACGGGCTCGACGCATCGCCTCGCATGCTGGACAGGGCCCGGGCAAAGGGGGTCTATCGTGACCTCATCCAGGGCGATGTACGCCAACCCGACCTGATCGTTCCGGGTTGCTACGACGCGGTCATCGCGGTCGGGGTGTTCGGCGGCGGCCACGTCGAGCCCGAGGATCTCGAGTGCTTTGCCCGGCCCGTGCGTGCGGGGGGTGTGATCGTGCTCTACGCGAACGGCATCCCGTGGGTCGCTGACGACTACCCGTCGCATCTCCGTCGGCTTGAGGAGGACGGCATCTGGACCGTCGAACGCACTGAAGAATCCAACTACATGGACCGGATCGAGCGCCCGGGCTGGCTCGTCGTCGCCCGGCGCGCGGGGGAAGCAGACGGCCATGGCTAGTCCCGCTCGCGGTGAAGCCGGAGACCGGGACACGGCGCGCGCCACCGGGGACATCGCCGGGAACGACGTCGGGTCGCTCTACGCGGATGCCTTTGTCTGGGACGCCCACGCCGGCTTCGAGTCGTGGCCGACCACGGATCTCCGCAACCTGGGGATCTGGAAGGACGCGGGGGTCGATTTCCTTTCGGTCAATGTCGGCTACGACGTGCAGCGCTGGACGGATACCATCCGGGTGCTCGCCGCATTTCGGCGATGGTTCGACGCTTCGGATGACTACGCTCTCGTCGGCAGCATCGCGGATGTGCGCGCCGCCCGTGCGGCGGGACGAATGGCGGTCGCCTTCGACCTCGAGGGGATGAACGTTCTCGACGGCTCGCTCGACCTGCTGCACCTGACCCACTCGCTCGGGGTGCGCCAGATCCTCTTTGCCTACAACCGGAACAGCGTCGCAGGGGGCGGGTGTCACGACGAGGACACCGGCCTCACCGACTTCGGGCGAGCGGCGGTCGACGAGATGAACGCTCTCGGGATCCTCGTGGACTGCTCCCACTGCGGCTATCGCACCACCATGGAAGCGATGGAGCGTTCGTCGGCTCCCGTCATCTTCTCGCACTCCAATCCGCGTGCCCTTCGCGATCACGAGCGGAATATCCGCGACGAACAGGCCCGGGCGTGCGCGGCGACCGGCGGTGTGGTCGGCGTCAACGGTATCGGCCTCTTCCTCGGCGAGGACGACATCCGCACATCGACCATGGCGGACCATGTCGAGTACCTGCTCGACCTCGTCGGACCGAAGCACGTGGGGATCGGGCTCGACTATTTCTTCGAGTCCGACGTCGACGCGAGCTTTCAGGAAGCGCTCGCCGCGAATGAACACTTCTGGCCACGCGAGCAGTACCCGGGAGGCGAGATACGCTGCGCGGCCCCGTCACAGCTTCGTGAACTCGCCGCCGAGCTTCTCTGCCGGGGGCGGAGTACGTCGGACGTCCGTGCGGTACTCGGCGGCAACTTCCTGCGGGTCGCGGAGGCGGTCTGGGGCTGAACGAACGGGCCCGCGAAGCCCCCGCATTCGCCTTGATCGACACCCGGCTCATACCCCCGTTCACTGTTCTTTGGGCACCGATACACCGACCGCGGCACGCCCTGGCCGCTGCGACGTGCGAGCGTACGGCTGTGTGCGTGGCCGTCCTTGCCGGGCGTTTCCCCAGGCCTGGCGCCGGGAGCCACCATCGGACCGGAGAGCGAAGTCGCCCTGGACCCCCTGTGTGGTCGGAAAGATCGAACCGGACGCCGTGCCTGGGCCAGATGCGAATGTCTCCCTTGAGCTCGACGTCCCGGGTATGGGCGATACGATCGATCGACCACTCCGCCGTTTCCGCAGGTTCCCCGGCTGTGGCGAAGCAGAATCCCGAGAGGGCTTCCCGTAGCGCCCGGTACACGCGCGATCGTGTCCCGGCTGGTGGTGCAGGAACCTGACGTCCTTCGCGGTATCCGGCAGGCAGGAGCGGACGGGCGTCTGCGTGGGCAGGGGATTTCGGGTCAGGCAGCGTCGTCTGCGGCCTTCATCAAAGTCTCACGTTTCTGTCTCATTGGTGACATCGTCCCGCCACATGGTGCGCGCGTCCACGGCGGTGCCCGTCGGACGCCGATGCCAGACCGGTTCGGCAGTGTCGCGTTTGCGTACGGACGGTTCATGCAGGTCACGGGACTTACCACGTCGTTCGGCCGCACCATCGCGGTCAATGACGTGTCCTTCTCCATCGACGCGCCCCGCATGATCGGGGTGATCGGGCGTTCGGGCGCCGGCAAGTCGACCCTGCTGCGCACCATCAACCGCCTGACCCCGGCCACCAGCGGCCAGATCCTCGTGGATGGCCGTAACGTGCTCGAGCTAGGCGGGGCGGCCATGCGCCGGTGGCAGCGGGACTGCGCCATGATCTTCCAGCAGTTCAACCTCGTCCCCCGTCTCGACGTGGTGACCAACGTCCTGCTGGGCGGCCTGAACAGTCACGGCACACTCGCGAGCATGTTCGGCATGTTCGGAAGCGATCGCATCGAGCGTGCCCTGCACGCACTCGAGCGACTGGAGATCGCCGACCTGGCCCTTCAGCGGGCCGAGACCCTGTCGGGCGGACAACAGCAGCGGGTGGCGATCGCACGGGCTCTCGTGCAGGAACCGGAGATGATCCTGGCCGACGAACCGATCGCATCCCTCGACCCGGTCAGTGCCGAAACCGTCATGACGGCGCTCCGGACCATCCACGAACGCAACCGCCTGACCGTGATCTGCAACCTGCACACCCTGGACACCGCGCGCCGCTACTGCGACCGCGTCCTGGGAATGCTGCACGGCAGGATCGTCTTCGACGGCGCGCCGTGCGAACTCACCCAGGACGTGGTTCGCGAGATCTACGGTACCGAACAGGACATCGACGAGGCCACGACCTCGACGTCACTCACCGCTGCCGCACCGGTTCGGCTGGCACATGCCGCCGCCTGACGGCCGCTCCACCACGTCCACCCGTACCATCATCCCGTAACCGAGGAGAGGGGTCATGAAACTCACCGGGATCCTTGCAACCGCCGCCGCCGTGATGCTGGCTGCGAACCTTGCCGCGGCAGACAACGGCATCAGCGAATTCCGCATCGGCATTCTGGGCGGCGAGAACGCATCGGACCGCCTACGCAGCAATGAGTGCCTGCGCTCCAGGACCGAAGAGCTGCTCGGCGTGCCGACCAAGCTGTTCGCGCCCGCCGACTACAACGGGGTCATCGAGGGCCTGCTCGGCGGCAACCTCGACATGGCCTGGCTCGGCGCCTCCGGCTACGCCAAGGTGCATCTCACCGACCCGGGCGCCGTGGAACCGGTGCTCACCAAGATCAACGCCGACGGATCGTTCGGGTACTACTCGATCGGCTTTGCCCGCGTCGACAGCGACATTGCCAGCCTGAACGACATGAAGGGCAGGCGGTTCGGCTTCGGCGATCCAAACTCGACCTCGGGGTATCTCATTCCCTCGATCGAGATCCCGCAGGCCGGCTACGACATGACCCCTGGAACCTACTTCGGCGACGTGGTGTTCACCGGCGGGCACGAGCAGACCATCGTCGCCGTGTCGAACGGCGACATCGATGGCGGCGTCACCTGGGCTGACGGGCTCGGTACCTGGGAGGACGGCTTCAACAGCGGCGCCTTCCGCAAGGCGGTCGACGCCGGCCTCGTCGACATGACCCAGCTGCGTGAGATCTGGCGCTCGAAGGTCATCCCCGAAGGGCCGATCGTCCTGCGCAAGACCCTGCCCACCGGTGTGAAGCTGCGGATGGTCGGCATGCTGGCAAGCTTGCCCTCCATGGACGCCGAATGCGCCTACGGCTTCATGGCCGGCGAGATCCAGGCCATCGCGCCGATCAGCCACGCCGATTACGAGGTCATCATCGAGGCGCGCAAGCGCAAGTCGTCCTGACCGTCGAACCACGAAGCGCGCAGTCCCTCGGTTCCGGGGCTGCCGCTTCATGGTCGGACCGGTCACCATGATGCAGGTCGCAGGGCCCGCGCTGGACCTTTCGCGAAGCGAAAGGCGCCGCACTCTCTACTCCGGGGTTCTCGTCCTCGTGCTCGCGACACTGCTCGCCGCCGGATACGGGCAGGCCAACGACATGAACTCGGGCGGATTTGTCCAGGGCCTGGCCAAGTTCCTCGACTACCCGGCGGAAATCGCCCTGGAGGCCTGGACGGCACGGGGCGAGTTTGCCGGTCTCCTGCTCCGTTTCCTGCCTGCCCTCCTCGAAACCCTGAACATCGCCGCAGTGGCCACGATCCTGGGCGGGATCTGCGCGACCGCACTCGCCTTCCTGGGAACGGCCGGGCTCGGCGTACACCCCGTGCTCGTTCCGCTGGCGCGGCGGCTCATGGACGTGATGCGTGCCTTCCCCGAACTCATCATCGCCCTGTTCCTGATCTTCGTGCTCGGCACCAGCCCGGTCCCGGCCATGATCGCGGTCGGGTTTCACACCGCCGGTGCGCTGGGCAAGCAGTTCTCGGAGGTCAACGAGAACGTCGATCGCAGGGCAGTGGAGGGACTGCAGGCCTGCGGCGCCAGCTGGCTGCAGCGCATGCGCTTCGCGGTTCTGCCACAGGTGCTGCCCAACCACCTCAGCTATTTCATGCTGCGCTTCGAGATCAACCTGCGCGCCTCCGCCATCCTCGGGTTCGTGGGCGCCGGAGGCATCGGGTCCGAACTGCGACGCACCATCGGCTGGGGCAAGGGCGCGGGTGACGAGACCGCGGCACTGTTCGTTCTGCTGATCCTGTCGATCTTCGTCATCGACCAGGCCTCCTCCTGGCTGCGGGGCCGGATCACGGGAGCGGGGCAGGTCAGCTGAATGGCAAACGCGGCGGTACTGGTTGACCTCGATCCCGCGCGCCGGCGCCGCGTCGTTGCCTCGGCCGTGCATGCGAGGACGCTGCGGGGCTGCGCCGTCATGCTGTGCGTGTTCGCCTACCTCGCCTACGCCTGGGGAACCTTCGATGTCTCGGGCCTGATCGCGGACGCACGGCCACAGCGGGCGGTGCTGCTGGCGGTCGACTCGGTCGCGCACAAGGTTCACGTCACAAGGTCCCTGCGCACCGGCGGTGACACCATCTCGGTGGAGGGCGAGCGGACCGCGACCTTCCGCAGTCCGCCGGACTGGATCGAGCGCACCGATGCCGGCCTGGTGGTGGATCTCGGTGACGGACATGCGGCCGTGATCGAGGACCGCACGGTGCGATTGACCGTTCCGGGCTACGGCACAGTGAGCGCCGAGGCCTCGGGCGACGGCGTGGTCACCGTCCTGCCACATCCGGGCCCGCCACCCGGGTGGCTGCGCGCCACTCCCGCGAAGTTCGACGCCCGCCCGACCCTGGGCCGGCGGGTGCAGGTGTCACGCGCGCGCATCGAGGTTCACCGGTTCTTCTTCGGCTGGGAGAACTTCTTCTTCCCCTTCGACTCCGAACTCAACCGGTACTCGGCCGGCGAACTGGTCTCGCTGGCGGCAAGCGGTCCCAGGCTGCGCGAGGACACGGCCAACTGGCGCTACATCTTCAGGACCTTCTGGACCAACCCGGACTGGCAGCACGGCGCCGTCTTCACCGCCCTGCTGGAAACGCTGTTGATGGCGGTGCTCGGAACGGGAACCGCTGCCATTGTCGCCATGCCGCTTGCCATCCTTGCGGCCCGCGGGTTCGCCCCTTCGCTCACGCTGCGGTTCCTCATCCGGCGCCTGTTCGACATGCTGCGCGGGATCGACATGCTGATCTGGTCGCTGATCTTCATCAGGTCCTTCGGTCTCGGTCCGCTCACCGGCACCCTCGCCATCGCGTTTACCGATACCGGCACCCTTGGCAAGCTGTTCTCGGAAGCGCTCGAGAACATCGACCGGAAACAGGTCGAGGGAGTGACGTCGACCGGCGCCAGGAAGCTCCAGGTCTACCGCTTCGGGATCGTGCCGCAGATTCTGCCGATCTTTGTCTCCCAGGTGCTGTATTACCTGGAATCGAACACCCGCTCCGCCACCGTCATCGGCGCGCTCGGCGCCGGCGGAATCGGCCTGCTTCTGGTCGAGACCATGCGGACTTCCCGGGACTGGGAAAACACGCTCTACATCATCATCCTGACCGTCGTGCTCGTGATCGCCATGGACAGCCTGTCCGGCGCGGTCCGCCGCCGCCTCATCCACGGCAGGCCGACACCTCCAGGCGAGCAGGCCGTCAGGCAGCAAGGGCCACCAGCATCGTGACCATCCTGCCGACGGCCCGGTCGAGCGGGCCGTCATTGTCCAGGATGCGCACGTCCGGACCCGGGGAAGGGCCCTCCACCGTCCGCGCAAGCCGGCGCAGGCGATCGTCACGGGTTTCCCGGCCCCTGCCGGCGAGCCGGCGCGCGCGCGTCTGCATGCTCGCGGTGACATGGATGACCCCGACACGCCCGAAGCGGTCCCTCGCCTGTCCGACCACGCCCCGGGACACGTTGGCCACCACCACCCGGCCTTCGGCCAGCAGGGTATCGACGCACCCGGGAAGCGCGTAGCACAGCCCGTGGGCGCGCCAGGCGAGCGCAAATTCGCCGGCGCGCTCGCGCAGGACGAACTCCTCGTGCGACAACGCGACGTGGTCCTCGTGCGGATCCCCGCCGGCACGCGTGATCACGCGGCGGACAAACCGGAAGCGCCCGTCCTCGCGCAGTGCCGCCTCGGCGCGGCGCAGCAGCGTATCCTTGCCCGCACCGCTCGGGCCGACCACGAGGACGAGGCGCCCGCCGGTCACCGTCCGGTCGCCTCAGTCCCGGATCACCGAAGCGATGATCCCCCGGTAGTGTTCGAGGCCGGGTGTGACCGCGGCCGGGTCCTTGGACTCCTCGTCCCACCGGCGCACGGCAATCGCATCGCGTGCATGCGGCCCGTCCATGAAGGCCGCTGTCTCGGCTTCTCCGAACGGTCCGCCCTGCAGTTCCAGGCTGCGCACCGATGCCGCCGACAGCGTCCCGAAATACGCCGGGTCGATGGCGCAGAGACAGCGCTTGGCATCGACGTGCAGGCCGACCGGCGCGGTCACCGCCTCGTCGAACCATCGGGAAAGGAACCGTTCACCGAGCCGCTCGTGACGATCGTCGATGCCCTTCGCCGCCGGGTCGTCGCCGAGCCCGTGGATCAGGTGACCGATGTCGTGAAGCAGTGCCGCCACCACGAGGTGTGCGGACGCACCGGAGGCCTCGGCCCGGTGTGCGCACTGCAGGGCGTGCTGCAACTGGCTGACCGGCTCGTCGTCGTACTGGCCGGCCCCCCTGGTCTCCAGGATTGTGATGATGCGGTCCAGACCCGACATGGTTCCGTTCTCCCGGCTAGATGACCCTGTGCCCGGCGCGCCATGTCCCGAGTACGACGGCCACACCGTCAACCTCGCGCACGCGCAGGAAATCGGCCCGCTTGCCACACGCGATCTCACCGCGATCCTCGAGCCTTGCCGCCCGGGCCGGGTTGCCGGTCGCAAGCGCGACGGCGTGCGGCAGCGTCATGTCCCGGATGGTGTCGCGGATGATGAAGATGCCCTGCAGCATGCTGGTCGGAACGTAGTCCGACGACAGCACGTCGAGCAGGCCGGCTGCGGCCAGGTCACGTGCGGACACGTTGCCCGAATGCGAGCCGCCGAGAACCAGGTTCGGGGCGCCCATCAGGATGGTCAACCCGTTCCGGCGCGCGGTGTCCGCGGCCTCGACCGTGGTCGGAAACTCGGCGATGCTGATCCCCGCGCGCACCGCTTCGTCGATGTGGTCCCGGGTGGCGTCGTCGTGGCTTGCGAGCACGATGTCCCGGCCGTCAAGTGCCGCGAGCAGGTCACGGCGGTTGCGGTTGCTGTGCCGTGCCTGCGCCAGGAGTTTCTCCCGCATGTGATCGCTGATCTGCGCGTCGGTGTAGCCGAGACGGTTCCGGTAGAACTCCCGATAGTTTCCCGTGTCAACGAACTGGCGCTGCCCGGGCGTGTGGTCCATCAGCGAGACCAGCCGGACCAGCGGGTCGTCACGAAACGGTGCAAACAGCTCCATCATCGCCGCGCAGGAGACCTCGCACCGCATGTGCAGGAAGTGTTCGGCCCGGAACACGTTCAGGGCCGACGCCTGGCTCACGGCATCGGTCATCGCGTGCATGTGCGTGACCCGGAACTCGTTATCGTCACCGACGCAGATGGCATCGAACACCGTGGTGATGCCCGCCGCGGCAACCTGGCTGTCGTGGGCGAGCATGGCGTGCCTGCCCGGCCAGGCAACACCGGGACGGGGCGCGAAGTGGCGTTCCAGGTTGTCGGTGTGCAGTTCGACCAGTCCCGGGATCAGGTAGTCGCCCTCGAAGTCGACCGCTCCCCGGGATCTGACCGATCCGTTCCCGACGGTCGCGATCTGCCCGCCCGCAACCTCGACCGTGCCGGCGACGACCGCCTCGGGCGTGACGATCCGCGCGTTGGTGATCGTCATCTGCGTCATCAGGCGGCCTCCCGCCCGGTGTCCATGGCAACGACACGCGTCGCCACCGCATCGCGAACCGCGGCGTCGTGGAAGATGCCGAGGATGGCCGCGCCCCGGCCGGCCGCCTCGCGGATCAGGTCGATCACGACCTCCCGGTTTTCCCGGTCGAGGGAGGCGGTCGGCTCGTCAAGCAGGAGGACTGGATAGTGTGCGACCAGCACCCGAGCCAGGTTGACCCGTTGCTGCTCGCCTCCGGAAAACGTCGCCGGCGCCAGCTGTTGCAGTTCCGGGGGAATGTTGAGGCGGTGCAGGATGGACCGGGCCGCATCGTCAGCGCTTTCCCGGTCCGTACCGCGGTCACGCAGGGTCTCGGCGACCACGTCGGCGGCGGAAACCCGCGGGATCACGCGCAGGAACTGGCTCACATGACCGATCGTCTCCCTGCGAACCGCGAGGACCTCGCGCGGATGCGCGGTCACCATGTTCATGACCCCCTCCCGGTGACGGACCAGAATCCGCCCCGCATCGGCACGATAGTTGCCATGGACACAGCGAAGCACCGTGCTCTTGCCAACCCCCGACGGACCATGCAGCGCCACGCATTCACCGGGTTCGACCTCCAGGTCCAGGCCGGCCAGGACCGGAAGGCGCACTCCGCCCTGGGTATGCAGGACAAAGGACTTCTCCAGTCCCTCGATGCGAAGCGCGCCCGTCATCGACCCCTGCTTCCGGCCATCACGGATGCAGGACCGACGAGACCAGCAGCTGGGTGTAGGGATGCTGCGGGTCGTCGAGGACCTGGTCGGTCAGGCCTGTTTCCACCACCGTGCCATGGCGCATCACCAGCAGGCGGTGTGACAGCAGGCGGGTCACCGCCAGATCGTGGGTGACCACGACGGCCGCGAGCCCCAGGTCCGACACCAGGCCGCGCAGGAGATCGAGCAGGCGTGCCTGCACAGAGACATCGAGCCCGCCGGTGGGCTCGTCCATGAACACGATCCGCGGCGCCGTCACCAGGTTGCGCGCGATCTGCAGGCGCTGCTGCATGCCACCCGAGAAGGTGCACGGCAGATCGTCCATGCGCCCGGTGTCCATCTCGACCTTGCCGAGCCAGTTCGTTGCCGTCTCGCGGATCTGACCGTAGTGGCGCGCGCCCACCGCCATCAGCCGCTCGCCGATGTTGGCTCCCGCGCTCACCGCCATGCGCAGCCCGTCGCGCGGATCCTGGTGCACGAATCCCCAGTCGGTACGCATGAGCAGCCGGCGCGCCGGTTCGCTGATGCGGTGGATGTCGACCGGACCCTCGGTCCGGGTGTCGTAGGTCACCGTTCCCGCCGACGGCTCGAGACGTGCGGAGATGCACTTCAGCACCGTCGTCTTGCCGGAACCGGATTCACCGACGATGCCCAGCACCTCCCCCGGCCAGATGTCGAAGTTCACGTCACGGCACCCGAGGATCCGGCCGTAGTAGCGGGTCAGCCCACGCGCCGAGAGCAGCGGGCGGTCATCGCACGCCATCTCACGGTCCTCCCGGGTCCCGGCCGCCTGCCGCGGACTCGACGTGGCCGGCCCGCACGCGTGTCTCGCAATGATCGGTGTCCGAACAGACGAACATGCGTCCGCCCTGGTTGTCGGTGACGATCTCGTCGAGGAAACTCGCTGTCGAGCCGCACAGGGCGCAGGCCTGGTCCCATTTCTGGACCTCGAACGGGTGATCGTCGAAGTCCAGGCTGCGAACCCCGGTGTGCGGCGGCACCGCGTAGATGCGCTTCTCGCGCCCGGCGCCGAACAGCTGCAGGGCGGGGGACCGGTCCATCTTCGGATTGTCGAACTTGGGAATGGGCGACGGGCGCATCAGGTAGCGCCCGTTTACGCGGACCGGGTAGTCGTAGGAGGTGGCAATGTGCCCGTACCTGGCGATGTCCTCGTACAGGCGCACGTGCATGACACCGTATTCCTGCAGCGCGTGCATCCTGCGGGTTTCCGCCTCGCGCGGCTCCAACCAGCGCAGCGGCTCGGGGATCGGCACCTGGTAGACCAGGATCTGACCGGCCCGCAAGGGTGTTTCCGGGATCCTGTGGCGGGTCTGGATGATGGTGGCGTCCTGCGTGCGCGTGGTGGTCGGAACGCCGGCGGTCCGGGCGAAGAACGCACGGATGCTGACCGCGTTGACGGTGTCATCCGCGCCCTGGTCGATCACCTTCAGGGTGTCGTCTCTGCCGATGATGCTGGCGGTGACCTGGATGCCTCCGGTACCCCAGCCGAACGGCAACGGCATTTCGCGGCTCGCGAAGGGGACCTGGTAGCCCGGGATGGCGACCGCCTTCAGGATCGCGCGACGGACCATCCGCTTGGTCTGCTCGTCGAGGTAGGCGAAGGTGTAGCCGCCGTCGCGTGCCGCGGTGCTCACGCGCGTCACTCCGCCGCCTGCGCGGAAGGCGGATCGAACTCCGACCGCAGCCTGCGCAGCAATTCGAGTTCCGACTGGAAGTCGACGTAGTGCGGCAGCTTCAGGTGCTGGACGAAGCCCGAAGCCTCGACGTTGTCACTGTGGTAGAGGACGAACTCCTCGTCCTCGGTGGGCGAGTCGGCCGCCTCCCCGAGTTCCCTGCCCCTGAGCGAGCGGTCGACCAGCGCCATCGACATGGCCTTGCGTTCCTGGTGCCCGAAGACGAGACCGTATCCGCGCGTGAACTGGGGCGGCGCCGTGTCGCTGCCGGCAAACTGGTTGACCATCTGCACCTCGGTCAGTTCGATCTCGCCGATGTCGATGGCGAAGCCGAGTTCCTCGGGTACGATCGACACGGCGACCACGCCGTAGCGGATCTCGCCCGCGAAGGGGTGGGTATTCGAGAACCCGCGCTGGCTGGCATAGCCGAGGGCAAGCAGGAACCCCTCGTCGCCGCGTGCAAGCACCTGGAGCCGGGCATCGCGCCCGGCCGGAAACCGCAGCGGCTCCCTGGTGATGTCCGCTGGCGGCTGCCCTTCGTCCGCGGCGGTGGTCTCCTCCTCGACCAGCCCCTCCCGCCCCAGGAGATCCATGACCCGGGGCATCGGTTCCTCCCGTGGCGGAAGCCGGTCGCGCTGCACCGTGTCGTCGCGCTGCGCCGGGTCCGTCGCGGAGACGTCGGCCAGCCGGAAATCCAGCAGGCGGTGCGTGTAGTCCGGGGTCGGGCCGAGGATCTGTCCGCCCGGGACATCCTTGAAGGTGGCCGAGATCCTGCGCCGGACGAGCATGCGGGCGGTGTCGACCGGTTCGCTGTTGCCGAGCCGCGGCAGGGTCGTGCGGTAGGCGCGCAGCAGGAAGATGGCCTCGACAAGGTCGCCCGCGGCCTGCCTGATCGCCAGCGCCGCCAGTTCGCGGTCATACAGTGACCCTTCTGCCATGACCCGGTCCACGGCGCGCGGAAGCTGTTCGGACACCTGCCTCGTGGACAGTTCCGGCACGGCCGGATCGCCGCGCCGTTCCGCTTCCAGCAGCCGGTGCGACGCTTCGATGGCCCGTTCGCCACCCTTGACCGCAACATACATCTCACCACCTCCCCAGGGTCGAGCGCGGCAAGGCCGCCAGCCCGACACCCGATGTGAACACGAGATCCAGACCCTGCGGGAACAGGTCCTCGAACGCGCGGCGCTGGAGCCAGAAGTCGCGCGTGACATCTTCGGGACCAAAGCCGTGTTCGCCCGGGATACCGGGACCCGACAGCGTGACCGGCATCCCGCCGTCAAGTGAGCCGACCTGCAGGACCAGGGTCGCTCCCTCGTCGGGATAGGCCTCCGAACCAACCGAGAAACAGTCCAGCCGCGGCAGCGTCACCGGGTCCGCCGCGACGGCGAACCGGGCCGCGGCGGGATCGGCGACCAGCGGACAGCCGCAGTGAAACCGCAGCCAGGTCCGGACCGCGCCGGTGCACGCCGCGGCATCGAGCCAGACCGGTGTCTCGAAATCCATCAGCGCGAGGCACACCGCGGCGGTCGCGGGATGCAGTGGCGCCGGCGCGTCCATTTCCACGGCCACGGTCCGCACCGTGCCCGGCTCCGACATCGCTGCCAGCACCGCGCGGAACACCGACTGGCTGTCGGCAACCGGGTCACCGAACCCGGGCCGGAGATCCAAGGCGCCGCCGGGTCCGGGCATCGACTCAGTCCTCCCCGCGGACCATGGTGAAGAACTCGACCCGCGAGCTCTCGGTGCCGGCGCGTTCCGCGTCGCGCCGCTCACGCTCGGCCTGCGCAAGCGGTGCGATCACCGTCTCCTCCACCTCCTCGCGCCAGGCATCGCACTGCAGCATGGCGTCGAACGCCGCGGCCAGTTCGGCGTGGCGGGCACTGCGCCCCGCCACGTAGCCAATGCCGATCACACCGTCCTCGAACTGCACGGCGCAGCGCGTCGCACTCATTTCACCGAGGTTGAAGTGGCGGCCGATTCCACCAGTGCGCCCGCGCACCATCACCAGTCCGGTCTCGGGCGGGCGCAGCATCCGGTACCCGGGCCGCACGGCGAGACCGGTCCAGGCGGCCTCGAGCGCGTCGGTCCCGGCTCTCGCCAGGACTCCCATCCATCGCTGGCGGGCTTCGGACCGCGGATCGGTTTCGGTCGCTTCCGGCATCGTGTCTGCCGCTCCCAGTCTGGCCGGCGCGAATGAGACCACGGGGCAGTGACCCTTTTGTGACCCGTCCTGTCAAGCAGGCAGGCTATCAGCGCGCACGCACCCTCGAACCACACCCCGCGACCGTGTGGCAGACGGGACTGCGCCGACTCGCCGGGCCGGCGCCTGCGCGGATCAGGCCGGGTAGCGGGCGATCAGCTGGCGGGCGATGATCAGGCGCTGCAGTTCGTTGGTCCCCTCGCCGATCGCGAGCAGCGGCGCGTCTCGGTAGTAGCGCTCGATGTCGAACTCCTTGGAATAGCCGTAGGCACCGTGCAGGCGCATGGCCTCGAGGCTGTTGTGCAGCGCGGCCTCGCTGGCGGCGAGCTTGGCCATCCCCGCCTCCATGTCGCAGCGTTCCCCGCGGTCGTAGGCATGGGCCGCCTGCTCGGTGAGTAACCGGGCCGACTCGAGCTGAGTGGCCATGTCGGCGAGCTTGATCTGGATCGCCTGGTGCTCGCAGATCGGCTTGCCGAAGGTCCGGCGCACCTGGGAATAGGCCACCGACTTCATGAGGCAGGCCCGGGCGATCCCGACGCCGCGCGCGGCAACATTGATCCGCCCGAGTTCAAGCCCGGAAAGGATCTGCTGCAGGCCCCGCCCCTCGACCCCGCCGATCAGGTTCTCTCCCGGCACGAACAGGCCGTCCATCACGAATTCGCCGGAATCGATCCCCTTGTAGCCCAGTTTCTCCAGCCGCTTCTCGACCTGGAACTCCGGGCTCTTCTCGACCAGGAACAGGCTCATGCCCCTGTGCCGAGGCATCGCCTCCGGGTCGGTCTTGGCCAGGATGGCGAGTACTCCGCCCTCGACCGCGTTGCTGATCCACGACTTCGCGCCGGTCAGCGCGTAGCCGTTTCCGGACCGGTCCGCCCTGGTCCTGATTCCCTGCAGGTCGGTACCGGCATCCGGTTCGGTCAGCGCGATGCCGCCCCGCAACTCGCCGGACGCGAACCGTGGCAGCCAGCGCTGCTTCTGTTCCGGGGTTCCCGCACGTTCGACCGCCGCGGCCATGATCAGGTGGGAATTGAAGATGCCGGAGACCGACATCCAGACCTCCGAGACCCGCTCGACGATCTTCGCGTAGGTTGACGCCGAAAGCCCCAGCCCGCCGTACCGGGTCGAGATGGTGGCCCCGAACAGTCCGAGCTCCACCATCTTGTCGACGATTTCCTGCGGGTAGATGTCCCCGGCCTCGAGGTCGTGCGCGTAGGGAGCGACGTCGCGCTCGAGGAACCGGTCGACGCTGTCGAGGACCATCCGGTCCTGCTCTTCCCGCTCCTCGGGTGTCAGGTCTTCGGCCGTCTGCATCAATCGTACTCTCCGGACAGGTGCCGGTGCTCACGCCGTGGTGTCGTGAGCGCGCGTTGGAACCAGGATCGAGCGTTCGTAGGTCATGAACACGGTACCGTCCGCCTTCAGCCCGGTAGTGCGTACCGACACGATCCCCTGGCCGGGCCGCGAACGCGACAGTCGCTTGGAGAGCACCTCAGACTCGGCGTAGATCGTGTCGCCGACAAACACCGGCGCCGGCAGGGAGATGTTGCTCCAGCCCAGGTTGGCGATGGCCTTCTGACTGACGTCGCTGACACTCATGCCGGCTACGATCGACAGCGTCAGGCACGAGTTGACCAGCAGCTGCCCGAACTCGGTTCCGCTGGCATGGACCGCATCGAAGTGCTGCGGATGGGTGTTCATCGTCAGCAGGGTGAACCAGGTGTTGTCGGCTTCGCTGATGGTCCGGCCCGGACGGTGCTCGTAGATGTCACCGACCTCGAAATCCTCGTAGCACCGGCCGATGTCCTCCCGGTAGCGCTGGCCCTGGACACCCGCAACCGGGGTCGACCGGTAGCTCACGGCGCTCAGTCCTCGCCCGCCATGCGCAGGGCCGGTTGTGAGCCCGGCCGGGTACGTTCGAGCATCGGCACCATCGAGGCGGCCGCGTCGAGCCCGAGAAGCTCGTCGGCGAGCGCGTCGCGACAGGCCTCGTCGAGCCAGGGCGAGGTCAGGGCGTCGAACTTGGCCCGGAATTCCTCCAGCGTGAGGAAGTTGTCCGGTTCGCCCCTGGGCACCGCGAGCCGTTCCTCGAACAGGCCGCGCCGCGTGGTGATCCTCACGACACCGGCCATGTTGGCCGGGTATTCCGCCTCCGCCCAGGGATCGGTGACGGTGGAGAACCGGCTGGCCAGGGCCAGGGTCTCGTTGTCGTTGAGGTGCAGGGCATAGTCATCCCACCCCATCGTTCCCTGGCGCAGCACCACCGCACCGCAGAAGGGCATCGAGAACTGGCCGTCGACCGGTCCGGTCGGCGCGCGCTTGACCTCGTCATTCTCGCCGATGATCCGCCAGCCCGTGTGCGGGAGACCGACCTCGACCGCCTCCACCTCATCGGAAGTGATGTCGTTGGCGGCACGCGCGGCCGCGATCGCGCCCATTGCCGCGTGGCTGTACCGGCAGGACGGATAGGGCTTGACCGCGATGTTCAGGGTCTCCCAGACCGATCCCAGATCGGCCGCCGCCCTGGCCACGTCCGGATCGGGCGCGTAGGAGCGCAGGAAACCGTCCCGCCCCTCGATCGCGCCTGCGGGACCGACAAAGCCCTCGCGCGCCAGGGTCGCCGCCAGCAGGCCGTTGTGCGCCGCGTAGCCGACCTGGAACCGCTTGGTCCAGGCGCCGTCGAACAGGAAGCGCATCGAACCCGAGGTCTGGCAGCCGGCGATGCCGAGCGCCCGTTCCATCTGCTGCGCATCGAGTCCGAAGATGCTGCCCGCGGCCACGGCGGCGCCGAACACGCCGCAGGTCGCCGAGGGATGGTACCCGCGCTGGTAGTGGGCGCTCGGATCGAGTGCCAGGCTCAGGCGGATCTGCGTCTCGTAGCCGGCCGCGATCGCGGTCACCACCTGGGCGCCGTCGGCTCCGGTCATCTCGGCCGCCGCCAGTGCCGCCGGCACGATCGGGGCGCTCGTGTGGATCGACCCGGCAGCATGGGTATCATCGAAGTCGAGACTGTGCGCGAGCGTTCCGTTGATCATTGCCGCGGCGAGCGGGGTGAAGGTCTCGTCGCTGCCCAGGATCCTGGCGCCACCGCCCGACTGCCCGGTGGCCCGGGCCGCCTGCAGCAGTGCCGGCGTCGATTCCGCGTCGTGCATGGCGCGGACGGCAATCCCGACAGTATCGAGAACCAGCAGGCAGACGCGCGCCGCAACCTCGTCCGGCAGGGCGTCCCGGGTCAGGGTCGATGCAAACGCGGCGAGTTTCGTGGTCTCGGACATGGTGCTGCCTCCCGGTCTTTCTTCACAATATCCCATGGCGCCAAACTAGGTCCGCCGGACACCGGCGTCAATTCACGGGGTCTTCACGGGCCGGTATCCGGGTGCCGCCGGTTGCCGCCACCGGGCCGGCGTGCGGGCACCCGGAGACGATGCTTCCCGGGACCCGGCTGCCCGCGGAACCGGCAACGGCGCCGGGGGACAGCGGGATCGACATCGCGGAACGAAACTCCGACTTGCTCGCGACCGTGAGGCCTGCCGCGGCCCGCTCGCCGATGTCGGGACCGGTGCGGCGCGGACCCGTTCCGGTTACCCGGGCCCTGCGGCCTACCGGAACGTGCCGAAGAGGTAGGTGACCGCGAACAGCACGGAGAGTTGCGACATGTCCGAGATCGTCGTCGTGCTGGTCATCCCGTCAATGGGATGGACGCGGTAGCCGCTCTCGTCCTCCATGTCCTGCAGCACGCTGTAGGTCATCTTGACACCGACCGAGAAGGCATCGTTGACCCGGTAGTCCACGCCCGCATGCAGGTGCCCGGAGAGCACCGTGTCGGACAGGTCGGTCTCCTGCCAGGACTCGAAACGTCCCGGCGGACCGGCGTCGCAACCGGTCGAACAGGAATATCGGTTGCGGTAGTACAGCCCGGTCACCTCGGTCCGGGACACGCCTGCGCCGGCCCCCAGATACGGGGTCAGGGCGGTCCCGGACGGGGCAAAGTCGCGGTACAGATTGACGCTCAGGGTGCTGCTTTCGAGCGCATCGAGGGAGGATTCGACATGGCCCTGGTATGGCGAGGCAGGATCTGCGGGGACCGTCGACCCGTCGAGCAGGCTGACGCTTCTGAACCGGTGCTCAAGGTCGCTTGCCTGCCGACGGGCGGACAGTTCGATGCGGATGTCGTCGATCCTGTAGCCGAGGGCAACCTCGAACGCGCTGCCCTGGTCAGCATCGAGATCGTAGACCCAGCGGTATCCGTCGAGGACCAGACCCGTGCAGAAGTCGTTCGGATAGCAGGTTGGGTCCCGGTTCATGCCGGTCTGGCGCATCTCCGCCATCCGGCTCAGTCCTGCCGCGGCACTGACGTACCAGCCGGACCGTCCGGACTCACCGGCCGCCGCCACGGTTGCGGTGAGCGCAAGCACCAGTGCGGAAACCACGGTGGCTGCGAGCGGTCTCGATCGGTTCATTGTCATGCTCCAGCTTCGCCCGCCGGACCGATAGCACGGCAGCACCCGGCTGTCGCCGCTACCGGCTCCCGCATGATACGGTAGGGGCTCTTATGAGCTTCCCGATGTCAGCGAGAATGCGTAGCGTTGCAACCTCCCCCTCTCCCGTCCCCGTTGTCGTCGAGGTCTCGCGCGGCGGCATGGTCGAGAGCCGGCACCGCGGCTCGGTCGTGGTCGCCACTGCCGATGGCAGGGTGCTGGGCAGTTGCGGCGACGTGGATTTGGCGATCTACGGCCGCTCGGCAATCAAGCCGCTGCAGGCGCTGGCCATGGTCGAGTCGGGCGCTGCCGACAGGTACGGGCACGACCGGGTTGCACTGGCGTGCGCCAGTCACGGCGGTGAACGTCGCCACGTGTCCCTGGTCCGCGACTGGCTCGCGGACCTTGGTCTCGCGCCCGGCGACCTTGAGTGCGGCGCCCACCTGCCGTCCCACGAGCCCTCGGCCTGCGCATTGCTGCGCGGTGGCGGATCCGCCGGGCCGGAACACAACAACTGTTCCGGCAAGCACACCGGTTTCCTGGCGCTGGCGCGGCACATGGGATGCGATGTGCGCGGCTACGTCGAACTGGGGCATCCCGTGCAACAGGCCGTGCTCGGCATTCTCGAGGAAATGACCGGTCTGGACCTGTCCGATGCCGCGCGCGGGCGCGACGGCTGTGGCATTCCGGTCCTTGCGATGCCGCTCGGCAACATCGCGCTCGCCATGGCGAGGCTGGCCGATCCCGCCGATCAGCCCGAACGCCGGCAACGCGCCGCACGCCGCGTGGTCTCGGCCATGGCCTCCGAGCCGTGGCTGGTCGCCGGGTCCGGACGCAGCTGCACCCGCATCATGTCCGCCGCACGGGGCCGGATCGTAGTCAAGACGGGTGCGGAGGGCGTGTACTGCGCCGCCGCCCCCGATCACGGCATCGGCATTGCGCTGAAGATCGAGGACGGCAATGGCAGGGCCGGCGGCGTGCTGATGGTCGAGGTGCTTCATCGCCTCGGCCTGCTCGATGACGCGACCCGCTCTGCCCTCGACGACGTCGCCGCCCCCGCCGTCCACAACCGTCGCGGCGAGGTGACCGGCCATGTCCGGCCGGCCGGGGACCTGCCGTTTCGCAGGCTCGTCGATTGACCCGCGGCACCGCCCTGGCCTAAGCACGCATCCCAGACCGCGCAGAACCGAGTGACCATGGCTGTCCGTCAGATCATCCTTGCCCCCGACCCGATGCTGAAATCCCGCGCGCGACCGGTCCGCGCCGTCGACGACGATGTTCGCGGCCTGATGGACGACATGGTCGAAACTATGCGGGCGAACAACGGGATCGGGCTGGCAG
The DNA here is from genome assembly GCA_022822665.1 of Alphaproteobacteria bacterium. Classification (GTDB taxonomy): domain Bacteria; phylum Pseudomonadota; class Alphaproteobacteria; order Thalassobaculales; family Thalassobaculaceae; genus Bin52. Next base: position 81,336 of record JAJEAR010000005.1, on the reverse strand, counting down.
CACCGCAGCTCGGGGTGCTCGAACGGGTCGTCGTCGTGGAGTGCGCTCCCCGCGGCACCGACTCGCAACCGCTGCGCATGGCGAACCCGGAACTGGTGGCGGTCTCGCCCGAGCGGGTGGTCAGCGAGGAAGGCTGCCTGTCGTTGCCCGGACATGTCGGAGAAGTGGAACGGGCACGCGCGGTCACCGTGCGCTACATCGACGAGACCGGGACGCAACGCTCGCTCGACGCGGAGGGTCTGGAGGCGATCTGCGTCCAGCACGAACTCGACCACCTGGACGGCATCCTGTTCGTCGATCACCTCTCGCCGCTGCGCCGCAACATGATCCTGAAGAAGATGGTCAAGGCGCGAAAGGAACGTTCCCGGACCGGCGCGACCTGATGGCGGGCGAAGCGGCCGGCGGTTCACGCCTGCGTCTTGCCTTCATGGGTACCCCGGACTTTGCCGTGCCGGCCTTCGATGCGCTGCGCGCCGCCGGGCACGAGATCGCGGTGGTCTTCACCCGCGCCCCGAAACCGGCCGGACGCGGCCGCACCCTGCAGAAGACCCCGGTGCACCGGGCCGCCGAGAGCCGCGACATCCCGGTTCAGACTCCGGAACGCCTCGGCGAGGAAAGCCACGTGTCCCTGCTCGCCGGGTGCGACGCGGCGGTGGTGGCCGCCTACGGGTTGCTGCTGCCGGCCACCGTGCTGGCGGCGCCGAGGCTCGGGTGCTTCAACGTACACGCGTCGCTGCTGCCGCGATGGCGGGGCGCGGCGCCAATCCAGTACTGCATCATGGCCGGCGATCGCGAAACCGGGGTATCGATCATGCAGATGGACGCCGGACTCGATACCGGGGCGGTGGTCCGTTCGGAGCGGATCGAACTGCCCGACACGATCACCGGCGGGAAGCTGCATGACCGGCTGGCCCGGCTCGGCGCCCGGCTGGTTTGCCAGGCGCTCGACGGGGTCGCCGCGGGCCGGGACACGCCGGTTCCCCAGCCCCCGAGCGGCATAACCCACGCGCCGAGGCTCACGCCGCGGGACGGCAGGCTCGACTGGAGCCGGCCGGCGGGCGAACTCGAGCGCAAGGTCCGCGCACTCGACCCGTGGCCGGGCGCCTGGTGCACGCTGGACGGCGAACGCCTCAAGGTCCTGGAAGCGCAGGTCGTCACCACCGGCCGAACGGACCGGCCGGGAACGGTCATCGACCGGTCGCTTGCGGTCGCCTGCGGCGATCAGGCGATCAGGCTGCTGCGGGTGTGCCGGCCGGGCCGGCGCGCGGTGGCGGTCCCGGACTTCCTGCGCGGGCGCACCGTCGAACCCGGAAGCGTGCTGGACTGAGCGGTCAGCCTTCGTTCCGGTCCCACGCGGCCGCCGCCCGGTCATCGATCTCGCGCGCCCGGACCCAGTCGCCGCCGCCATCGGGTGCCTCCTCGTGCTTCCAGAACGGCGCCCGGGTCTTCAGCCAGTCGATCAGGAAGTGGCAGGCGGCGAGCGCCGCCTGCCGGTGCGCCGAGGCGCAGGCCACCAGCACCACGCGGTCTCCCGGCTCCAGCCGGCCGAACCGGTGGATGATCAGGGTCGCCTCCAGCGGCCAGCGCCGATGCGCCTCGGCCTCGATCTCGGCAAGCTGGCGCTCGGTCATGCCGGGGTAGTGCTCGAGCGTCATTGCGGCAACCGGACCGTCACCCGCCATGTCCCGGACCAGGCCGACGAAACTTGCCAGGCCGCCGACACGGTGATTGCCGTCGGCCAGTGCATCGAGCTCGGCGCCGAGGTCGAAGTCCTCGCGCTGGACCCGGATCATGCCATCACCCTCCGGTCACCGGCGGGAAGAACGCCACCTCGTCGGCGTCGCTGAGCGGGTGGTCGGGATCCACGTACTCCTGGTTGACCGCGACCCGGATCTGCGTCGGATCGGCGAAGGCATCGGCATAGCCTCCTCCGCGGCGCTGCAGCCACTCGATCAGGCCGGCAACGTCGCGCACGCCGTCGGGCAGCGCGATGGCCTCGGAACCGGTCCCGATCCGGGACCGCACCCATGCGAAGTAAAGGACCGTCACACTCCGACCTCGCTGAACGGCAGGTAGTCGACCGGATCGCCGCGCGACACCGCAACCACCATTTCCGGCAGTTCGACCAATCCGTCGGCGTAGACCATCGACGACAGGATCCCGGCCCCTTCCCGCGGGAAGCGGCGCGCGGTCAGGGTGCCGCCGGTGTCGGCCTCGAGCCGGACCCGGACATACTCGCGCCGGTTGCGCTTCTTGGTGTAGTCGAACCCCGACCTGACCCGGAACAGCCGCGGTTCGGTCTCGGTTGCACCGGCCAGCCGCAGCAGCAGCGGGCGGGCGATGCGCAGGAAGGTGACCATGGCCGCGACCGGGTTGCCCGGCAGGCCGATGAACGGAACCTGGCCGACCTGGCCGAGGGCGACCGGCCGGCCCGGCTTGATCGCAAGCCGCCAGACGTGCAGCGAGCCGTGGTCCTCCACCGCGCCGCGCACGTGGTCCTCCCCGCCGGTCGACACCCCGCCCGACGTGACGATGACATCGTGATCGGCAGCGGCCGCGCTCAGCGCCGTCCCGATCCGGTCCCGGTCGTCCTCCAAGATCCCGAGATCGCTGACCCTGCACCCCATGCCGGCAAGCGCGGCGGACAGTGCGAACCGGTTGGAGTCGAAGATCTTGCCATCGGGTCTCGCCACGCCCGGATCGCAGATCTCGTCGCCGGTGGAGAACACCGCCGCGCGCAACGGTCGATAGACCGACAGCGTCCCGTGTCCGGCCGCCGCCGCGATCCCCACGTCCTGGGCGCGCAGCCTGCGCCCGGCCTCGAGCGCCACGGTTCCGGCCTCGAGATCCTCACCGCGAAACCGCCGGTTGGCGCCGCGGCTGATCCCGGGCCGGATCACCACGGCACCGTCCGTTTCCCGGCAGTCCTCCTGCATCATTACCGTGTCCGGTCCGGCCGGCATCGGCGCCCCGGTAAAGATCCGCACCGCCTCGCCCCGGCACTGGGCCTTCGGGTAGGGGTGGCCGGCGGCAGCCCGGCCGACAACGGGAAGCACCGTCTCCGTGCCCGGTGCGAGATCATCGAAGTACACCGCAAACCCGTCGACCGCGGAGTTGTCGTGCGGCGGCACGTCCCCCCGCACCCCGACATCCCCCGCCAGGATGCGGCCGTGCGCCGCATCGAGTCCGATTTCCTCGGGTTGCGCCACCACCGGGAGCACACGCGCAAGCTGCGCAAGCGCGTCGTCAACCGGCGTGAGCCCGCCACCGAAGGCAAAACAGTCATCACTGAGCTGGGCCATCGCCGCAGTCTATCACAGGGCCCGGCACCGCCGGAACGCACGTGCGCGAGCGACCACGAAACCGGCGATGGCATCGATGTCGTCGAGGCTGAACACGGGCCGGCCGGACTGCGGCAGCGGCACGTCACTGGCAATGGCGCAGACGTGCGGATCGTCCGGGTACAGCAACGGCTTGCCGTTCGCTTCCCTGTACACCTCGAGCTTGTCGTGCGAGTCGCGCTTGAACCCCTCGACCAGCACCACGTCGACCGGGTCGAGACGGGCGAGCAGTTCCGCGAGCCCGGGCTCGGGGTCACCCCTGTTCTCGTGCATCAGTGCCCAGCGCCGCGACGAGGACACCAGCACCTGTCGGGCGCCGGCGAGGCGGTGCGTGTGGGAATCCCTGCCCGGCTGGTCGACGTCGAAGGCATGGTGGGCGTGCTTGATCGTCGAAACCGCCAGGCCGTGCTCGCCAAGCCGCGGGATCAGGCGGCGGACCAGGGTGGTCTTGCCGGCGCCGCTCCACCCGGCCACCCCGAGCACCATCATGCGCGGTTCAGCCGCCGGACCGGACCGACCCCTTGTCCGGGCCTTCCGAATCATGCGCATTGGCGTGCAGCAAGCCCGAGCGCAGGTAGTCGTACCCGGTCCACAGGGTCAGCAATGCCGCCATCCACAGGCAGACCTCGCCGGCCTCGGTCGTGGGCAGGAAGGCGGGGCCGGCATCATCGAGCATCAGCAGGCCGATGGCCGTCATCTGCAGCGCCGTCTTCCACTTCGCCAGCCGGCTGACCGGCAGGTGCAGGCGGAACTCGGCGAGGTACTCGCGCAGTCCCGACACCAGGATCTCGCGCAGCAGGATGATGACGGCGGCAAGCACGCTCCAGCCGTCGATGCTGCCGAAGGCGCACAGCAGCAGCAGGCAGGCGCCGACCAGCAGCTTGTCCGCGATCGGGTCGAACAGACGGCCGACGAGAGACTGCTGGTTCCAGTTGCGTGCAAAATACCCGTCGAGCCAGTCGGTCAGGCATGCGAGCGCGTACAGCACCGTCGCCGCCCACTGGGTTTCCGGTTCGCGGATCCACAGCAGTGCGACCAGCACCGGGATGATCGCGATCCGCGACATGGTCAGAATGTTGGGCAAGCGCATCATGTACGGGAACCCGGTGTCAGCCGTGGCCGAAGGTCTCAGGTGACGCGCATTCTATCGCAAAGGAAATCAAGTAGGGTAGTGCCGAAGCCCGTTGCCGAATCCTGCTGCCGCCTTGCGACCGGCGGGGCCGGGGCCGGCACCCGCGCGGCACGCCACGCATCGGTGTCGCCCTCAACCGGGGTCCGCTCCGAATCCGGCGCCGCGACAGCGCGCGCGAGGTGTTCTGCGCGGGAACTCCCGCCACCAGGCGGCCGGCCCGTTCTGGCCGGGAGCGGCACGGCGTCAGCAGCAGCCTTCCGGTCTGTTCGACGATCGAGCGTGTCAGGCCCGATCCTCTCGTGGTGGGTGCGGGGCAGGACCTGAACCTGCGGCCTTCAGGTCATGCGACTGTCGCTCGACACTCCGCAGCACCGCGCCAGGGCGCTCGCGGTGTGCAGTGTCCGACCGGCCATCCGCTCGGCAGCGCGTTTCTGCCGAATTCGCCGGCAGCTCATGATTCATGACAGCAGGGTCTCGTGTTCAACGCCTCCCGGCCACGGCTCGGGAGACGCGGGCGACGGCGCGTTGAGGCAAAGCAGCAGTCGCGTGCAGCCAGTGCCCGCGATCGGCGGCGAGCGGTGCACGATACCGCTACCCGGTGCGGCGGAACTGCCCCTGAAAATCGCCACGTCGTTGTTCCGGAGGTGCTCCACCGGTCCAGTGAACCGCTTCTGTGAGTGCAGTGCCCGCTCGGCGTGGATCGGCTGGACCCACTCGGTGCCGGGACCGCGGTAGGTCGTCAGGATGCGCGCCTCGACCCAGTCACGGTGGAACTTCCAGCAGGAATCGTGGCTGACATGTTCCAGCCGGACATCGACGAGATCACTCCGGGTGATGACGGCAAACGCCGAGACGAGATCATCGACATCCCCGAGCAGCAGGTCCCGCATATCTCCCGGAGGCATGCCGCAGTCATCGAAATGCGGTTCCACCGCCCGTCGAAGGTCGCCCGGGCGGACAAGAACCCGTATGTGGGGAAGACACGACGCGTCCATTCGTTCGAGCCAGGTCTGCAGGCACAGGGGGAGCGTGCGGCGCCAGATCACGAGGTGCATACCGGGGTTGCTGATGGCGGCGAGGTCTTCCAGCGCATGGCAGGTCCCGATGCCCGCCCCCAACGTGGCTGGCGTGCCGGCGAGACCGCCTTCCACGGATACCGACGGACCGGTCACGACGGGTCACCCCGGTTCCAGGCCGGGAACGGGTCCTTCAGCATTTTCCAGGCAGCGGGCTGCATGGCTTCGGCATCGGCGTCGCCGACGAGGCAGGCGTCGAGGCGGCGACGGATCAGGGCCTCGTCCATATCGGTGCCGATGAAGACGATTTCCTGGCGGCGGTCTCCGTAGACGCCATCCCAGGAACTGGCCATGTACTGGCGCCATTCCGGGTGATCGGGCCACCGCTCCTTCGGAACGTTTGCCCACCAGAATCCAATGGCCCCGTGACGCACAAGGGCGCCGGCCTGGCTCAGCTCGCCGACCCATTCCGGGCGGGTGGCCAGCCAGAAATACCCCTTGGAGCGAATGACTCCCGGCCAGGAGGAATTGATGAAGGCGTGGAGTTTTTCCGGATGGAACGGGCGGCGCTCCCGGTACACGAAGCTGTGCACGCCGTATTCTTCCGTTTCCGGCTTGTGCTCCGCAAAACCGTACAGCTCCTTGAACCAGAGGGGATGTTCCCGGGCCTTGGCGTGGTCGAACCGCCCGGTGTTCAGGACCTTGTCCAGCGGCACGCGCGACATGATCGTTTCGATGAGTTCCGCATCGGGATTGAGCGAGCGGATGATCTTGCGCGCGGCGTCGAGCTGTTCGGGTGTTGCCGCGTCGATCTTGTTCAGAATGATGACATCGGCGAACTCGATCTGGTCGACAAGCAGGTTGACCAGCGCGCGGGTATCCTCCTCGCCCAGCGCCTCCCCACGGTCCTTGAGGAAATCGGTCGAGGCGTAGTCGCGCAGGAGGTTCGCCGCATCGACCACGGTCACCATCGTATCGAGGCGCGAGACGTCCTCCAGGCTCTCGCCCTCTTCCGTGCGGAAGTTGAAGGTAGCCGCCACGGGCAGCGGCTCCGAAATGCCGGTCGATTCGATGAGAAGGTAGTCGAACCGGCCATCCAGCGCGAGCCGTCGCACCTCCGTGAGAAGGTCATCGCGCAAGGTGCAGCAGATGCAGCCATTGGTCATTTCGACAAGCGTTTCTTCGGTGCGGCTCAGGTCGGCCCCGCCGTTCCGAAGCAGGTCGGCGTCGATGTTGACCTCGCTCATGTCATTGACAATGACCGCGACGCGCGTGCCTTCGCGGTTGTTGAGGATGTGGTTCATCAGCGTGGTCTTGCCGGCGCCGAGGAAGCCGGAAAGTACGGTGACGGGCAGGTTCGGTCGTTCCAGGGTCTGGGTCATGGCACGTCTTCAGAGCGTGGTTGCGAAGTCGGGGGCGTTGGATGCCAGCGCCGCGAAGGGCCGGGGAAAGCAGCCGGCCTGCACCCCGGCGACCATACCCGTCGGCGGGACATCACACCCGGCGCGCCGCTCGAGGGTGCCGTCGGCCACAGTGCGGCGCACGGCGCATGGGTCACGGATCACGAGCAGGATGTTCCGGTCCCCGGAGACCCTGGCCACGCGCTCGCCGACCGGGTCGACCTTACGCAGGCGGAACAGGGTGTCATCGAGGAAGAACATGCCGGCGGCGCGTGCCCCGTGCGAGCCATCCTCCGGATGCGGAAGGATCGTGGCGGCACGCTTGAACGTCGAAGCCATGTCGGTGGCAAGGACATGTGCGGCCTTCATTTCCCGCACTCCGTCATCAGCGCGGCTAGCGGCGTATTGCCGGGAATGCCGGGCCTGTCGCGACGCGCCATTGCTGCGCGCACTCGTTCCGGCGCTTCCGCGAAGCGAGGCGGCAGTTCGACGCCCGGGGCGTCATCGACGGGTTCGGTCAGACCTGGAGCCGGACGCATGAGAGGTCCCTCACCGCCCCTCAAAGCTGCGTCGGGTTCGGCGCGTCGCCATAGACGGCCTCGGGATCAAAGGACTTCTGCGACTCCGTGAACACGAGCCGGGCAGGTTTGCCGGGAGGGCCGCCGAGTTCAACCGACCGATAGAAGCAGGAACGGTATCCGACGTGACAACTGGCACCCGAACCACCAATCCGGACACGCAGCCAGACGGCGTCCTGGTCGTCGTCGATTCGCATCTCGACAACCTCCTGGACGAGACCACTGGTTGCGCCCTTGTGCCAGAGGCACTGGCGGCTTCGGCTCCAGTAGTGCGCTTCGCCGGTCGCGATCGTTCGCTGCATGGCCTCGCCGTTCATGTAGCCCAGCATCAACACTTCGCCCGTGCTGGTGTCGGTCGTGATGCAGGGAATCAGCCCGTCGGCGTCGAACCTGGGCGCCAGGGCGAGGCCTTCCTCGACCTGCTCGACCGTCGACCGGGCGGCGAAGGCTGCCGGAATGGACTTGTCAAGAGTCATGGGACCCACTCCCGGGGGCTTCCGATCATGGCGAAAAACTCCTCACAGCCCGCACCGCGCGCCCGGACGTACCCGCATGGACTTCGCGGTCGGGGGTCGTCGCCCGTCCATTCGATCAACGTCCTCACCGCCTCTTCCGCCTCCGGCCGGCTGGACCGTCGGCGTCCGCCCGGGTTGGCGAACACCGATTCCGCAGGCTGGATTCCGATCACCGCCGTGTCCATGTCGGATCCTCTCCCGCGGCCACGCCCGGCGTTCAGGAACGCTTGGCTCTTGTTGTAAAGAGACGTAATGTTATAACATTACTTGCTTCAACGCAAGAATGGATAAGGCCATGCTGCCCCTGTCGGTCCAACCCCAGCCCTGTACCGATCCCGACTGCCGCGGACAGCATGCACCGGCTGAACGGGTTGCGCTGGCGATGTCCCTGTGCAGCGCACGCGGGGTGCAGCTTACGGAACTGCGGCGCCAGGTACTGGAACTGCTCTGGGAGAGTGGTCGCCCGACGGGTGCCTATGAACTGATCGAAGCCCTCAGGCTTCGGAGTTCCCGACCGGTCGGGCCGCCCACCGTCTACCGGGCGCTCGAGTTCCTGATGTCCCAGGGGCTCGTCTCGAAGATCGAGAGCCGGAGCGCCTACGTCCCCTGTGCGCATCCGGAGCGCCGGCATGACTGCCTGTTCTTCATTTGCAGCAATTGCGGGGCGTCGGCCGAACTGGAGGATTTGCGGGTCGAGCAACTGATTGCCGAGAACGCCGCCGTCCTCGGGTACCGCGTGACGCGGCGCGTGGTCGAGGTGGAGGGCACCTGCGCGACCTGCATCGCGGCCGGCGCGGCCTGACCGGACAAGAGGGGGCACCGTGGAAAGCGGGGATCTCGAAGCATCATCGCAGCGTCTGCCGGTCGCGGTACTGACCGGCGTCCCTGGAAACGCCATGACAACCATGCTCGACCATCCGATCCGGCAACCCGCGCTGAGCCGGACATTCGTGCTCAGCAACGAGTTCGGCGTCGCCCACGACCTGGTGACGCACTGCAGGGATGACGTCGTCATCGAGATGTCGGGCGACTGCCTCCGCTGCACCGCCCGGGGCGACCTCGCCATGTTCGAGGTGCAGGAATGACGTTGCGCCTCGTCAACACGCTCACCCGGACGAAAGAGCCTTTCTCTCCGGCGAGCCCCGATCACGTCACGATGTATGTCTGCGGGCCAACCGTCTACAACTTCGCCCACATCGGCAATGCCCGCCCGGCGGTCGTGTTCGATGTTCTCTATCGCCTGTTGAAGCGGCGCTACGGGAGTGTCGTCTACGCGCGCAACTACACGGATGTCGACGACAAGATCAACGCCGCTGCGAAGGAGGCCGGCGAGCCGATCTCAACCATCACGGAACGCTATATCGAGGCCTACACTGCCGACATGGCCGCGCTCGGAGTCCTGACGCCGGATCTTGAACCGCGCGTGACGGAACACATTCCCGAGATCATCGACATGGTGGAACGGTTGATCGCGCGGGGTCATGCCTATGCGGACGAGGGGCATGTCCTGTTCCACGTGCCCTCGTATTCGGCCTACGGAGCCCTGTCCGGTCGCAATCGTGACGAGATGATCGCTGGCGCCAGGGTCGAGGTCGCGCCCTACAAGCGAGACCCGGCCGACTTCGTCCTCTGGAAGCCCTCGACACCGGACCTGCCGGGCTGGGAGAGCCCGTGGGGCCGCGGGCGACCCGGTTGGCATATCGAGTGCTCGGCCATGATCGAGCAGGGTCTCGGTGCAACGATCGATATCCACGGAGGCGGCCAGGACCTGATCTTCCCTCACCACGAGAACGAGATCGCCCAGGGCACCTGCGCCCATGACGGAGAGCTCTATTGCCGCCACTGGGTCCACAACGGCTTCGTCACCGTCGAGGGACGGAAAATGTCGAAGTCGCTCGGCAACGTGCTTCTCGTTCGTGATCTCCTCGCGGAAGCGCCGGGCGAGGCCATTCGCTTCGCGCTTCTTGGCGCGCACTATCGCCAGCCGCTCGACTGGAGTGCTAACGGACTCGCCCGGGCGAAGCGCGGTCTCGATCGTCTGTATGGAACGCTTCGCGCTCTCGGCGACGCTCCAGACCCCGCCCGCCCGTCCGGCCTGCTCGACGGTTTCGAGGCGGCCCTCGAGGACGATCTGAACTTCCCCGGAGCGATCGCTGAACTCTTCCGAATAGCGAAGGCGGCACGCCAGGCGACAAACGAGGCGGACCGTGCCGCCTACAAGGCGGCCTTGCGCGACGCCGGCGGCCTGCTGGGCCTGTTGCAGGAGGAGCCAGCGGGCTGGTTCGGACAGACCGCGGGAGAAGACGCAGGCACGGCACGGATCGAGCGCCTGGTCGAGGCACGGTCGGTCGCTCGATCAGCACGAGACTACGCTACTGCGGATCGAATCCGTGCCGAGCTCGCTTCGCTCGGCATTACCGTCGAGGATCGCGCCGACGGTTCGGCCTGGCGCAGGACCGGTTAGATGGGAGTCCCCCTGCACGCGGGGTCCGCACCGCGCGAGACCGTGGCAAATGCCCGGCGGTCCGGGGTCCGGGTCGAAACCGAACCACTCCTGCCGGTGGCGGACCTGTCCGGCCGCCATGGCCCGGCGTTGCCTCCCTTCCGGGTGCTGCAGCGCACAATCGCCGAGGTGGGCCCTGGGCACACCTGGCATCAACCCGCGGTGGTGAGATTCGGGCAGGTCGTACGGACATGACCGGACTCCCCTCCCCGGGCCTGATCCGGCTCGTCCGTATCTGTCGGTCTGTGTTGTCGCCGCGGGCGGGAGCGGCGTTCGGATGATCCGCAGAAATCCGCGCGGCGACATGCCAGTCGTCCATGAGAGTGCGTTTGTCGATCCCACTGCCATTCTCTGCGGCCGGGTGATCGTGCACGAGAATGTCTTCATCGGGCCCTATGCGGTGATCCGTGCCGACGAGGTCGATGCAGATGGCCACATGGAGGCCACCGTCATCGGTGCGCATTCGAACATCCAGGATGGCGTGGTCATCCACTCGAAGTCCGGCGCGGCAGTCACCGTCGGCGAGCGGACTTCGATCGCACATCGCGCCATTGTCCACGGCCCCTGCACGGTGGGCGACCGTGTTTTCATCGGCTTCAACAGCGTGCTCTTCAACTGCGCAGTGGGCGAAGGCTGTGTCGTGGAGCACAACGCGGTTGTCGATGGCTTTGACCTGCCGCCCGGTTACTGCGTCCCTTCGACACAGCGCATCGGACCCCGGACAGATCTCGCCACAGTTCCAAGGGTCACAGCCGATGCCTCCGAGTTCTCGGAGGATGTCGCGCGCACCAACAACTCTCTCGTTCAGGGATACAAGCGTCTTGAGCGGGAGTTCTGAACATGCGTGTCGTCCTGCCGTGCCCGATCCCTGGTTCAGCGCAGGGACCATTCAATCCACCCGGGCGCTCTCCGCGCACCCCCTCTTTCCGGAACGCCTGGCGTGACAGCCAACGGGGCGGAGCCGGTTGTCTTCTTTCATTGGGGCATTTCCATGATCCAGATCACGCTGCCTGACGGACCACAAACCCACAGCGCACCTGTCCGTGGTACCGAGATCGCCACCCGGTCAGGTACCGCTGACGCCGACACGGCGCTGGCCATCCGCATCGACGGTGTCTTGCGGGATCTTGGCGATCTCGTCGAGAACGATGCCAGTGTCGAGGTCATCACCCGCGATCACCCGGAGGCGCTCGAGCTGCTGCGACATGACGCGGCGCATGTCCTGGCCGAGGCCGTAAAGGAGCTGTATCCCGAGACCCAGGTCACCATCGGCCCCACGATCGAGAACGGGTTCTACTACGACTTCCAGCGCGAAACCTCGTTCACGCCGGAGGACCTCGTGCAAATCGAGGAACGCATGCGGGAGATCGTCGCGCGGGACGAGACGATCGAGCGTGAAGTGTGGCAACGCGACGACGCGATCCGCTACTTCGAAGCCAGGGGCGAACGGTACAAGAGTGAAATCATTGCCGGACTGCCGGCAACCGAGACGTTGAGTGTCTATCGCCAGGGAGAGTTCCGCGACCTCTGCCGCGGCCCGCACCTGCCTTCGACGGGCAAGCTCGGTACCGCCTTCAGGCTGCTGAAGGTCGCCGGCGCCTATTGGCGCGGCGACCACCGCAATCCCATGCTGCAGCGTATCTACGGTACCGCGTGGCGCGACCAGGCCGAACTCGACGCGTATCTTCACCAGCTTGAAGAGGCCGAGAAGCGCGATCACAGAAAGCTCGGCCGCGAGATGGACCTGTTTCATTTCCAGGAGGAGGCGCCGGGCGCCGTCTTCTGGCACCCAAAGGGCTGGACGCTGTTCCAGGCCCTCATCGACTACATGCGCCAGCGTCAGAACAGGGCCGGCTACGTCGAGATCAACACGCCGGACATCATGGAGCGGAGCCTGTGGGAGCGTTCGGGACACTGGGACAAGTTCGGCGAGAACATGTTCACCACGGAAGCAAGAGAGGACCGTGTCTTTGCCCTGAAGCCGATGAACTGCCCCGGCGGGATCCAGGTCTACAAGCAGGGGATCAAGAGCTACCGCGATCTGCCGCTGCGCATTGCCGAGTTCGGCAAGGTTCACCGGTTCGAGCCGTCGGGCGCCCTGCATGGTCTGATGCGCCTTCGCGCCTTCACCCAGGACGACGCCCACATCTTCTGTACGGAAGAGCAGATCACCCGTGAATGTCGAATCGTTTGCCAGCTCATCCTGGACATATATCGCGATTTCGGCTTCGACGACGTGCGGGTCAAGTTCTCGGATCGACCTCAAAAGCGCATCGGCTCGGACGCGGTCTGGGACAGGTCCGAGGCAGCCCTGAAGGCGGCGGTCGAGGCGGCTGGCCTGGCCTACACGACCAATCCCGGCGAGGGCGCCTTCTACGGGCCGAAGCTCGAATTCGTACTGCGCGACGCCATCGGCCGCGACTGGCAGTGCGGCACGCTGCAGGTCGACCTCAACCTGCCGGAACGGCTTGGCGCGTTCTACGTGGGCCCCGATGGCGAGAAGCGCGCCCCGGTGATGCTTCACCGGGCCCTGTTCGGCTCACTCGAGCGGTTCGCCGGCATCCTTGTGGAGCACCATGCCGGCCGGCTGCCGCTGTGGCTGGCCCCGGTTCAGGTCCTCGTGGCAACGATCACCAGCGACGGCGATTCCCATGCCAACGAGGTGGCCGCCCAGCTCACGTCTCGTGGCCTCCGTGTCGAGACGGATCTGAGGAACGAGAAGATCGGCTACAAGATCCGTGAGCACAGCCTGGCCAAGGTGCCGGTGCTCCTGATCGTGGGCAAACGCGAGGCAAGGGAGGGCACCGTCTCGCTGCGCCGGTTGGGACGCACGGACACCGAAACCCTGACCCTGCGCGAAGCCATGGTTCGGCTCGAAACCGAAGCGCTTCACGACGCACCTTCCCAGGCAGGCCTTCCGAACGGAGACTCGCGTGAAGGTGGGGAACGGATCTCCGAAGCCGTGAACGGGTGACCGTCGTGTCGAACCGGAGGACCTGAATTCGGACGTCACCCTGCTCGGTCACGCTTTCTCGTTCTTCGGCGACTGTGTGACTGGCCGACCCGTCGAGGCGGGTATCCTGGCTGCCCGGCCCCGGGTCGCAGCGGTCTGGTCGATGGGGCAGCCTCGCGGCGGCGGCGGAACTGACGGTATAGGGCCGGTCCGTACCGGCCGGATCTGCGCTGGGCCGACGAACAACAGGGGACAAACGAACGGTCTCGCCCTCCAGGCTCCGGGAGTTGCGGTTCGCCCCTGCAAACGGGTGCGCCACACAGCACGCCAGAACGTGCGCGCGGCATGGTACGATGACAACAATCTGCTATCCGACGCCTGGAGACGAGCCAATGGTGACGATCACTGTTCGCCGGCTCGACGAGGACGTGGTGACTCGCCTCAAGCGGCGGGCCGCGCTGAACAACCGCTCGCTTGAGGCCGAAGCCCGCCACATCCTGGAGTGTGCTGCCGACGACAACATGGCGGCAAAGCGCTCCACATTCCTGGAGGCGTCGGATCGGCTGCGAGAGAAGACCAGGGGTCGCAGGCAAACCCCGGCAGAAGTGCTGATCCGCGAGGACCGCGACCGTGGTCATCGCGATGACTTCTGATGCGCGTCGTGGTCGATTCGAGCATGGCGATCAAGTATCTGGTCGACGAACCCGGCCCGGATGCCGCGCGCGAGATGCCGCGAGGGAGGCACTTCCTGTCGCGCATTTCGGGGTAGCGGAACCTGCGGCCATAATGATCTCCTGTTATTTTCGCAGGCCGAGATGCATGCGGACATTGGCAATTGCGCGAAGCCAATCCTCGACGCGATGGGCATGTTTGTCTACGTGGACGACAAACAGGTGGAGCGTATTGTAATGCAGAAATTCGAGCCTGAGCGACCCATGGAAGTCAGAGACGAACCCACTCCGCTTCTTGCGACAGCGCTCGGTGCACAAATTCCGGTAGTCTACATCAAGATCGACGCCGAGCTCCGCGGAGAATGACCATATGAGCTTGTCCATGTCCGACGATGAACGGATTACACTGGACCGGTTGGTCCCTTTATTGCGCGCCGAAGGTTACGAGGTTATTCCTGATCCCGGTCCGGAAGATCTACCGTCATTCCTGGGGGAATGGCACCCTGACGCTATCGCGATTGGTAAGCGTCCTTCACTAATCGTTGAGGTGTTTCGAAAGGAAGGGGGTAGAGAACCAAAAAAGTCCATGAACATCACTCGCTTTTGGCGAATCAAGATGATTGGGATTTGCGGGTATTCTATTTCTCCTCACTTGAGCCAGTCTTGTACCCGGTTGCTGACGTTACAACTACAGAAGCAATTCGTGCGGCACGAAACGTCGCCGCAATAGAACCCCGTGCGGCTATGTTGTTTGCCTGGTCAATCCTGGAGGCCGTGGCGAGAGACCGGGTCGAAACGGTTGGAACACGACCGCTTAACCCAAGTGCCCTGGTCAATTTACTGACAGGCGAAGGATATGTGGAACAAAGCCAGGCAAATAGAATGTTCGAGCTCGCAAAAGTTCGATCCCAGGTAGCGCATGGCCAACTCGATTTTGCCGCACCGACTGAAGATGTTCTATGGGTTCTGTCCGTGTCGGAGGAACTTGCGAAAGATCAGACATCGGTGTAATCCCGAGCGACGATTGGACCGTTTCGGTGGCTGCATGCTTTGCTGGGGGGACGATAATGGATCGGGAGCTCACGCAAGACAATGACGAGCTGCGCGCGCAGTACCTCCGCGAGGTGCCGACATTCACGGCGGCCGATATCCACAGACTCATGCCCGGCTCGCAATTGAACAGCCCGAGCGAACCGGCCTCCCGGTGGAGACGTGAGAAACGGGTCTTTGCGGTGCGCTACGGCCGCGCCCGGCTCTTTCCGTGCTTTCAGTTCGCCGAAGGCCGTCCGCTACCCGTTGTCAGGCAGGTGCTAAAGCGTTTGCCAGCCGACATGACACCGTGGCAGATCGCGTTCTGGTTCCGGTCAGGCAACGGCTGGCTCGACGGAAAGTCCCCCGAAGAAGCGCTCGGCAACGAGGACAGGGTCCTGAATGCAGCCAACCGCCTGAGCGATCCAGCCGTCGGCTGACGATGGCGATCCGTCACCCGCCGTCCCAGCTCACCGATCCGCGTTTTCCGTTCTGTCCGGAGGTACTGAACTCCACCGCGGCCAATGAACGAACTTGAGGGCGACGGAATTCAACCCGGGCCGTGGTGGGCAGATGCGCGTCGCCCGTTCAACGACCACAACGGCGCGCCCGTGCCCACCACCCAGCGACCGCCCACCTGCCTTCGCATGACGACAGCGACCGAATGCGCGTGTCGAATTGACACGCGACCGGCATGCCGGACCCGAACGGCACGAGTGGAAACGCATGCGGCGCCCGGAGACGTCATGTTCATGGTCGTCACGTCGTGTCGCCAGGGTGTTGACAGTTCTTCATCGGGAAATCCGGGGTACTCGAGTAATATAATGAATTCAAATCGTTAAGATTCTTCTGACTGCCTGTTGACGGGCTGGCGAACCATGCGAGAGACGTAACGGCTCGCCTGTTTTCCGGACGTCTCCCGTCGCACGTCCCGGTCCTAGTGGAAATGCTCGTAGATCCGGCGGGCGGTGGCGCTGCTGATACCCTGGACCGTCTCCAGGTCGGCAAGACCGGCCCGGGCCACTTCCCGAGCCGACCCGAAGTGGTTGAGCAGCGCCCGCTTGCGCTTCGCCCCGATACCGGGGACCTCGTCGAGCGCCGAACGCCGGGACGCCTTGTGACGCCGCGCCCGGTGGGTCTCGATGGCAAAGCGGTGCGCCTCGTCCCTCAGGCGCTGGAGGAAGTACAGTACCGGCGTGCGCTCGGGCAGCAGGAACGACGGCCTGTCGCGCTGGTGAAAACGCTCCCTGCCTGCGTTGCGGTCCGGTCCCTTGGAGATCGCGACCACGGCGAGGTCGGCAATTCCGAGCTCGTCGAGCACCTCCCAGGCGGCGCCGAGCTGCCCGGGGCCTCCGTCAATCAACACGAGGTCGGGAAGGCCGGCATCCTCTTTCAGGGCGCGGGCAAACCGCCGGCGCAGCACCTGGCGCATCATCGCGTAGTCGTCGCCGCGTGACATCTGCTCCGACCCGGCCGCGGCGTCGCGGATGGTGAACTTGCGGTAGGCCGCCTTCTCGAAGCCGTCGGAACCGAACACGATCATCGCCCCCACGGCGTCGGCGCCCTGAAGGTGACTGTTGTCGTAGACCTCGATGCGCCGCGGCGGCTCGTCGAGCCCGAAGGTCTCCGAGACGTCGCCCAGCAACCGGCGGTGCGAGGCGCCCTGGGCCTGTCGCCGGGCGAGCGCGTCGCGGGCATTGACCGCGGCCTGGGTGACCAGGTTGCGCTTGCGGCCGCGAACGGGGGCGGTAACCGTGACCCGTGCTGCCGCCCTGACCGACAGTGCCTCGGCCAGCAGTTGCTGCTCGGGCAACGGATGGCTGACCAGGACCTGGCGCGGCGGACGCCTGTTGTCATAGAACTGGGCGATGAAGGCCGACAGGATTTCCTCCGGCGCCCAGCTTGCGTCGTGGCCCGGGAAATAGGCCCGGTTGCCGTAGTTGCCGCCGCCGCGGAAGAAGAACACCTGGATGCAGCTCGCGGGGCCCTCGGCATGGACCGCGAACACGTCCGCATCGCCGAGCCCGTCGACATTGATGTCCTGGTGCGCCTGGACGGCGGCAAGTGCCCGGATCCGGTCGCGGTACGCGGCCGCGGTCTCGAAGTCGAGCCGGTCGCTGGCCTCGTGCATCCGCGCGGCCATTTCCTCGCGGATTTGCCTGCTCCTGCCGCTGAGGAACGCCCGCGCCTCCTTGACCAGGGCCTCGTAACCCTCGGGATCGATGTAGTTCACGCATGGCGCGGCACAGCGCTTGATCTGGTACTGCAGGCACGGGCGGGACCGGTTGCGGTAGACCGAATCGGAACAGTTCCGCAACAGGAAGGCACGCTGCATCGCCGACAGGGTCCGGTTGACGGCGCCGACCGTCGCGAACGGTCCGAAGTAGTACCCCTCGCGGGACTGTGCGCCACGGTGCTTGAGCAGTCGCGGAGCCTCGTGATCGGTGGTGATCAGGATGTATGGAAACGACTTGTCGTCGCGCAACAGGATGTTGTAGCGCGGCTTCAGCCGCTTGATGAGGTTGCTTTCGAGCAGCAGCGCCTCGACCTCGGTGTGGGTGATGACGATCTCGATCGTCGAGGTCTCGGCGATCATGCGGACGATCCGGGTCGGCATCCGCGACGGATTGGCGTACTGGGAGACACGCCTTTTCAGGTTGCGGGCCTTGCCCACGTAGAGCACGGTGCCCCGGTCGTCGATCATGCGGTAGACACCCGGGGAACCGGGGAGCGTGCGCGCGCTGTCGCGAACCGCGGCGATTCCGGCCGCGAGGTCGGGACGGCGCTTCGGCGCCGCCGCGGTGGTATCCGGTTCGGCGTCCGCTGGTGTCATGAACACACTGTGGAACCTGCATCCAAAAGTCACAATGGGCTTTGCGATCGATCCGACGGTTCCCCGGGCGCCCGGCGGCAGCGCCGGCCCCTTCTCCGGCGGCGAGTTCACCTGTGCTACGCACATTCCCCGGTCCGCGCGCCAGGGACCTCCACGGCACGCTTCCAAGTCCTTCTCCCACGTCCCGAGGCCCCTGCCTGGGGGGAGGGATCAGTCCCGCGGTCAGCGCCACCGGGCCGGACCACACTTGAAGACCCGGTGCCTCCTCTCCTACCTTTCGGGCACCAGACAGGCCACACGAGGTCCGGACAGGCGCCCCCATGACCCCTCCCATTCCCGGCCACCGCCTGCGCATTCCCGCCGAGTGGATCGACTACAACGGTCACCTCAACGTCGGGTACTATGCCGTCGCCTTCGACAAGGCCACGGACGCACTGCTCGACCATCTCGACCTTGGGCTGGCATACCGCCAGCGCAGCAACCACTCGATCTTCGTCCTCGAATCCCACGTGGCCTACCTGCGCGAGGTCGCGGAGAACGACACGGTGCGGTTTGCGACCCGGCTGCTGGATGCCGACGGCAAGCGCCTGCACCTGTTCCACGCCATGCGTCACGAACAGGATGGCTGGCTGGCGGCCACGGCCGAACTGCTCGCGGTCCATGTATCCCTGGACGAGCGGCGCTCGGCGCCCTTCCCCGCACCCCAGCTGGCGGCGATCGGTGAACTCGCGGACGCGGACGCGGCACAGCCCCGGCCGGAACAGTGCGGGCGCGTCATCGGCATTCGCCGCCCCGCAGGCGTCGCTTGAAGGCTCATCCCTGGCTCGCCTAGTATCCGCCACCCGCCCCGGGCCGGTCCGGACCGCCGGTCCCGGTCATGAACCCACCACCGGAGCGTGGCCATGGCGTCACCGCCGCACACCCAGTCGGTGCTGATCACCGGCGCCGCACGGCGGATCGGCGCGGCGATGGCCCGCGCGCTGGCGGCAGACGGCTGGTTCGTGGCCGTGCACTACAACCGCTCAAGCGAGGACGCGCGCTCGGTGCTGGCCGATATCCGCCGTGGCGGCGGGGACGGCATGCTGGTCTCGGCCGACCTGGGCGATCCGGAAGCAGCCGGCGCGCTGGTTCCCAGGGTTGCGGCACAGGCACCGCCGCTCGCAGCCCTGGTCAACAATGCCTCGATGTTTGCCTACGACCGGCTGGGCTCGCTGACGGCGGAAGCACTCGATCTTCACTTCGCGGTCAACCTGCGGGCTCCGCTGCTGCTCTGCCAGGCCTTCGTCGACTGCGTGGCGGAAGACGGGACCGGGTGCATCGTGAACATGCTCGACAACAAGGTGCTCGCCATCAATCCCGACTACCTCTCCTACACCGTCAGCAAGGCCGGCCTGCACGGCGCGACGCTCGCGCTTGCCATGGCATCCGCTCCCCGGGTCAGGGTGAACGCCATCGCTCCGGGCATCACGCTGGAGAGCGGCAACCAGGGTCAGCAGAGCTTCGAGGCCGGGCTCAGGATGAGCCCGCTCGGCCGGGTCTCGCGCGTCGACGACATCATCAGCACCCTGCGGTTCATTCTCGCGACCCCGTCGCTGACCGGCCAGGTCATCGCCGTGGACGGCGGCCAGATGCTGCAGCGGCTGCCGCGCGACGTCGCGTTTCTCGAACCGGAACCGTCGGCGGACGCGCCGTGACCGACATCAGTACCCGGCTCCTGCTCGAGGACTTCGCGCTCGACGTCGAGATCGGGATCCACGACTTCGAGCGGGCGGCGCCGCAACGCGTGCTGGTCTCCGTCGAGATCGAGATCGGCCCCGCGCCCGAGACCGACAGCATCGAGGCGGCACTCGACTACGACTTCCTGCGCCGGGAGATCGGGGTGCTCGCCGCCTCGCGCAGGTTCAACCTGCAGGAGACCTTCTGCCGGGGCATCATCGGGCTGCTTCTCGCGCGCAGCGAGGTCCGCTCGGGCCGGGTCACCACGCGCAAGCCGGACGTCTATTCCGATTGCGCGGCCGTCGGGGTCGAGATGCGGTTTGCGCGCGGCACTCAGGGGAGGACGGAAGCCAGCAGCGACCCGGCCGGATAGAACTGGAGCGTCACGAAGATGACGTAGGTGAAGAAGAAGGCGACCGCGAGCGGGCGGACCAGGGCGCGCAGCATCAGTGCAGAGGCGATGAAGACGAAGGTGATGGCCGCCATCACCCACAGGTCGACCCGCACCAGTTCGGGCGTGACCGTCAGCGGACCCACCGATGCCACCACGCCGACGATACCGAGCGTGTTGATGATGTTGCTGCCGATAATGTTGCCGAGCGCGACATCGGTGTGCCGGCGAAAGGCGGCCGAGGCCGTGGTGGCAAGCTCCGGGACCGAGGTTCCGAGCGCGACCATGGTGATGCCGATCACCGTCTCCGAGACGCCCAGCTGGGCGGCGATATCGACGGCCCCCATCACCAGCATCTGGGCCCCGCCGATCACGGCGACAATGCCGCCCACCACCCGCAACCACGAACCCAGCTGGCCGGAATGACGGCCGATCTGCCCGGTTTCCGCCCTGCCGTTCCCGGCCCTCGAGCGACGTTCGCTCCAGTAGCAGTAGTAAAGATAGGACGCGAGCAGGACCAGCATCAGCAGTCCCTGCCATATCTCGATCACGCCGTTCTGCCCGAGCAGCACGAATATCACGGTCGCGCCGGCCAGCACGCCGCAGTCTCGTCTCAGCGACCGGCCGTCGGTCAGGAACGGGCAGATCACGCCCACGGTTCCGATCATCAGCAGGATGTTGGAGATGTTGCTGCCGACCACGTTGCCGACCGCAATCCCCGGCGAACCGATCATGGCCGCCTTGAGACTGACCACCAGTTCGGGAGCCGAGGTTCCAAGCGCGATGACGGTCAGGCCGATCACGTGCGGACTGATGCCGAGACCTCGCGCGACCGCGATGGCGCCCCGGATCATGAGGTCGGCACCGAATATCAGAACGACCAGCCCCGCCAGGCCGAGCATGATTGCGGTCATCGGGCAACTCGAAGTGCGGGCAGACCGGTCGCACCGGTCCCGTTTGGCGCCGATGGCAGATCCTGACATCCACCCCCGGCAGATGCTGCTGCACCGAGAAAGTCCATGTACCTGCCCGACGGTCCTCCTGCCACCGCCGGGACACGACGTCGGTCCGACAGCAGATTTGTCAGATGGGGACGTTGCGAGCGGATTTCCAGACGCGGGCTGCCGGAATCAGGCCTCGGATCGGTCAAACCCGGCGCTGCAGGACGCGCCGCCCAGCACGCAGAACCGCGCGCAGTGAGGATGATTGAGCCGGACCGGGCGCCGGGCCTCGGCAAGGGTCGCTCCCAGCTCGAACCGCGGATCATGCGGCAGCAGGGTGCAGGCGACCACCACCGGCCGGGGGCTGCCCCGGCGCTTCACCACCATGCGCGCGGTCGCGCACATCTGGTCCTCGGGCCGGACCGACAGCAGGTCCCAGCACTGCCGGGTGATCTCCGGGACGTCCCTGGTCTCGTCCATCTCCGGGAACAGCACGAGCCGGGCCGGGTCCCGCGCATCGATCGCGAGACCCTCGTCGGAAAAGAGCGCCGCGTAGCCGTCACGCAGTTCCGCTTCCGCTTCGTCATCGGGCACGCGCCCGGCAACGGTCGGCTCGAAGCCCTGCTCCTGCAACCAGTGGAGTCCCCTCAGCATCGGGGTCCAGGTCCCCGGACCACGCTCGGTCTCGTGCAGCTCGCGGGAGTGGTGATCGATCGAGACCCGCAGCTGCAGCCTGGCCGCATGGCGATGGCGCAGCCCGGCAAGCGCGTCGCGCCGGTTCCACATCGGCTTCATGGCGTTGGTCAGCACCAGCGCCTGGAACCCGCGTCCCAGCGTGTCGTCGAGCATGGTGATGAAATGCGGGTTCATGAACGGCTCGCCGCCGGTAAACCCGATCAGACGGGTTCCCATGCGGGAGTTCTCGATCTCGTCGAGGTAGGCCGAGACCTCGCCGGCGGCGATGTAGGAGAGCCGGTCATTGCGCGGTGACGATTCGATGTAGCAGTTGGCGCACTCGATGTTGCACAGGGTCCCGGTGTTCACCCACAGGGTATCGAGGTTCCGGAACGGGACGACCGCCCGTTCCGAGCCGCACGCCGTGCGCTGCGGATCCTGGAACTTCCGGTTCGTGCACGAGCCGCGACGTGTCGACATGCCCGCTCCAACAACCTGCACCGTCATCCTCCGAAGAGGTTCCGGACCTTGCCTTCCAGAACGCACCAGACCGAACAGTCCGGGCTGTCGCGCGTGTAGGGCGATGACATTTCGAGACCGAGCAGCAGGAACAGTGAGACGAAGATGAACGCCATCACCACGATGGAGATCGCAGCCGCCCGCAATCGTCCAAGCACGCTGCCATACATCCCGGTCCCGCCCGCTCCTGATTCCATCCCCCAATGTGCATCAGCGCGCGCACGGCGGCAAGCAGGGACGCAAGTCCGTCTTCGCGACCGGTGCCGGGCCCCGGACAGCCGGGCCGGCGCCACCATTGCAGCAAGCCGTTCCCGGGGAGCGACGGGAACCGCGGCGCGCACGGTGGGAATTCGGGCGGGCGAACAGTGGTCCGCTCGCCAGCATGCGCGGATTCTGCGCGAGCGCGGAAGGCTTCGTCCTTCATGGTCCGGAACAGACGCGAAGGACCCGGGCGGAACCGGCGGGGAATCCGGCGGCGACATCGACATCCGGACCACGACCAACCTCACGGACAGGCCGCGGGTATTCCGGGGCCTTGTTGACGATGGGGTGCGAACCGGTCGAAGACCGGAGGTCACCCGCCTCCGGTCCCCTCCCGTCCGGCTTGTCGGTTGGTTGACACGGTCCTGACTTCGACGGTTGATTCGCGTAAGTTTTTGATCCTGGCTGGTCTCCATTTCCATCTAGGCACTACATTCGGTGTAAGATCGGTTGTGCGGTGACGTGCTGTCGTTTCCGGCGGAGTTCCAGCGTCACCGGGAACCATTTGCTGAACCGCTGCGACGAGAGCGCGCCGAGGCGGAACAGGCATTCGTGCCATCCGGGGTTTGCGGCATTGGTTGCGGTCTCGTCCTGGAGCCGCAGGCACGGGCTCTGACCGCCACCCTTGGTTGCTGTCCTGTAGTGCGCGCCGGCGTTGTTTGCGTCGGTGTACCTGTCCCGTCTTTCGTCGCGAAGGCATCGTTATCTTCGTGCGGCTGCCGGTGCCTGTGGGCGGTCTTCCGGTCGCAGGGCTCAGCGGTTGAGCGTCCGCTTCCAGTCCCTCCGGAGCGGGCAGAGCCAGATTTCCTTCTTTGGCTTGTCGGTCTTGTTGTGCGTGTCTTAGCGGCCACGCCCCTTGGTTGTTCCGACACGGGTCCAGCCGGAGGCCCGGTAGACGCCGCCGCTGTGGCGCGGTACCTCCACGAATGTCTCGCAGAGCACGGACGTGGTGCCAAACCGCGCGGTCCAGTCCGCGGGCAGCCGCCTGCGGACGAGCGAGAGGATGTGCGACCCGAAGTTCGGGACGGCGGCCCATGAAAGGATCAGGCACCTCGGGTTGTCGATCACCAGGGGCAGGTTCCTTTCGCGCAGCTCCGGCGTCCATCCGATGAAAGCGTCCCGGGGCGCCAGCCTCCATGCGGCGGTCGAGAAGCCGAGAATCGCCAGCGGTTTGCCATTCCGGTCATGGACCGCGTAGCGCATCTGCGCTCCGACCAGGCGCATGTATCCGAGGTAGTGCCAGCGGGCGACGAACTCGTTCCACAGCCGGCCTTCCCGAGTGCCGCCCTCACGATCCGGGCGCCAGCGCCGGCGGATGATCCGCCGCTTGTGCGCCTTGATCTCGATCTTGTTGAATTCCGATTCATGCGAACCGTTGACGACGTAGGGCTTGCCGCAGCAGGAGCAGATGCGCGTCCTTCGGTGGATCCAGCCGCTCCTTCGTCTCCTTGAGGGCCGGCCGCGGCGTGCGGCCATGGCCGGGAGCGCCGGGCTGCTGGCCGCGTCTGCGCTTCGATGACGCCCGCGACCCCTTCTCGCTCTTGCGACCGAACATCGACCGCGACATCGACGACCTGCTCGAACGAAGCTTGTCGTTTTGCGCTTCGAGCGCCGCAACCCTGCCGGTCAGCTCCTTCACCTCGGCCTTCAGGGCCCCGTTCTCCATGCGCAGGGACATCACCGTGGACCGCTTGCGCGCGTCGACACCAGCCTCGGCGAGAAGCCGGCCAAGCCGCGCGACCTCCTTCTCCAGCCCAAGGGCCTGCTTCGCCGTCCGGCGCACCTCCCTGACCTCTTCGCGGGCGGCGTGCAGCTTCGCGCGGTTGCTCTCGGAAACCGCCTTCAGACAGCTCGCGCGGTGGCGGGCCTGCACCTCCTGCCAGCGCAACTCCTCGCAGCGCGTCTCCGCTGCGTCCGCACGGGCTTCCGCCGCCTCGGCACGGACACGCTCGCGATCGAGCAGCGACTTCCAGGAGACCGGATCGCACCACGACCACGGAGGCCCGTCGCCAGCGACGTCCGCACCCGATGATGGCCAGAAATCCTTGATGCGGATGCCCATGCGCAGCCTGATAGCGCGCTGGCTTTCCGGTTACCAGTGCCGATCCTGCAATCGCAGAAATGACGCCAGGGCCGATCATGGTCACCGCACGGCCGAACGCTCCTACCGGAAAGTTGTGCGGGAAATTCTACTAACCTACCGATATTATGGAGTTTTCCAGACGAGATACAAATCCGTCATCAAATGGTCGCCGGATTGGACCGTATTCCTGACGGCGCATGCCGCGCCTGCCGCGCAATTCCCACGATTTTCCAGAATCGCGCGATTCCGGCTATTGCCGTTTCCGTTCCCGGGTAACCGTTCCCGGTTTTCGCTACCCCGACGGTTCCGTCAACGCGAAATCGCAATCGTCGAGAGCATCGGGCAACTCGACACTGCGGACAAGCTCGTCGACGCCGAGCGCCCTCAGCCTGCCGAACGCCCGGTCGAATGCGGCCACGCAGGCATCGCCACTGAATCTCGACGCGAACAGAACGCCATCCGCCTCTGGCACACCGACGTGGAGCGCCGCCGACAGCGCGCAGCCCACCGAGCGCCGCCGCCGCGACAGCGCCCTCGCCGGATCGTGATCGCCGGTCACGGTGCCGGACCCTGTTCCGGAAGCGCTCCGTTACCAGCGAATGAGCGCGCGCAGCATCGCGCCGTCCTCGACCGGCGTGGCGGCGTTGTCGTTCGCGGGCTCCCTGCGCGTCGCGTCAAGCGCGACCTCGAAACCGGGATCGCCCCGGAAAACGGAGGTCAGCCGCCAGCCGATGCGGTAGTCGCGCGTCCCGGCTCCCGAGAGCCCGAAGCCGACGTTCGGCGTGCCGGTGAAGCGGTCGCCGAAAACGCCGAACCCGTAGCCCAGCCTGAGATCGAGCCGCCGGCCCGCGAGCTCGTTCCCATCGTTGGACGCCAGCCCCGCCAGCGTGCGCCGGCCGAGCAGCGCGTCCACACCGCCCGACGCCGCAACCCCCATGGTCCGGGTCAGCGTCAGACTTGGCCCTCTTGACGTGCCCGGCGCCGGGTCCCAGCCCAGCGAGCCCGCGATGCCACGCTCGCGGAACCCTGCGCTCTCATGGGTCAGCAGACCGCGCCCGCTCACCTCCGCACTCAGCCCGCTCGCCGGGTCCGTCCAGGACAGCCCGCCGCCGAGGTCGAGGCCGAACCCGGTCTCTGCGTCGCCGCCGTCGTGGCGCACCCCCACCTCGAGCCGGGGCTCGAGCGTCCCCGTGCCGAGGCCTAGGCCCCGCCAGGCGCCTGCCAGTCCGAGCCGCAGCCGCGTCACGTCCGCCGTCGCCGCCACAAGGTTGCCCGCGCCGCCGGGGGCTCCCCGGACCGCGTCGGAAGAGGTGCGCACCGCCAGCGCGCCGGTCTTCACCGCAAGCTCCGGGCCGCCGACGGTCGGCGCCTGGACCACGACGCCGCGCAGCCCCGCTGCCCCCATCGCGAGCTCCATGTCGGTCTCCAGCGCCGCCTGGCCTTCCGGCGTCAGCACCAGCATCCCCGCGCC
Source organism: Alphaproteobacteria bacterium (assembly GCA_022822665.1). Classification (GTDB taxonomy): domain Bacteria; phylum Pseudomonadota; class Alphaproteobacteria; order Thalassobaculales; family Thalassobaculaceae; genus Bin52. The sequence continues at coordinate 55,308 of JAJEAR010000005.1, read as the reverse complement.
GTAGCCGGCCGTGCCCCACACGGTCACCCGCTCGTTCAGTGCGTAGCGCCCGTAGGGGTAGAGCCCGGTCAGCGTCGCCGACACCCGGCCGTCACTCTCGCCCCGGTAGCCGCCCTCGCCGCGGGCGTGGCTCAGCATCAGCCCCGCCGTCCAGCGCTCGCGCGTCCAGTCTACGCCCAGCAGCGCGCCCGTCACTTCGCCGTCGAGCGAGAGATCCGCCTCGCGGCCGTCGAAACGCGACACCGCCCCCCGGCCCCAGAGCGACACCGCGCCGCCCCCGATCCCGTCCGCCTTCTGCGTCAGCGCAAACGACGAGCCGGTCAGCAGATCGCGAGGCAACACCGCCCGCGAGCGTTGCCGGTCGCCGTCCCCGCGCTCCGCCTCGCCGCGCAGCCAGGCCGAATAGGCCGCCAGACGCGCTTTCTCCTCCGCCTCCTCGCGCGCCTCCGGGTCCTCGGCGCCGCCGACCTGCTCGCCCGTCAGCGTTACCCGCGCCCCCGGCTGCGGCGCCGCGCCGATGCGGTTCTCCACCGCGTCCAGCACCTGTTCCGCCACCGTACGCCCGAACCGGGCCAGCCACGCCTGCGGCACCGGGTCGCTGTTCTCGATCGTCCCGGTCGCCTCGCCGTCGCCGAGCTTCGCTCCGGCCGGATTGGCCAGCCGGAGCGTGAAGGTCTCGATCCCTTCGTCCAGCAGGTCGTCGAGCACCGCCACCGCCACGACCCGCTCCGACTCGCCCGGCGCGAACGACAGCGTCCCGCTCGCCGCCTCGTAGTCCAAGCCCGCATGCGCGGTCCCGTCCGCCGTCGCATAATCGACGCTCACAGTCCGGTTCACCGCCCGGCTCAGCATCGCGACGAAGCGCATCGCCTCGTCCACTCCCTCATGCACCCGCGCGTCCGCAACCGAAACCGAAACCGGGCCCGGCACGGTGTGCTCGATGGCGTTCGACAGCGCCCGGCCGTCCCCGGCGCAGATCGCCCCGGCGGCGGCACAGTCGCTGCGCACCGGCACCGAAATCACCACCGCAGCGTCGCCCGAAGGCGCGATCGTCACCTCCCATTGCCGGCTGTTGCGCCCGATGCGGCGAACCGCCCCGACCGTGCCGCCGCTCACCGTGAAGCTCTCCGCCGCCGGCAGCGCCGCCCCCGCTCCGAGCGCCTCGCTCAGCCACAGCCGCGGCTTGAACGCGCTCGACCCGTCATGCTCGGCCGGCAGGGCGTTCAGCCAGCCCGTGAGCAGCGTTTCCTCAAGCAGTCGCGGCTCGCTCTCCAGCGTCTCGGTGAAGCCGTTGTCGTCGGTGTATGTCACGCGCACCATCACATAGGTCCCGAGGTCCCGCGCCCGCACCTGGTACGTCTTGTCCGTCGCTCCGGGGATCGGCTGCGCACCGCTGCGCACTTCGCTGCGCGCACCCCGGCTCGAGGGCGAAGACCCCGGGCCCGGGCTTTGCATCCACTGATACTGGAACTCTGCCTTCTCCATCCCGTTCGCATCGTCGACCGTCGCCATCTTGGTCTTGAGCTTCGCCCCCGGCGCCGCCCGGCCCACAACCCGCGGCGCGCCCGACGGCGCATGGTTCACCGGCAGCGGGCTCACCGAAGCGCTCGGCGCCGACTCCGCCCCGTTGCCCATGGCGTTCACCGCGCGAACCCGGAATACATAGGACTTCGCGCTGGACAGCACCGTATCCGTGTGCGTCGTCGCCGCGCTCCCCGTCGGCCACCAGAACCGTGAACTGTTCGTTCCGTCATGCGCCTGGAACTGGTAGCCCGAAATCGCCGAGCCGCCATCGTCCGACGGCGCCTCCCAGTCGAGCTTCACGCCCCCGGCCACCGGCGTCGCTGTCAGGCCCGTCGGCGCCCCGGGCAGGCTCGCCGCCACCGGACCCGTGAGCCAGATTCCCATCGCCTCGTCCGCGTCCCAATCAATGCCGTGCTGCGTCCACTTGTACCAGTGGAACGCCGGGGTGGACCCGGTCGCGGCGTGCTCGGTGTGCAGCGCGTCGGAGAGCTGCAGCGCGTCGCCGCCCAAGTGCAGTGTCATCGTGCCGGGCAGCGCGTCGGCCGCGCCCATCTCCAGCCAAACGTTCAGCGACCCGCCCGGCAGCAGGTAGATCGCCACTACCTCGCGCGTCGCCCCGTCATAGTCGAACCCGGTGTCTGACAGGTAGCCGACGCCGAGATCGGACATGTACCCGAACGACGCCCCGCCATTGCTGCCCGCCTGGAAGGTGCCCCACCACACCGTGTCCATGCTCGGCGGTCCCGTCAGGATCGCTGGATCGTCGTCGACGATCGTCACCGCGACGGTCTGGTCGGACTGCTCTATTCCGTCGATTAGGTGCCTGATCTGCGTCGTCTCGTCCACCGCGTCGTTGTCCTGCCCTGAGGTCTGCCTCACGGTGATCGTCCACCCCGTGTTCCAGTTCAAAGTCGTGAACCGGACGGTATCGGGATGGACGGAGAGATGCGGACCCGCCTCGATATCCACCTCGGCGGTCCTGACCGGCCGACGGGCGAGCCTCAGGTCGTAGGTCTTCGTTCCGGTAGCGCCCTCGTCGAACGAGAGCGCGTCCGGCGCGCCCGTCAGGACGGGATCGTCGTCCAGCACCGTCACCGCGACCGACGGTACAACAATCCCGGCGTAGTCGGCGCCGGCCACGGTGTGAGTCACGGTCGCGTCGTGGTCGTCATAGGCGTCGTCGTCAACTGCCGTCACCGTGACGCTCTGGGGCTCGGACCAGTTGGACTGCGTGAAGGTGAGAGACACGGGGCTGAGCGTGATCGCGCCGCTCGCGGTCGCGGGCGTCACCGTAACATCGCCGCTCGGCTCGCCGAGAAGGCGGACGGTGTAGCTCTCCGCCGGCTCGTCTTCAACCACCGTCAGCGATGTCGGCGACACCTCGACCGCGCGGGTGTCCGGGTCGTGCACCGTCACGGTGATCGACGGCGCGTCGATCCCGTCATAGTCGGCGCCGGCCACGGTGTGGGTCACGGTCACGTCGTGGTCGTCATAGGCGTCGTCGTCGACCGCCGTCACCGTGACGCTCTGGGGCTCGGACCAGTTGGACTGCGTGAAGGTGAGAGACACGGGGCTGAACGTGATCGCGCCGCTCGCGTCCACGGGCGTCACCGTCACGCTCCCGCTCGGCTGCTTGCGCAACTGCACCGCGTAGCTCGTCCCCGCGCTGTCTTCGGTCACCGTGAACGATGTGCGGCTCGTGTACACGCCGGGGCTGGTGATGCAGCGCACGCCGGCGGCCTCACTAACGGGCGAGCAATTGTCAGACCCCCAGGGAATATTGTACTCGCGGGGGCAGTCCCCGAGTCTGTTCTCGTTGCCGCTGCACTGCACGTTGTCCAGCCAGAACCGGAGGTCGGATCTGCCGCCGAGTTTCACGATGGCCTCCTCGGCGCCGTCGAAGCCAAGCTGCCGGCAGGCGACCCTGGCGTCCTTCATGCCCCAATAGTCGTCGCACACCATGCCCCACTCGCCGTCATAATAGATCTCGACGCGCCCCTTCCCGCTCTCGCCGCCGGACCCGGCGAGGCGCAGGTCCCCGCTCTCCTGCGCCGCAGCGCCCTGCGGCGCCGCGACCGCCAGCGCCAGCGCCAGCGCAGCCGCGAGCCGTTTCAGCAAGCGCCGGGCGCGCGCCGGACGGGCGGGAACGGAAGTCGGGGCGTGAAAGAAGCGGGAACGAAACATCGAATCTTCCTCCGGGCGAAGCCGCTCCCCCCGGAAACGGCCGGGTGCAACTGCACCGCCGAAGTCGACTATAACAGAATTTGAATGTTTTTTGTGTGAATACTTGCAATTAATAGGTGTTTTTCTCATGAATTTTTCCGGGCGCCCGATGCGGAGCGTAAACGGTGCGGGCGCCCCGCCCTTCCATCGCCACGGAACTTGCCGCTCACTTCCGCCTCCTCACAGAAGCTGCTGATGGAGCGGGCGCGATGGATGACTGGCTGGTACAGGCTGCCAAGAGGGCGCTGTGCCTCGACGACGGAATGTCGCTTACCGAGGCGAACAGGCTCGGTCTCCCTCGACGACAGGTGTCGAAGAAAGCGGGGACGCGGATCGTCGCTGAGCGCCAACAACCGGGTGTTTGCCTGACAACGGTGGCACGTCTTAACTGCATTTCCCTGGACAGCCTGCGTCGCTGGGTTCGTCTTGCAGGCCCAGGTGCAGACCGAGGTCGTGTGGTTCAACTTCGCGCCCGATCGGGTGCACTGGGCGAGCTGTGCGGGCCGCACCTTCACCGACCGCCAGCGCATCAAGCGCAAGGCGGCCAACTGGGTCCGGCGCTACGAGGCTCTGCCGGCGGGCGAACGCCTGGCGGTGCTGGCCGCGATCATGGCCGTCGAGGCCGAGGACCCGTGACGGTATCGCGCTGGCACGCGGATCTTGACGCCCACGGCGTGGCCTTCTCGTGCCTGCAGGACCTTTTCACCCCAGACTCCTTCGCGATGACCGCCATCAAGGCGATCCGGGAATGGGGCCAGAGCCTGCTGCGTCTGACCGCAGCACTGGTCAAGGAGAATGATGCGCTGGAGCGGGAGAATGCCCGCTTGCGCGAACGGAACGCCGAACTCGAGCGCCGCGCCGCGCTCGACAGCACCACCAGTTCCAGGCCGCCGGCCAGCGATGGTCTGAAGAAGAAGAGCACAACCCGGGAGAGGCGAACCCGGAGCCAGCGTGGCACGTCCAACAGACCCAGTGGCGGCCAGCCCGGCCACAAGGGAACCACTCTGGAGCGAACCGCGACGCCCGACCACGTCGTCGATCATGACCCCTGCGCCTGTGCAGGCTGCGGCGCGCCGCTGTCAGACGCCGACCGTCACGCGGACCCGGTCTGCCGACAGGTCTTCGAGTTGCCCGAGCCGCAGCCCCTCGAGGTCACCGAGCATCGCGGCCATCGCTGCCTCTGCACCGCCTGCGGCACGGTGACGACTGCCGCCTTCCCGCACGGCGTGAGCGCCCCGGTCCAGTACGGGCCGCGCATCACCGCGTGGGTGACCTGCCTGTTGCACGCGCAGTTCATTCCCGAGAACCGCGTCGCCGAGGTCATGAGCGACCTCTTCTCGGGCAGGATCTCAACCGCCAACATCGTTGCCATGAGCCGGCGAACCGCCCGGCGCTTCGAGGGCTTCCTCGATCGTGTCGCAGAGGTCATCCGCACCGAAGCCCCGGTCAAACACCTCGATGAGACCGGCATGCGCATCGCCGCCCGGACCCATTGGCTCCATGTGCTGTGCACCCCGGTTCTGACCATGCTGCGCATCGCCCCCGGGCGCAGCCATATCGACGAGGAACTCACCGGCATCGTCATCCATGACGACTACGCTACCTACTTCGCTCTCGAAGGCGTGCGCCACGGGGCCTGCAACGCCCATCATCTGCGTGAGCTCCAGGTCCTGATCGAGATCGAGAAGGAAGACTGGTCAACGAGCATGCACCGGCTGCTTACCCGCGCCAACAGGGCTTCCCGCTTTGCGCGGAAGAATGATCGCGACGTGCCCGCCTCGCTGATGGCCGTCATCTCGCGAGCCTGGGACCGCATCCTCAAGCGCGCCATCGCCTCTCACGAACAGATGCCGCCGCTCCAGACCGGAATGCGCGGACGCAAAAAAGCACCGCATCGGTCACAACCTCGCGCTCCGGCTCCAGAAGTACAAGGAAGGCTGCCTGCGCTTCCTGACTGACCCACGAACTCCGTTCTCGAGAACAACAAGGCGGAGATAGATTCGAGAATGGGCAAGCTGCGAGAGAAAATCTCAGGCTGCTACCGCTCGATGCAAGGTGCCCGCGACTTCGCCAACCTGCGGTCCGTCATCGCCATCGCACGAAAGCAGGACTGGAACGTCCTCGAAACCTTGGCCTCCCCGATCCCAGGCAATTGATCCCGAAACCCCAACTTTGAAATGTTGACTCCACCTGATCCAGTATCACACCACCGCCAACTTCTCGGCGGACTCAAACCTGGGCAGTTACGTCTCTTTTTTTCCGTATGGCAATGGTAGCCCCCAGTTGCGGTTTCATTGTGACAGCTGGAACTGTCGAGTCCTCTTCCATGAGCCGCAGCCTGCTGCAGGGGTAGCATCAACCCGAACATGGCACCGAATTCAAGAATGGTGTTTCGCAAGTACCTTTTTCTCTTGGCAATGGTCCCTGACCACTGGGCAGGCGAGGTTGTAATCTGGTGAAACCGCCGTTCGTTGAGCCGTTCCGTCAGCTTCTTGCCCGCGTGACCGGGGCGCTGCGGGAGGCAAGGCTCCGTACGGTCCGTTGTTGCCAAGGGACCGAGCTGTTCCATCACCCGCACCCGGGCATGTCGAATGCCCCCGAGCGCCTGTCTTGAACATGCCGACTTGTCCGGAGCAACCATGAGCGATGGATGCGGATTTTTCCGGTGTACAGGCTTGGGAATGCAAGTTCCGAGATACCACGACGCCTTCAAGAATTGCCGATACCAACCTTGAAGAAGCTAATTTGACCGCTGCGGGTTTTCCCCAATACCGACCTGACCGGCGCAAGACTCCGTTTCGCGAATCCTGACCCGCGCCAACCTTCGAGGGAACTTCCATTGGACCGACCTATGGGTAGGAAGGCACCAAGCGCAAGAGAACGCCATCAAAGTCGCTCAAGCAGTAGCTAGACGAAACGTTGACCGGCCCTGTTCGTCTTCCGACACTCGGTATTCGTCCTGTCGAAGTAGGGAACCACAACCAAGACTCACAGGGCGCGGAAAAGCACCGTCCAACGGGCACCCCGACGACGAAACCTAAACCATGGCGACCTATGTTTAGTCCATCATTGAAGCTCTTTCGAGCTTCAAAAACAGGTCGGCCGCGCAGCATGCGTTCATGGTGCGCAAGGTTGCCCGGAGTGCACCGGTTCGGTGTTGCTACTCGCACCTTGCTCCCTTCGCCGAATTGCGACTCAGGCACAGCAGACGAAATACCGCTTGCGGCCCGAAGGGAACACCCGGACCCAGAAGACTCTCAGAGTGCCGTCACGAATGTCGTAAGCGGCCCCGCGCGGCCGCAACGACGTGACACGGGCGTCGGTCATAATGGCCCTGGACATGACCATGCTCTCGAAGGGCAGTTGCGGCTGGGGAAGCGGGAGCGGGGAAAACCCGCCGCACAGCAACGCTTGCCGAGTGATACAATCACGTATTATCAGGCAATTGGAATCGAAGGTGCGGGCGGTGGTGTACGCTGGCGGTCCCGCTCGCAATTCGCGCGATGGAGGCACGACATGAACCATGCCGCCAGAGCCCGGACCTCGTTCCCCGTGGTCGGGGCGGAAGCCGGATTCCCGGTCGGCGATGATGGCGGTTCGGTCCGGCGTGTCGACCGGCCGGAGTTCTCCGCAGGGAACCAGCCGCCCTGCCGTCGGGCATGCCGGGCGTGGCTCTCCGGCCACCGGGTCGCCGGAGGCGCGGTGAACGGGGTCGCCCTTGCGAAGCACGACACCCGGATGCGTGGCGGGCTCGACGGAGACGCGGCATTCGCGGGTCCTCGCCGCGCCGTTTTCCAGGTTCGGTGCTCCGCACCCTGTCCCTTCGGGCAGGGACCGGCCGGCGGAGCGCCGCCGCGCGGGGGCACCGGGATGTGCGCCCGCGCCTTCGCGCCGTGACCGTCGCAGAGCGCATTGCGGCATTGCTCGACCGGCTCGGTCTGGACCGGGTCTTCATCGCGACCCAGATGCCCGGAGACATTGCCGACTTCTGCCTGGCGCAGCCGCACCGCGTCGGCGGCCTTGCCCTGGTGGTCGCAAGCCGTATCGAACCCGACGCCTTCCGCGCCCTCGCCGACAGGCTCCTCGTGATCACCGGCGACAGCGGCGTCCCGGCCGAGGCCGCTGCGCGCGCGGCAATGGCACTTGCCCGATGCCGGCAGCACCTCGTGACGGACTATGCCACCACCGCCTGGTCGGACGTGGCCGCCGACCGCCCCGACGAGCTATGCGGCGGACTACAGGCGTTCTTCACACACCTTGCGTCCCCCGCCTGCCCCCCGCTGCCCGCTTCCGGCACGACGGCGGGTCTCGACTGGCGCTGCAGCGGCAGCGGACCGGCGCTGCTGCTGTTCCCGTTCTTCCTCGCCGCCTCGCAATGGGACCCTGTCATCGACCGGCTGTCGCGGCACTTCACGGTGATCTCGCTCGGCGGTCCGCATGTCGGCGGTGCCGCCATGCTCGAGGACCGGGCCGGCCTCGCCGGTTACCAGGACATGTTCTCGGTGCTGCTGCGCCGCATGGCGATCCCATCCGACGCCCGGGTTCTCGAGGTCGGATGCGGCACCGCCGCACTGGGCCGGTCGCTGCTGCGCACGCGCCCGGACATCGAGATCACCGGGGTCGACCTCAACGGCTACCTGTTGCGGGAAGCGGCCGCTATTGCCCGTTCGCAACGGGTCAGTATCGGGAATGCCGGGCCCGGATCGCTGTCGCTCGCATCCGGCGACGCGACCGACCTGCCGCTGCCCGACGCCGCGTTCGACGCCGTCTACTCGGTCACCGTGCTCGAGGAGTGCGATGGCGACGCGGCGCTCGCCGAGATGGTGCGCGTCGCCCGGCCCGGCGCGCCGGTCGGGGTGGCGGTGCGTGCAATCGACATGGTGCAGTGGTGGAACCTCGATCTGCCGGATCACATCGCGGCGGTGGCATCGATGCAGCCCCAGTCGCGTTCGCCGGGCTCGATCGCGGACCGGTCGCTGTACCGGCGCATGGCGGCCGCGGGCCTCGAGCGGGTCCGCGGGTTTCCCTACCTGCTCGGTTTCGACCGGCCGGACGGCCCAATGTGGAAGTATCGTGCGGCACATGTCCGCTCGGCGCTCGACCAGGCGGACCGGAAGACCTGGGATCACGCCTGCCGGGAGGCGGCGGAAGCCGGATTGCTGTTCCAGGCCAACCCGCTGCACTGCGCGGTGGGGTGGCGCCCGGCCGGCGCCACCCCGTCACTGCGGTGATCAGCTCGGGACCAGCCCGCCGTCGACATTGTAGCACTGGCCGGTAATGTTCCGCGCACCGGGCGAGGCGAGGAACACGGCGAGTGCCGCGATGTCCTCGGGGTCGTTCGCACGCTGGATCGGGATGTCGCGGGTGAAGGCCTTGACCATCTCCTCGCGTGAGACCCCGCGTTCGGCGGCGCGGGTGTTCACGATCCCCTCGACGATCGGCGTCATCGTCACGCCGGGGCACACCGAGTTCACGGTTATCCCGTGCCCGCCCAGCTGCTGTGCGGCGGTCTTGGTCAGGCTGATGACCGCGCCCTTGCTCGCGGCGTATGCGGCATTCGACGTGCCGGCGAAGCCGCGACCGGCGATCGAGGCAATGTTGATGATGCGGCCGCCGCCCTGGGCAATCATCTGCCGGGCCGCACCCTGCAGGCAGAAGAAGACACCCTTGGCGTTGACCCGGTGCATCCAGTCCCAGTCCTCCTCGGTCAGGTCCATGATCCAGGCGGCACGGGTGACACCGGCGTTGTTGACGATGACGTCCAGCGATCCGAACTGTTCGACCGCGGCATCGATCATCGCGTTGATGGCCGCGACATCCCCGACGTCGGCCTCAAGCGCCATCGCATCGACGCCGTGCTGGCGCACCATGTCGGCGACGGTCCGCGCCGCATCCCCGTTGATGTCGGCACAGGCCACGTTGCGCCCCGCCGCCGCCATCGCGGTGGCGACCGCCTGGCCGATGCCGCTGCCGGCGCCGGTCACCAGTGCCGTTTCACGCTGTGAATTCATGTGGTGATCTCCCGTGCGGACACCCGGGTGCCCTGGTCATGTGATTGCAACCACATCCGGTTACAGGACTTCATTCCGTCGGACGCCCGCCCGGCCAGACCGGGTCGAGCGCAAGATCCGGCCAGCCGATCGGTGCCTCGGCCACGGCCCGGTTCTCGGCCGGCGAGCGGGCCGGATCCCAGAGAGCCGCGACATAGCGGTTGCCGGTCACTCCGTCGCCGTCGGGCGAACACAGCCACAGCATCGGCCAGGTCATGGCTTCCGGCCGGATGAGGTCGGCGCGGTCGAAGCCCGCGTCCTTCGGCACCATGGGCGTATCCGCCGGACCCCCGGGCACCACGACGTTGACGGTGATGCCCTGGTCGGCGAACTCGAGGGCGTGACCCGCACTCATCGACTCGAACCCCGACTTGGATGGACCGTACGGGTGGAAGCTGCCGCGCAGCATGGTGAAGAAACTGGTGGTGACGTTGATGATGCGCGCCCGGTCGGCGCGGCGCAGGTGTTCGATCGCCGCGCGTGTCATGTGCCACGGACCGGTCAGGTTGATGCCGACCATCCGGTCCCAGAACTCCGGCGTGACCTCGTCGATGCGGACCGGTTCGACCATGTGGGATTCGCGAAGCGCCCCCATGCCGAGGCCGGCGTTGTTGATGAGCACGTGCACGCCGCCGAACCGGTCGACCGTGCGCGCCACGGCGGCCTCGCAGGAGGCGTAGTCCGCGATGTCGGCCTCGAGTGTCAGCAGCCGGTCCTCGTTGACGCCGTGATGGGTCGCGCGCAGGGCCGCAAGACCCTCCTCCGACACGTCGAGCGCGGCAACGCTCGCCCCTTCCCGCAGGAACGCGCCGACAAGCTCCTGCCCGAAGCCACCGGCCGCACCGGTGACCATGATGACCCGACCCTGCATGTTCCACTCCCCGTCTTCCCGTTCGGAAGGTCGGAGTATAGGTGATCCCGCCGCCCGGTACAGGTGGTGAATCGTCCCCGGATCCACCCGCTTGACCGCATTCCACTCACCACCGATCCTGTCACCTGTCACGGCTCGTCGGTAAGGAAGGCGCGCGCATGAACGAACGGTGCTGTCTTGTGACCGGCGTCGGTCACGGCACGGGACGGGCGCTCGTCGAGCGCTTCGCCGATGACGGCTACCGGGTTGCGATGCTGGCGCGCCGCACCGACCGGCTTGCGGAGTTCGAACGCGAACTGGCGGGCACCAGGGCCTACCCCTGCGACGTTGCCGATGCCAGGGAACTCGAGCGCACGGTTGCCCGGGTCATCACGGATCTCGGCCCACCGGCAGTCGTCATCCACAACGCGGTCAGCGCCGAACGCGGCACCTTCCTGGAGATCGAGCCCGCCGGTCTCGAACAGGCGTTCCGGGTCAACTGCATGGGCCTGCTGCACCTCGCCCGCGCGACGGTCCCGGCCATGATCGAACGGGGCGGGGGCGCGCTGATCTGCACCGGAAATACCGCCGCCTACCGCGGACGCGCGGCCTACGCCGGGTTCGCCCCGTCGAAGGCGGCGCAGCGCGTGCTCGCCGAGTCGATGGCGAGGGAACTCGGACCCCGGGGCATTCACGTCGCCTACGTCATGATCGATGCGGTGATCGATCTGCGATGGACCCGGCGTGCCTGGCCTGACCGGCCCGACTCGTTCTTCATCAAGCCCCGGGACATTGCCGCGGAGGTGTTTCACGTCGCGCACCAGCCGCGCAGCGCCTGGAGCTTCCGGGTCGAGATCCGTCCGCACGGCGAAAACTGGTAGGAGGCGCGGCCATGGAACACGGGAAGATCGAACAGGCCGCCGCGACCCTGCTCGCGTGCTGGCGCGACGGTTCGGTGATTGCATCGCTGCCTGACGGACTTCGACCGGCAAGCCGGGCCGAGGGTTACGCGATCCAGGCACGCTACGCCGAGCTCGCGCAGGACCGGCGGATCGGCTGGAAGCTCGCCGCCACCAGCCCGGCGGGACAGCAGCACATCGGCGTGGAGGAGCCGCTTGCCGGACGCCTCCTCGCCGCACGGGTGTACGAGGACGGAGCGACCGTGCCGCTCGGGTGCAACCGCATGCTCGTTGCGGAGGCCGAGTTCGCGTTCCGGCTGGGCGCCGATCTGCCGGTCCGCGCCAAACCGTGGGAACCGGACGAGGTCCTCGCGGCGGTCGACAGCCTGCACCCGGCCATCGAGCTGCCGGACTCGCGCTTCGAGCCGTTCGAGCAGGCGGGCGGCCCGCAGCTCATTGCCGACAACGCCTGTGCCCGGCATTTCGTCCTCGGTGCGGGGATGCCCGAAACCTGGCGCGAGACGGACCTCGCGCAGCACCCGGTGCGGATATCCGGGGCGGCCGGAAGCCGGTGCGGTACCGGCGCCAACGTGCTGGGCAGCCCGGTGCTGGCGCTCGCCTGGATCGCCGCGGAACTGTCGCGCCACGGAACCGGGCTCGCCGCCGGCGAGATCATCACCACCGGGACCAGCACGGTGCCGCTCGCCGTCTCGCACGGAGACCGGGTGACCGCCGACTTCGGATCGCTCGGGCGGGTATCGGTCGGGTTCGAACCCGACCGGCCGGTTCAGCGGTAAGGATCGGCGGCGTCGCGCAGTCCGTCGCCGAAGAAGTTGAACGCGAGCACCACCACGATGACCGGGATCACCGGTGTCATGATCCAGGGATAGAGTTCCACCGCGTTGATGTTCTGCGCCTCCGTGAGCAACACCCCCCATGAGGTGATGGGAGCCCTCAGGCCCAGGCCGAGAAAGCTCAGCGCGGTCTCGCCGAGGATCATCGACGGGATCGACAGGGTGGCCGACGCGATGAGGTGGCTCATGAAGCCGGGAAGCAGGTGCCGGGCAATGATGCGGCGCGGCCGCGCGCCCATGAGCCGGGCCGCCAGCGCGTACTCCTCCTCGCGCAGCGCCAGCAGCTTCGAACGCACCGCGCGGGCAAGACCGGTCCAATCCAGCATCCCGAGGATCAGGGTCAGCCCGAAATAGACCAGGACCGGGCTCCAGGTCACCGGCAGCGCCGCCGACAGCGCCATCCACAGCGGCAGTTCCGGAAACGACCGGATGATCTCGATCACCCGCTGGACCAGTCCGTCGACCCAGCCGCCGTAGTAGCCGGCAAGCCCGCCGACGACGATGCCGATCGCGAAGCTGATGATGATCCCGATGAGACCCACGGTCAGGGAGATCCTGGTGCCGTAGACCATGCGCGAGAACAGGTCGCGTCCCAGCCGGTCGGTGCCAAGCAGGAAAAGGGTTCCACCCTCGGCGGGACAGAACAGGTGGACGTCGGTTTCCAACAGGCCCCAGAACCGGTAGCTGTCGCCCGAACACAGGAATCGGACCGGCATGACCCGGGAGTGGTTCGGAGTGTAGGTCCGCTTCAGCGTGCGCATGTCGAGCTCGTAGTCCAGACCGTAGACGAACGGCCCGACGAAGCGGCCCTCGTGGAAGAGGTGCAGGCCCTGGGGCGGCGCAAAGATGTGGTCGGTATGCCGGGTGGCAAGCGCGTAGGGAGCAAGCACCTCGCTGATCAGGATCGAGAAGTACATGAAGGCGAGGATGACGCCGGAGACCAGCGCCAGCCGATGCCGGCGCAGTTTCCACCACATGAGCTGCCACTGCGTGGCCATGTAGTAGCGTTCCTGCTCCGGGGTCATCGCATCGGTGGCGTAGGGATCGAACGGCGCGGGGTTGACGTAGTGGGTGGTCATCGTGACGTCCCCGCTCCGAGCCGGATGCGCGGATCAAGCCAGGCCAGCGCCAGGTCGGACAGGAACATGCCGACCACGGTGAGCATCGCGAGGAAGATCAGGAACGATCCGGCGAGGTACATGTCCTGGCTCTGCAGCGCGGCGATCAGCATCGGTCCGGTCGTGGGCAGGGACAGCACCATGGAAACGATCGCCGAGCCCGAGACCACCTGCGGCAGCAGGTTGCCGATGTCGGCGACGAACGGGTTGAGCGCGGTGCGCAGCGGGTACTTGACCAGGCGGCGCATCGGACCGAGGCCCTTGGCACGGGCAGTGACCACGTAGGGCTTGTGGAGTTCGTCCAGCATGTTGGCGCGCAGGCGCCGGATCATTCCCGCGGTTCCCGAGGTCCCGATCACCAACACCGGGACCCAGAGGTGCTCGAGCACCGAGAGCACCTTGTCCGTGCTCCACGGCTGGTCGATGTAGGCCGGGTCCATCATCCCGCCGATCGAGGTGCCGAACCACACGTTGCCGAGGTACAGCAGCACCAGTGCGAGCAGGAAGTTCGGGGTGGCCAGCCCGATGAACCCGAGCAGGGTCAGGCCGTAGTCGCCCCAGCTGTACTGGTGGGTCGCCGAGTAGACCCCGATCGGGAACGCCACCGCCCAGATGAACAGGATTGTCGCCGCGTTCAGCACCACCGTCAGGAACAGCCGGTCCCCGACCACCTCGGTCACCGGCTGCTGGTACTCGAAGGAGAACCCAAGGTCTCCCTGCAGCAGCCCGCCGGCCCAGACCAGGTACTGTTCGGTCGCCGACAGGTCGAGTCCGTACTGCGCGCGCAGCGCCGCGATCCGTGCCGGGTCGACCGACTCGCCCTGGCTCTCGAGTTCGGCGATGTAGCTCGACAGGTAGTCGCCGGGCGGCAGCTGGATGATGACGAAGGTGATGATGCTGATCGCGATCAGCGTCGGCACCATGATCAGGACACGGCGGACGAGAAAGGCCAGCACTGGTCTGCCCTCCCGCTACCGGTCGCCGGTCCCGAACCAGAAGGTATCGGGACAGTAGATGCCGAAGTGGGCTCCCGGATCCCAGTTCCAGATCCCCCGTTCGGGTACGTTGCGCAGAGAGGAGGCGACCACAACCGGCTGCGGGACCGCCGCGACCAGGCCGATGGTAAAGACCTGGTCGGCGTGGATCTCGAGCATGCGCCGCCAGGCCCGCTCCCTCTGGTGGCGGTCCGCGGCCGCGCGCCACGCGCGGTAGAGTGCGAGCAGCTCGCGCGCCGGCTCCAGGTCCGGCGCCTCGCCCGACGCACCGCGGGTCTCGTAGTGCTGGCCCCATTTGGGCCACTGCAGCGACAGCTGCGTGGTGGGCGCGAACTCCGCCGGGCTGCTGTCCGGGGTTGCGAGGCCGTTCTCCACGCCGGACCAGATCGACATCGCGGTCGCGCCGGCGAAGATGCGATTGCGGAACACGGTGCGCTCGAGCGGCCTTGAATAGAGCTTGACCCCGACCTCGAGCCAGCTGTCATGGACGAGTTCGAGGACATCGGTCTGCTCGGTGCTCTCGCCCGCCGTCTCGACGATGATCTCCAGCGGCCGGCCGTCGGGCAGCTTCCGCACGCCGCGGGAATCGCGTTCGACCAGGCCGATCTCGTCGAGCAGCCGGTTGGCGGCATCGGGATCATGACGGGTCCAGGCGAACCGGTTCTCTTTCCGGTAGAGCGGCGACCCCGGCAGGGTGGTGTTGTTGCCCACGAGCGCGAGACCGTAGTAGACGACCTGGTTCAGCTCGTGGCGGTGGACTGCCAGCGACAGGGCGCGGCGGAACCTCGCGTCGCGCATGAGTTCGCGCAGCACCGGGTCCTTCACGTTCAGGTTGGGGTAGAGCGCGAGGTGCGCTCCCTTCGCCGTCTGCCACAACCGGGTTTCGTAGGGCCAGCGGTCCTCACCACCGCGCAGGAAGGTGTAGTCGTCAAACCTGAGGTAGCGCGCCTGCAGGTCGGCTTCCCCGGTCCCGGCTTTCGCGGCGATGAGCCGGTTGTTCGCCACGTCGACCAGCCAGGAATCGACATACGGCAGCTGGCGGCCCGCCGGGTCGACCCGATGGAAGTAGGGGTTGCGCCTGAACACTAGCCGCGATGACGACAATGCGGTCACGATCCGCCACGGCTGCAGGACCGGGAGGTCCGGGTTGTCGTTGCGGTAGAGGTTGTCGCGCTTGTTGTGCAGGGCCGACCAGGACCGCTGACTGGCCTCGCTCACCCTTTGCTCAAGCTCGGCGGGATCCGCGTGGGCGGCATGGAACCGGCGCAGGTAGTGTGCCGGACGGTAGATGTAGAGCGGCCTCGCGGCGGCGAGCCGCGGCAGAAAATCCGGGTTCGGCCTCGACCAGCGGTACTGCACCGTCCGGTTGTCGAGGACAGCGAACCGCGCGAGTTCGCCGTCGACCCGCATGACGACTGGCGGTCCGGCCGGCGACAGTTCCGGGTTGTTGGCAACATCCTCCCACCAGTAGCGGAAGTCGTCGGCGGAAAACGGATGCCCGTCCGACCAGCGGTGCCCGGCCCGCAGCCTGAAGGTGAAGACACGCCCCTCCTCGACCTCGACCGACTCGAGGATGTCCGGTTCCAGGCGGAACCCGTTCGGCTCGCGGACCAGCAGCCTCGCATACCCGTAGACAGTAAGCTGCCGGGCGTCCTTGGCCCGCGCCATCAGGGTACGGATCGCCCCACCATGCACGCCGGGCTCGAGTCCGAGGGCGGCGAAGTCGAGCATGCGCGGCACCTCCGGAAGGCGCTCGGCGACCGGCGGCAGCCTTCCCGCCGCAACCTGCTCGGCGAGTTCCGGTGTCTCGATGTACCCGGCGGCCGCCGGCACCGCACCGGACAGCACGCAGGCGAAGATGGCGGCGAGCAGCCAGCGCATCATGGCGCGTGCGCCGCCCGTACCAGGTGCCCGTCGCCGACATCGACCAGCCCCGGGCGGTGCCGGTCATCGGTGCGGAACGGCATCGGCCACTCGGACGGTATCGACTGGCGCGCGTCCGCGAGCGCGCCGAAGTCGAGCGGGCGGTCCGGATCGGGCTCGGGAACGGCGGACAGCAGTGCGCGGGTATAGGGATGGACCGGGCGCGCAAACAGGACGTCGCGGGGCGCCAGTTCCACCAGGCGGCCGGCGCAGAGCACCGCGATCCGGTCGGCGAGGTAGTCGACCACCGCCAGGTTATGGGAAATGAAGATGTAGGTGAGATCGAGCGCGCCGCGCAGGTCCCTGAGCAGGTTCAGGATCTGGGCCTGGATCGAAACGTCGAGCGCGGAGACCGGTTCGTCGCACACCAGCAGTCTCGGGCGCAGCGCCAGCGCCCGGGCGATCGCGATCCTCTGGCGCTGGCCGCCGGAGAAGCTGTGCGGGTACCGGGTCAGGTGGCGGATGTCGAGCCCGACCGCCTGCATCAGTTCACCCACCATGGCACGACGCGACGCGTGGTCGCCGATACCGTGGATCACCAGCGGTTCGCTGACGATATCGAAGACGGTCATGCGCGGATTGAGAGAACCGAACGGGTCCTGGAAGACGAACTGGACCTCGCGCCGGAACCGTGCCAGCGCCTCGACCGGACCGGAGCTCTCGCGATCGGCCGCGTAGCGCACGACCCCGCTTTCGGGCTCGTGCGCGCGCATGATGATGCGTGCAAGCGTGGTCTTGCCGCAGCCGGATTCACCGACGATGCCCAGGCACTCGCCACGGAACACGTCGAAACTCACGTCGTCGAGTGCGGTGACCCGCCCTCCCCGGCGCGCGGCATAGGACATGCAGACCCGGTCGACCCGCAGCACCACCGGGTCGGGATCGCCGGCGGGCGGACCGGCCGCCGGGTCCTCGTCGCGCGGAGCGAGCAGACGGCCGCCGGCGGGTCCGATCTCCCTGAGCGGAACCAGGCGTTCGTCGCGCCCCATGTTGAACCGGGGAACCGCCGCCATCAGCGCCTTGAGATACGGATGCCCGGGCCGGCGGTAGATATCGTCGATCGCGCCGCTCTCCATGATTTCGCCGCGGAACATCACGACCGCCTCGTCGGCGACGCTGGCGACAACCCCGAGGTCATGGGTGATCATCAGCATCGCCATGCCGAACTCCGACTGCAGGTCCCTGAGCAGTTTGAGGATCCGGGCCTGCACGGTGACATCGAGAGCCGTCGTCGGTTCGTCGGCGATCAGCAGCGCCGGCCGGCAGACCAGCGCCATGGCGATCATCGCGCGTTGCCGCAGGCCCCCGGAAAGCTCGAACGGATAGGCGCGGTAGGCCCGAGCGGGATCCGGGAACCCGGTGCGGTGCAGCATGTCGCGCGCCAGCTCCTCGGCCTGCCGGCCGGTCGCCAGCCGGTGCACTTCCACCGCTTCGCGGACCTGGTTGCCGACGGTGTGCAGGGTCGACAGCGAGGTCATCGGTTCCTGGAAGATGATGGAGATCCGTCGCCCGCGCAGGCGCCGGATCCGCCGGCCCTCCGCGGGCAGACGAGCGATATCGACAACCGTGCCCGGCGTATCGGGATCGGCGAACAGGATCTCTCCGCCGAGGATCCTGGCCCGGCGGGGAAGCAGTCCCATGATCGACTGGCTGACCACGGTCTTGCCGGAACTGGACTCGCCGACCAGCGCCACCACGCCGCCGCGGGGCACCGAGAACGAGACGTCGCGGACCGCGATCAGCTGTCCTTCCGGCAGGTCGAAACCGATGCGAACCGAGCGCAGCTGCAGCAGCGGCGGTGTCGCCGCCGGACCTGCAGGGATCACGCCGGCTCCGGCGGTGTGTCGACCCGCGACGCCGACTCGACGGCAAAGCCCGTCGAGGCAAGGTTCTCGGTGGTGGCCTCCGACAGGGCGAGCCGGTTGCGGCGCGCCGCGTCGGCGGCATGTTCCAGCACGGTGTCGAAGTCGTCGAGTTCCGAGTCCAGCGAGAGCTTGGCGGTCCCGCTGCGCAGGGTCAGCTGGAACCATCCGGACTTGCGGTCGCGCCGGGTGGCGAAGTAGCGCAGCCGCAGGTCGGTGAGATCCGACCAGGCGATCTCCCGGCCGAGCGGACCCTGGGCGCGCAGGCCGGCATCGCTCACGCTGTAGACCGTCAAATGGCGCTGCAGGGTTCGCAGCACGAAGCCGGCGAACAGCAGCGCGAGGGCGATCATGATGTACTGGAACACGCTCAGCATGTTGGCCATCGCGAGCAACGCGCAGGTGATCACCAGCCCGGACCCGCCTCGGAAGTAGTCGCCGACAAGCGACTTGCCAGGGTATCGATGTTCGGTCATGCGGCTCCTGCAGCTCCGCGCAGTTCGCTCGAGTCTATCATGCGGACCGCGGGATGCGCCATGAGTGCGGTACAGACCCCGGCGAACCCGTTCCAGTCCGACGGTGACATCACCAGGTGGTGCGTGAGCAGCCCGACCGGCTCCACCTGGCCGGCCGTCCTGCGGGCCGCAAGCCGGCCGGCCAGTTCCCGGGCCATGGCGTCGGCTCCGATGAAGCGGCGGTCTCCGCGCCAGGCGATGACGTCGAGATGGGTGTTGACCTGCATGAGCCCCGCAACCGGCCCGGGCGCGGGTCGCACGCCATGTGCCGACAGCAGGTCGAACCCGAGCCCGGGCAATTCCCCAACCAGGTCCGGCCGGATCCGGTTCCACGGCGGCACCAGGATCGAGGCGGCCCGGGGCCCGAACAGGTCCAGGATGCGGGCACGGGCGCGGGCGAGATCGGACCGGGCCCGGTCCAGCGGCCTCGACGGGCCGAACTCCGCCTTGCGGCCCGCGCTTTCGTGGTTTGTATGCGACCATCCATGCACGCCGACCGCAACCGGCTCGCCGTCGAGCCGCCCGGCAAGCGCGGGACCGGCCCCGGCCGGAATGACGGCGAGGAGCGGGACCGCTGCCAGCGCGCGGGCGTGTCCGAGCAGCCGGTCCAGTTCCGGCCCCGGCGTCGAGAGGTCATCGTCGCGCCACCACGCGCGCACGGTCAGCCCGGTTGCGCTCCAGCGATCGAGCTCGCCCGCAAGTTCCAGGTGACCGGTCACCGGGCGTCGGCCAGCCGGTGCAGGATCCGGGCGGTCCGCGCCGCTCCGTCGAGATGGACCCCGCCGGGGCGCCGGCGCCCGCGGCCGAGCGCCCGCTGCATGGCGGCGCCCAGGGTTCCGGCCGCGAGGTCGTCCTGCGCGACCACCTCGAGCGCGCCCCTGTCCGCCAGCAGGTCGGCCCTGAGCCGCTGTTCCGTCTCGACCCCGCCCTCGAAGGGAATGACCACGGCCGGCGTGCCGGCGGCGAGCACCTCGACCAGGGTGTTGTATCCCGCCTGGGAAATCGACAGGTCGGCGTTCGCGACCAGTGCAGGCAGGTCGGCCCGGCTGCGTTCCACCCTGACCCCGGGGGCCGGGCGCAGACGGGACGCGAACTCCTCTGGCATGTGCGGTCCGGTCACGAACCGCCACGGGCGTCCACCGGAGGGCAACGCGCCGCGCAGCTGCATCACCCTGGTCATGATCGCCCCCCCGACCGCGCCGCCGCCGGCGGAAACCACGATCTCGCCGCGTCCCTCGCCGTCGCCGGCGTGCCAGGGCGTCATCACGTACCCGGTGTACTCAACCATCGGCGCGATTCGGTGGTGGTCGGGAAAGGTGCTGGCCAGGGTGATGACCCGGCGGTCGCCGTGCACCAGCACCCGGTCGTAGTACGCGTGCAGGGTCTCGACGATCTCCCGGTTGCGGTCCGCCCTCGGCTTGGTCACCAGGATGTCGCGCATCGAGCACACGATCACCGGCGGACGGGCGGCGGCGCGGGCCTGCTCGAGCAGCGGCAGCAGCTCGAACCTGAGCTGGCGCCGTCCGAAGGGAAACAGCTCGGTTACCAGCACGTCCGGCCGGACCCTCCCGAACAGTTCGAGCGTGGTGTCGCGACGCAGCCGGCGCCAGCCGTCGTCGATCGGCCGGTCTTCGGCGTCGACCAGGAGTCGGAAGTCGCTGTCACGCGTCCTGACCGGCGGCAGCTGGAACAGCCGGGCGCCGCCGAGGTCGAGGTCGGGAACCGGCATGCCGCCGGATGCCACCGTGACCTCGAACCCGGCATCGGCCGCCGCCCGGGCGACCGCCGCCGCCCGGCGCAGGTGGCCGATGCCGAGCAGTGTCTGGACGTGGAGCAGCAGGCGTCGCATCACCCGCATCTCTCCGGCACCAGCGCAAGCGCCGGGCAGTCGAGGATGAGCCGGTCCCGGGCCTCGAGGCGGAACACCTGGGCCGAGCCTTCCGGCACCCGAAAGCCGGGCCCGCCGAGCATGTCCCAGCCGGTCGCGAGCGCCAGCAGCGCGCGGATCACCCCCTTGTGCGTGACCATCCCGACCGCCCCGGCGCCCGATCCGGCCAGTTCCCGGAGCAGGGGGCGAAGCCGGGCCTGGACCTCGCGCGGCGTCTCGCCGCCAGGCGGGCGGAACTCCAGGCCGCGCGCCTCGTTGGCGCGCATCTCCCCGCGATGACGGGCCCTGAGCCCGGCGAGACTGCATCCCTCCCAGCGGCCCCAGTCCATCTCGACCAGCCTCTCGTCCACCACGACGTGCTCCAGCCCGAGGATGCGCGCGGTCTCGGTCGCCCGCAGCAGCGGACTGGACCGCCAGGTCGCGACGCGGCTCCACTTCGGCAGGCGCCATCGCGCCACCTCGCACCGTCCCGGACCGTCGAGCGGAATGTCGGCGCGGCCCTGCATCAGGCCGTCCCGGTTCCAGCGGGTCGGCCCGTGGCGGACCGCGATCAGTCGAACCGTCATGCCGCCGCGCGGCGGGACCGGAAGCGGCGGACGGTCTCGTCCAGCGCCGCATCGATCCGCGCGGACGCCTGGTCGAGACCGTGGCGGGCGTGAACGGCGCGAACGGCAGCAGATCCCATGCGCCGGCGCAGGTCCGCATCGACCAGCAGCTTGCGGACGGCATCGGCGAAGGCGGCGACGTCGCCCTCCGGCACGAGCAGGCCGGTCTCGCCGTCGCTCACGATGTCGGGAACACCGCCGGCGGCCCCCGCCACCACCGCCATGCCCGCGGCCTGGGCCTCCAGAAGCGCCATGCCGTAGGCCTCGGCGATGGCAGGCCACAGGCACAGGTCGGCCGCGGCCATCCAGGATGCGAGTTCATCCGCACCGAGCGTGCCGGTGAACAGGGCGTCCGGCCCCAGTGCCGCCTCGACCTGGCCGCGGGCCGGCCCGTCGCCCGCCGCAATCAGCTGCCAGTCCGGGCAGTCGCGAAGGCGCTCGAGCGCGGCACCCAGCAGGCGCCATGACCGGAGCTTGGCATCCCTGCGCATCATCCCGACCGCCAGCAGCCAGGTCCGGCCCGGATCAAGCCCGTGCCGGGCCGCGAGCGCACGCCGCGCGTTCCCCCGGCCAGGGTTCGCCGGAGGTTCGATGAAGGGCCGGAGCGCGAGGTAGCGCCCCCGGGGCCCGAGCGCCGGTTCCACCCCCGGGCGATCGGCCCGGTTCAGCCCGATCACGAGGTCCGCCCGGCCGAGAGCATCGGCGACCGCGGCGTGCCAGGCACTCCACGGACCGGTTGCCCGCTTGCCCGCGTGCGACGCTTCGGCCACCACGTAGGGTATCGCCAGTTCCCGCGAGACCGCCGGACCCAGCCAGTCGGGAGCCTTGTAGTAGAGGTGGTAGGTAAACCACAGGTCGGGAACCCAGGCACCGGGACGCCGGGCGCGCTCTGCGAATGCGCGGGCGATCCGCCGGCCACGGACCTCGATCCGGCGCTGGCGGGACCGGTTTCCGTCGGGCTCGCGGCTGCGCAGCCGGGAGGCCAGCCGCACGTCGTGCCCGGCCAGGCGCAGCGCCGCGAGCAGCAACCGCGCCATCCGCCGGTCCCCCGAGGGCGTTGCAGCATCGGGCGGCTTGAGCGGGGCATGGAACGCGATCTTCATGCTGCCTCGCGGGCCGGAGCTCCGAGTCGGTGCAGCAGGGGTGCAACGGCGCCGGTGTGGTCGAACTCGCTGCGAACCCGCTCGCAGGCCGCTTCCCCGAGACGCCGGCGCAGGGCCGGGTCACCAGCAAGCCGCAGGATCGCCGCGGCCAGTCGGCCCGGGTCGTCGGGCGGCACCAGCCAGCCGGTCCCGCCATGCGAGAGCAGTTCCCTGACTGCCGCCACGTCGCTTGCGAGGCAGCACAGCCCCTGGCTCGCCGCCTCGAGCAGCACGTTGGGCAGGCCGTCGCGGTCACCGTCCTCCGCAATGCGGCTCGGCAGCACGAACAGGTCGGCGCCACGGCACGCCGCGAACACGTGATCGTGGGTCCGCGGCCCCTGCCAGTCGATCCGCGAGGCCAGTCCGAGTGCCGTTGCCCGCCGCTCGAGACGCCCGCGATCGGGCCCGCCGCCGATATGGGTCCAGCACCAGTGCACCGTGTCCGGCAGCAGTGCCAGCGCGTCGAGCAGCCGGTCGAATCCCTTCTTGGGCACCGCGCGTCCCACCGAGAGCAGCTGCAGCGGCGCGCCGGCCTCGCGGCCCGTGCGCGCGGGCCGCAGCACCGGGCCCGCCGGCAGGACGTCCAGATCGATGCCGTGGTAGCACAGGGTCACCCGGCCCGGAGCCAGGCTCTCGAGGTGGGCGTGACCGTAGGCGGTGCAGGTCACGGCCCAGTCGCAGTCCCGGAGCTTCTCGCGCTTCTCCCATTCCGGTGTCAGCCAGATGTCCTTCGCGTGAGCCGATACCGACCACGGGACACCGAGCAGCATGGCGGCGTAGCGGGCGACCGACGCCGGGGTGTGCAGGAAATGCGCGTAGAGACGCGACACCCGTCCCTCGAGTTCCGCCGCCAGCACCAGCGCCTGCCCCCAGCGGCGCACCCGGTTGGGAGTGCGGTCACGCCGCAGGTCGGCGAGCCACTGGCGCCGCGCCACCCGGTATCGCGGCCATCGCCGCACGCTTCCCCAGGCGCGCGCGACCCTGGACGGCTCGTGGTACAGGTATTCCGGCAGGTAGTGCACCGGTGCCGCGATGCGCCGGTTGATCCCGTGCACATGCGGATCGGTGGGATGGCGCAGCGAGACGATGACGAGGTCCACTCCGGCCTGCTCGAGCGAGAGCAGTTCCCTGGCGATGAAGGTCTCGGACAGGCGCGGGTAGCCTTTCACCACCACGCCGACCGCGCCGTCGCCGCTCACGTCACCGCCTGCCGGTTCATGTCCGGCAGCCACGTCGTGGTCAGCAGCTCGACCTGTTCCAGGCCGTTCAGCATGCCCTCGGCCATCCGTTCCGACGGCCTGTCCTGGCCGGGCAGGCAACGCAACGCGCCCGCCATGACCTCCGGATCCCGATCGTCCCGGTCCACCAGCATGCTGACCAGGCCGAGGTCCCGCGCCCGGCTGGCCCGGATCAGCTGTTCAAGACGCGGCTCGGTCCGCGGAACGAGCAGGGCCGGCTTGTCGAAGGACAGGATCTCGCAGAAGCTGTTGTAGCCCCCCATGGCGACGATCGCGGCGGCGTTCGACATCAGGATCTCGATTTCCGGGCTGAAGATGATGACCCTGATGCGCTCGAGCGCCTCGGCGCGGCGCATCAGGTCACGCGTTCGTTCCCGCGGCATGAACGGCCCCAGGACCAGCAGTCCCAGCAGCGGCAGGCCGGTATCGTGCTCATAGGCCCGAAGCACCCAGTCCATCAGGCCGTCACCGTCGCCGCCGCCACCCGCCGTGACCAGGATGTAGGGCTCGCTCGGCACCCCGGCGGGGCCGGGGACAGGCTCCGGCGCCCGGCGCTGCAGGTAGCCTGTGTAGCGCACCTTCTCGCGTACCGACCGGGGAAGGTCGAGACCGTGGAGCGGATCGCACATGCAGCGGGTGCCATAGATCCAGATGTCGTCGTAGATCCCGTCGAGCGCCGGCAGCACGTCCTTGCGCTCCCACTCGGGAACCAGGGCGGCGGCCTCGTCGAGCACGTCGCGCAACCCCAGCACCAGCGCGGTTCCGCGCGACTTGAGCAGTTCGAGCGCCGGGCGCACCTCGCCGCGCAGTCCCCAGGGTTCCTTGTCGACGATGAACAGGTGGGGATCGAACTCCCGCGCGATGCGGGAAATGATCGACTCCCTCATGCCGACGGTCTGGTCGATGTCGCGGTGGGCGGACCGCGACGTGTAGTCGCCGTTCTGCAGCTTGCGAACCGCGGGAAGACGGACCACCCGCACCCGTTCGTGGAAACGGAACTTCCCGGACATCGGCGAGCCGCTGAGAATCGTGACCGAGAGCCTGTCGTTGCGCGCCACCAGCCAGTGCGCGATCTCGCGGCACCGGCGCAGGTGACCGAGCCCCATGGTATCGTGGCTGTACATCAGGATGCGCGCATCGCCACGCGGGGGCGACCAGGTGCGTGTCACGATGTCTTGTCCACTGGCTGTGCGATACGGGATACGCCGCCAGCACTGGCCGGTGGGATCGGCGCCGCCCTCGGTCCGGACCCGGATGGTATAGTGCAGGATCGCGTCAACGTAAATCGGGTGTGCAGTCTCCCGGTACCATCGCCCGCGGTTCAAACCGGTACGCAGGAAAGGTAGGATCGGGGCGGCCGGCCGACGGTGGCAGCCACAGCAGGCCTGGCGGCGGACCAGGTTCCAGGAAGGGCCGCACGGCATGGAACGGACGCTCTTCGGTTTCATCTGGCGTTACAGCAAGCGGGACCAGGTCCTGCTGCTGGTGATGACCGGGCTTTCCTTTCCGTTCCTGTACGTCTCGCTGGAACTGCCCAAGACCATCATCAACGAGGCCATCGGTGGCGAGAACCTTCCCGGCGATCTGTTCGGCATACCCGTCGACCAGATCCAGTACCTGTTTGTCCTGAGCGGCCTGTTCCTGGCGCTGGTCTGTGTCAACGGCGCCTTCAAGTACGTCATCAACGTGTTCCGGGGGCAACTCGGCGAACGCATGCTGCGCCGGCTGCGCTACCTCCTGTACGGGCGGGTGCTGCGGTTTCCGCTCGGCCGCTTCAGGCGCACCAGCCAGGGTGAGATCATCCAGATGATCACCGCCGAGGTCGAACCGCTCGGCGGGTTCGTCGGTGATTCCATCGCCCTTCCCGCCTTCCAGGGCGGAACGCTGCTGACGATCCTCATCTTCATGTTCGTGCAGGACTGGATGCTGGGGCTTGCCGCGATCTCGCTCTACCCGATCCAAGCCTACATGATCCCGAAGCTGCAGCGACGGGTCAACGAGCTGGGCAAGGAACGGGTTCGCACGGTCCGCCAGCTGTCGGAACGGATCGGCGAGTCGATTTCCGGCATCGAGGAGATCCACGCCAATGACGGCGCCCGCTGGGCGCTGGCGAATGTCGCCGAGCGGCTCGGCGTCATCTTCGGTATCCGTTACGAGATCTACCGGCGCAAGTTCTTCATCAAGTTCCTGAACAACTTCATCGCGCAGCTGACCCCGTTCCTGTTCTACGCCATTGGCGGCTGGCTGGTGATCCGGGGCGACCTGACCTTCGGCGCCCTGGTGGCGGTGCTGGCTGCCTACAAGGACCTGTCCGCGCCCTGGAAGGAGCTGCTCGGCTACTACCAGCGCCTCGCAGACGCCCGGATCAAGTACGACCAGGTGGTCGAGCAGTTCGACCCGGCCGGAACCATGCCCGCTGAACTGCAGTTCGCCGAACCTCCCGATGACGTCTCCCTCGTCGGTCCGCTGGTCGGTTCGAACGTAACGCTGCTGGACGAGGACGGGGAAGCCGAGGTGGAGAGCCTCACCCTCACGATCGAGCCCGGCACCAAGGTGGCCCTGGTCGGGCCGGGTGGCGGCGGCAGGGACAGCGCGACAATGCTGCTCGCCAGGCTGCTGTTCCCCGACCGCGGCGGGCTGTCGATCGCGGGCGCATCGCTCGCCGAGCTGCCGGAGTCGGTGACCGGGCGCCGGATCGGCTATGTCGGGCCGGCGCCGCACCTGTTCAACGCCAGCCTGCGCGCCAACATCCTGCTGGGCGCGATGCATCGGCCGGTCGGCCCGGCGCACGACCACGACACCCCGGCCGGCCAGCGCCGCCGCGCCGCCGCGGCAGCCTCCGGCAACAGCACCGACGAGACCACGGCCGACTGGGTCGACATGGCCGCGGTCGGGGTCGGTTCGGACGACGAACTCGAGGCCCGGCTTGCGCAGCTGCTGGGCCGCGTCGACCTCGGCGAAGACGTCTACGGCTTCGGACTGCGCAGCGTGATCGACCCGGACGAATGGCCGGGGCTCGCCGACCGGGTTGTCGGGGCGCGGCGGCGCCTGCGCGAGCGCCTGCGCGAGGAAGGCGTCGCCGAGCTCGTCGAGGCATTCGACGAGACCGCCTACAACACCAACGCGTCGGTGGCCGAGAACCTGCTGTTCGGCACCCCGGTCGGGCCGGCCTTCGCGCTCGACCACATCGCGCAGCACCCGCATGTCAGGCACGTCCTCGACAAGACCGGCCTCGTCGACGACTTCGCGCGCATCGGCCGCGACGTGGCGGTGACCATGGTGGAGCTGTTCGCGGACCTGCCGCCGGACCACGAGTACTTTACCCAGTACTCGTTCATTTCGGCGGAAGACCTGCCGATCTACCAGGTCCTGCTCGGCCGGGCCGAACGGCTGGGACTGGACGGCCTGGACGCCGAGGACCGGGATCGGCTGGTGTCCCTGCCGTTCAAGCTGATCCCGGCGCGGCACCGGCTGGGCATGATCACGCCGGAAATCCAGGACCGGATCCTGCAGGCGCGCCGCGTGTTCACCGAGGACCTGCCCGACGGGTTGCGCGGGGCGGTCGCGTTCTTCTCGTCCGACCGGTACAACGCGGCCGCAACGCTGCAGGACAACATCCTGTTCGGCAAGGTGATCCACGGGCGGGCCGATGCCCAGGCCGAGGTCGGGCGGCTGCTCGCCGAGGTGATCGACGGGGAACGGCTGCGCGACGCGGTTCTCGGGATCGGGCTCGGTTTCGAGGCCGGTATCGCCGGTGCCCGGCTGACCGCAGCCCAGCGCCAGAAGACCGCCCTGGCCCGGGCCCTGCTGCGCCGCCCGGACATCCTGATCCTGAACCAGGCGACCGCGGCGCTGGACCCGGCGAGCCAGGCCCGCGTGATGACGGCGGTCTTCGCGGAGGTGCGGCACCGGACCGTGGTCTGGTCCCTGCACCGGTCCGGGCTTGCCCCGATGTTCGGCCGCATTCTGGTGTTCTCGGGCAACCGTGTGGTCGAAGACGGCGAATACGAGCAGCTGATGGCCCGCGGCGGCGTTTTCGCGTCGCTGATCGAGGAGGAGAAGGCGGGAGGATGAGATGAGCCTGAACCAGGAGGTCGAACTGCTGAAGAACATCCCGTTGTTTTCCAGGATCGCGACATCGCGGCTCAAGTTGCTGGCCTTCACTTCCGAACGGCTCGACTGGGATGCGTCCCAGACGCTGTTCCGCCAGGGCGACGACGGTGATGCCGCCTACATCATCATGGAGGGCAGCGCCGCGGTGCTGATCGAAACCGATGCCGGCGAGGTGGAGGTGGCGCGGCTACGCCGCGGCGACGTGGTCGGCGAGATCGCGATCCTGTGCGACGTCCCGCGCACCGCGACGGTACGGGCCACCGAGGCGCTCACGACCTTGCGGGTGACCAAGGAAACCTTCTTCCGCCTGGTGACCGAGTTTCCCGAGGTCGCGATCGAGATCATGCGCGAGCTCGCGGCCCGGCTCGAACGGACCAACGCGCAGCTGCGCGAGGCCCTGGGCACCGGCGGCGGATGAGCCGGCTGGACAGCGCGATCCGCAGGCTCGAGGCGCAGAAGCGCACGCTCGAGTGGGCGGTTGCGGATCTCGGCCGGCATCCGGGCCCGTTCCTCGAGATCGGGCTGGGCAACGGGCGGACCTACGATCACCTGCGCGAGATCGCGCCGGGCCGCGACATCTACGTGTTCGAGCGCTGCGTCGCCGCCCACCCGGATTGCGTGCCGCCGGACGACCGGCTGTTTCTCGGCGATATCGGTACCACCGTGCCGGTCGCAGCACGCATGCTCGGACCGGTGGCGGTCCTGGCCCATATCGACATTGGTACCGGCGAGAAGGAGGCAAGCGAGGCGCTGGTCCGGCGCATCGCACCCGGCCTGGACAGGCTGCTGGCGCCCGGCGCCATCGTGATTTCCGACCAGCCGGTCCCGTCCTGGCCGGCGCTCCCGCCCCCCGAGGGCATCACGCCGGGACGGATCCACCTCTACCGGCGCCCGGGGATCGGTCCTTCCGCCCGCGGCGCGAAGTCGGTGGCCCCGTCAACCTCCCGGTAGTGCCGCAGCGCCCAGAGCACGGAGGGAAAGGCAAGCGCTTCCCACGGGATCTCCTCCCAGGAGAACAGCCCCACCTGTTCCGACTCGGGTCCTGCGGCAACCTCCGGCGAGACCAGGCGAGCCCGGAAGATCAGCTGCACCTGGCTGATGCGGGCGATGTTGTAGACGCCGAGCAGCGCATCGATCTCGATGTCGGCGCAGGCTTCCTCGCGCGCTTCGCGCATCGCGCCCTCGCTGCTGGTCTCGTTCTGCTCCATGAAACCGGCCGGGATGGTCCAGTATCCCTTGCGGGGGTCGATGGCACGCTTGCAGAGCAGGAACCGGTCGCCCCAGGTGCAGACCGAGCCCACGACGATCCTGGGATTGACGTAGTCGATGAAGCCGCACTCGTTGCACACCCTGCGCTCGAGCGAGTCACCGGGCGGGATGCGATGGTGGATCGGTCCACCGGTTCCGTGTTCGTAGGATGGTCTGCGCATGAGCAGTACTGTGCCCCGCACCGTCGCGGGCGACAAGTCCGGCCCCGCGCGAGTGGATTGCCTGAGCATCTGGCATCGGCCGGAACGATGTCGCATGATCGGGCATGGTGAAGCAGCAGCTCAGGTGCGCTCCGGCGCGCGCGGGTGCCAGAGACGGAAAGGAATGATGTGATGCGAAAGGTGCTGGTTTCGACACTGGCCGGTTTTGCGGTGCTGGCCGCCGGTCAGGCCCTTGCCGCCGAGAAGCTCAAGATCGGGTTCCTCGCGACGCTCGAGGGAACATACACCGTGCTCGGCGAGGACGGGTTGCGCGGTTTCCAGGTCGCGCTGCAGCAGGCCAACAACATGGCTGGAGGCCGCGAGATCGAAGTCATCATCGGCGCCACCGACGCCAGCCCGGACAGTGCGCTACGCGCCGTCCGCAAGGTCGTCGAGCAGGACCAGGTCGACATCGTGATCGGTCCGCTTTCCGGCTCCGAGGGCATTGCGCTGCGCGACTATTCCAAGACCCAGCCGCAGGTGACCTTCATCAACGGCATCTCCGGTGCCCAGGAAACCACCTACGTGACCCCGTCGGAGAACTTCTTCCGCTTCAACATGGACGGCGCCCAGTGGTCGGCCGGTCTCGGGGACTACGTCTACAACGAGAAGGGCTACCGCACGGTCGCCACCATCGGCGAGGACTACTCGTTCATCTACACCCAGGTGTTCGGCTTCGCGCTCGAGTTCTGCAACGCCGGCGGCACCATTACCGAGCGGTTCTGGGTCCCGCTGGGGACCAAGGACTTCGGGTCGATCATCGCGGCCCTGCCCGATGACGTCGACGCCATCTACCTCGGTCTCGGCGGCGGCGACGCGGTCAACTTCCTGAACCAGTACCAGCAGGCCGGCGGCGATGCGAAGCTGATCGGCGGGACCATCATGATTGACGGGACGGTGCTGAGTTCGCGCGGCAACGCCAAGAACGCACTGATCGGCACCCCGGGCTCGGGTCCGCAGGCGGACGACTGGGACCACCCGAACTGGCAGGCCTTCGTGAAGGCGTACCAGGATGCGTTCCCGCCCGAGAAGCGTTTCCCGACCCCGGCCCTGATGGCGACCGGCTACTACAACGCGTTCACCGCCATGAAGACGTGCATGGACGAGATCGGCGGCGACCTGAGTGACGGCCATGCCGCGTTCCGCCAGTGCCTTGCGGGCCTGGAGATCGACGCGCCGAACGGCAAGATCCGGCTCGACGGGAACCGCCAGGCGATCGGGACCAACTTCATCACCGAGGTGGTGGAGGAGGACGGCCAGCTGGTGAACAAGCTGATCAAGGTGGTCCCCGACGTCAACCAGACGCTGGGAATCGACCCCGCGGTGTTCAAGACCATCGGTCTGCCGAGCCGCGAAAACCCCGAGTGCAAGAAGTACTGATCCTGCACCCGCACTCCCGCCCGGCCGCATGTTCGCGGCCGGGCGGCTGCAGCGCACGGACGACACCCCGGACCTGTTCCTGATCCGCCACAGGCCGGCCAACCGGCATCGCGGGAACGTACAGGACCGGCCCCGTTTGGCCTGAGCGGACCCGGTCCGCGCCGGCAGGCCCCCTCGCCATTTCACGGGCAGAGCGTGCATGAACGAGACCGACGCGGATCGGCTGGCCCGGCGAGTCGCCGCCTTCATGACCGCGCGCGATACCGCGAGCTCCGGCCTCGGCATCGACCTGGTGTCGGCACAGGCTCGGCACGCGGTCATGACCATGAGCGTGCGCGCCGACATGCTGAACGGCCACGGCATCTGCCACGGCGGCTACGTGTTCACGCTCGCGGATTCCGCCTGCGCCTTTGCCTGCTGCAGCGGGGGCCAGGTGATGGTGCTCCAAAGCAGCACGATCACCTATCTAAACCCCGCCCACGCTGGTGACCGTCTGACCGCGACCGCGACCATGACCGACCTGCGCGGCAGGACCGGCATCGTCGACGTGGAGGTCGAGACCGCGGGTGCGACACGGGTCGCACTGTTCCGGGGCATCGTGCGCAGCGTCGGCGCGAGCGTCCTGCCCCCGGACCGGGACAGCAGTCCGGCCGCAGTCTGAATTCCCGCCACGGGCAGGATCCTGGCCCGCGGCGATAGAGCTTGAGGGAGCTCAAGGCCCGCACCCTGACGGATCCCTGCAACACTCGCCCGCGGTGGTTCGCCGACGCCCACGCGGTTCGTGTTGCCGCCGTCGCGGTGGCCTGCGGACGGGATGCGGGGATTTCCGGGGACGAGGCCCTGTGGAATCTGCCGGCGCTGAACGTCGCAGGTGAAAGGGAGAGAATCGCTTTCAACGTACTCTGTCGGGACAAGGCAGCATCACGATGGCAAGAGCGCGCGCCGGACCGCTTCGGGTTCCTTCTGGATCACCTGCAGCAGTGTCGCCGCCGGTCCGCTGACACGACGGACTCCCTGTTCCCACTTGCGGTAGCCGGACAGGCTCATGCCCATCAGGGAGGCCATCTGCTCCTGGGTGAGCTTCGCCTGCTTGCGAACTTCGAGCGGGGTCAGAGGCGTATGAACCACGGCACGACCTTCGCCCCCGGCATGGGCAAGTGCCTCGTTGAGGGACCGGATCAGGTCTTCTCCGAACGTGCTCACGGCTTCTCCTTTCCGGCGTCCCTGATCGCCGCGACGATCCCGGCCACTGCGCGCCGCCCTGCCGGGTTCAAGTCCGTTCCGGCGGACTTCGCACAGGCGAGGAGCGCGTACACGGGCATGTCCTCCCCTTCGCAGAAGCAGATCACCCGCGCACCGCCACGCCTGTCCGGCCCGACACCGCAAGGCACAACTTTCGGACGCCGGTTCCCGGTATCTCGTCGCCTGCCAGCAGGTTCCCGGCCGGATGGTCGATCAGTGCGCGCCGCTTCTCCCCGGTGAACAGCTTGTCCGCCTGGCAGGTGAGGGTCGGGGCCACAGCGCCCGGTTGCATCCGGCGATAGATAACCCAATGGGGTATTCAGGACAGTTCGGAATGGAGCCGCACCTGCGCGTCGTCGGTCTCCTCCGACGCTGTTGCAGCCTCGAATCCCATCGCCCTTGCGATCCTGCCCGCCACCTTGCCTGCGGCAGCCTGCAAGGCGTTGTCGTCAAGTTTGGTGCAGATGGGCATGCAGCGGTCTCCCGGTCTGTTTCCCCGGATGCCGCTCTGCTCCGGGGTAACGGGGGCCGCGGTTCGGGGAAGGAGACGGGGTCCGCGCGGGATCGCGAGTCAGGCGCAATTTCGCCTGATGGTCTAAACCAGCCACGGAAATCGGTCCTCGGGAGAGCCAAGGGAGTCTCGCTCAGAGGAGTCTGCGGCAGGTATATTCGACCAACCTCTCGAAACCGGCGGCGACCGCTCCGCCGGCGCCCGCCATGCCCGGAAGGACCGCCAGGTCGTGCGACAGCGTGCAGGCCTGGCCCCGACCAGCTTTTCCGCCGCCTGCCGGACAGGAAGCCGAAATCGCCGCCAGCGAAAACGCCTGCATCGGCCATGCCGTAAAGAGCCCAAGTGACTTTCCCCGCCTCGCCTGCTCAAGGTCGCTCGTAGAGCACCCTGCCTTCGCGCAGGGCCCGCGCAAGCACGTGGTTGAGGGAGCCGCGCCAGTGCTCGGCCTCGTCCAGGCTGTAGACCAGGATGTCCTTCGGGACATGGAACTTCGCAAGCGCACGCCACAGGCGCGTTTCTTCGGCCCCGCGGTCCCGGCCGGGCTCGAACGGTTCCGCCTTGAGGACCACCAGATCGATGTCCGAGTCCGCATCGGCATCGCCACGCGCGCGAGAACCGAACAGGATCACACGCTCGGGATCGGCCACCTCGACGATCGCCGCCGTCATCTGCCGCAGAAGCGCATCGTCAATCCGTGTCAAGCACACACACTTCCGTTCCCGACGATCCTTCCATCCTGGTAAGTGGCGACCGGGATACCGTTCGCTGCCCACACCGACCCTGTCGCAAAGGTCATCCTGCCCGCCCCGGCCACAGGAGACACCGGTGTCCAGGCACTTTGCTGAACAATTTTCCCCGTTTGCGGCCTGCGGCACCATCCTGCCGCTTTCAGGGATGGGGGCGCGACATCATTGAACCATGTGGCGGCGACACTCCCGGCGCGCACCGGCAATCCTGCGGCCCGGTGTACCCCCTGTACCCCTCACGGCACGTCCAGTGTAGCGGGATTGTGTTGCGTTTGAGGTTTTGTCCAAAGGCTCAGATCGCAGACACGGCCGGGGCTCCCGGCCTGCCGTGCCGGTCAGCCTTTCGGGTGCGGTTTCGCTCACGGGAATAACAGGTTCAGGTGTCATGTACCTGGCTCTCCGGCAGGCCGTTCGTCGTTCCGCTCGCGGAGGATCGCACCGTTCAGCCGGCAAACCGTGCCGCCAGCCGCTCGCGGGCGGGCGGCAGCGGCTGTCCCGCCGGAGCAAAGACGTGCCTGGCGAGAAAGCGCCCGGTGAGATCGAGCCCGGCCGCGAGATCGGCCCTGGGCACGCTCGCATCCACCGTGCCCTCGCCGGCCAGAAACCCCGGGAGCCGCAGCAGGCGCGGCGTCCACTCGCCGGCTCCCTGCACGGTCACCGCGCGGCCGGTGCGCGGGCTGACCCAGGCAAGGCCGGTCCGCTCCCCGGTCACCGCGCACCGCGACAGGTCCAGCCCGTAGCCCAGCACCTGCAGCAGGTTGAGTTCCCAGCGCAGGTAGACCGCCATCCAGGCGTCTCCGAGCTCCGGCATGGTAAGGCTGTCGATGAGGGCAAGCAGTCCACCGTAGACGCCGGGGTAGTGCTGGCGTTCGGCAAGCGCGCGTTCCGCAACCGCGGCCGCAGACGTCAGTCCCGCAAGCCGGTCGGCATCGTCGAACAGGGCAGCCGCGATGGCGCGCTGCGGCTCGAGATCGAACCGGCCCAGGTGATCGGCGAGCCGCGCCGACCAGCGCGCGGACACCAGGGTCCCGCACTGCAGGAACCCGCGTTTTGCCGCCGTGCGCGCACCGTGCACCAGCCCGGCGTGGCGGCCGTTGTGTTCGGTAAGCAATGTCACGACCGCCGCGCTGTCGCCGAACGGTCGCGCCGAGAGCACAACGCCGCTGTCAGTCCACTGCATGGCCGCGGTCAGGCATCCGGGTCGAGTCCCCACAGGACGTAGCGACCGGGATCATCCATCCAGTTCTCGCGCACCTTCACGAACAGGAACAGGTGCACGTTCCGCTCGAGCGCCTCCCGCAGTCCGAGACGGGCCGCCGATCCGATCGCCCGGATCATCCGGCCGCCGCGTCCCAGCACGATCTTTTTGTGTCCGGGCCGACGCACGTAGATCACCTGGTTGATCACCAGGGCGCCGTCATCGCGCTCGGTCCACTGCTCGGTCTCCACCGTCGCCTGGTACGGCAACTCCTGGTGCAGGCGCAGGAGGACCTGCTCGCGGGTCAGTTCGGCCGCGAACAGCCGCTCCGGCAGGTCGCTGATCTCGTCCTCGGGATAGAGCCAGGGCCCGGACGGCATCCGGTCCGCCAGGTGTTCAACCAGCCGGTCGCAGCCGTCCCCGGACTGGGCCGAGATCATAAACATCTCCTCGAACACCCCCTCGCCGGCAAACTCGGCAGCAAGGGGCAGCAGGGTCTCGGTGCGGACCAGGTCGATCTTGTTGAGCGCGAGTACCACCGGGCGGTTCTCGCGCCGTACCCCGTCGAGGATCCGCACGCTCTCGGCATCGCGGGCGCCGCGGGCGACGTCGTGCACCACGACCACGACATCGGCATCGGCGGCACTCCTCCAGGCGGCGTTGACCATGGCCCGGTCGAGCCGGCGCCGCGGCTGGAAGATGCCGGGGGTGTCGACAAACACCACCTGGGCATCGCCGCAGATGCACACGCCGCGGATCCGGGTACGCGTGGTCTGGACCTTGTGGGTCACGATCGCGAGCTTGGTGCCGACCAGGCGGTTGAGCAGTGTCGATTTTCCGGCGTTCGGCGCGCCGATCAGGGCAGCGAACCCGGCGCGGCGGCCGCCCTCGTTCATCGGGTCCACCCCGCCATCAGGCGAACGCGGGCATGACCTCGGCCGCGAAGCGGCGCATCGAGGCCAGGTTGGCGTCGTGGTCCATGTCGCCGAAACCGGTCTGGCACAGCAGGTGGCGCACCCCCGCGTCGCGGAGCTCCGCCACACCGTCGCGGACCGTCGACGGGCTGCCGAACAGCGACCCGGTCTCCATCACCATGCCAACCCCTTCGGCATGGCTGACCGCGGGGTCGGACCACGCATTGAGCATCGCCGGGTCGGGGGCGAAGTCCGGCGGGTTGAAGGCACTGCGCATGTGCATCATGTGTTCGCGTGTTCGCACCAGGTAGCACTCGAGCTCCTCGCGCGCCTGCGCGTCACTCTCGGCAACATGGACGTAGCGCCACAGCGCGGTCTGCTCCAGCAGCCGTTCCCGCACCGCCGGATCGTGCCCGCCCTCGTCGAGTCCCTCCTGGTACAGCGCCCAGCGCTGGCGGATCTGGGGCACCGGCAGACGGGCGGCCAGGACCGGTATGCCCAGCCGGCCGCAGGTCCGGAACGATTCGGGAGAGATCGCGCTGCGCCAGAGCGGCGGGCCCGGACGCTGTACCGGCCGGGGCCGGATTGCCGGGGCGTCGAGGCTGTGAAACCGGCCCCGGTAGGAAATCGGACCGTCGGTCCACGCCTGCTCCAGGATGTCCACCACCTCCTTCATTCGCTCCCGGCTGTCGTCGCTGCGCAGGCCGTGACCGATGAACTCGTACTCGTTGTAGATGGTGCCGCGACCGACGCCGACATCGACCCGGCCCCCGGACAGGTTGTCGAGCAGGGCAAGCTGGGTTGCAAGCCGGACCGGGTGGTGGAACGGCATCTGCAGGACAGCGAAGCCGAGTCGAATGGTCCGGGTGCGCATCGCGAGCGCGCCCGCGAACAGTACCGCGTCGTTGTACACGCTCTCGCCGGTGAAATAGTGCTCGGTCAGCCAGACGTCGGCAAATCCCAGCCGTTCCGCCTCCTCGACCTGGGCAATGATCTCGTGGATGCGGGCATGGTCCTCGTCGGGTGCCGGCGACATGGCAAGGGTGAGCCATCCAAAGCGCATGAGGTCTCCGTTCGCAGTGTGAACCCCCATCAATAGGGCACGGGGGTAGCGCGGTACAGGCTTGCGCGGGGCCGCCCGTCATTCCTTCCGGCGGGACTGGCGCGAGCCGATCTCGATGGTACGGACCTGCGTCTTCGGCGGCCGCTGCCTGAGCTCGATGTGCAGCAGGCCGTTGTCGGTCTCCGCCCCGATCACCTCAATGCCCTCGGCCAGCACGAAGGTGCGCTGGAACTGCCTGCCCGCAATGCCGCGGTGCAGGTAGACCCGGTCGTCGTCTTCGGCCTGCCGGCCCTGGATGACGAGCTGGTTGTCCTCGAGCCGGATCGACAGGTCGCTGTCCGCAAACCCGGCAACCGCGAGCGTGATCCTGAGGCTCTCGTCGGAGGTCTGCTCGATGTTGTAGGGCGGATAGCCATCGGCGGCGGACTTGCTGACCCGGTCGAGCGTGCGCTCGAACTGCTCGAAGCCGAGCATCAGCGGGGAGTTGAACAGTGGTATCCGTGCCATGATCCGATTACCTGTGCTCGCCGGGTTCCGGTGGGGCCGACCCCGTCCCCGGCCCGGCGTCCGTCCGGTCTCTTGATATCCCGTCAACGAGTGTTGTCCCGTTTCCGGGCCTGTCAAGGTCGCTGAACTCGGCGTCGATGATGACAGCGCCGTCCGTTCGCCGCCGCGAGTGGCGCGAAGCCACCCAGCCGACCAGCCCCGGCAGCAGGAGGGCGCGGACCGGCGGCAGCAGCAGCAGCAATCCGACGGTGTCCGACACGAACCCGGGGATCAGCAACAGCACCGCCCCGGCGAGGATGCCCAGTCCGCCGAACAGGTCGGCGACGGGGAGATCGCCGCGTTCCAGCGCCGAGCGGGCCCGCACGAGGGCGTTCATGCCCTGGATTCGGGCCAGGACCAGGCCCGAGGCGGCGGTGACGACCGTGAGCGCGATGGTGGTGAACGCCCCGATCTCGCTGCCGACCTCGATGAAGACAAGGATCTCGAGCAGGGGCAGACCCACCACCGCGAGAAGAACGAGCAGGACCGGCATGGTTGCCCCTTGCATGAGAATGGCTTAAGTAGGATACAGCAGGCTGTAGGTTCAAGCAGTTTGGCTATCCCTCACGGCCGGACGCGCAGGATGGGTGACGGCTTCGCATTCTTCGATCTGATCATCTTCGCGATGCTGGCGGGCTACCTCGTCTTCCAGTTGCGGAGGGTCCTTGGCAGGCGAACCGGACACCAGCAGCGTCGTCCGAATGTCCTTACACGCAACCAGCAGGACGCTGCCGACAACGACAATGATGCCGTTGGCGGAGAGCGGACCACGGCCTACCTCCCCTCCAGCGACAGCGAAGACGAGGAACTGAGCGGCCAGACACGGCTGAGTGCCGAGGATCCGGATTTCGATCCGCGCACCTTCGTCCAGGGCGCGAAGGCTGCCTTCGAGTGGATCGTCACCGCGTTCGCACGCGGCGACCGCGACACGCTGCGCGGCCTGCTCGGCCCGTCGCTCTACAAGGATTTCGAGGCGGCGATCACGCAGCGCGAACAGGCGGGCGAAACTCTCGAGACCACCGTCGCCTCCATCAAGTCGGCGTCGATTGGTGATGTCCGTCTCGAAGGAACCATCGCCACCATCACCGTCGAGTTCATTACCGACCAGGTCAAGGTGGTTCGCGACAGCACGGACACGGTCATCGAGGGGGATCCGCACCGCATCGAGACCCTGACCGACCTGTGGGTGTTCTCCCGCGACGTCCGTTCACCCGATCCGAACTGGCACCTGATCGCGACCCAGGAACCGGAGGACGACCCGGACTGATCCGTCCGTCGTGAACCATCCGGTGCTGCGTTTCTCTGTCCTTGACCAGTCGATTGCCGTCGCGGGTCGGCCGCAAGGTGACGCCATTCGCGAGACCGTGGAACTGGCGCGGCATTGCGAGGCGTTCGGGTACCACCGGTTCTGGGTATCCGAACACCACAACCACCCGGTCATCGTGGGAACCGCGCCGGAGATCCTGGTGGCGGCGATCGCCGTTTCGACCACCCGGATCCGCGTCGGCAGCGCCGGGGTGATGCTGCCGCACTATGCGCCGTTCAAGGTGGCCGAACAGTTCCGTGTGCTCGACGCCCTGGCGCCGGGCCGGATCGACCTCGGGCTCGGCCGGGCCCCGGGTTCCGATCCGATGACCGCCTTTGCACTGAACCCGCGGGCCAATGAACGGCCGGTCGAGTTTCCGCGCGACATCGTCGATCTCGACGCCTGGCTTCACGACGAGCCGCTGGCCGAAGGGCATCCCTTCGCACGGCTCCAGGCCCGCCCGCAGGGCGCCACGGCGCCCGAGATCTGGATCCTCGGCAGCTCGGACTACGGTGCGCGGGTATCCGCGCATTTCGGGATGCCCTACTCCTTCGCGTGGTTCTTCACCGACGGACGCGGCGGTGCCCAGGCCCTTGCGCTTTACCGGGACGGGTACCGGCCGAGCCGGCGCCACCCGGAGCCGCGGGCGGGGATCTGTGTCTGGGCGCTCGCGGCGGAAACCAGGGAGGAAGCGCAGTACCACTTCAGTTCCCGGGCACGCTGGCAACTGTTCCGCGACCGCGGCCTCCACCTGCCGTTCGAGGATCCGGACACCGCGCTCGCCGCCCCGCTGAACGAGGGCGAGGCAGCGCGGATCGAACAGCTGCGCGAGACCTCGATGGTCGGAACCGGACCCGAGGTGGCCGAACGCATCACCGCGCTCGCACGCGAACTCCAGGTCCGGGAAGTCGCGGTCGTGACCTGGACCCACGACCCCCGCGCGCGGATTGCGAGCTACCGCGAGATCGCGCGTGCGCTGTCGCTTGCTGCACCGGAAGATTGACCGGCCGCACGAAGCGGGGGAGACTGTCGCCGCTCCCGCTCCCGCCCACGAAAGGACGTCCCAATGAATGAAATGCGACTGCAGGCCGAAGCGCTCGGCCATACGGCCGAACAATGGCAGGCGCGAATCGACCTGGCCGCGGCCCATCGCTGCGCCGTCATGCATGACCTGCACGAAGGCATCTTCAACCACCTGACCCTGCGTGTTCCGGGCCACGAGGACCGCTACTACCAGATCCCGTTCGGCATGCACTGGTCAGAGGTGACGGCGAGTTGCTTCATGGAGGTGGGGTACGACGGCGAGGTCAAGCGCGGCGACGGTATCGTCGAGCGGTCCGCCTACTGCATCCACGCCCCGCTGCACCGCGACACGCCGCAGGCAGCCGCCGTGTTCCATACCCACATGCCGTACGCGAGTGCGCTCACCCGGCTCGAGGACCAGACCATCCTTCCGATCGGCCAGACCGAGCTCGGCACAATGATGCGGACCGGCTACGACGACACCTATACCGGCCCGGCAGTCAACTTCGAGGAAGGCGAACGGCTGGTCACGGTGTGCGGCAATCACAGCGTGCTGCTGATGGCCAACCACGGTGCGCTCACCCTCGGCAACTCCGTCGCCGAGGCCTATGACCGGCTCTACTACCTCGAACGGGTCGCCCAGGTGCAGCTCTATGCGATGTGGACCGGGCGTCCGCTGCGGCCGCTGGCGGACGACGTGATCGAGAAGACCTACAGCACCTATCAGGGCACCACGATGAAGTACGGCGAGAAGTCGAATGCCGAGTGGCATTTCGATGCGCTCAAGCGCATTCTCGACCGCAACGAACCCGACTACGCCAGCTGACCTTCGCCGCCCGGGGCGGCCCGGTGGACCGCCCCGGCCTCGGCCATGCGCTCGATCTCCGCTGACCCGTAGCCGATCTCGGCCAGGATCTCGGCCGTGTGCTCGCCCAGGCGCGGCGCGTGCCGGTGCACGCCGGGCATGCCGCCCGAGAAGCTGTTGGCAGACCGCGTGGTGCGTACCCGCCCCTCGCTCGGATGATCGAGTTCGCGGAAGAACCCGACATCGTGGAGGTGCGGGTCGTCCAGCAGGTCCTCCAGCGTGTTGTAGGGTGTCGCCGGAATGTCCCGGCGCCGGCAGATCTCCAGCCATTCGGCCGTCGTCCTGGTCGCCAGTCCCTCCCTGCGTACCTGGAAGTACTCCTCGGCGTGCGCGGTTCGCGCGGCGGCGCTGGCGAACCGCGGATCCTCCCGCAGTTCCGGCCGACCGATCTCCTCGAAGAAGGCAAATGCCTGGTCGTCGGTGTTGGGCCCGACCGTGATGTAGCCGTCGCGGGTCGGCAACGGACGGTAGTGCGGACTGAGAAGGCGTCCGTCGCCCGTCGGCCCCACCGGCGGCAGGAAGGTCGCCGCTCCCATGTGTTCGGCCGTGACGAATCCCGCCATATTCTCGAACATCGGCACCTCGATCGCCTCGCCGCGACCGGTCTGCTCGCGCCGGTAGAGCGCAAAGCCGATCGCCTGGGCCGCGATCAGCCCGGTGATGTGG
Organism: Alphaproteobacteria bacterium; assembly: GCA_022822665.1. Lineage (GTDB taxonomy): Bacteria > Pseudomonadota > Alphaproteobacteria > Thalassobaculales > Thalassobaculaceae > Bin52. The sequence continues at coordinate 14,580 of JAJEAR010000005.1, read as the reverse complement.
TCCGTCATCACCATGGGAACGAACCGCGGCTCGCCGGTGGCGCGGTGCAGGGTAGCGGCCACCCCCGAGGCGCTCTGGATCACCGGATCGTAGGCCGGCGTGTTGTAGTAGCGCCCGCCCTTGCCGAACCCGACGATCATGCAGTGGACGAGGCGCGGATTGATACCGCCAAGACCGGCCGGGTCGAGGCCGGCGCGCTCCAGCCCCTGCGGACGGACGTTGGTCACGAACACGTCGGCACCGGCAATCAGCCGCCGCATGGCGTCGAGCCCGTCCGGGTGCTTGAGATCCAGGCAGATCGAGCGCTTGTTGCGGTTGAAGTTCAGGAACTTCCCCGACATCCCCGGCGACCGGCTGCCGTGGGCCATGGTCCGCAGCAGGTCACCGCCCGGCGCTTCCACCTTGATGACCTCGGCCCCGTGGTCAGCGAGGGTGCGGCTGCAGATCGGCCCGACCACCACCGTGGTCTGGTCGATGACCCTCACCCCCTCGAGCGGTCCCATCAGGCGAATTCCATGTCCATGACACCGCACTGGGCACCGTCGGCGTCGGCCACCCACACCGACATGCCGTTTCCGTCCGCGCCCCTGCCCTGGATCCGCACCGTGTCCCCGACGTGGATCGGGCGGGTCAGCCGCGTCGTGAACCCCGCCAGCCGGCCCGGTGCGTGGCGCACACCGGCACCCGCCATCAGCGTCATGGTCAGCCCGCCGTTCTGCACCGTCGCCGGGTATCCCTCGACCTCCCTTGAGTAGTCGGCGTCGTAGTGAATCCGGTGTGCGTTCCACGTCACCGCGGAGAACCTGAACACCAGTGCCTCGGTGAGTGTCACCGCCTCCGACCACTCGGGGTCGTCCGGCGCCGGCACCGGCGGAGTGACCCGGCTCTGCTGGCCCGGCGGCGGCATTTCGCGGTAGACGGCATCGTTCTCGTCAACGGCGACAACCTGTCCGTCACTCTCGACGGTATCGCGCAGTGTCAGAATCGCGATCCGGCCGGTGCGGGCGATCTTCGGGGTGATCTGAACCACCTCGATGGTCTTGGTCGCCGGAACCCCGACCCGCAGCCTGCCGGACACCCTGACCCTGCGGCCGGCCCCCATGCGACGGGGCAGCGGGATCGGCGGCAGCACCACGCCTGGCGCCGGATGACCGTCGGGACCGATCGCGGACTGGCGCACCACGTTGGCAAAGAACATGCCGAACCAGTGCGGCGGCAGTTCCGACCCGGCCCGGTAGCTGTCCGGATCCTCGTCCAGCATGCTGGCTATTCGCCGCACCGAGGAAAGTCCGATCTCGTCCTCCACCACCCTCGTGCTCCCGACATGGGGAGCCAGGGCGTTGATCGAGGCGATGAACTCGCTGTCAGTCTGCATGGGCCGGTCCCTCCTCGCATGCGTGAGGCCGCACACTATGACGAAAAGGCCGGCACGGTTAACGATTTGCTGAACGGCGCCATCCGAACTCCCGACGCCGCTCGCGCGCTGCCGGAAGCAGAAAGGCGTCGCACCTATCCGGCTTGATTGCCTGGTTGCGTGAGGGAGCGTGCATTCCCTGTTGCGGCGCTCTTGTCACAAGGGTGGCGTGGTCCGGGGTGTTCCGGCAGTGGGGTGGCCTCTTCCTCCGGACGCAGGGAGGCATCGGCGGAGGGGTGTGGACGGGAAGGCACCAGCTTTCACGAAACCACAAGTAAAATAACTCTTTGATCAATATTTTAACAAAATTATGTGGAGAATTTCATGAAATAAAAGTTTTGCATGAGATTAGAGGTCCGGATCGATGATCTCCCCCCGCCGAGTCGGCCGGACGGACCGGTGGTCTGACCGCCTCGTCCGGCCAGGTGCTCGTCTTCCTGCCGGGTGCGCGGTTCACCCTGCGCACACCGACAGGGCACGCTGGCGAAAGACCCGTAACTGGAGACGGAGCCCGGACCAGGGTTCATCGCCTTGACCGGGCAGGCGGTGGCGCACACGGAGACGGCGGCAGGGGGTATAGGGCCGCGGCCCCCGAGTTGCAGCGCCAGATCGCCGAATATATTCTCGCGGCCTGTGCGGAGCACGCCTCCGGCTGCTTCACTGTCTGCACGGCAGGCGGCACTGGTCAGGGCATCTCCCGCGGGAACTGCCGAAACACTCAGCCCGGCGACGGCCTCGCCCGGCATGGTCCGGAACAGGGAGAGAGCGCACATGCATGGATCAGGCGGCACCGCATTCATCCCCGCCCCGAAGGACGGGGCTTGCTGCGAGGTGGACGCATGAAATTCGGATTTTCCGAGGAGCAGGAGGCGTTCCGCGACGTGCTGCGCCGGTACTTCGAGGACCGCTCGCCGACCACCGAGGTCCGCCGTCTCATGGCCACCGACCAGGGCTGGGAACGCGAGGGCTGGAACCGGATGAACAGCGAGCTCGGCCTGGCCGCGATCGCGGTCCCCGAGGCCTACGGCGGTCAGGGCTTCGGTCTTGCCGAGCAGTGCATTGCGCTGGAGGAAATGGGACGCGCGCTGGTCTGCTCTCCCTATTTCGCCACCGCCGTCCTCGCGGCATCTGCGATCGAGCTCGCGGGGTCCGAACAGCAGAAACAGACCCTGCTGCCAAACATCGCGTCGGGAGAGACGGTCGCCACCCTGGCCTTCTGCGAGGATGACGGTCGCTGGGATATCGAAGGCGTCGCCCTCGAGGCCCGCGGCGACGGCACGCTCCACGGTACCAAGAGCTACGTGCTCGACGGACAGGCCGCCGACCTTGTCGTGGTCCTGGCCCGCACGCCCGGGACCACCGGGACCGACGGTCTATCCCTGCACCTGGTGCGCGGCGACGCCCCGGGACTGGAGCGTCGGGCGCTGCAGTCCATCGACGAAACCCGCAGGATCGCGCGCCTCGTCTTCGACGGTGTCGAGGCGGAACCGCTGCCGGGGGCGGCCGCGGCGGCGATGGAACAGGTGCTCGCGCGCGCCGCGATCTGCCTTGCCAACGAGATGGTCGGCGGTGCCGAGCGGCTGCGTGCCGACGCCCTCGACTACGTCGGAATGCGCATGCAGTTCGGCAGGTCGATCGCGTCCTTCCAGGTGACCAAGCACAAGGCGGCGGACATGCTGCTCGACGTCGAGCTGGCGCGGTCGGCGGCATACTACGCAGCGGCTGCCCACGACGAGGCTGATGACGGGGTGGTCGCGCTTGCTTCGCTGGCCAAGGCCGGAGCCGGAGAGGCCTACGTGCAGACCGCGATCCATGCCGTCCAGATGCACGGCGGCATCGGGTTCACCTGGGACAACGACACCCACCTGTGGTTCAAGCGGGCCAAGGTATCGGAGGTGTTTCTCGGATCATCGGCCGAACACCGGGAGCGGCTGGTGGCACACTGGCAGGACTGAGGGGAGATCCGGCATGACCGACTTTCGTGAGCAGGAGACCCTGGAGGAACTGCGCGGGTGGCTGGCCGACAACTGGGACCCGGAACGCGGACTGGTCGAATGGCGATCCATGCTCGCCGACTCCGGCTGGGGCATGCCGCACTGGCCGCGGGAATGGTACGGGCGCGACCTCCCGGTCGGCTTCACCCCCCTGGTCGATGCCGAGTTCGACAGGTTCGGAGCGCTGCAGGTGACCCGCAGCGGCATTCGCATGCTGGCGGCCGCCACGATCCTGGAACACGGTTCCGACCTGCATCGGCAGAAGTTCCTGCGCAGGATCATCACCGGCGAGGATGTCTGGTGCCAGCTGTTCAGCGAACCGGGCAGCGGCTCGGATCTTGCGGGTGCGACCACGCGTGCCGTCATGGTCGGCAACAAGTGGGTGGTGAACGGCCAGAAGGTGTGGACCACCAGCGCCCACAAGGCGCACTGGGGCCTGCTGCTGGCACGAACCGACATTGATGTCCCCAAGCACTCTGGACTGTCCTACTTCATCCTCGACATGCAGCAGCCCGGCGTGGAAGCGCACCCGCTCAGGCAGATGAACGGACACGCCTCGTTCAACCAGGTGTTCCTGACCGATGCCGAGGTGCTGCCCGAGTTCCAGGTTGCGGCCAACGGCGAGGGATGGAACGTCGCGACCACCACTCTCATGCACGAACGCCGCGCAGCCGACTCACTTCGCAGCTGGGGCAGCGCCGGTCAGCCCGGAACCGGACGCATCTACGAGGAGGCGCAGGAAGAGATCCGCACCGCGATGGCCCCCTATTCCTGGTATCCGCAACGCGCCGGCAGGGTCGATCTGGTAATGCCGCGCGCGCACGAGACCGGGGCCATCCGCGATCCGGTGATCCGCCAGGAGATCGCGCGTCTGCTCATCATGCACAAGTCCGCCGAATGGACGGCCATGCGGGCGCGGACCTCGCAGCAACGTGGACGGCCCCAGGGACCGGAGGGATCGCTCGGCAAGCTTGCGTCGAGCAATGTCGCGCGGCTCGCGGCACGGGTTCACACCATGGTTTCAGGCGCGGACGCGATGCTCGCGGGACCGGACGGGCCGTGTGACGGCACCATCGCCGAGATCCTGGTCTCGTTTCCCGCCGCGTCCATCGCCGGGGGAACCGACGAGATCCAGAAGAACATCATCTCCGAACGGGTGCTCGGCATGCCCAAGGAGACACGGTTCGACACCGACCGGCCGTTCCGCGACATCCCGCGCAACACGGTGTCCTGATCAACCGGTCAGTGCCGCGTCGCGCGGGCGGAACCTCCAGGCCGCCAGCGCCGAGGTCAGTCCGACCAGGGGCACGATCATGGTGAGGATGATCACGAGGTCATAGCCGCCGACCTGCCAGATCAGGGATGCGAGGATGGGCGCGACGGCCGATCCGCCGACGAAGCCGATCGCGAGCAACCCCGCCGTCACCCCGAAGTCGGTGCGCCCGAGCAGTTCGGCCACCGCGGTCGGACGGATGACGCTCAGCACGCCTGCGCCCGACCCCTGCAGGGCGACGAAGACGATGACCAGGCCGGGCGCCATCCCGGCGAGATAGAGTGCGGTGCCCGCCAGGCCCATGGACACGAAACATGTGCAGCAGATCATCCGGGTCGAGACCCGGTGCTCGACCGAGAGCATCAGGAGCCTTCCGGCAACCTGCATCGGGCCCATCATCGAGGCCGCCGCCACCGCGGTTCCGACGGCCAGGCCCCGGTCGGCCATGATTGGCAGCAGGTGGCTCACCAGCAGGGTGTGATCGAGCGCGATGCTGGTGAAGCTCAGTGCGAGCAGCCAGAAGGTCACCGTGCGCACCGCCCGTGCCGCGGCGCGCGGATTGGCGCTCGGCGGGCGGGCGATTGCGGGTGCGACCCGCGCGGCATGGTGACACCCGTAGAGGATGAGCGGAATGCAGACCACGACCACCACCCCGGCAAAGATCACGATCGCACCGCGCCAGCCCAGGAACTGCGTGAGGAAATGCGCGCTGGGGAACGAGACCGTTCCGGCAAAGCCGGCGGCAAGCGAGACCATGGTGATGGCGCGGCGCGCCCGTGCGCCCAGGCAATGGGTCAGGATCGTGAAGCAGGCCTCGTACAGCGTGCCCGACATGGCCACGCCGAGGGCGAACCAGATCACATAGAACTGCCACACGTCGCGGACCTGGGAGAGCAGCAGCAGCAGGACCGCCGCGAGCGCGGCGCCGCCGGCAAACACCACGCGACTGTATCCGCGGTCGATCAGGCGCCCGGCCACCGGTGCGAGGACCGCCGATACCGTGAGCGAAAGGGTGAAGGCGCCGGTCAGGACCGCCTTGGAGAATCCGAGTTCGGCCTCCCAGGTCGGCAGCAGCGCCGGGAAGGAGTAGTAGTAGCAGGCCCAGACCAGGGTCTCGACAACGGCGAACGGCCAGACGATCCGGCGAAAGGTCCCCTTCGCGATCACGTCGCCCGGAGGTAGGGCCACCTGTCAGCCGCGGGCGACATTGCCGCTGCGCACCGGCACTCCGAAGGTGCGGTGGCAGATGTCGGCGAGGATGCGCACTCCCTCGCGGATCTCCGCCGCCTCCGGGTGTCCGAAGCACAGCCGCAGCCTGGAGCGTGCGGCCTCGGGATCAGCGGACCATTCCGGACCCGGGTTGAGCGCGACCCCTGCCGCCGCCGCCTCCGTTGCCAGCACCCGGGTGTCGACGACGTCGGGCAGGGTGACCCACAGGAAGATGCCCCCGGTCGGACGTTCGAATTCGGCCGTCGCGCCGAACTCCTCGCCGAGCGCGTCAACCAGGGCGTCGAGCTTGGACTCGAGCGTGCCCACGAGGTTTTCGACATGGGTGTCGAACCGGGTGTTGCAGTATTCGGCCAGCATCATCTGTTCCAGCGCACCGGTTCCACCGTCGCTCTTGCAGGCCACCATCTGTGCGATTACCGGCTGCTCCGCGGTCACGTAGCCGACCCTGAGCGCCGGCGCGATCGTCTTCGAGAACGACCCGACGTGGATGACCCGGTTCCCGGCGCCGTCGAGCGACGCGATCGCGTGCGGGCGCTGCTGGTCCCAGGTGAGATCGGCATAGCACTCGTCCTCGACGATCGGCACCCCGTACTCGGCCGACAGGCGCAGCAACTCGCGTCGCCGGTCGACCGGCATGACGCTGCCGCCGGGGTTCTGGACCGTGGGAATCACGTAGATGTACTTGACCCTGGAGCCCCGGGCGGCGTGATCGGCCAGCATCGAGGCAAGGGCATCCATCCTCATGCCGTGCGAATCGATCGGAACCCCGGCGAGGGTGACACCCCTGCTGCGCAGACGGGAAATGGCCCCGCCATAGCTGAACTCCTCGAGCAGAACCGTGTCGCCCGGGGCGCACAGCACGGTGTTGACCAGTTCCAGGGCCTGGTTCGACCCCGAGGTGATCAGCACCGCGTCGGCGGAGACCGACATGCCGCAGCGTTCGGCCAGCTTGCGCACGACGAACTCGCGCAGCGGCCGGTAGCCGAGCGGGCCGCTCTGCAGGCCATAGGTGGCAAGGGTATGACCTTCGCGACCCAAGACGTCCGAGACCGCCTGGATCATGTCGTCAACCGGAACGCTGGCGCTGTCGTTGTGCCCGCCGACGAAATTGTAGCGCGGGAAACCGGACCAGCGTGCGGCCGGTACCGGCAGCTCGGGACGGAACAGGTCACTGAATTCGATGTCAACGGCCACCGGCGTTATCCTCCGTTGCGGACAGGTCGATGACACTATAATGGGGCTCTTGTCGAAAAGTTGACAGCGTCATGCTGCAAGCTCCCGATCCGTTTCACGGCTCGCGGGAGTCGGCAGACCCGAACGCTCCCCGCCGTGCAGCAGCGCCGGTCCCTGACGCCGGATGATGCGGGCCACGTTCGGGTTCGCGTGATCCGCGTGGCCGCAGGCCACGCACTCGAATGCCCGGGCGCGCCTTGAGCGGGCATCGACATGTCCACAGGCCGCACAGGTCCGGCTGGTGTAGCGGGGATCGACCGGAATCACCCAGTACGCCTTGTATTCCACCATGCGACGCCGGCCACCCCAGCCGGTGGTGAGGATCTCCCGGTTGAGCCTGGCCCTTGCCTTCACGTTCCGCCCCGGCCCCTCGGCCATTTCCTTCGCGCTCCTCGTCGTGCGGGACGTATCCAGGTCCTCGACGACGATGGTGCCGGCCGAGTTTGCAAGCTGCCGGGTGACATGGAGGTGCCCGTTCCGGCCACCATCGAGTTCCGCCGCGCCGTCCTCGCCATCCGCCGCCGGGTGCGCCTTAGCTCTCGACGAACCCCAGGCGCTTCCGGCGACGCTGTTGGTACAGACCAAGCGCGTGAAGGGGGAAGTACTGGCGGTAGAGCACGTAATCCAAAAGCGCCGTACGGAAAAAAACGCCAGCCATGTCCTGCTTGGGCCAGGTCCCGTCTGCTTCCTGCGTATCAAGCAGGAAGCCGGCGCCCCTGGAAATTGCGGTCCAGTCCGTTTCGCCTGCCTCAAGGAGTGCGATCAGCGCCCACGCGGTCTGGATAACCTGGCTTTCCCGGTGCGGAACATAGCGACCGCTCAGACAGCCGCTGTGGTGTTCGCCCCATCCCCCGTCTTGTCTCTGGCGCTCCAGCAGCCAGCGGCAGGCCGAGCGTAGCGCGGGGTCGCCGGCAGGAGCTCCAGCTGCAAGCAGGCCCCGGACTCCGAACAAGGTTCCGTAAATGAACTGAACGCCCCATACGCCGCGCCAGGGCCCGTCGCCAGCCTGGGTCCGGCGGAGCCATGCATCGGCCCGGGCGATGGCGTTTGCGATGTCCTGGTCTGCCGATCGTGGGCCTGTCTTCCGGGAAGCGGCAAGCGCCGCAACGCAGGAACCGGTGCATTCGACGAAGGAATGCTCGGTCATCGAATCGCCGAACATCTCCGCCGGATTCAACCATTCCAGGCCGAACGCCGAGCGTCGCGCCTCGTAGCTGCCGAAACCGCCGTCGCGGTTCTGGCTGCGCAGCATGAACGCGGACGCATCGCTCAACGCCGTCGCATTCCCGGCGGCGCGCCCGGCCGCGACTATTCCGAGTACCGCCTCCCCCGTGCAGTCGCTCACCGGCCAGCCGTGCCAGCCGCCGGCAAAGCACCAGCCGCCCTTCGGGTCGGACCGATAGGCTTCGCGGAACCCGTCGAAGCTGGCGGCGATCTGGTGCGCAAGCAGGAAATCGGCGCCGCGCCGCAGAGCGTCTTCGACGCCGTCCGCCTCCGGCGCCGCCGCCAGCGCCTGCAGGGCGAATCCGGTATCCCACGAGGCGCTTCGCGCGCCGGCGACCCGTGCGCCCCGGTCCTCGTCTTCCCAGATCCAGCCGTCCAGTCTTTCGAGCGCCTGGCGGCAGTCGGCGTGGCCCGGATCGTGCAACCACAGGGCGAGGATGTTGAGCAGGCCGCTGACCGGGGAGATGCTGGTATGGCTGGTGGTCTGCAGTTCCCATTCGATGCGCCGCAGTATTGCCTCGACGCACTGGGCGCGCAGGCGCCTCGCGTGGAACCGGTCATACAGCCGCGCGATCGCGTATCCGACTTTCAGCCATCTGCCCGGCCGGGCAAAGAGGTCGGCTTCGCGCAGGCGGTTGCGGGCAGCGGAGAAGTCGGCGTTCGCAAAGCCCCCGGGGAACAGTTCTTCCCGCAACGCCGCGATTTCGGGTGTGACGGGCACCTGGAAACGGCGCACGTAAACCGCCGCCATCGCCATGTAGATGAGACGGGTGTGGCAGTACCAGTTCGAGGGATGCAGGGGTATCCGGCGCGGCAGGCGCCACAGTTCCGGGAGAACGGCATTTACACCACGCCAGTCGTAGAGGTTGAGGAGTGCCAGCCAGAACTTGCCCCAGCTCGGAATGCCGAGGATTCCCTCGGCCTGGATGAACTGCCGGGCCGGCTCGACCAGCGGATCGTCGCGACTGACGCCGAGCAATCTCGCTGCGGCATAGACCAGGGTGGTGACGAACAGATGGGGCGGCGAGTGCTCGTGCAGGCCCCATGCGCCACCTTCCAACCGGGTCCGTTCGAAGGAGCGCAGCACCCGCTGGCGGCGGCCGGGCTCGAGTGGCCGCTCGATAATGTGATGCAGCAGCACATATTGCGCCGTCAGCATGGGACACCAGACCATCTCGCCTTCCCAGCTGCCGTCTTCGTTCTGGAGATCGAGAAGGCGTGCCGCTGCGTTCTTCAGTGCCGGCCCGGCATCGGAGGGTGTCATTTCGCTGGAGCGCGCGGTGCTCGGTTTTCCGACTATCGGCGACATGGAAGTCAGAAATGCGCGGGCCAACGCGTCACGCGGCGGTTCATACTTCTCATGGCCAGCCCTTTTCGCCTTGCGCAGCTGCAGGACACCGCGCAGGAGCCACCAGAGGCGAACAACAAGGGCAAGAAAGGTGTGTCGGGTCCGACTCGAAGCACGCGAGCGGCGGGGTAGCATGATTTCCCCGACGACCGCGCGAACCATTGTCGAGCAAAATGCAAGGCCGAACCCAACCGCGGACCGGTTCTCGCAGGCGAGGATCCGTATGGTGTAGTCGCGATACGCGGTACTTGCCCGCCAACCCCGGTAGATCGCCTGTCTGACCGTCATCGCCTCGGTCCGATGATCGGCAAACACCTCGTAGAGTCCCATCGCGAGGATTTCCGGACTGCTGGTCGCTCGGAAGCAACTGGTGACGAAGTCGCGAAATTCTCCGCCTTCGGCGAGCGCGAGCGCTTCGCCAAAACCGAGCGTCATTCCCACCGCCGTCATGGGATGATAATGCCCGACCGCATCGCCGATAAGCACGCGCCGCGAGTTTCCGTAGGAGGCACGAAGTCTCAACTGATTGGTCGCGACCTTGAAACTCCCCGTCCGCAACGCATCGACGAAGGCGGACCCGAGAGGCTCCGGCAACAATCCGGAATAGGCCTCCGACAGGAAGCCGACCCGGTCCCGCGGCGTCCAGCAGTGATGCGGAACATCGACCATGACCCGGACAGTGTCTTTCGCCGGGCGATACATGAGGATTGGACCCGGCCCGCCCAGCACTACGTGCCCGTAGCCTTCCAGGGGCAGGCTTACGCCCCTCAAGGTGACCCCCAACATCATCGAACAAAGCAGCGGGCTGACCGACAGCCCCAATGATCGACGAACGATCGAGGCGCGGCCATCCGCGCCGACGATCCGCCCGGCAGTCAGGGACCGATCTTCGCCGTCAAGCCCAAAGGTGACCCGCTCGTCGTCGACCGCACTGACGCGTGCGGGCTGAATAAAGTCGATGTCCGCTTCGTTCTCGACAGCGTGGCGCAACCTCGCGACGAGTGAAACGTGCTCGCACGCCAGGCCGCGGGACTCGCCCCAATAGGGAAGGACTATCGGTTCCGAACCATCTTCCGGAAATACCGCGAACCCCCTGCCCTCGGTGCTGTCCGGCAAGGATTCGACACCGATCCCGACCCTTCCCAGGACCCGTACAGCGGGGGGATGCAGCCACTCGCCCGCCATTCGCTCCTGAGCCCTCGGATTCCCTTCAAAAAGAGCCACACGGGCGCCATTGCGCGCATGGGCGAGCGCGCAAAGGGTTCCCACCGGGCCCGCACCCACTATCGCTATGTCATACTGCCCCAACGAAACGGCGCTCATGTGAGACGCCCGGTTCCGGGCGGCGGACGCAGATCGCCCGCAACCAGTGCCGGTTTACGGTCAGGCCCGCGGGGAAGCCCCGTGCTCACGCCGGAAACTCGTGCAACTGCCTCCCGATGCGCAACCTGAGTTTCCTGGTAACCGACAATGCCGGAAAAGGTTCGATCTTCAGTCTATAGTTCTTGGGCAGTGGTTCGAACTCAAAGTAATAGGCCATAAGCAACATCGTAACCGTCAAATGCAAATGCATCCACGCTCGTCCCGCACATTTGTGCGCATCCAGACCGTACGGCGCATATCCGGGATCGTTGTGTTCATTGCGCGGGGCCAGATACCGGTCAATATCGAACTTAAATGGTTCCGCGAAGCAATCACTCATATAGTGTGCCGCAGACTGCACGATGTATATCTTTTCCCTGAGCGGCAAGGAGTGATTCTCCACGATACAAGAATTCGCGACATTGCGAAGACTCACACCGATAATTGGATACAATCGAAGACATTCCATGATAAAACGCCGGGAAACATCAAACTGGTCCGGAGTGAATTCATCCTTGCTTGGATCTCCATCGGAGAAAATCTGGTTTGCTTCTTCGCGCACTCGAGCAGCAACATCAGGATGCCGTGCCATTTCAAAAAGAATAAATCCTAACATATCTCCAAGGTAAATGCTCTGAAACACGGGAGTTGCCGCCAGCATGAACAGCAGGTTCTGCTCAGGTATGAACTGCGGATCGCTGTTATGCAAGGCAATCAGCTCGTCCGCCAGTTCCCGGACGACGTCCGTGCGCTGAATGGGCAAGTGGTTTTGCTCGATACGGCGTGCCAGCTCCGCGTAACGCCGAAAACGGCGATTCATGACAGGAGTGTGCGCCATGAACTTTGGCAGAAAATCTGCGACGTAACAGAGCAGCGCCCTTTCATTCCACTTGACCAGGTCCTCAAACAGGTCTTGGGCGTCCGTACTAAGGAGGACCTTGAACATCTGGAAGTTGGTTAACAGTCGGGTATCTCGCTGCACTTCCAGTTCAGAGCCTTCTTGCCACTTCTGGTCAACCATGAATTGGCGAGTCAGCTGGAGCATGTCGTCCAGCCTTTCATAGAAATTTGCATTGGAGTAAACTTTCACCATCAGCTTCCGCATCCGAAAATGCTCGGCTCCATCCATCGACGGGAGTAAATTGTTTGCGCCGCAGAGCATTTCCATTTCGCGGAAATAGTTTCCCGATGTCATGAACCTTCGAGAGTTTCGGCGTACCCAATGATTTGCTGTAGGCCCGGCCAGGAATATCCGCGGCTTCTGAAACGGCAAGCCCATTTGGAAAACCGGGCCGTATCGCTCAGCAAGGTTTGCAAACAGAGCCGGCAGGTTCCTGTCCCACAGATGTCGATTCAGTATAACGCTCGTCAGAGGGATCTTCGGAATTGGTTTTGTAATGGGAGAGTGCTGCAATGTTGGTGCAACTGCGACTTGTTTGACTGTCGTAGAAATAACTCGATTGATTTTCTCAATCTTACAAATCAACTCAATTCTCTGTTCCTGTTCCTCCCCCAATTCATCGAAAATCAAGTTGGTAACGTCGCACGCATTCAGGAGACCGATTATCAGAGAGTCCCTTGGATCTGGGATACTGTCGGTGAACACCACTCTTTGAATTCTCGAATTGATGTACTTTCCTACAGTCTCGCTATTGGGATATTGTAGCAGTTCCGCATACCAATCGCAATGATTTGTTGTATAAAAACCACCTTCATGGTGTGTCATGATTTCCAGGTGAACCAGGTGATTCAAGGTAATGTCGATAATATCTTCCGAATGAACAGAAAGTCGCTCAATCCAGTATCGCGGTTCTTGCGGACTGGGATTGGACGCGATCTCTGCCAGGCACAAGTCCAGTGCGTCATCTCCTGTTTTGGTCGAATCCAAGAGGAATATCGTTTCTTCATCTGTGTCAACGCGTGACTTCAGGGACAGATCGGCCAGAACAGCGCCGATGGTGGCGCAGTTCAACGTCCAGCCCTCTACCTGGTGAAAATAGCCGGACTGTTCGTTGAGAATCATCGTGATGAACTCTTGTGGTATGCTCAACACGTGCCTCGGTTTCATGGCAACAACGCCCCATTCCTGGACATTACGGCTCGTTCTTGTCCCCGAACATCGGCCGGCACCGGATCGTAGCCGTGGACGAATCGCGAGATCCCGGTGCTGCGTTGGCGTCGCTGGTCAAAGCCGGGGAAGCAGTGTTCAAACGGCTCGGAGGCTCGTGGCCAGGTCGTCGGGATCATCCTGGCCGCGCACTCGGCTGCCTGTATCGGCTGACCTATGGCGCAGCGCACCGTCTCAGCCTTGCGGCAGCCTCTGGCCGGGGGACGTGACCTTGCACACAGGAGGAAGGGCTTCGGCGTCGGTCCGAACCGCCGCAACGAAAGGCACAGTGTCAGGCGCGCCCAGGGGGCGCCTGTCATCCGGGCGCGCGTCGCCAGGACAGGCGCTGGAACAATCTCCACCCACCCGTCGAACCGCATGTCCGCCTCGCGCATGGCCGTCACCGCCATGTCTCTCCACTTCACGCTGGAGGTGGTCGACCACATTGTCCGCCGCGCCGGCCCCGTTTCGGCGACAAAATACCGCTCTGTGCCATCGGAGCGCAATCTGGCACTCCGCCCTTGACGGGTAACGATCAAGGGCTTTTCCTGCTGAACTGTCAAACGTATCGGGCCTCTGCGGGGCCTAGCGCTTCGCAAGCCCCAAGAACAACCACCCGCCACTGTTTTCCCTTTCGCGCCATTCGACAGCGGCCTTGTCGGTCCAAGGCACACCTCCGGAACCTGGTCGGGAAGCTCCCTGGTATGTCTTGCCCCAAGAGTACCGACCCCACGACAACGCCACTAGATACATCGCAACCCGCCCAGACCCCACTCCAGGTCTCCGGTGCACGCACCACATACTGATCTTGTCACCTGGCGGTGACTTTCAAGTCATGCACTCGCTTACAAGGCGCGGCGTCCAACGCCTGCTCGTCACTCTCTGGTCTTGTCGAATGCCAAGAGAAGCGCGGGAAACAGGAAGAAGTCGGCAGCGAGCGCAATCACGACCGTCATTCCAACCAGCAACCCAAGTGTCTGATTGGTCAGCAGCCCCGATACGGCAAAAACGAAGAACACTATCGAAAAAATCAGCGTCGTGCTCAGCAGTGGTCTTCCAACCACATTTAAAGCCGTCGAAATGGCACCAACTGGCGACTCACCATCCGCCCGCGACTTTACATAGTGGGACAAAATATGGATCGTATCGTCCACAACAATAGCAAACGCTATCGCCGCAACGATCGACGCCGCAATATTAACGGTCCCAACGGCGTAACCCCAGATTCCCATCGATATGATAGCCGGCAGAAAATTCAGACTTCCTGACCCCACGACCTTGGTCAGCCTCCCCGCGCCGCCCTCAATCGGTTGAAAAAGTGACGAATTTGCCGGGTTCGACGGCGAATTTCCCTTGATTTTCGCGCCGGGCGTGTCTATTATAATATGACGCATT